>NZ_AUTC01000209.1 GCF_001461695.1 Sinorhizobium fredii USDA 205 | reverse complement strand
TTTGCCATTGCTCAACCTCCCATGAAGAGGCCAAGCGTACAATGTAACGAACTTCAGTTCCAGGTGACTAGCGGAACAGCTGCAATATGTTCTGAGAGTCGGAGTTGGCGATTTGGAGCGCTTGAACCGCGAGTTGCGCCTGCGTCTGCAATGCCTTGAGCCTTGTCGATTCCTCGTCCATGTCGGCGTCGACCAGCCGGCCGATTCCCGTGTCGACGGTGGCCATGAGCTTGCTGGCGAATTCGGACCGCATGTCGATGCGCTTCCCAATCGCCCCGAGAACGGCCGCTGCGTCGATGATCCTTCCCGTAACGGTCTCAATGTAGGTGATGTAGGAACCGACCGTATCTGGGTTCCGCTCGATGTCGATTTCGAGGAAATTCATCTTGGGGATGGGTTCGATGTTGACCTTAATCCCCCAGAAGCCGATCCCGCTTTTCTGTCCCGACTTCCTGTCGATGGCCGGGTCCGTTCTCACGCTTACAGTGCTGCCATCAGTGGCCTCGATTATGACATCCGGCCGGGCGATAAGGGAATTCAGGAGCGTCGCCATGTCGGCCGAGGTGGCGACCACGCCGTCCTCGGCGCCCAGCAGCGAGTTTACGTATGCCTTGTCGAACGAGTAGGACACGGAACTCTCGTTGTCGACCCGCAAGCTGAAACTGACGACGACATCCTCGAAGACCTCGAACTCTTCGAAATCGAGGGTCATCGAGGAGCTTCGGACGCCGTAGTCCACCGAAGTGCTTGCCAGCCCCCCGCTGCCGACGGTGCTTGTGAGACCGGTTATCTGGATCGAAGAGCCGTCCAAAGTTGCGTTGCCGATGTAAACGATGCCGACGAGATCGGGGATATCGACCTTGATCTTCGTCTGGTTCGGTGGATCGTATTTCCAGTATGTCGTCGCGGTCGCCCCTGAACCGGAGAGAGCGTAGCTCAAAACCGAGGCATACTGCTTGTAGGTCGAGATCACGCCATTCGCCGACGGGAGGACAGCATCGACCGTCGCCCTGTCGATCGCGATGGAGGTTGTCTGCCCTAGGTAGTACGGCGCGAGAATGCCGTCCGCGGGATTGTCCGCATCAATGGTCACGTCGAAGGATATCTGGTCGCCGACACCGAATGTGAGCGGACCGCTGAAGGTGAAAATGTTGTCGGATGGTGCCGAGCCACTCGTGTTGCCGGCGCTGTAGGTGCTCATCGCATCCGAGCTAGTGGAGAAGCGCAGTCCGCCGATGGTCCCGAGGTCACGAGGGTCGGCCTGGAGAAGCCCTCCTCCCGTGCTGTTGAACAACGCCACCTCGGACAGATTGACATCCATAGTTTTAACGGAAACGCCGCCTGCCGCGTCCCTTGTGAATGACGAGATGGTCGAAGCTCTGTTGAGGGTTCTGTCGTATATGTCGTCGATGTCGGTGTTCAGCCAGTTGGCCCCGCTGAAGCTCGCTGACGTAGCGATACTCTGGACCTGTTCCTTCAATTGATTCAGTTCGACCTGGATTTTTGCCTTGTCGACGCCTTCCTCCTCGGCGGCAATGATTTTCGCCTTGAACTCATTGAGGACGTCGATGACGGCATTCACTCCCGAATAGGCGACATCCACTTTCGCCGCGCCAAGAGCAAGTGCATCCGAAACCGCCGAGATCGCCATGTTGTCCGAACGCATGGTCGTCGAAATCGACCAATATGCAGCGTTGTCGGCAGCCACCGCGACGCGCAACCCGGAACTGACGCGACTTTGCGTCTCCGCGAGATTTGAGTTGATCGACCGCAGCGTCTGCAGTGCCGCCAAAGCGGAGGAATTTGTAAGGATGCTCGTCATGACGAAATGGAGGATGCTCAAAAATGATCGGTGTCGTCATGACGCCAAACCGGCCTGATGCCTCGGAGGGACTATGGTTCATGAAGAGTTAACAGAGAAGGCAATGAGGGAGGGGGAAAATACCCACGGAGGCTACCTATCTCTTGAGCTTCCCTAGTTTCAGGGAATATCTCCTTCGCTCACCGCAGGAAGTGCCGTGCAGCCGCGGCATCAGACTCACAATTTCGACGTCCCTTCCGAAGCGGCGACCGACATCCCGGCGATCTATCCAGCCCGAGTGGTTGCACCTCAAGCACTTACCGCCAAGCATGTACCACTCTTCGAGTTCAGAAAGTCTGACTGTGAAACAGCACCAAAGTGGGACCCCGGCGCTCGGCGGTATGCCATTGAGAATAAAGAAGGATAAAGCAATTTCAGAGAGGAGCCCCGATCGACGCCGATCGAGGCCCGGTCAGAATCGCAATTTCTCTTTGTCGTCAGTCGGTTATCCGACCTTTTGGTAGGGGTCACATTTCAGTGCTGTTTCACACGCAGACCGCATCAAAGGCGTTGGTTAATGCCCGATGGATTGATCTTGCGATGAATACCGTAGCCGACGCGCGCGACTCGGATTCTTCCTGAGTGAAGTCTACGAGTACCCTCTCGGGGACTTGCTGGATGGCAGCAACGATTGGCGGCAACAGATCGCCGGCTCTTGCCTCCTCCGACTTCCGACGAAACTGGAAGTACCCTCGCGTACCGACAAATATGTGAATTGCAATAGCCGCTACGCTGCTGGCTCGCTCGACCAGAAGCATGCCCCGCAAATCATCCTCAATTTCCACCAGCAGAATCTGGATCGTTGATGGATTGATGTCGCGACGCAATGTTCTGTCTCCAATGGGCGCCAATTGGCCCTCGCGTACTCTCTTGTTCTGCGGCCAAGGCGGTTGGTTATCGACGTGCGGATCGCAAACCCGAACCCCGTCCGGTCCTCGCTCCCGCCGGACTGAAAATGTCCGCATCGTGGTATTTGCCGCCTTGCGACTGCCTCCGACTGCAACACCAAAGCGACGACGCAAGCGAAGGCAAAGCCTGACGATAGTGAACGCGGACTGAAGCTCGTTCATCCCCCAAATGAGGGATGTAATGGAAGGCTCCTTTGTCCAGATTCCCTGGACGGACACGATCTTGTCCGCTCGAATGGAGAGGGAAATGAACTCAGCAAGACTCCTGGCAATCGGACTCGTCGCGTTGGCGACATCGGCATGCGCTCAAACCTTAACGGCGGAGCCCGGCCCCGGCACACTTGCTTCAGGTGCAAAGGTTCTTGTGGATGACGGAACATGTCCGGAAGGACAAATCAAGCAAGTGACCGGCGGCAACAACGCCTTGGGCATCAGCCGTAGACGAGAGTGCGTTGCCCGTTCCAGCTAACAACGTCGAGGTCAGCAAGATCGGCACCTGACCTTGCGCCAGCTATTCTGGCTTTGAAATGATCGGGATCTTTTGGGTGCCTTCTAAGGAGATACATTGTGGCAACATTGAATTTCTATTTTCCCGGCGGCAAATATCCGCAGAGCTATACGCCGGCGATTAGCGGTTTTGACTTCAATCCTCAGTTTGGCGAACTGGTCGACCTCGAGACGGCCACGCTTGTCAGCAAGTCATCCACGCAGATCCGATACCAGTTGGATAACGGGCTGAAGCTGACCATCACAGGCTCGGGTTTCACCTTCAACGCGGCCGGCGAAGCCACGGGCGGAACGATCACTAAGTTCGAACTATTCCAGAGCAACGGCACGACGCTGGTGCAGTCATTGACGGGCCTCAGCCACTCGCTTGTCGCCCTTGAGGACGCTGTGGAGGCTTACGATGCCTGGGGCGTGCAGAAATGGCTGCTGAACCGCAGCGACACCCTCAACGGATCCTCCGGCGCCGACGATATGTACGGTTTCGCCGGCAACGACACGTTCAAGGGCAATGGCGGCGACGACTTTTTCGTGGGCGGAGAAGGCAAGGATAGCTATGACGGCGGCAGTGGCTACGATCAGTTGAGCTTCGATGACGCCTACAACAACACCAATGCCTTTAAGGGAATTGTCTTGGACGCCATCGCGCGAACAGTCACGGATCCTTACGGCAACGCAGAGACCTTTACGAGTATCGAGTCCTTCCGCGGAACGCAGTTTGCCGACAGCATGAAGGGGTCGAGCCTTGGAGAGGAATTCATGGGCCTTGGCGGACGTGACACCATCGATGGCGGCGGCGGTTTCGATGTCGTGCGCTTTCATCGCGATGAACGCTTCGGTGGCACGGCCGGCGTCAAGGTCAATCTCGCGACAGGGGTTGCGACCGACGGATTTGGCAAGCAGGACAAGCTGACCAGCATCGAGGGCGTACGCGGCACGGATTTCGCGGACAGTCTGACGGGCAGTACCGTCGCCAATTTTTTGAGAGGTGACGGCGGCAACGACACGCTGGCCGGGGGCCTTGGCAACGACACGCTGGTTGGCGGCGGCGGCAAGGACACTTTCTTGTTCAACACGGCGCCGAACGCATCGAGCAATGCCGATAAGATCGAGGACTTCAGCGCCGCTGACGACACCATTCGGCTGGAGAATGCGATCTTCACCGCAATCAGCGGAACTGGGACGCTCACTGCCGCGCAATTCGTCAAAAACACGACCGGCTCGGCAGCTGACGCCAGCGACCGCATCATCTATGAGACGGATACCGGCAAACTCTACTACGACAGTAATGGGAATGCGGCAGGCGGCTCAGTGCATTTCGCAACGATCAGCACGAATCTCTCCATTACCAATGCGGATTTCTTCGTTGTGTGAGGTCCGGCACAAGGGCGCGATCCAACATCGGCATGCCGGATGTTGTCACCCGCCCCGTCCAGCTTTTCCTTGAACACGCATGAAAACTTTCGGGCAACGCGGGTATTGATTAGGGCCGTGTCTCTGGAATTGGTGTAGAGTCGTAGCTCGTCAGTCGCCGCGCTCTCCGAAGTGCTGCGCTGATTGGCGCGCCACGGCGGGCAGGTTGATGAGCGGATCGTCGCTCATCGACCTGATGGCTTCCAGCGTCATGTCGCGGGCCAGCTGCACGGCCCATTCGTCGTTGTCTTCGAGGAGCAAATGCGCCTAGCGTGGACGGTTGCATCGTTATCCGGAAAGTAGCCGGCGATTTTGGTGCGCCCTCTTGATCATCGCCGTTGTACCTATCGATAAGAGTTACGCAGTACAGTCGATTGCGGTGTACTTGGGAAAGCTCACATAGGCGAGCACGTTCTGCCCGCTTCATCCATGATCCGGTCAGGGACAATCATTTCGGCTGAAAGAGTCGAACCAGTTCAAGTTGGCTGGAGATTCCCAGTTTCGAGAATATGGATTTCAATTGCGTCCTTACAGTTTCGCGCGAAATCCCTCGTTCCAAAGCGATTTCGCTAACTGACATTCCTCCGATTATTGCGCGGGCGACACGAAGTTCACCAGGGGAGAGGGCGAATTCATTGATAAACTCGGCCGCAGCACTGCGCAATTTGATCAGTATCGCAACTGAGGGGCCGGCCAAGAATTCGCGCATCTTGTCCGTCTGCATTCGGACCATGGTAATGTCGTAGGACTTCATCGTATTGCTGGTCTCCGCGCGATATACAGAACCCCTCGATTGCCGTTGACAAAGGTCCTTAAGCATCTCCTGGAGCCGGGTCTTCTCGAAGACGATCCGGTTCGTTGGCGTAATGCGTAGTCCGCATCGTTGACCAATAAACTGCTCTGCGGTCTTGTTGAGCGTTTTCAGTTGGGCGTCTTCATCAATCAGGATCAAGCCGGTCCCCGCTAAGTCAAGGAGCGTACATTGCGAATTAGCTTCATCACTGGCCTTAGTGCCTTTCCGGTAATAGGAGAACGCGCGAGCAATGTGGGGGGACAGCTCGGTAAGCAATTTCGCTAAGTCCGCACTCGCCTCGTGATCCCGCGCCGACATTAACGATGTGAGGACAAAGGAACGCCCCTTGTCGCGGAAGATTGTTATACCTGCACCACCCTCGAGGCCGATTTTACGCAGATAGTCGTTGTAAAATTCTGTTTTGCGGAGTTGTTGCGCATCGAACATGTAGTCTGAGGTAACACCTTTACCGACGGGGCGCACCGCAGCTTTCGCCATCCAGGGGTTTATCAGATTGTAGTATCTATTGTAGTCAGTTATCTCTTCATCGGTATATCCCGCTGCCAATGAAAAGTAGCCTTTGCGCACGACGGCATCATGATACATGAACGTCGTCTTTCCATGACGCATAGAACCGTTCAAATGATCTAAAAATTGTTGCCACTTGCCGTGTTCAAGTAGCGATCCATAGATCAACTCCACCAGTTCTTCATGGAACCTGGTGTTTCCTGCCTTTTTATACATACGTGCCCCTCAACCACCGAGCGCATGGTCGCATAACAGTTCAGCTCGCACAAGTTGATTGCCTCCTTAGTAAGGCGGCATCGGCATATCGAGTTACTGGAGAGCCACCATTCTCGTGGCAAGTTCTACAAAGTGCACGCCGCTCATTAGCGGATTTTTGGCGTCTAATCCGCAGTTTGGCGACCTGATCGATCTTCAACAACGCCTACCAGCAGACCAATCACTCAGATCTTGGAACGCTGGATTCTGGCGCAACGATCGGTGCCTTGTCGTCAGCGGCAAGATGGAACGCATTCTCCGCGAGCAGCGAAGATCGCTCCTCTCAGACGGCTAGGATCGCCAATTGATGGCGGTCCAGTTGACAGTGTGTAAGCAGCAGATTCTCGCCAAGCGTCAGCAAACCACGCAGTCCGCTTAGAGCTCATTTGTCAGGCTCGAATTATGGGGGGCGCTTATCGAGCCTTCAGCTCACCCGAATGGAAGGCAAGCTGCCGAAGCGCCGCGCAGTGGGATAACCTACGCATGCTTCGATCATATGCGGTGGCCCTCATCGACGCACCCAGACGCAACGCTGCTGATTTATCGCTTTTGTTCATCCCCCATTTGGGGGATGCGCGGCCGGCACTTCTCATGGTTGAGCTTTCTTAAGTCATCGCTTTTTTACGCCGTCCTGCAAGCAGCACCGACGTTCCGGCGATGTGTTCTTGCAAGAGCGTAGTTGAAAAGATTTGAGAGGGGCAGCAATGCAGGTCTTTAATTTCAGTGAGATTGTTGGCAATTCCATCACGTTCTCGTCAACGCAGGACTCTATCAGCTTTGAAGGCTGGTTGCCGGCGCGCGACCTGCGCTTTGCCCAGGAAGGAAGCGACGTCGTTGTATCGACCAGTTATGGCTCCTTCACTTTGCTCAATACGGATGTGTCATCCCTTTCGTCTGCAAACTTCAACTTCGCAGACGGAAGCGTGGCTTTGTTCGATAGTGCCGCCGGCCTCCTGATCGGTACTAGCGCCAACGACTATATCGACATCCGGAGTGGCGGAGACGATATTGTTTCGGCTGGCGATGGCGACGATGTCATCTATGCGGGAAGCGCGCTCAACGGGTCCGACGAGATCGACGGCGGCGCCGGCTCGGACCGGCTCATTGTTTCAGGTCCCGATGAAACGGCTGTAGAATTTACGGCAACAACCCTTACAGGCGTCGAGACAATAGAAATACAGCGGGACACGTCTGTATCTCTACAGCTGGATAACGCCGCTGTTGCAACTGCGCAGGACGCCACTTTGACGATCGATGGCTCGGCGCTTTCAGAAAACGATATCCTTGTGGTGGATGGCTCGGACGTTGCCGGGGGCAGCCTAATCGTCACAGGCGGCGCCGGAGGAGACACTCTGATTGCCGGCAGCGGCAATGATCAGCTGACCGCAGGCGACGGCAAGGATACCGTTGACGGTGGCGATGGCAATGACGTTCTCAACGGGGGCCTCGGTGGCGATACCCTAACCGGTGGATCAGGCGATGATCGTTTCGTCTTCGGTTTGGGCACTCCCAGAAGCGACAGTTCGCCAGTCGATCCCAACTTAATTGATGTCATCACCGATTTCGAAGGTGCTGGTGCCGCTGGCGGGGATCTGATCGATCTGCCCGCTTTCTGGCAGTCCCTTCCGCTCGTCTTCGCGGGAGAGGCGCCACAGATCTTCGTGCACGACAACATCGGCCAAGATGGCGTGCAGATGCCAGAGGAATGGGTCGGAGACGGCCTTGCAGACGTCTTATGGCAGCATGTCAACGGCCGGGTCGAAGTCTGGGTCGACGCGAATGACGATGGCCAATTCAGCGAAGGGGATCTTCTCTTCTACTTGAATGGCATCCAGTCCCTTAATGAAGATGATTTCGTTGATAATTTTGTGGCTTGGAGGGGCACTGCTAGCGACGATGTCCAGTCCTTCGACAGCAAGGACAACATCGCCTATGGCGTTGACGGCGACGACACGCTGTCGGGTGAAGACGGCGACGACGCGCTTTACGGTGGAACCGGCAATGACACGCTCTCGGGCGACGCCGGCAACGACCAGCTGATCGGCAACGACGGCGACGACACGCTGTCGGGCGGCGACGGCCAGGACAGTCTCTTTGGCGAGGCCGGCAGCGATACGCTCCACGGCGGCAACGACGGCGACAGCCTCTATGCCGCCTACTGGACCACCGACGATATCGACAGCGTCAATACCCTGAACGGCGATGCCGGCAACGACTACCTCTTCGGCAACGAGGGCAAGGACACGCTCAACGGCGGCGCCGACGACGACCAGCTCTACGGCGGCGGCAACGACGACAGCCTCAACGGCAATGACGGCAGCGACTATCTCGAGGGCGGCGACGGCGACGACACCCTCGACGGCGGCACTCTCGGCGATATGATGGCCGGAGGCGATGGAGACGACACGTATATCGTCGATAATGTCAATGACGTCGTCACGGAGCAACTCGACGAGGGTGTCGATACGGTAAAGACTGCCCGCAGTTACACACTAGGATCGAACCTCGAAAACCTCGTGTTGACTGGATCGGCCACCGTCAGCGGAACGGGCAACAGTCTTTCGAATGCGCTGACTGGGAACGCAGCGGCCAACACCCTCACCGGTGGCGCCGGCAACGACACGCTCGACGGTGGCGCGGGCGCTGACGAACTTATCGGCGGCATCGGCGATGACGTTTATGTCATTGACGGCACAAACGATCTCATCATCGAAGTAAGCGGCGAAGGGGCTGACACCGTCCAGACGAGTATCAGTCTGACGCTCGCGGCGGAACTTGAGAATCTGACTCTCACCGGCACGGCGGCGCTCGAGGGTTCCGGGAACAGTCTCGCTAATGTACTTACAGGGAATGCCGCCGACAACGTCCTCGACGGCGGCGCGGGCAACGATACGCTAAACGGCGCAGCCGGTGCTGACACACTGATTGGCGGCCTCGGCGACGACACCTATGTCGTTGACGACGCCGCGGACATCATCACCGAAGCGTCCGGCGGCGGTACCGATACCGTGCAGTCGAGCGTCAGTCTGACGCTAGCGGCAGAGGTCGAGAACCTCACCCTCATCGGCGCCGCTGCGCTGAACGGAACAGGCAACGGCCTCGCCAACATCTTGACCGGCAACAGCGCCAACAACGTCTTGAACGGCGGCGCTGGCGCCGACCGGCTGATTGGCGGCCTCGGCAACGACACCTATGTCGTAGACCATGCCGACGACATCGTCACCGAAGCGGCCGGCGGCGGCACCGACACCGTCCAGTCCAGCATCAGCCTGACGCTCGCTGCAAACGTCGAGAACCTCACCTTCACCGGCTCGGCGGCGTCGAACGGTACCGGCAACAGTCTTGCCAATACGCTGACAGGCAATGACGGCAACAACGTTCTGAACGGCGGCACCGGCGCCGACCGCTTGATTGGCGGCCTCGGCAACGACACCTATGTCGTCGACAATACCGGCGACGTCGTTACTGAAGCGGCCGGGGGCGGCACCGACACCGTCCAATCGAGCATCAGTCTGACACTCGCGGCCGAGGTCGAGAATCTCACCCTGACCGGCTCGGCAGCGCTCAATGGTACCGGCAATAGCCTTGCCAACACCTTGACCGGCAATGCCGCCAACAACGTCCTGAACGGCGGCACCGGCGCCGACCGGCTGATCGGCGGGCTCGGCAACGACACCTATGTCGTCGACAATGCCGGCGACATCGTCACCGAAGCGGCCGGCGGCGGCACCGACACCGTCCAGTCGAGTATCAGCCTGACACTCGCGGCCGAGGTCGAGAATCTCACCCTGACCGGCTCGGCAGCGCTCAATGGTACCGGCAATAGCCTGGCCAACACCTTGACCGGCAATGCCGCCAACAACGTCCTGAATGGCGGCGCTGGCGCCGACCGGCTGATCGGCGGGCTCGGCAACGACACCTATGTCGTCGACAATGCCGGCGACATCGTCACCGAAGCGGCCGGCGGCGGCACCGACACCGTCCAGTCGAGCATCAGCCTGACACTCGCGGCCGAGATCGAAAACCTCACCCTCACCGGCTCGGCAGCGCTCAACGGTACCGGCAACGGCCTCGCCAATACCCTGACCGGCAATGACGCCAACAACGTCCTGAACGGCGGCGGCGGCGCCGACCGCTTGATTGGCGGCCTCGGCAACGACACCTATGTCGTCGATAATGCCGGTGATGTCGTCACCGAAGCGGCCGCTGGTGGCACCGATACCGTCCAGTCGAGCGTCAGCGTGGCGCTCGCGGCCGAGGTTGAGAACCTCACCCTCACCGGCTCGGCGGCGCTCAACGGCACCGGCAATAGCCTCGCCAACACCCTGACTGGCAATGCCGGCAACAACGTCCTGAACGGCGGCGGCGGCGCCGACCGGCTGATCGGTGGCCTCGGCAACGACACCTATGTCGTCGATAGCGCTGGCGACGTCGTCACCGAGGCAGCCAGCAGCGGCACCGACACCGCCCAGTCGAGCGTCAGCCTGACGCTCGCTACAAACGTCGAGAACCTCGCCCTCACCGGCTCGACTGCGCTGAATGGCACCGGCAACGGCCTCGCAAACACTCTGCTCGGCAACAGCGGCAACAACATTCTGAACGGGGGGGCGGGAAGCGACAAGCTGACCGGAGGACTTGGCAACGACACCTTCTTCTTCAATTCGACGCTGAGCGCCTCGACCAACGTGGACAGCATCACTGACTTCAACGTCGCTAATGACACGATCCGGCTGGAAAACGCTGTCTTCACGGCAATTGTGGGCACGGGAACATTGACCGCGGCGCAGTTCGTCAAGAACACCACCGGCCTGGCGGCCGATGGCAGCGACCGGATCATCTATGAGAGCGACACCGGCAAACTGTTTTACGACAGCAACGGGAGTGCCGCCGGCGGTTCAGTTCATTTCGCGACGGTCGGCACGAATTTAGGCCTGACCGCCGCAGACTTCTTCATAGTATAGGTGGCGCATCGGGAGCCGCGTCAACCTTCGTCGCACTCCCATTTCATCTTATGGCAGCCCGTCTGGATGAACGCGTTCGATCGCTCGGTTCAGATCAGTGGCTGGTGGCGTCGGGAAATACAGCGATCACCTTTGCATCGATCGCGCCGTCGGCATCCATCATTAACGCAATATAATCTAAATTATTATAATGCAGATTATAATCCTCTGGATTAAGCGGAGGCGGATCTGAAATTCGTGGGCAGGGAGAGAGAGCTAAAAGCGTTAAAAAGCGAGTTCGCGGCGAATCCGTGAGACTGGACGCAATTTTACGCCCCGCGAAGCCAAATGAACCTTGCAATTCTGGAATCATATTCCATAAATGCAAGGATGATTGACCGCCATATAACCACCACGCTGATAGAACTTGTCAATGCAAACCCCGCCGTCGCGCTTATCGGCCCGCGACAGGTGGGGAAAACGACTCTTGCACTCGCTATCGCTAAGCGGCGTCCCTCGGTCTACCTCGATCTTGAGTCCGATGCTGATCGCGCCAAGCTCAGCGAACCGGAGCTCTACCTCGAGCAACACGTGGACAAGCTCGTCATTCTCGATGAAGTCCATCGCCTCCCGAACCTCTTTCAAAACCTGCGTGGACTGATCGATCGCGCGCGGCGATCGGGTAGAAGGACCGGACAGTTCCTCTTGCTTGGATCGGCCTCCATCGACTTGTTGAAACAATCCGGGGAAACCCTCGCGGGCCGCATCGCCTATCTGGAGATGCACCCAATCGACGGTCTAGAGGTCGCCGATAAAGATATCATCCCTCTCTGGGTAAGAGGTGGGTTTCCAGACAGCTTCCTTGCCGCCAATGACCGGTTAAGCCAGCGCTGGAGGCAGGACTTCATCCGAACATACCTGGAGCGGGACATCCTGCAGTTCGGCCCCCGCATTCCAGCCGAGACGCTCCGGCGCTTCTGGACGATGCTCGCCCATCATCAGTCGGGACTTCTCAATGCCGCAGAATTTGCTCGCTCGCTCGGGGTCGACGGCAAGACTGTAGCGACTTACCTCGACCTGCTCGTTGATTTGCTACTTGTGCGGCGCCTGGAGCCCTGGCATTCCAACGTAGGCAAGCGCTTGGTTAAATCACCCCGCGTTTACGTTCGAGATAGCGGGATGACTCACACCCTCCTCGGACTGGCAAACCATGAGCAGGTCCTTGGACATCCCGTCGCCGGCGCAAGCTGGGAGGGTTTCGTTATCGAGACATTAGCCGCGGCAGCGCCCTATGGCAGTCACTTGAACTTCTACCGCACAGCGGCCGGAGCCGAAATCGATCTCCTCATAAAGCCTCCCGGGGCTCGCCCTTGGGCAATCGAGATCAAACGCAGCCTCGCTCCAAAAGTGGAAAAGGGATTTTACCTTGCCTGCGAAGCAATAGACCCCGACAAACGCCTCGTCGTTTATCCAGGTTCGGAAATATTTCCTCTAAGGGACGGTATCGAGGCAATGCCGCTTTCCGCTGCTGGAAAACTCCTGCGCGATCTTGCCTGAATCCTTGAAACATACACCTCCACCCGAGGTTCGGAATGCTGGCCGAGGGGCTCTCTTTGCAAAGAGGCCGCAATCTCCCGATCGATCATCTACGAAACGCAAGCCTCGCCCGTTTACGCTGTGCGCGCCGACCATTCTATTTAGGCCTACAAAGCTACGTGCGAAACGGCATCATGCCATGTAGCATCGGTCATCATCGGCTATTCAAGCGGGATGCCTGTACCTGGGAGATGACGCTGCTCTCGCCCACTCGAAGGCGCTACCCGTTGGAACAGCGACCGATTTCCCCTGCAGAAGTAGCTATGATCAGCCAAGCGTTCGATCAGTTGCTGGAAGAATATCGTATCCCTCCCGAAAGCGAAGGGGCGGAAGCCCTCGCTTCAAGGCTCTTTACGATCTACCAGAATGGAGTGCACGATATCGACTTGCTGAAGAAAATTGCCATTGAGAAGATGTAGGCTCGTAAAGAATGCGACCCCGCAGGTCGAACTTGGTGACGATCAGCACCTCGCCCGATTCCAGTCGATCCATGGGTCGTGGTCTTACGCGTAGCCGACGCAGAGATACTCCCGCGCGAATGCGGCTGATCCGCGAGCCTCCACCTGTCCGTGTTACAATCCGCATGGGTTCCTCATGGGGCGCGCGTTGAAAATAGCACGATTTGGTGCTATTTTTGATGCGGCGATTGGAGCAAAACATGCGGTCAACCATCAATATAGACGATAGCCTGATGGAAAAGGCGAAGGCCCTGACCGGCACGAAGGAAACGGCGGCGGTCGTTCGGCAAGCACTGGAAACGTTGGTCCGGGTGGAAGCAGGCAAGCGTCTCGTTGCCTTGGGTGGCACTATGCCCGACGCCGAGGCTGGCCCGCGTAGGCGGGCCGAAAAGTGAGGCTAGCCGATACTGGAATCTGGATCGACCACTTCCGTCAAGCTGACCCACAACTAATCCAAACGATAAAAAACGATATGCTGCTTTGCCATCCGGCCATACTTGGCGAGCTTGCCTTGGGAAGCCTGCGCAACCGTGAGGTTACGCTCGGGTTCTTGGCGGTCCAGCGGGAGGTCACTGTCGCTACGCATGATGAAGTGATGGCAATGATCGATGAACACCAACTTTACAGCATGGGTATAGGCTACACGGACGCCCACCTGCTCGCGTCAACTCTCATCGACAGCCGCGCTGAGTTGTGGACACGAGACAAGCGACTGGTCAGGGCCGCGAAAAAGGCAGGCGCGCTTGTTGTTTCCGACGTCACTAGGCCCAACTAGTGCACCGAAAATAAAGGGGAAATCTGTGAATTCGACCCACTCGTCGCTATTTTCCTTAAACAGCGGGCGTGCGGTTGACCGCCATATCCGCAGCAGGTGGGCAGCGGCATTCAGTCCGTGGAGGCTAGAGGGTTTAGGCCGGCTTGAATTCGCATCGACAGATGCCGTGCGGTGCACGACTTCGGATTCCAAGCTTCTTCTTCGAAGGTCCCAGTCGTATGGCGACCCCGGTTGCGATCTCGGCATCACGACTGATAATTTTAGGGTTGTGAGTGCCAACTAAAAAAGAGCGTACCAGGCGCAGGCGCTTTAGCGCCGAAGCCCGTTCGCGCGCAGCTTGACCGGTTAAAAGGGCAGCCGCAGGAGGGTTAGCGTGAGCGCCGCCCGAAGGGCGGAACCCGGGACCGACTGCCCCCGGCAAGCTGCTCCGCTTGAAAGCGGCCACCCAAAGCATGACCTCACCCACAAGGACGGCAAAGCGACCCTTGGCGCGCCCTCGTCCCGCTCCGCTCTTGCTATCGACAGCCTTTCGCACGCCGCGCCTACGAGAAATGCAGTCTTGGCAATCTTTGTCGATCTCCCTGGCGGCGTCATCGTGAGGTGTAACGTTTGGTTTGCGAATGAAGGCAAACCCGTGGGGACGATTAAGATCTTTCTCCCTGATTCAACGAAGCGCCGGGTCGAGACGCGACTGTAGCAAGGCACGTTCAGCAACACAGGTGACCTCACTGCTCAAATTCCAATGAATTCAGGCAGTAGACGGCGAATCGGCTTTGTCCTATCGGTTGGGCATGAGATCGAGCCTCGAACATCTGCCGGAGAAGAAGCAGCGCGAGCTCACTCGCGCGGTCGAGATTATCCATGAAGAGTTTTCTAACGCGCTCGAGGGAAGCTCGGCCGCCTTCAAGAAGCGCGGGCGAATC
>NZ_AUTC01000208.1 GCF_001461695.1 Sinorhizobium fredii USDA 205 | reverse complement strand
CCGACCGCCAGAAGATCAATGATTTAGCCGTTGTTCAGGGCCGACTATCAAGTCACGTGCGGGCCGGGGCGTGTCTTCGCAAACAAGCGGCTCAACTCTGGATTTTGAGAGAGGACGTCAGATCATCGGCAGCAGACGCTGCAGAAGTGGCGTCACACGCGTCCTTCCCCTTCTTGAGGTAACCATCAGCGCTGGACGAATTTGCAGACAAGGGGGACGTTAATCATGCTCTACCGCATCTGAAGCATGATGATCCGATCGAACATGCGATCTCCCAGCCATTTTCGGAGCATGATCATCGGCTTGGCGTATTTTCCGACAACGTAGCGCGTGCGCGGCTTTCTCGCCTTAATCGCCTTCGCCACGACGTCGCCGATCATGCTCGGATCGCTACTGCGGCCGTGTCCATAGGCCTCCCTTGTGGACCGGGTCACGCTCTGCACGAGTTCGGCATAAGGGCCTCCGCCTGATCTTTTCGCGAGACCCTCGACCACCACGTCCCCGAAACCCGTCTTGATCAGGCCCGGCTCGATGATCACGACCTTGATGCCGAACGGAGCAAGCTCAAGTCTCAAGCAATCCGACCATCCTTCGAGCGCGTGCTTTGTGGCGTGATACCATCCCCCGAGCGGCGTGTAGATCTTGCCACCCATTGAGGTAATATTGACTATCGTGCCAGATCCTTCTTCCCGCATTGTCGGCAGAAGAAGCTGCGTCAGGCGCGCTGTGCCGAAGACATTGACTTCGAACTGGTAGCGAGCCTCTTCAATGCCGACCTCTTCGATCGGCCCATACAGGCCGAAACCGGCATTGTTCACAAGCACGTCGACGCCGCCGACTTCATTGAGAATGATTTCGACCGCTTCTCTGATCTCATCATCCCTGGAGATGTCCATGCGCAGTGGGGTCGCTCCGAGCCCTGCCAGATCTTGCATTTTCTCAATCTGGCGCGCCGCCACGTAGACTTGGTAGCCTTCCTTTATCAGCCGCTTGGCAATTTCCTTCCCCATCCCGGAGGATGTGCCTGTGACGAGTGCGGTCTTCCTTCGTCCAATGTCCATCGAGGTCCTTTCCCACTGCCGGTCCAAACGGGAATCTTGGCCATGTCGCGCACTGGCAGAGCTAAGAGAGTTGAAAAATGTGTCGCATATCCTGTGAGGCGGCCGCCGCTGGCGATATGCGATGCAGGGCCTTCGAGTGATGATCGAGGTAGGATCAATTCGCGCAGGCAGACGCATTTTGCGGGTTCCTGTAGCGGCTGAAATACGCGATTGCCAGGACCGCTGCATCATAAGACAGGTTCTCCTGCAGAACGTAATAGTCCAACAGTTTCATGTATTCGTCACGGCAGCTATATTGCGGTAGAAAAGTCGAGGTTAGCTGCAAGCCTGCGGGATTGGCTGAGTCAATTTCGGCGCTCTTGTCGTTGTGCTGTGCGATCGTCAGTCTTTGGCGCTCTAGCGGTTTGCGGCAATCACCGTCCTTGTAGATTTGTTCCTGCTTGAATTCGACAACCTCACCGGCACGCGCATATCTTCTGACCATGAGCTCGGTTCCGGATAGGAACTTTGTGGTTTGGCTGTATTTGCCCGAAAGGCCGAGTTTCGCCTTCAATGGCGAAAAAACGCTGTCCGTATCGAAAGCGACACCTGCATCGGCCTCGGCCTTGATTTCGATTTCGTCGTTGCAGGCCTTATCGTGCACCAGGCGGCCGTTCTGCAGCACGCGCACAAACTTGTTGCGCTCTTCGCTACTCAAGCTTTCGGCCGTCTCCAGGATGCTCTTGAGGTCCTTGATCGCATCATAAGCCTGGAATGGCTCGGCGATTGCGTCGGATCGGAGCTGGTCCGCATCGACAATGGCAAAGTCGTCGACGTTCACCATGACCTCCTCGTCCTCGCTCCACTGATCGCCCATCTTTTCCCTGCCGACGCGAATCTCGATCTTGTCGCCCGGCGCGTACTTGAAAGCATAGATCTCTGTCGGTGTAATCGTGATCACGCCGTAGTGTCGCGTTGTGACTTCGAATTTCGATTGGGCGATCGCGACCGCCCGGTTCTCGCCCATCCGGCGCTCGATATCGTCGGCGGAAATATAATGGGTTCCGTCGACGCGGACATAGACCAGCAGCCCGGTCGACGTGACCGACAGGTTCAGTCCTCGGCCCTTCCGGTCCTTCTTCGTCTGCTTCAGAAGAAGCAGGGTTGTGCCCGCCGGGATATAGGTGCTCTGTTCCAGAAGGTCGTAGGAATTCGTCGAAAGATCGGCAAGCTGCACGCTGCCGCTCTTGGCAATTCGAACGCCCATGATCTCGAAGGGCCTGTCTTCCAGGACGCGATGTTGGGCGCGTGATGAGTTCGCGCAGGAAAGTGCGCCTGCAAGAAAAAGTAGCGCGAGGAGATATCGACGGATGGGCGCGCGCAATAGTCTGGTCATCGACTTCCCCGAATGATTGGTCGCAGGCCGCTTTGGCAGCAGGAGATCGAGCCTCATCAGCCAGCAGGCTCGTAGTATGACGAGACCTCGCGGTGGTTTCTCAAGCCTTCGGGCCTATAGGCACGAAACTCGTCGTACTGGATGACACCGGGCAGCTTGAAGCGTGCGATAACCGATGGATGCAGCGGCGCATCGGACGGTATTTCCCGAACGCCCCTTTTCCATTTTAACCGACCGCTTTTGCACTCGTCGTGCTGGGCAGCACCGCCCAACGGAAACAGGTTCAGCCAGTTTCGCTCGATGATGATCGGATAGGGAATGCTGGTTGCCCGTTCCACCATCCAATCGAGCGAAATGTCGGAGAGCCTCGACTCGTTCTCGGGATAGCTCCCGCCGACGTCCGAATGGACGCCCGCGAACCAAAGCTGCTCGAACCAGCTCTCCTCCCTGTCGGGATCGATGAGATCCTCTTGGTCCGTCCACGGCACACGCGCGAAAGTCGCGCGGTTCTCGTCGATTGAAAGGGCATGCTTGGCGTAGGAGACGCGCTGGTTCAGAATTGTGTCGTAGAACTGCATCCGCCATCCGGTGAGGTGGATCGTTTGCCACCAGGGTACCTTCAGTCCCATCGTCCATTTCAAGTGCGCCTGCAGATACCAAATGAGTGCGATCAGACCGACCGCGCACAATGAGAGCGCGAGCCAGCTTCCTAGGCTCACCGATATCGGCATGATCCACCATGCGAGCCAGGACAGGAAAGCGAACAAGGCTGCCGCGCCGCTCAACACCAGAACCTGCTGGAGCCGGTTTATGCCGAGGGCGCCGACAGTGTCCCAGACGCCGATGAAATAGGGAACCGTGTTCGCCCGCCCATCTGCGTCCTTCGAATGATAGCGTGCCCTGAACTGTGCGGCGAGTTCCTTTCGCTGCATCGCGAGCCGGTCGCTCTTTCTGGTGGCGCCGTGCTGGTAAACCGATCTGACGGCTTCGGTGGCGATTGCCCGCGCCGATCTCGCATCCCGCTTGAGCGGCGTGCCGTCGCCCATCGTCGTCGGCACGCCGCACAGCGACAACACACCGCCGACGCACCTTGCCGTGTACGCTCCCCGGCTGAAACCAAATAGGAATATCCTGTCGCCCGGCTCCCAGGCCTGGAGGATCGCTGTGTAGCAGTCGATGATGTTCCTGGTGATGCCAAGCCCCGTTGCTTGCGCCAGAACGTTGTAAATCTTCCGGACGAAGCCGACCCGGACATACTCGCCGTCCGAGGCCGATCCGAGACCGGGATCGTAGAAGGCCAGTTGCTTGTCTGGATCGACCCGGGAATCGGGGCCGCAGCGCGTCGCTCTGAACAGTTTGTACACGTTGCTGCGCCGTTCGTCAGGCATCAACCCGCCCGCTTGACCTGTGCCGTCCGAGAAGACCAGAATGTTCTTGCCCATATTCCGTCACCACTCCCACAAACAGCACTATGTCATAAAACATTTCGCAGTTCAGTCCAAAAAATACCCCTATAATTTTATTGAAATCTATGAACATGCAATCTCGTTAATATGATTTACCTAAAATTCATGATTGTCTTAGAATTGTTCTTGATTTGCACATCAGCGTATACTATTTTAACGTAAAAATATCAAGCGTGAATTCTGTTGTGATGCAGGCATGTGACCGTGTGTCGACATGATGCTTGTTGCGGTCAATATAAGACCGTGGAGCCGCAAACATGAACCCAGACAGCGAGTATAGTCATGAAGATAACGCGTCCGTTATTTTCAAGCCTTTGAAATTCCGCGCGCTCGAAGTCAAGAACAGGCTATTCCGCTCGAATGTTTCCGGTATGTTCGATGAGTACAGCGGACATGGCGGGAACGCTCGGCTGAACTGGGAAGAAAAGTTCGCGCGGGGAGGCGTGGGCTGTATCATTTCCTCCTTCACACCGGTCGCCGTCCGCGGGCGCATCCTCGTGCGCTACGCGATGATCGACGACGACAACAAGATTCCCTTCTGGCGGGCGGTCGGTGAGCGCGTGCACACGCACGACTGTCGCTTCATCATGCAGCTCAGCCACTCCGGGCGGCAGCAGGATTTCGGCGGGGTCGAGAACCTTTACAACAAGGGACTGAGTTCGACGAGCAAGAGTGACTATTTCCATGGCCTGCTTTCACAGGCGATGACGAAACCGGAGATCGCCGAAGTTGTCGAGCAGTTCGCCCAGGGCGCACGCCGGGCGCGGGAAGCCGGCCTCGACGGCGTCGAATTGCACGGCGCCAACGGCTACCTGATCACTCAGTTCTTGAGCTCCGGCATCAATGACCGCACGGATGAATACGGTGGCAACTGGGAGGGGCGCGCCAGATTCGTACTGGAGATCGTTCGCGCCATCCGCCGGGAGGTGGGGCAGGATTTTCATTTGCAGATGAAGATCAACGGCGTTGACCATAACGACTGGCTCTATCCCTGGATCCCCAAGGGCAACACCCTCGATGAAACGATCAAGATCTGTTCCCTCCTGCTCGATGGCGGCAAGGGTGTCGACGCATTTCATGTCTCGAGCGGCTCAACCTTCCCGCATCCCCGAAACCCCCCCGGTGACCTGCCGATGCGCGACCTTGAGCGCTGGTACGACGGGATGATTTCCCAGGGCACGCGGACGCGGTTCAACTATGCGATCTTTACCAATCCTCTGGCTGCGCGCCTCTTCCGGCAATGGTGGCGATGGCGGCGCGGAAGGGTCATCGAGGGCATCAATCTCGACTATGCGCGTGCGATCGCCGACGCCATTGCCGACGTCGATCCGGACATCAAGGTTCTCTGTACGGGCGGATTTCAACACGCCGACAAGATCGCCGGAGCGATCCGTTCGGGCGCCTGCGACGCGGTGAGCATGGCGCGGCCGCTGATTGCCAACAACGATCTGCCGAAGATCCTCGCGCGGGCGAACGGCCCCGAGCCGAAGCGAGAATGCACCTATTGCAACAGGTGTCTTATCAACGATCTCGAAAATCCGCTCGGCTGCTATGAGCTCAGCCGCTTCGACGGCGACAGCTTCGAGGAGCGCCATCGGCGAATGATCGCCGAGGTCATGTCTGTTTTCGAGCCGCCCACCTTCCACTGAACCGCCGCTTCCGCGCGGCGCCCGTTGGAGCATGCGAGATGAGCAGGGACGACGATCGCCTCACTCCCGTAGAAGTTGCTGTGTCGCGCGCGCGGCGCTGGCGACTGTTGATTCTGGCGTTCGTTGCACTGGCGATCGGCTACTACCTCCTGTTCGTCAACCAGTACGTGCTCGCTTTCGAGGACGAGACGGAACACTTCCTGCACGGGTCGATCGGCAGCGAGGTCGCCACCGGCCCGCCGTATTGGGTCTTCAAGGCGCTGCCTGTGATGTACAGGAGTCGTCTTGGCAAAGAGGGCTATCGCCGTTTCGGCTTTCTCTATCAGTCACCGGACGCGGAGCTTCCCATCGGCGTTTCGCGGCGTGTCGTCTCGGGCGTGGAACGGGTCTGGCTGAACTGTTCGGTCTGCCACGTCGGCACCTATCGCCTGCCGGGTGAGACCGAACAGCACATGATACCCGGCGCCCCGTCCAACAATCTCAGGCTGCAGGAGTTGATCACCTTTCTGATCGACGTCGGGCGGGACCCGGGCTTCAACGCCGATGCGCTGATCGCGGCGATCAACAGCGACGAGGTCGGCGGCGACCTGAACGTATTCGAACGGACCATCTATCGCCACATCGTCTTTCCGCGCGTGAAGTATGCTTTCCTCGACCTCGGCAATCGGCTCGCATTCGTCTCCCGTCAGGAGCCGTGGGGCCCGGGTCGGGTGGACACCTTCAATCCCTACAAAGCGATCCAGTTCAATTTTCCGATGGGTCCCGGAAACATCGGCGGCGCGGCGCTCAACGGCTCATCGGACTATCCCGCGATCTGGCAGCAGCGCCCGCGTGAAGGCATGAACCTCCACTGGGACGGCAACAACGACTCGGTCGCCGAGCGCAACCTGAGCGCCGCCCTCGGCGCCGGCGTGACGCCGGTGACGGTCGATAGACGATCGATTGGGCGGATCGAGAGGTGGATGTGGGATCTGCAGCCGCCCAGGTTTCCCGCCGCCGACAAGATCGACCGGGCCAAGCTTGCCGAGGGCGAACATCTCTTCGTCCGATATTGCTCCGAGTGCCACGGCCAACGCGGGCCCCACGGATATGACTACGACACCAACCGCTACCCGCGGCTTGGCAAGGTCGAACCGCTCGCCGAAATCGGAACAGATCCAGGTCGCTGGGCCTCCTATACCGACAATTTCGTCGCCGCGCAGAATCTCCTCTATGCCGGCTATCCCTGGCGCTTCCAGCGGTTCCACAAGACGGAAGGCTACGCGAACCATCCGCTCGACGGCATCTGGGCACGTTCTCCCTACCTTCATAACGGCTCCGTTCCGACGCTGCGCGATCTGCTTGAGCCGAGCAGTCGGCGCCCCTCCGTCTGGTACCGCGGCAGCGACGAGCTTGACCTTCAGCGGGTCGGTTATCGCACGGACGGGGCTGCGCAGGGCGGGACGCTCTTTCGCTATGACACGTCACGTCCTGGAAACGCCAACACCGGTCACGAAGGCCCGCGTTACGGGACCGATCTGCCCGCATCGGCCAAGGACGCCCTCATCGAGTACATGAAAACGCTATGATCCACGCCCAATCGCTCACCAAGTGGAAGACACGGCATGCCATCCTCGTCTGGATCGGCATCCTGCTGAACTTTGCATTCGTGGTGCCGCTCGTCTTCTGGCCGCACTGGATCCTCGATCTTTTCGATGTGCCGGCGCAGCAACTGATTTGGCCGCGTTTCTCCGGCTTGCTCCTCGGCATCCTGTCGATCTTCTACATCCCTGCGACGTTCGACATCGACCGCTATCGCATCTTCGCCTGGCTCGCCGTCTTCCCCTCGCGCACCTTTGGGTCAGTGTTCTTCTTTCTCGCGGTTTTTGCGTTCGGGCAGCCGGTTGGCTTCCTGGCGGGCGTGCTGCTCGACGGTTCGATCGGGATCGCCAGCCTCATATGCCTGCTGCACATCGTCAGCCTGGAGCAGGATATAGCCAGCGGGAGGGGAATATGAGGAGGAGACGGCGGCGTTTCTGGAAGGTTCTGCTGGGCGTGCTGATCGTCCTCGTTGCTGTGGCCTCCGCGGCGTACCTGCTTTTGTTCCGGCCTGTGGCGCAGCCAAGAACGAACGATCTTGCGAAGGTCTTCAATCACGGCTCGATCGGCAACGAGGAGACGCAAGGGCTGCCCTACTGGATCTGGCGCGTGCTGCCGCAACTTTTTCCCGAGCACCTGCCGGCAAACAAGGACGGCTACAGCGCATTCGGCCTCTTTTGGGTCAGGGGCGAGCCGGTGCCGGTCGGCCTCTCCGTGAGTACGCTCGGCGTCATTCCCCGCGTAGCGCCGAACTGTGCCTTCTGCCACCAGGGGAGCTATCGGCTGTCGGCGGACGATCCCCCGACGCTCGTCAGCGCGGGGGCCGGGGCCCGGGTCAACCCGCAAGCCTATATCCGCTTCCTGATTGCCGCCGGCGCCGATTCGCGCTTTAACGCCGACGCGATCATGCCCGAGATCACAGCGATCTATGACATGCCGCTCTGGGAACGTGCGCTCTATCGTTTCCTTCTGATACCCGCCACGTGGGCGGCGCTGCAGGAGCAGGGACGGACCTTTGCCTGGATGCAAAGCCGCCCCGATTGGGGACCTGGACGGATCGACCCGTTCAATCCGGTGAAGTTCCAGAACCTTCGCCTGCCCGACGACGGCACGATCGGCAACTCCGACATGATGCCGTTGTGGTCGCTCGGCGAGCTAGAAGCGACCAACGAGCGCCGCTTCTCCCTCCATTGGGATGGGCTGCAGACGGATCTGCGCGAGACGGTCCTGTCGGGAGCGATCGGCGACGGAATGACCTACAAGTCCTTCCCGCGGACCGAGCCGACGCTCGATCGGATGAGCGATTTCGTGCGTCTGCAGCCGCCCCCGCCGTCGCCGTTCTCAAGCGCGCGGCCGATCGGCGACCCCTATCGGGTCGAAACGGCGGCGGTCGACGCCGGCCGTGCGATCTACCAGGCCGAGTGCGCCGTTTGCCACGAGCCCGGCGGGGCGCGCTACCGCACGCCCATCTCGATCGTCGAGGTCGGCACCGATCGGCATCGCCTCGACATGTGGACCCCGGCCGCACGACAGCGCTACGCGGATTACGAGTCCGATTACAAGTGGGGCTTCGTGAACTTTCAGAAGACCGAAGGATATGCGGCCACCGGTCTTAAGGGACTCTGGCTGCGCGGCCCCTACCTGCACAACGGCAGCGTTCCGACGTTGAAGGCGCTGCTCGATCCGCCGGTGGAACGCCCGCGCCGCTTTTATCGCGGCTACGACCTGATCGACCCGGAGAACGGCGGTTTCGTCAGCGCTGCCGGCACGGATGGTGAGCGCTACGGCTCGCTCTACGACACTGCGCTGCCGGGCAACGGCAATACGGGACATCTCTGGGGCACGGACCTGCCTGCGACGGCGAAGGAAGACCTCCTCGCTTATCTCAAGACGCTTTGACCGCTGGAACGGGAGGCAAACGATGACGCTCAAGCAACGGATCAAGCGCTTCCTGGCCTGGACAGCTGCAACTGTGGTCGGATTGGCCGTGGTGGCTGTCGTCGGCGCGGTTCTGATCGTGCGGGCTCTCGTTGAACCCGATGCCGATGCGTTTGGCACCGTGGAGGACGAGGCCAAACGCGCCGGTCTCAGCCGCAGCGACTTTCGTGCGGCAGCGGAGCCGTATTTCGCGGCCATGGACAAAGGCCTCCTTCTGCCGCCGGCACCGGGCGCCGACTATCCGGCAGAAATCAGGCAAGTCGCCGAGGCGACCGGCCTCGAGCCCGAGGCCGTGCGCCAGGCCGCGATCCGTGGGCAGAACGCTTGGATCGTTTGGACAGGCGGCAACGACCGTTTCTGGGATTTTGCGGCACGCACGGCGATCGGCTCCTTCGATCTTCTGAAGATCATCTCGTCGCCCCCGAAACAGGCCTATGGTCGGTGGAACCGATGGCGCTGGCTCGGCTTGGTCAACGAGCCGTGCTTCGACCAAGCAAAGGCGCCCGACAAGCATGGTCTCTGGCTCGACGAACGTCTCGAAGACTGCGCGCCTGATCCATTCGGCGGCAATGAGGCAGCGGACGCTCGCCACCCTGGAGTCGTCATCGGAGCGCGCGGCAAGAGTGAATGGCTCAAGGGCGAGACAATGCCAGCAGGCTCCTATTACGGAAAGCCGAGCGGGGTCGTCGGTCTTCGGCTCTTCCCCAATCCAGATTTCGACGCCGAAGCGGCGAAGAAATGGGATCCGGTGCGCTACTACAACGATGAGAAGTACTACAACGACAAGGACCTCGTCCGTCCCTACCGCGTCGGCATGTCCTGCGCTTTCTGCCATGTCGGACCGAATCCGATCAATCCGCCCAAGGATCCGGAAAAACCTGACTGGACAGAGCTTTCGTCAAACCCCGGTGCCCAGTATTTCTGGGTGGAGCGCATCTTCTTCTGGAACACGCAGCCGCGCAAAGAGGCCGGCGAGCCCGCGCCGAACGAGGGAAATTTCCTGTTCCAGCTCTTCCACACCAACCCTCCCGGATCGCTCGACACGTCGCTTGTCTCCACCGACTACATGAACAATCCACGGACCATGAACGCGGTCTATGAAGTTGCCGCGCGGCTCGGGATCGCGGCCGGTCCGGGACACGAGCGCCTGGAGGGCGGCGAACGGGACAACAAGCAGTTCCAGGATTACCCGCAGACAAGCGCCCTCAGCTCGCTTTACGACGAAGGCAGCGGCGATGTCGCCTCGATGCGCGTGCTGAAGGACGGCGCCGATTCGGTCGGGACGCTCGGCGCGCTCAACCGCGTCTATCTCAACATTGGGCTCTTCAGCGAGGAGTGGCTCCTGCATTTCCGCCCCTTCCTCGGCGGCCAGAAAATATCGCCGATCCGCATCGCCGACGCGCAGAAGAATTCCGCCTATTGGGGTGCGACGGAGGACATGACCGCCGACATGGCGATCTTCTTCCTCGTCACCGCGCGCGCCGACCGTCTGGCAGACGCTCCCGGAGGCGCGGCACACCTCGCTGCACGCGCTTCGGGCACGGTTGAGCGCGGCAAGGTGGTCTTTGCGGAAAATTGTGCCGCCTGCCATTCGAGCAAGCAGCCCGTGCCGCCCGCCGAATTCGGCGTGGACAATGGGATCTGCACGGGCGGAGGCGCCGGACCGCGCTACCGCGAATGCTGGGACCGCTATTGGACATGGGCGCAATCGGCCGAGTTCAAGAAAGGCATGGTCGATCTCGTCACGGGGCGCGATGCCGCCGGGCGGGAAACGTTCCTTGACGGCAACTATCTCTCGACCGAGCGGCGGGTGCCGATCGACGTGGTTGGCACCAATGCCTGCAGCGCGCTTGCCACCAATGGGCTTTCCGGCGACATCTGGGACAATTTTACGTCATCGAGCTACAAGTCCTTGCCGCCCCCGCGTGAGCTTGCGGTCAATCACCCGGTTTCGGGCGCTACCATGCCGCTGAAGTCGCTCGGCAACGGCCGGGGTTATCTGCGGCCGCCGTCACTCGTCAGTCTCTGGTCGACCGCCCCCTTCTTCCTCAACAATTCGCTGGGCCATGAGGACAGCCATTACCAGGGGACCTATGACGTTGCAGCCTATGGCGGGGCGGGGGCTGCTTACGGCGCAAGCTGCCCGGCGGTCGATCCGAACGATCCCTATCTGCCCTGTGTCGAAAACCGGCTCGCCGTGTTCGACCGCTCGATCCGGCAGCTGCTGTCGCCGGCCACGCGTCGCACCGATGACATGACGACGGCCCCGGTGCCAGGCTACACCTATCGCACCTCTGCGCCATCCTGCCTGATCGTGCCAGCGGGCTACATGCCGGATGGTGTGCGCCGCTTTGCGGGCCCACTCAATCGGCTGGCGGGCTGGGCGTTCGCGCCGGACGGTTCTCTGCATCTCGGGCCATTCCCGAAGGGCTTTCCGGTGAATGCGCTCGCAAACACCAAGCTTCTTCCGGATAACGACGAGGACGACATGCTCGCCCATTACAAGCGCCTGATCTCGGCGAGCCCAACGCTGATCGGTGCCTTCGCCAAGCTCGGCGGCCAATGCTCGCCCGAGGAACTGTCCAACCCCACGGTCCAGGCGCATGCGGAAAAGGTGGTTCGTGAGACCGGCCTGATCGACGCGCTGGTGGGTCTCAGCAAATGCCCGGACTACGTCGTCAATCGCGGTCATTTGTTCGGAGCCGACCTGTCCAGTTCGGACAAAGAGGCACTGATCGCCTATCTCAAGCAGTTTTGACCATGCCGAAAGACGAAGCGTTTGATTACATCGTCATAGGCGCCGGAGCCGGCGGCGCCGTCGTCGCCGCGCGTCTGGCGGAAGAGGGCAGGGACGTCCTGGTGCTGGAGGCCGGATCGGACCCGCTTGCCCCCAGTCTCGACCGGGAAAAGGACATGCCGCTCGCGGACGCCTATCGTGTCCCGGCCTTTCATGCCTTCGCATCCGAGCACCCGGGCATGGCCAAGGACTATTGGGTTCGGCACTATGCCGATCTCGATCGTCAGCGTCGCGACTGGCGCTATTCGGCCGAGGAGGACGGGGTTTTATACCCGCGGGCGAGCGGACTCGGCGGCTGCAGCGCCCATCACGCGATGATCATCGTGCGTCCGAACGACAGCGATTGGAACCATATCAGGGAGCTGACCGGCGACGAGAGCTGGAAGGCGTCGCGCATGCAGGCCTATTTCGAGCGGATCGAGCGGTGCCGGTATCGGTTCTTTCTCTGGCGCTGGCTTGCACTCCTGACGGGCCTCAATCCGACCGGTCACGGCTGGTGGGGGTGGATGACGACGGAGCGATCGCTGCCGCTGCGAGCACTGGTCGATCGACCCTTGCGGCGCGCGTTGTTGCATTCGGTGCGGGCAGCGGCGGACAGCTATCGCCGCCCGGGCATCGGCTGGGAGACCACGGAAGTCGATCCCAACGACCGGCGTTGGTGGAATCCGGGCGCCTGCGGTGTCCGCCTGACGCCGCTTTCGACCCGGCGGCATGCTCGCTCGGGGCCGCGCGAGCGGCTGCTGGAGGTAAAACGGCGTCATCCCGATCGTCTGGCAATTCGGCTGAAGACGGCGGTGACGCGCATCGCGATCGAGGAGGGAAGAGCGGTCGGCGTCTGGTGCCGCGCGGAGAACGGCGAGGAGTATCTGATCCGGGCGCGGCGCGAGGTGATCCTTGCTGCCGGCACCTTTGCATCGCCGCAAATCCTGATGCTGTCGGGGATCGGCGACCCGCAGCACCTGCGTGCCCACGGTATCGCGGTTGTCGCACCCCTGCCGGGCGTCGGCCGGAATCTGCAGGACCGCTACGAGGTTTCGGTCGTCAACCGGGTGAAACGCCCGTGGAAAATGCTGAAAGGTGCCACCTACACCCGTCATGATCGATATTATCGCTGGTGGCGGTGGTTTCGCCTTGGCAACTACACGAGCAACGGTGTGTTGTTCTCGCTCGCCTTGAAGTCGCGCGCAAACCTGACCCAGCCCGATCTCCATTGCTTCTCCCTGCTCGCGGACTTCCGCGGCTATTACCGGGGCTATTCGGAGCGGATTCGCGCCCCGGACTTCCTGAGCTGGGTGGTCCTCAAGGCCTATTCGCAGAACCGGGGCGGCTACGTCCGGCTGCGGGGCGCGGACATAGGCATAGCGCCGGAGATTCAGTTCCATTCCTTCCAGGAAGGCACGGGCGACTACAACGTCGACCTCGACGCCGTCGTCGAAGGCATACGCTTCGTGCGCAAGGCAGTCGACGGCATGGACGACCTGGTCGCCGACGAGGAGGAGCCCGGGCGCAATATCACGAGCGCCAATGCGCTGCGTGACTATGTGCGCGACAACGCCTGGGGGCATCATGCTTGCGGCACCTGTGCCATCGGCCCGCCCGCGCTCGGCGGCGTCGTCGACAGCGCTTTTCGCGTCCATGGCATCAGCGGATTGCGCGTTGTCGACGCGTCGGTCTTTCCACGCATCCCCGGCTATTTCCTCGCCACCGCCGTCTACATGGTTGCGGAAAAGGCGGCCGACGTCATCCTGGCGGATGCGGCGCCCTGAACGATCGGAGATCAGCCATGACGCGTCCCCTGAAGAAGAGCGACGAGGACGATGTCAGCCTTTACAACTGGCTTGGTGCCAGGGTGAAACGGTTCGTTCGCTGGTGGCGAAGGTTCGACGCGCGGGTGAACCAGCCCTTGCCCGCGGGGCGGAGCCGGTTCTGGACATCGCTGGCGCCTGACGGTTACCCGTGGTACGTGCCGACACTCGGGCTTGCGCTGATCACCGCCATGGCGCTCGGGCCGACGTTACGGACCGAGTACGCGAACATCGCGATGCTGGTTCTCGGCCTGGGGCTTTTGCTGCTCATTCATATTCTCGCTGAACGAAGTCGATTGCTGCATGCCTATCTCCTCGCGGGCCAGCTTTTCATCCTCGTCCTGCTCGCGGCCATTCATATCGTCCTTGCCCCGCCGGAAGCCTTCGGGACCGATACGCAAGCCCTGCGGCTGCATGTCGGCGTTGCGATCGCGGCGATGCTGGCGGTGTCGCTCGGCGCGGTTTGGACGATCGCCCGCGCGCTCTTTCGCACGGGCACGAACGGGACGCTCGCACACGCACTCCCGAACGTCGAACTCTTCGCGCCGAAGGACCGCTACGACTTCATGGGAAGAGGGCCCGTCGCGGCCCTCGTTTCGGCGTTCTTCATCGCGCCGATCAGCCATCCGGTGGAGTTGCTGTTGCCGGGTTCGCTTCTCGTGCTCTTCGTTCCGGACCATTACCTCTGGCCCGGCTTCATCATCGCCGGCGCCGCGGCCTGGTGCGCCCTTTTCCTCGGCATTCTCTTCGATCGGCTGATGGAGGTATTGAAGACGGTCGGCCGTCTCTTCTTCGTCGGCCCACAATTCGTGATCAGTGTTCTTGTGATCGTCGTTGCCGTGCTGCGCCTCGCCGACGTCCACTACATCACCTATCTGTTCAACGCCGGCAGCGGTGGCTACGGCAACACCACCATCATGAAATACGTGGCGCTCGCCTATGCGGTTGCCTGGTATTACGCCTTCTGGAGCGACCACTTCGTGGCGCGACGCCTGATGCGGCTCCTCGAGGGCAAGGGCGGTGAGTTCACGCCGCTTAGCATTGCCTACCCCTACAAAGGCGATCCGAATCTGAGCAAGGTCAAGAACGCGGGCCGCAGCATCGCCTTGCATGGCGCAGGACGACTGAGGATCGAGGGCGAGTACGAAGACGCCTACGAGGCCGCGGGCCCGGCGTTGCAATTCCTCACCGCGGCGGAAGTGCTCACGGCGTTTCGAAGCCAGCTCGAGCGCTTGTCCGCGGAGAGAACCGACACGTCCCATCCGCTGGCGAGCGTCCGCAACCTGCAACGTTCGGCGTTCGTCTATCCCGCGATCACCGGCGCATTTGCCTTCGGACTGATCGGTATACCGTGGGCGGTCAGCCTTTTTGGCGCGGTGCAGCCGCCGGAAATGGCCGTCAATCGCGCGCCGCCGGCGGATCTCGACCTCCTATCCCTGCTGCAAACCGAAGCTAGACCTGCCGGCGCATGCCCGGCGCTCGGCCCGGACACGCCCCGGATTGCCGTCGTTGCCTCCGGCGGCGGTACGCGCGCCGCAATCTACACCGCGTCGCTTCTGCGCGGCCTCGCGCAGCAGGGCCGCATCTGCGAGGTTGTCGCCGCGAGCGGCGTCTCCGGCGGCAGTGCCGCTCTCGCGTATTTCGCCCTGCACGAAGACGAGCTCCGCCGACCAGGGCCGCCCGATGAAGCGGCATGGCAGCGCTTCTCCGACACGATGGCCTTGCCGTTCATCGAATACGTGCTCGACGCCGCCAGCGACATGCGGATCGTCTTCGGCCGCTGGCGGTGGCGAAATGCCGCCTGCGGCGAGGCGTTCTCCCGCAACGAAGAGGTCGTTGGATGGATGCCGGCGCGCAGCCGGCTCGGGAGCATCCTGGCCGAATCCTTCGTCTGTCGCATGGGCGCCGGCGTCATGGCGGACCCGTCCTTTGGACTCATCCTGAATACGGCGATGCTTGGCTCCTTCGATGCCGCCAGTGGTCGCTGTGCGAACGGTGGCCTGCCTCTGCCGGAGCAGGTCAGGAAGTGCCGCGCCGAAGGCAATGCTGCCGGCGCGGGGGGACGCGTGGTCCTGACGAATCTGCGCAAGCCGGAGGCGAGCCCGGCTGTCGGCGAGGGAATGGAGATCGTTACGCTGAACGACGCCAGTCTTTCGATCGCGCGCGCCGCCGCGCTCAGCGCCAACTTTCCACCCGTCTTTCCAGATGCCGCTATCGACCTGCGACCGGCACCCGGTTCGGCGGCGCGACGATATTGGGTGACCGACGGCGGAGCGGTCGAAAACCGCGGTGCGATAACCCTCTATTTTGCCGTTCGCGAGACGATGCGGCGCTCGCCGCAGGCCGAAAAACTGGCGCCATTGCACGTCGTCGTCGCGGACGTGTCCGCTTCCGATGACCGCTACGCGGAGAGTTTCGGCTTCGATTCCGTGCTTGGTGCCGGCGGTCAGCTCGGACTGGCGCTGGGAGGCGAACTCCTTGCCGACCTCAAAGAGATCTACTGCCGACGCTATTCGATGATTACCGTCCACGAGATCGCCATGCCCGCGGTGCTGCGCAACGGAGGCATCGGCACCCATTGGCTTCTACCCGGATCGCTCACCTTCACGGACCCGAAAACGGGCGAGCGCGTCACATTGTCGGCCGACGATGTGAAGAAGCTTGTCGTCGCCCTCCACGACAATACGGCCCCGGCCTTCGACGATCCTGAGGACGCCGCGAGGGTCCTTGGCTGGACACGGGAGGACGTTCCCTCGCACCAGAAAAGCTGGCAGGCGGTGCTGCGAGCGCTTTCGACGCCGGTGTCCTGGCCGGACTCCTCCTCCTGTGCGAGGCGACCTTCCGGCGGCGCAATCTACGCACCGTGACCCTGCACGGATGGGCAGAAGCAAGGGCACTCATGTTTGGTTCGAAGGCACCTCCATGTAAGCTCCCGGCGACGCGACAGGTTCTGCTTCCGGTCGAGACAGAGGTTTCTGGAGGCGTTTCGTCGCCGCAGCGAACATGCGAGCGCGATCGATCCTGCGATGCGCCGGCAGATGGCAGAGCGCCTGGTCGCAGAGTTCGGGACCTGTGAGGCGGCCGCTGACGCCCTGTGGGCAATCGCCCGACCCAACCGCTGGAGTAGCGAAGCCGAAGCAGCTGAAGAGTATCTGTGTACTGACTGAAACGAACGGTGGCCGTCTAAGAACAGGCAGCGATCAATCTGACAGTTGCATGGCATGGTAATGTCGTCGGGTAACACGGCTATGCCGCTGCGCCGCCGCGCAAGTGAGGTCAGGTGCCTTCGAACCTAAAGCGAGAGGATGTGAGGCTTTAGGACGTCCACGGTTTTCCGTAATGCCGTTTGCCTCCATATCTAAAAGCAGGACGTCGGCGTTTTTTCCGGCTACCTCAAGGCTTCGTCGGCGACCGCGGCGTAAAACTGTCCGGAGGCCAGCGCCAGCGCGTCGCTATTGCCCGCGTCCTGCTCAAGGACGCGCCGATCCTTTCGAAAAATACCGTTCGCCGAATCCTGTGATAGGGCGCCCAGTCGTCGGCGTTTTCAACCAGACATAGTTCGTAACGTACGCATCCGAGGAGGGCCGCCTTGCTGAGAAGTGAGGCGAACTG
>NZ_AUTC01000207.1 GCF_001461695.1 Sinorhizobium fredii USDA 205 | reverse complement strand
GTCGAACTGATCGTGCCGATCGCCATGGAAGAGAAGCTGCGCTTCGCGATCCGTGAAGGCGGCCGCACCGTCGGCGCAGGCATCGTCGCCTCGATCGTCGAGTAACAACAAAACGGCTTATGTCGGTTTCGAAGGACCTCGCGGGCAACCGCGGGGTTTTTTCGTTTCTATTGTTTCGCCGTCATCGAAACTTGAATGTGTCTCGCCGGAATGGCAGGCTCCTGCGTCGTCAGAGGCGGAGGAGCAGATCGTGAAAAAGCGGATTCTCTTTACCGGCGGCGCCGGCAAGGCCGGGCGGCATGCCGTACCCCATCTCGTCGACGCCGGGTATGAAGTGCACAATGTCGACCTTGTTCCGCTCGACAGTCCCGGCGTCACCAACCTGATCGCCGACATCACCGACAGCGGCCAGATGTTCAACTCGCTGTCGATGCATCGGGATTTTCCAGATATGGATCAGGGGCGGGGGCCGCAGTCCTTCGACGCCGTCGTCCACTTTGCTGCCATTCCGCGCATCCTGATCAAACCGGACAACGAGACCTTCCGGGTCAATGTGATGGGGACCTACAACGTCATCGAGGCGGCGGTGAAGCTCGGGATCCGCAAGATCATCGTCGCGTCCAGCGAGACGACCTACGGCGTCTGCTTTGCCGAGGGGCACCGCGACTTCCATAGCTTCCCGCTCGAGGAGGACTACGACGTCGATCCGATGGACTCCTACGGCCTCTCCAAGGTGGTCAACGAAAAGACCGCACGTGCCTTTGCAGAGCGCTCCGGCTTCGACATCTACGCGCTGCGCATCGGCAACGTCATCGAGCCGCACGAATACGAGCGCTTCCCTCACTATTTCGCGCATCCGGAAATCCGCAAACGGATCGCCTGGAGCTATATCGATGCCCGCGACCTGGGCCAGATCGTCAAGCTCTGCATCGAGAAGGACGGGCTCGGTTTCGCGGTCTTCAATGCCTGCAACGACACGGTGTCTGCCAACACGCCGACGCGCGAGCTCGCCAGGCGCTTCTATCCGAATGTCCCCTTCACCAGGGAGATCGGCGAGTTCGAGGGGCTGCTTTCGAACAGGAAGATTCGCGAGGTCCTCGGCTTCAAGGAGGAGCACGATTGGCGGAAATATGTGCCGCCGGAAAACTAGCGCCCATGCACCGAAGGCGCTGACGGCCATGAGAGAATTTTCTTGGCACTTTTTGCGCTTTTGTCGCGAATGCGCTTGAAAGGATCCGGCAAACTGAATAAGAAGCCGCAGACTTGAGATGCATCCGGTCGCGGTTGTGCATCTTGGTCTAGGGGTATAGCTCAGTTGGTAGAGCGGCGGTCTCCAAAACCGCAGGTCGGGGGTTCGAGCCCCTCTGCCCCTGCCAGTCTCCCCATTCTTGCCCTGTCGTTGGAATTCGGCACAGAATGTGCGGGACAGGCGGCGCAGCCGTCTTTATATATTCACAAAAAAGACCGATCGGCTCTTGTGGTTTTTGGAATCGGTCTTTATGTAGGGTCCAAACAGACACGCGGTGCGTGGGGCTGCAACATCGGCTTTACGCGCCGTAATGGCGTGAGCATTTTATGGCATCCAAAACGAATCCGTTCACGTTTCTGCAGCAGGTACGCTCTGAAACGTCAAAAGTGACTTGGCCTTCGCGGCGTGAGACGACGATCTCGACGCTGATGGTCTTCGTCATGGTCTCTTTTGCCGCCGCCTTTTTCTTTGGTGCGGACCAGTTGATGGGTTGGCTGATGAGCCTGATCCTCAACGTTGGCGCTTGATTTGGGTGGAGAGAAGCATGGCTGCCCGCTGGTATATCGTTCACGCCTATTCGAATTTCGAGAAGAAAGTCGCCGAATCGATCGAAGAGAAGGCCAGGCAGAAGGGTCTGTCGCATCTGTTTGAGAAGATTCTCGTGCCGACCGAGAAGGTGGTCGAGGTTCGTCGCGGCCGCAAGGTCGATGCGGAGCGGAAGTTCTTCCCGGGCTATGTTCTCGTGCGGGCGAACCTGACGGACGAGGCTTACCACCTCATCAAGAACACGCCGAAGGTGACCGGGTTTCTCGGGACGGACAGCAAGCCGGTGCCGATTCCGGATCATGAGGCCGATCGGATTCTCGGTCAGGTCCAAGACGGCGTCGAGCGTCCGAAGCCTTCGGTCTCCTTCGAGATCGGCGAGCAGGTCCGTGTGTCGGATGGCCCCTTCGCCTCCTTCAACGGCATCGTTCAGGATGTCGATGAAGAGCGCTCGCGCCTGAAGGTCGAAGTTTCGATCTTCGGTCGCGCCACTCCGGTCGAGCTGGAATACGGCCAGGTCGAAAAGGTCTGAAAGAGCGAAGCTTACTGAATTGGGCAGGTTGACGTGTCGGCCTGTTCCGGCGGAGTGATCCGCATGCGCGTGGGAGGGATCCGGTCTTAGCCGGGCCGGTATGTCCGCACCACGCAACCGCAGCCGCCGGTCAACCGACCGGCAAGGAGCCGGGCAACCGGCTGAAAAGTTCCCGTTTCCGGCTTGGCCGGGCGGGGCAAAGAGAGGCAGAGAGAAATGGCTAAGAAAGTAGCAGGCCAGCTCAAGCTGCAGGTCAAGGCCGGCTCGGCGAACCCGTCGCCGCCGATCGGTCCTGCGCTTGGTCAGCGTGGCATCAACATCATGGAATTCTGCAAGGCGTTCAATGCCGCCACGCAGGAAATGGAAAAGGGTATGCCGATTCCGGTCGTCATCACCTATTACCAGGACAAGTCCTTCACCTTCATCATGAAGCAGCCGCCGGTCAGCTACTTCCTGAAGCGCGAAGCGAAGATCCAGTCCGGTTCGAAGACGCCGGGCAAGGCCAAGGCAGGTTCGATCTCCAAGGCTCAGATCCGCACGATCGCAGAGGCCAAGATGAAGGACCTCAACGCGGCCGATATCGAAGGCGCAATGGCAATGGTCGAGGGCTCCGCCCGCTCCATGGGCCTGGAAGTGACGGGCTAAGACCATGGCGAAGATTGCAAAGCGTGTACAGAAGTCCCGCGAGGGCATTGATCCGGTGAAGGTCTACGGCCTCACTGAAGCCGTGACGCTCGTCAAGGAGCGTGCGACCGCCAAGTTCGACGAGACGATCGAAGTGGCGATGAACCTCGGCGTCGATCCGCGCCATGCCGACCAGATGGTCCGTGGCGTCGTCAACCTGCCGAACGGCACCGGCCGCTCGGTTCGCGTCGCCGTTTTCGCCCGTGGCGCCAAGGCCGATGAAGCCAAGGCCGCCGGCGCCGACGTCGTCGGTGCGGAAGACCTGGTCGAGATCGTCCAGGGCGGCAAGATCGATTTCGATCGCTGCATCGCGACCCCGGACATGATGCCGCTCGTCGGCCGTCTCGGCAAGGTTCTCGGCCCGCGCGGCATGATGCCGAACCCGAAGGTCGGCACCGTCACCATGGACGTCACCGCAGCCGTCAAGGCTTCGAAGGGCGGCGCCGTCGAGTTCCGCGTCGAGAAGGCCGGCATCGTTCACGCCGGCATCGGCAAGGCATCCTTCGATGCCAAGGCGCTGGAAGAGAACATCCGCGCTTTCGCAGACGCGGTGATCAAGGCGAAGCCGACCGGCGCCAAGGGCAACTACGTCAAGCGCGTGGCGATCTCCTCGACGATGGGCCCCGGCCTCAAGATCGATCCGGCAACGCTCAGCGTCGCCTGATGAATTCACGGGCTTCGGCCCGAACTTGAATTTCCGGCCTTTCGGGGCCGGAAATATCCGGGCTTCGGCCCGGACTCCTGTCCGAGATTGCGGGTGGTTCTACCTTAATCACCATTGCCCGCATGAGACGGGGAAGACCTGGATTTCATGTGACGCCGCAGGCGTCGAAATTCGGTTCGAACCTCGCTTGCCTTGTGTCAGACCCGGCTATCCGGGAACGCCAAGGGACAGGATCCTTAAGCGTTGCTTGGGATCGAGCATGATCCCCGGTGACAAAGGCAAACCCGGCAGGGCTGCGATGAGCAACCCTGTCAACTGGAGACAGACAGTGGAAAGAGCGGAAAAACGCGAATTCGTCACGGAGCTGAACGAAGTCTTCAAGGCTTCCGGTTCGGTTGTCGTGGCCCACTATGCTGGTGTCACAGTTGCGCAAATGAACGACTTCCGTTCGAAGATGCGCGCTGCTGGCGGCACCGTCAAAGTCGCGAAAAACCGCCTGGCCAAGATCGCTCTTCAGGGCACCGAGTCGGAAGGGATGACTGATCTCTTCAAAGGACAGACGCTGATCGCATTCAGCGCTGACCCGATCACGGCTCCCAAGGTCGTCATGGATTTCGCCAAGACCAACGACAAGCTCGTTGTTCTGGGCGGCGCCATGGGCACAACCACGCTCAACGCCGAAGCAGTCAAGTCGCTTGCGACCCTGCCTTCGCTCGACGAGCTGCGCGCAAAGCTGCTGGGTCTTCTCAATGCCCCGGCAACGCGCGTCGCGACGGTTGTCGCAGCACCGGCAAGCCAGCTTGCCCGCGTGTTCTCGGCCTATGCCAAGAAGGACGAAGCCGCCTGAGGCGGATTTTCGCTGTTGTATCTAAAACCGGTTCGAACCGAACAAAAGGAAAAGTAAAATGGCTGATCTCGCAAAGATCGTTGAAGACCTCTCCTCGCTGACCGTCCTGGAAGCTGCTGAGCTTTCCAAGCTGCTCGAAGAAAAGTGGGGCGTTTCTGCTGCTGCTCCGGTAGCAGTTGCTGCTGCTGGTGGCGCTGCTGGCGCTGCTGCTCCGGCTGAAGAAGAAAAGACCGAGTTCGACGTCATCCTGACGGATGCCGGCGCGAACAAGATCAACGTCATCAAGGAAGTCCGCGCCATCACCGGCCTCGGCCTCAAGGAAGCCAAGGACCTCGTCGAAGGCGCTCCGAAGGCTGTCAAGGAAGCCGTTTCCAAGGCGGAAGCTGCTGACCTCAAGAAGAAGCTCGAAGACGCTGGCGCCAAGGTCGACGTCAAGTAATTCGGCGAAATGCGAAGGGAGGGGGCCCTTGTGGCCGCCTCTCTTTGACCGTTTTTGGAACATATTACCCAAAGGCCTGTCGAAAACGGCTTTTGGGTAATGGGTTCTTCAAGAGGATGGTCGCGATCGGGAGACAGCACAGCGGTCCGTGCTGGCGTCTTTCGAAAGCTTGACGAGATTGAACTACTCATTTGATCGACGGGATCGACTGGCCATCGGTTCCCGTCCGTTGCAGGCCCGGATGCAAGATTGACAAGGAGCGACGATGGCTCAGACCCTTTCGTTCAACGGTCGTAGGCGCGTACGCAAGTTTTTTGGTAAGATCCCCGAAGTCGCAGAGATGCCCAACCTCATCGAGGTCCAGAAGGCGTCCTACGACCAGTTCCTCATGGTGGAAGAGCCCGCAGGCGGGCGCCCCGACGAGGGACTTCAAGCTGTTTTCAAGTCGGTATTTCCGATCAAGGATTTTTCGGGCGCTTCGATGCTCGAATTCGTGTCCTACGAATTCGAACCGCCGAAGTTCGACGTCGAAGAATGCCGTCAGCGCGACCTGACCTATGCGGCGCCGCTCAAGGTGACGCTGCGGCTGATCGTGTTCGATATTGACGAGGACACCGGCGCCAAGTCGATCAAGGACATCAAGGAACAGAACGTCTACATGGGCGACATGCCGCTCATGACGGACAACGGTACCTTCATCGTCAACGGCACCGAGCGCGTCATCGTTTCGCAGATGCACCGTTCGCCGGGCGTTTTCTTCGACCATGACAAGGGCAAGAGCCATTCGTCCGGCAAGCTGCTCTTCGCCGCGCGCGTCATTCCGTATCGCGGTTCGTGGCTCGACATCGAGTTCGACGCCAAGGACATCGTGCACGCCCGTATCGACCGTCGCCGCAAGATTCCGGTGACGTCGCTCTTGATGGCGCTCGGCATGGACGGCGAGGAGATCCTCAGCACCTTCTACACGCAGTCGCTCTATCAGCGCGACGGCGATGGCTGGCGCGTGCCGTTCCAGCCGGATGCCCTGAAGGGCCAGAAGGCGATTGCCGAGATGATCGATGCCGACACCGGCGAAGTCGTCGTCGAGGCCGGCAAGAAGCTGACGCCGCGCCTCCTGCGGACGCTGCAGGAAAAGGGCGTGAAGGCGCTCAAGTCGACCGATGACGAGCTCTATGGCAACTACCTGGCTGAGGACGTCGTCAACTACGAAACCGGCGAAATCTACTTGGAAGCCGGTGACGAGATCGACGAGAAGACGCTTCCGGTCATTCTGTCGGCCGGTTTCGACGAGATCCCGGTTCTCGACATCGACCACATCAATGTGGGCGCCTATATCCGCAATACGCTCGCTGCCGACAAGAACGAGAACCGGCAGGATGCGCTGTTCGACATCTATCGCGTCATGCGCCCGGGCGAGCCGCCGACCATGGATTCCGCCGAAGCCATGTTCAACGCGCTGTTCTTCGATGCGGAGCGCTACGACCTCTCGGCCGTCGGCCGCGTGAAGATGAACATGCGTCTCGACCTCGACGTGGCGGACACGGTCCGCACGCTCCGCAAGGAAGACATCCTGGCGGTCGTCAAGATGCTGGTCGAACTGCGTGACGGCAAGGGCGAGATCGACGATATCGACAACCTCGGCAACCGCCGCGTCCGCTCGGTCGGCGAGTTGATGGAGAACCAGTACCGTCTCGGCCTCCTGCGCATGGAGCGCGCGATCAAGGAACGCATGTCCTCGATCGAGATCGACACCGTGATGCCGCAGGACCTGATCAACGCGAAGCCGGCCGCTGCTGCCGTTCGCGAATTCTTCGGCTCCTCGCAGCTCTCGCAGTTCATGGTCCAGGTGAACCCGCTGTCGGAAATCACCCACAAGCGCCGCCTTTCGGCTCTTGGCCCGGGTGGTCTGACTCGCGAGCGCGCCGGCTTCGAAGTCCGCGACGTGCATCCGACTCACTACGGCCGTATCTGCCCGATCGAAACGCCGGAAGGTCCGAACATCGGTCTGATCAACTCGCTCGCGACCTTCGCCCGCGTCAACAAGTACGGCTTCATCGAAAGCCCGTACCGGAAGATCGTCGACGGGAACGTGACGAGCGACGTCGTCTATCTGTCGGCGATGGAAGAGGCGAAGTATCACGTCGCTCAGGCCAACTCGGTGTTGAACGATGATGGCTCCTTTGCCGAAGAATTCGTCGTCTGCCGTCATGCCGGCGAAGTTATGCTGGCACCGCGCGACAACATCAACCTGATGGACGTTTCGCCGAAGCAGCTCGTTTCGGTCGCCGCGGCGCTCATCCCGTTCCTCGAGAACGATGACGCCAACCGCGCGCTGATGGGCTCGAACATGCAGCGCCAGGCCGTGCCGCTGCTGAGAGCCGAGGCTCCGTTCGTCGGCACCGGTATGGAATCGGTGGTCGCGCGTGACTCGGGTGCAGCGATTGCCGCCCGCCGTGGCGGCGTCGTCGACCAGGTCGATGCGACGCGTATCGTTATCCGCGCCACCGAAGACCTCGATCCGTCGAAGTCGGGCGTCGATATCTACCGTCTGCAGAAGTTCCAGCGCTCCAACCAGAACACCTGCGTCAACCAGCGCCCGCTGGTCACCGTCGGTGACCTGGTGAACAAGGGCGACATCATCGCCGACGGTCCGTCGACCGATCTCGGTGACTTGGCGCTCGGCCGCAACGCGCTCGTCGCGTTCATGCCGTGGAATGGCTACAACTACGAAGACTCGATCCTGCTTTCCGAGCGGATCGTGCGCGATGACGTCTTCACCTCGATCCATATCGAGGAATTCGAAGTGATGGCACGCGACACCAAGCTCGGTCCGGAAGAAATCACGCGCGACATTCCGAACGTATCGGAAGAAGCACTGAAGAACCTGGACGAAGCCGGTATCGTCTACATCGGCGCAGAAGTTCAGCCGGGCGACATTCTGGTCGGCAAGATCACGCCGAAGGGCGAAAGCCCGATGACGCCGGAAGAAAAGCTGCTGCGCGCCATCTTCGGCGAAAAGGCTTCGGATGTCCGCGATACGTCGATGCGCATGCCGCCCGGCACCTTCGGTACCATCGTCGAAGTTCGCGTCTTCAACCGCCACGGCGTGGAGAAGGACGAGCGTGCGATGGCGATCGAACGCGAGGAGATCGAACGCCTCGCCAAGGACCGCGACGACGAGCAGGCGATCCTCGATCGCAACGTCTATGCGCGCCTGGTCGACATGCTTCGCGGCCACGTCGCCGTTGCCGGCCCGAAGGGCTTCAAGAAGGGCACCGAGCTTTCGAACGCCGTCATCAGTGAGTATCCGCGCTCGCAGTGGTGGATGTTCGCCGTCGAGGACGAGAAGGCCCAGGGCGAGATCGAAGCGCTCCGCGCCCAGTACGACGAATCCAAGTCGCGTCTCGAACAGCGCTTCATGGACAAGGTCGAGAAGGTCCAGCGCGGCGACGAGATGCCTCCGGGCGTCATGAAGATGGTCAAGGTCTTCGTCGCCGTGAAGCGCAAGATCCAGCCGGGCGACAAGATGGCCGGCCGTCACGGCAACAAGGGTGTCGTGTCGCGGATCGTGCCGATCGAGGACATGCCGTTCCTCGAAGACGGCACGCATGTCGACGTCGTGCTGAACCCGCTCGGCGTTCCGTCGCGCATGAACGTCGGCCAGATTCTCGAGACGCATCTCGGCTGGGCTTGCGCCGGCATGGGCAAGAAGATCGGTGCGATGCTTGACGCATACCACGAAAGTGGAGACATCAAGCCGCTCCGCACCACGATCGATGACGTCATCGGATCGGGCCCGAAGGGCGAGCCGATCAAGCAGTACGACGACGAATCGATCGTGCGGCTGGCCGAGCAGACCCGCCGCGGCGTGTCGATCGCAACGCCGGTCTTCGACGGCGCGGTCGAGGCCGACGTTAACGAGATGCTGGAGAAGGCCGGTCTGAAGGTGACGGGTCAGTCGACGCTCTATGATGGGCGAACCGGCGATGCGTTCGACCGGCAGGTGACCGTTGGCTACATCTATATGCTGAAGCTCAACCACCTGGTCGACGACAAGATCCACGCCCGTTCGATCGGTCCGTACTCGCTCGTTACCCAGCAGCCGCTGGGCGGAAAGGCGCAGTTCGGCGGCCAGCGCTTCGGCGAAATGGAGGTCTGGGCGCTCGAGGCTTACGGCGCCGCCTACACGCTGCAGGAAATGCTGACGGTCAAGTCGGACGACGTGGCCGGCCGCACCAAGGTCTACGAGGCGATCGTCCGTGGCGACGACACGTTCGAGGCGGGCATTCCGGAGAGCTTCAACGTTCTCGTCAAGGAAATGCGCTCGCTCGGCCTCTCCGTCGAGTTGGAAAACTCGAAGGTCGAGGACCTCGGCACCACGGCGCAGCTGCCGGACGCGGCGGAGTAAGTCGATATCCGGTGCGTGCCGCTAATCGGCGCGCACCGTTTCCGCCGCCGGGCATCTCTTTCGCCCGCGGCAGGAACAGGGCCGCACCCGATGCGGTTTTAGCTGTTTATGGGGCAGGGGCCGGCGCCCGGGATTTGCCGGCACCCTCGCCAAGCTCAGGGCTTAATGCCCGCAAAGGAGACAGGCATGAACCAAGAGGTCATGAATCTTTTCAATCCGCAGGTGCCTGCACAGACCTTCGATTCCATCCGGATTTCGATCGCGTCGCCGGAGAAGATTCTTTCCTGGTCTTACGGTGAGATCAAGAAGCCGGAGACGATCAACTACCGCACCTTCAAGCCGGAGCGCGACGGCTTGTTCTGCGCGCGCATCTTCGGACCGATCAAGGACTACGAGTGCCTGTGCGGCAAGTACAAGCGCATGAAGTACAAGGGCATCATCTGCGAAAAGTGCGGCGTCGAAGTGACGCTGTCGCGCGTTCGCCGCGAGCGCATGGGCCATATCGAGCTCGCCGCGCCCGTTGCCCACATCTGGTTCCTGAAGTCGCTGCCGAGCCGCATCGCGACGCTGCTCGACATGACGCTGAAGGATATCGAGCGCGTCCTCTATTTCGAAAACTACATCGTCACCGAGCCGGGCCTGACTTCGCTCAAGGAGAACCAGCTTCTCAGCGAAGAAGACTACATGATCGCCGTCGACGAGTTCGGTGAGGACCAGTTCACGGCGATGATCGGCGCCGAAGCGATCTACGAGATGCTCGCTTCGATGAATCTCGAGAAGATCGCCGGCGATCTGCGCGCGGAAATGGCCGAGACGACCTCGGATCTGAAGCAGAAGAAGCTGATGAAGCGGCTGAAGATCGTCGAGAACTTCATGGAATCCGGCAACCGTCCGGAATGGATGATCATGAAGGTCGTTCCGGTGATCCCGCCGGACCTGCGTCCGCTCGTGCCGCTCGATGGTGGCCGCTTCGCGACGTCGGACCTCAACGACCTCTACCGCCGCGTCATCAACCGTAACAACCGTCTGAAGCGGCTGATCGAGCTGCGCGCGCCGGGGATCATCATCCGCAACGAAAAGCGGATGCTGCAGGAATCCGTCGATGCGCTGTTCGACAACGGTCGCCGCGGTCGCGTCATCACCGGTGCCAACAAGCGTCCGCTGAAGTCGCTCTCCGACATGCTGAAGGGCAAGCAGGGCCGCTTCCGCCAGAACCTGCTCGGCAAGCGCGTCGACTATTCCGGCCGTTCGGTCATCGTGACCGGTCCGGAGCTCAAGCTGCACCAGTGCGGCCTGCCGAAGAAGATGGCGCTCGAGCTCTTCAAGCCGTTCATCTACGCCCGCCTCGACGCCAAGGGTTATTCCTCGACCGTCAAGCAGGCGAAGAAGCTGGTGGAAAAGGAAAAGCCGGAAGTCTGGGATATCCTCGACGAGGTCATCCGTGAACACCCGGTCCTCTTGAACCGTGCGCCGACGCTGCACCGCCTGGGCATCCAGGCCTTCGAGCCGATCCTGGTCGAAGGCAAGGCAATCCAGCTGCACCCGCTCGTCTGCACCGCCTTCAACGCCGACTTCGACGGCGACCAGATGGCCGTTCACGTGCCGCTGTCGCTCGAAGCCCAGCTTGAAGCCCGCGTGCTGATGATGTCGACGAACAACATCCTGCATCCGGCAAACGGCGCTCCGATCATCGTTCCGTCGCAGGACATGGTTCTCGGCCTCTACTATCTGTCGATCCTGAACCAGAACGAACCGGGTGAAGGCATGGCCTTCTCCGACATGGGCGAATTGCACCATGCGCTGGAGACCAAGGCGGTCACCCTGCACGCCAAGATTCGTGGTCGCTACAAGACCGTCGACGCCGAGGGCAACCCGGTTTCGAAGATCTATGAAACGACGCCCGGCCGCATGATCATCGGCGAACTCCTACCGAAGAACCCGAACGTTCCGTTCGAAATCTGCAACCAGGAGATGACCAAGAAGAACATCTCGAAGATGATCGACGCGGTCTATCGCCATTGCGGCCAGAAGGACACGGTCATCTTCTGCGACCGGATCATGCAGCTCGGCTTCTCCCATGCCTGCCGCGCCGGCATTTCGTTCGGCAAGGACGACATGGTGATCCCGGACACCAAGGTGAAGATCGTCGGCGACACTGAAGCGCTCGTGAAGGAATATGAGCAGCAGTACAATGACGGCCTGATCACCCAGGGCGAGAAGTACAACAAGGTCGTCGACGCCTGGGGCAAGGCAACCGAAAAGGTTGCCGAGGAAATGATGGCCCGCATCAAGGCGGTCGAGTTCGACGACAATGGTCGCCAGAAGCCGATGAACTCGATCTACATGATGTCGCACTCGGGTGCGCGTGGTTCGCCGAACCAGATGCGTCAGCTGGGCGGCATGCGCGGCCTGATGGCCAAGCCGTCGGGCGAGATCATCGAAACGCCGATCATCTCGAACTTCAAGGAAGGCCTGACCGTGAACGAGTACTTCAACTCGACGCACGGTGCCCGTAAGGGTCTGGCGGACACCGCCTTGAAGACCGCCAACTCCGGTTACCTGACCCGTCGTCTCGTCGACGTGGCGCAGGACTGCATCGTCACGCATGTCGATTGCGGTACGGACAAGGGTCTGACCATGACGGCGATCGTCGATGCCGGTCAGGTCGTCGCCTCGATCGGCCAGCGTATCCTCGGTCGTACGGCGCTCGACAACATCGACAACCCGGTCACCGGCGAACGCATCGTCGATGCCGGCAGGATGATCCTCGAAGCCGATGTCGCAATCATCGAGAAGGCCGGCATCCAGTCCGTCCGTATTCGTTCGGCGCTGACCTGCGAAATCCAGACCGGCGTCTGCGGCGTCTGCTATGGTCGTGACCTGGCGCGCGGTACGCCCGTCAACATGGGCGAAGCCGTCGGCGTCATCGCCGCGCAGTCGATCGGTGAGCCGGGTACGCAGCTGACGATGCGTACGTTCCACCTTGGCGGCACCGCAACCGTGGTCGATCAGTCGTTCCTCGAAGCGTCCTACGAGGGTACGGTCCAGATCAAGAACCGCAACATGCTGCGCAACTCCGACGGCGTCCTCGTCGCCATGGGCCGCAACATGGCGATCCAGATCCTCGACGAACGCGGCGTGGAGCGGTCCTCGCAGCGCGTCGCCTATGGTTCGAAGATCTTCGTCGACGACGGCGACAAGGTGAAGCGTGGCCAGCGTTTCGCCGAATGGGACCCGTACACCCGTCCGATGATGACGGAAGTCGAAGGTACCGTTCACTTCGAAGACGTGGTTGATGGCATCTCGGTTCTGGAAGCGACGGACGAGTCGACCGGCATCACCAAGCGTCAGGTTATCGACTGGCGTTCGACGCCGCGCGGTACCGACCTCAAGCCGGCGATCGTCATCAAGGACAAGAACGGCAGCATCGCGAAGCTCGCCCGCGGCGGCGAAGCCCGCTTCATGCTCTCGGTCGATGCGATCCTTTCGGTTGAGCCGGGACAGAAGGTCAGCCAGGGCGACGTTCTTGCCCGTTCGCCGCTCGAAAGCGCCAAGACCAAGGACATCACCGGTGGTCTGCCGCGCGTTGCCGAACTCTTCGAGGCACGTCGTCCGAAGGATCACGCCATCATCGCGGAGATCGATGGTACGGTTCGCTTCGGCCGCGACTACAAGAACAAGCGTCGCGTGCTGATCGAGCCGGCCGAAGACGGTGTCGAGCCGGTCGAATACCTGATCCCGAAGGGCAAGCCCTTCCATCTTCAGGACGGCGACTACATCGAAAAGGGCGACTATATCCTCGACGGCAATCCGGCGCCGCACGACATCCTGGCGATCAAGGGCGTGGAGGCACTTGCTTCCTACCTCGTCAACGAAATCCAGGAAGTCTATCGTCTGCAGGGCGTTGTCATCAACGACAAGCACATCGAGGTGATCGTCCGCCAGATGCTGCAGAAGGTCGAAATCACCGATGCCGGTGACTCGAGCTACATCGTCGGCGACAATGTCGATCGC
>NZ_AUTC01000206.1 GCF_001461695.1 Sinorhizobium fredii USDA 205 | reverse complement strand
TTGCCGAAGGCAAGAAGCCGGCCTTCGGCGATCCGGTGCTGCTCGGCATCACCAAGGCATCGCTGCAGACGCCGTCCTTCATCTCGGCCGCATCGTTCCAGGAGACCACCAAGGTGCTCACCGAAGCGGCGGTTGCCGGCAAGACCGACAGCCTGCAGGGTCTCAAGGAAAACGTCATCGTCGGTCGCCTCATCCCGGCCGGTACCGGCGGCACGATGACGCAGATCCGCCGCATCGCCACGGCGCGCGACGAGTTGATCCTCGAAGAGCGCCGCAAGGGCACGGGCGCCGATGCTGCAACGCCGATGCTCGCCGACATGGCGAACGAGAACGCCGCGGCCGAGTGATCGGAAAGGAGAGGGTGGTCTCCACTCTCTTGAAATTCAAAAGCCGCCCGGAGCGATCCGGGCGGCTTTCTTCGTTTTCATCCAACCGGGTCAGCCGAAGCGGATGATCGACACCTCGCCTTCGAGCGCACCCTGGTAGGCCGACGCGTGCGGTTCCTCGTCGGGAACGTCGGTGAGGGTGCCGATCTGGTCGAGATCCGCCTGGAAGAAGCCTTCCTCCGCCAGCGCATTGAGCGCCTCCCGCACGGCGGTGTCGTCATCCGGTGCGCGGAGCATCACGTGGATCTCCACACCCTCTTCGTCGCTTTCGTTCTCGTAAGCTTTACCAATGATGACGAAGACCAGCGGCTCTTCGGGTGAATTGTCGTTGTCGGGCATGATGGGCATCGGAAGGTCCTCATTCGGATTGCCGGACACCTTAACCCGGTTTCGGCCTGCCGCGAAGGCGGTGGGAGGCCGGTATCCTCCGGGAAAAGAGAAAATCTCCGGGCGGCAGTGGGACCGCCGAATCGTGCCGCCTCACGATCCTCAAGACCCAGAATGGCGTTGCTGATTCCTTAACGCGGAGAAGGCAATGCAGCGGCTGGTACGACACGTTTCTTCGGGAGGGGCGGCCACGCCGCCGCAAAGCCTTGTTTTTCAGGCATATCAGGGCTGCAAGACCGAGATTATTTGTTAATTGCCCTTGACGGATCGACCTGAAATCAGTACACCCCGCCGCATCAGAGCCCATGTGAGGCTGGCTGGTTCGGAACGTCGCGTTCTGGAGTTCGCCTCAAACAAGGTTCAAAACGCACGCTGAAGACACAATGCTGCACGCAAGACGCGCGAAATAGTGCGTCCTCTGCTTTTGTCGGGGCCATCTGCGAAAAGGCGGATCGGCCCTCGTTTTGCGCATTTCATAGGCGTTCGGTACCGCCGGCGACGGCAACGATCCGCCCGAAAGGGTAACGAGACAAGATTTTGCAAGGGATGGTTACATGCCTACCGTAAACCAGCTGATCCGCAAGCCGCGTCAGGCACAGGTAAAGCGCAACAAGGTTCCTGCTCTGCAGGAAAACCCGCAGAAGCGCGGCGTTTGCACTCGCGTCTACACGACGACCCCGAAGAAGCCGAACTCGGCTCTGCGTAAGGTTGCAAAGATCCGCCTGACGAACGGCTTCGAAGTGATCGGCTACATTCCGGGTGAAGGCCACAACCTTCAGGAGCACTCCGTGGTGATGATCCGCGGCGGCCGCGTGAAGGACCTTCCGGGTGTTCGTTACCACATCATCCGTGGCGTTCTCGATACGCAGGGTGTGAAGAACCGCAAGCAGCGTCGTTCGAAGTACGGCGCGAAGCGTCCGAAATAACATCGCAACCGGCGCCATTTCGCTGGTCACAAGATTAAAAAGTTGAGAGACGAAAAGTATGTCCCGACGCCATAGAGCAGAAAAGCGTGAGATCAACCCGGATCCGAAGTTCGGTGATCTGGTTGTCACGAAGTTTATGAACGCAATCATGCTGGACGGTAAGAAGTCCGTCGCAGAAGGCATCGTCTATGGTGCCTTCGAAGCGGTCCAGTCGAAGCTGAAGCAGGAACCGATCACCGTGTTCCATTCCGCGCTCGACAACATTGCTCCGCATCTCGAAGTGCGTTCGCGCCGCGTCGGTGGTGCTACCTATCAGGTTCCGGTCGATGTTCGTCCGGAGCGTCGCCAGGCCCTCGCCATCCGCTGGCTGATCGCGGCCGCCCGCAAGCGCAACGAAACGACCATGGTCGATCGCCTCTGCGGCGAACTCATGGATGCAGCAAACAACCGTGGCAGCGCCGTTAAGAAGCGCGAAGACACGCACAAGATGGCCGATGCCAACCGTGCGTTCTCGCACTACCGCTGGTAACGGCAACACGTCTCGAAAGGCAGTCACCCATGGCTCGCGAATATAAAATCGAAGATTACCGAAATTTCGGTATCATGGCGCATATCGACGCCGGCAAGACGACGACGACCGAGCGCATCCTCTACTACACCGGCAAGTCCCACAAGATCGGCGAAGTTCACGACGGCGCCGCGACGATGGACTGGATGGAGCAGGAGCAGGAGCGCGGCATCACGATCACGTCTGCAGCCACCACGACCTTCTGGAAGGGCCGTGACGGCAAGATGCGCCGCTTCAATATCATCGACACCCCCGGCCACGTGGACTTCACCATCGAAGTCGAGCGTTCGCTGCGCGTTCTCGACGGCGCCATCGCGCTCCTCGATGCCAACGCCGGCGTCGAGCCGCAGACGGAGACCGTCTGGCGCCAGGCCGAGAAGTACAATGTTCCGCGCATGATCTTCTGCAACAAGATGGACAAGACTGGTGCGGACTTCTACCGCTCGGTCGAGATGATCAAGACGCGGCTCGGTGCGACCGCCGTTGTCATGCAGCTGCCGATCGGCGCTGAAAGCGACTTCAAGGGCGTTGTCGATCTGATCGAGATGAACGCTCTCATCTGGCGCGACGAATCGCTCGGTGCCCAGTGGGATGTCGTCGAGATCCCGGATGACATGAAGGCCAAAGCCGAGGAATATCGCGAAAAGCTGATCGAGACCGTTGTCGAGATCGACGAAGCTGCAACCGAAGCTTATCTGGAAGGCAACCTTCCAGACAACGACCAGATTCGTGCGCTCGTTCGCCGCGGCACCATCGATGTGAAGTTCCACCCGATGTTCTGCGGTACCGCGTTCAAGAACAAGGGCGTTCAGCCGCTTCTCGACGCCGTGGTCGAATACCTGCCTTCGCCACTGGATATTCCGGCGATCAAGGGTATCGACGTCAAGACCGAAGCCGAGATCGAGCGTCATGCTTCTGACGAAGAGCCGCTTTCGATGCTCGCTTTCAAGATCATGAACGACCCCTTCGTCGGTTCGCTGACCTTTGCACGTATCTATTCCGGCAAGCTCGAAAAGGGCACGTCGGTCATGAACACGGTCAAGGAAAAGCGCGAGCGCGTCGGTCGCATGCTGCAGATGCATTCGAACTCCCGTGAAGACATTGAAGAAGCCTTCGCTGGCGACATTGTTGCTCTGGCCGGCCTCAAGGAAACGACCACGGGCGACACGCTTTGCGATCCGCTGAAGCAGGTCATCCTCGAGCGTATGGAATTCCCGGAGCCAGTTATCCAGATCGCGATCGAGCCGAAGACCAAGGGCGACCAGGAAAAGATGGGCCTCGCGCTCAACCGTCTGGCTGCCGAAGATCCGTCGTTCCGCGTCAAGACGGACGAAGAATCCGGTCAGACGATCATCGCAGGCATGGGTGAGCTTCACCTCGACATCCTCGTTGACCGCATGCGTCGTGAATTCAAAGTTGAAGCAACTGTCGGCGCGCCGCAGGTTGCCTACCGCGAAACCATCACGCGTCAGCACGAAGAAGACTACACGCACAAGAAGCAGTCCGGTGGTACCGGTCAGTTCGCCCGCGTCAAGATCGTCTTCGAACCTAACCCCGAAGGCGAAGACTTCAAGTTCGAGTCCAAGATCGTTGGTGGTGCGATTCCGAAGGAATACATCCCGGGCGTTCAGAAGGGCATCGAAAGCGTCCTGTCGTCAGGTCCGCTTGCGGGCTTCCCGATGCTGGGCGTCAAGGCGACGCTCATCGACGGCGCGTTCCACGATGTCGACTCGTCGGTCCTGGCGTTCGAAATCGCTTCGCGCGCTTGCTTCCGTGAAGCGGCCAAGAAGGCCGGTGCTCAGCTCCTCGAGCCGATCATGAAGGTCGAGGTGGTCACGCCGGAAGATTACGTCGGTGACGTGATCGGCGACCTGAACTCTCGCCGTGGCCAGATCCAGGGCCAGGAATCGCGCGGCGTCGCCGTGGTGATCAACGCCCACGTGCCGCTCGCGAACATGTTCAAGTACGTCGACAACCTGCGCTCGATGTCGCAGGGCCGCGCTCAGTACACGATGCTGTTCGATCACTACGCGCCGGTTCCCTCGAACGTCGCGCAGGAAATCCAGGCGAAGTATTCCGGTCAGAAGTGACCGGAATATCCCCGCGCTGAAACAGAATGAAAAGATTTCCCCTCTAAGGGACAGGAAACGGAGAGCCGAAAATGGCAAAGAGCAAATTCGAGCGCAACAAGCCGCACGTCAACATCGG
>NZ_AUTC01000205.1 GCF_001461695.1 Sinorhizobium fredii USDA 205 | reverse complement strand
AGGTCGACAACAGCTTATGACACGAATTTCGGATTCAGATGACTAGGGCTGTTGCTGATCTATCTGATCAACGCCGGCTTGCAGGTGATTGTCACCTATTGGGGGCATATGCTGGGCATCAACATAGAAACGGAGATGCGCCGAAAGGCCTTCGACCATCTGCAGAAGCTTTCCTTCGGGTATTTCGACAATCTGAAGACAGGTCATCTGGTCGCCCGTCTCACCAAGGATCTGGAGGAGATCGGCGAGGTCGCACATCATGGTCCGGAGGACGTTTTCATTGCCGTGATGACGCTCGCCGGCGCCTTCCTGGTGATGCTCTGGGTCCACCCGGCACTGGCGCTCATCACCGGCGTTGTCGTCCCGGTGACGGCGATCGTCACCGCTTACTACGGCGGGCGGATGACGAGCACCTGGCATGGGCTTTACAACCGCGTGGCCGACTTCAATGCTCGGATCGAGGAGAATGTCGGCGGCATACGGGTCGTGCAGGCCTTTGCCAACGAGAACCATGAGCGCCGGTTGTTCGCGGAGGAGAACCGCAATTACCGGGCGACCAAGCTGGAGGCCTACAAGCTGATGGCCGCGTCCTCCTCGCTGAGCTACCTGTCGATGCGGTTCGTGCAGGTCATCGTGATGCTGGCGGGCAGCTACTTCGTTCTGCGCGGCGACCTTTCGGCCGGTGGGTTCGTGGGTTTCCTGCTGCTGGTCGGCGTCTTCTTCCGGCCGATCGAGAAGATCAACTCCGTCATCGAGAGTTATCCCAAGGGTCTCGCGGGCTTCCAGCGCTACATCGAGTTCCTCGATACCCGGCCCGACATTGCCGATCGGAGGGGAGCGCAGGCTGTAACGCGACTGGCAGGCACTGTCAGCTATGAAGGAGTGAGGTTCGGCTATCAGGACGGTAACGTGCTCCTCAACGGCTTGAACCTGTCGATCCGGGCCGGCGAAACGGTGGCTCTGGTCGGATCGTCGGGAGCAGGCAAGACGACGCTCTGCTCGCTGTTGCCGCGCTTCTACGAGATTTCGGCGGGGTCGATCCGCATCGATGGCATCGACATACGTGACATGACCCTTGCGTCACTGCGCAGCAATATCGGAATTGTCCAGCAGGACGTGTTTCTCTTTGCCGGTACGATCCGGGAGAACATTGCCTATGGCCGACTTGACGCAAGCGAGGCGGAGATTGTTGAAGCGGCACGGCGGGCGCGCCTCGACGTGCTCATTGAATCCCTGCCGCTTGGCCTCGATACCGTCATCGGCGAACGGGGCGTCAAGCTCTCGGGCGGCCAGAAGCAGCGGCTTTCCATTGCGCGGATTTTCCTGAAGAACCCGGCGATCCTCATCCTCGACGAGGCAACGTCGGCGCTGGACGCGGAAACCGAGCGGGCCATCCAACGCTCACTCGCGGAACTGTCCGCGGGCCGCACCACCCTGGTGATTGCCCACCGCCTCTCGACAATCATGCATGCCGACCGGGTCCTCGTCGTGGAAGCCGGAAGAATTGTCGAGGAAGGGACACACGCCACCCTTCTCGAACAGAAAGACGGTCGATACCGCCGGCTGCACGACGCGCAATTCGGCCAATGGGCAAAAGCGACTTAGAGGCGCCTTTCGCGGTCGGCGCCTCAAGTGCGCCACCGGCATGCCGGGCACATGCAGAGCCTCTGAAAAATAACATGAGTATTACAGACAAGTTTATTTGCGCATGCTAAGAGGCACCGCGTTCGCTTGATTTGCTTGCCGCCCGGCCCCCGCCGACCGCGTCGCGGCAGGCAACCGGAGCGAACGCCGATGCCAAATCGAACCTGTTTTGATCGGATTGGAAATCATGATCGACATGGAAACTCGCCACCAGGTCTATTTCGCCAATCGTACGGCGCTGGTCGCCTATGCAACGCGAATTCTCGGGTCGCGCGAAACCGCAGAGGATATCGTGCAGGAGGCCTTCTTGCGGTTCGCACCGGCGAACACCAACAATGGATCTACCGGCCTGACGCTCGCCTATCTCTACAGGATCGTGCGCAATCTTTCGTTCGATCTTCTCAAGCGTCAGAAGATCGAAGCGCGGGAAAGTCAGGGCGAGCCGCCTTTTTGGTCGCTGCCGAGCGAGATGCCCACGCCGGAAGACATAATTCTGGTGACGGACGAGGTTCGACACATGTCCCGCATTCTCGATGAACTTCCGGTTGAAGTCAGAGTAGCGCTCGAGATGCACCGCTTTGGTGGATACACGCTGGAAGAAATCGCAGCTCACCTGAACATCTCCGTCGCCACTGCACATCGCCATGTTCGAACTGCGATGATGCGCGTCGCAACCATGCTGACGGTAAGCGCCTCTTAAAAACTCGCAATCCGTGTGAAAAAAAATCGCGCTCAGTTCGTCTTTGCGAGAAACGGGAGGACTACGCTAGAGTCTTCCTCACCTATCCAAACCCAGCGGTGCAGGCATAATATTGACCCAGGACAACCAAATACCGCCAGCATTGCTTGAAGAGGCGATGGACCGGTTTCTCGAACTCAAGGCACGTCCGAACTGTCGCGAAACCGAAGCCGCGTTCCAGGCATGGTTGCATCGCTCGCAGATGCATCGGCAAGCCTGGGAGCAAGCCTTGAAAACCTGGCGGCTGCTCGGCGAGGTACCGCCAGTTCATGAGCATCTCTGGCGTGGCGCCACACCGCTGGCCGCGAATGCCTCGCCAGCGGGCCGATGGAGGACCTGGTCAGCAGGCGTGGCTCTGGCGCTCGCAGCTTGCGCGGTCGGTTTTCTTGCCGGCCCCGCTCTCATCCTGCAGTGGCAGGCGGATCATGTGACCGAGACCGCAGAAAACCGCAAGATCGCACTGGAGGATGGAACCATCATTGAGATGGGTGGCGGCAGTGCCGTCGCTACGGAAATCAGCGCCAGTGCCCGGCACGTCAGGCTTCTCAAGGGCGAAGCTTTCTTCGATGTTGCGCATGACGCATCGCGACCTTTTACCGTCGATGCAGGGGGCGTTGCTGTGTCGGTTCTCGGAACAGCCTTCGATGTCCAGCTGGCTGATGGGGAAACGATCGTCGAACTTGCGCGCGGCACAGTGGCAGTCTCCTACAGTGGTCATAATCACAAGGAAAATTTCGAACTTTCGCCGGGGGAGATGGCGACGGTCGTGCATGGGACGGGAGAAGTCGTGCGAAGTGACATCGCTCCGGAGGACATTGCGGCCTGGCGAAGCGGCAAGATGTTCGTCAGCAACGTGACGGTCGCCGCCGCCGCGGAACGGTTGCAGCGTTATCATTCTGCCCGGATCACCATTCCCCAATCCGCGCTTGCGACGCAGCGGGTGACCGGCCTTTATGATCTCAAGGATCCGGATCGCGCCCTTCAGGCCTTGGTCCAGCCGTTCGGCGGCATAGTGCGCGAGGTAACTCCATACGGTCGAGTCCTGACGCAGTTTTAACTAGAGTAAAATATTCAAGAAAAATTCGATTCCGGTGAGAAAAAATCCGGAGCCGGTCGTCTTTGGTCGGAAGCGCATGCCGGGGCTATGCGCTGAAAACGGAGACGGGGGTAAGATGAGTTCGCCGGAATGCCGCAAGGGACATCCATTTTTCACAGCAAGACATAGCCGCGCGGGACTGCGCCTCTTCGCAACGACGGCGATTGTCGGACTTTCATCCCTTGCCTTGGCGCCTATCCAAAGCGCGTTTGCACAGGAGGCGTCAAGTGTCGGTACCGCCCGGACGTTCAACATTCCGTCCCAACCGCTTGCCAGCGCATTGAACGCCTTTGGCCGCCAATCCGGCTTGCAGGTCACGCTTGCGGCAGCCACGTCGCATGGGGTTCGCTCCAGCGCCGTCAGCGGCACGATGGATCCGCAGCAGGCGCTGGCCCGATTGCTGTCGGGTACCGGCATTGCCTACGAAATCTCCGGCGGAACGGCCGTGATCGGTTCGCCGGATGCGGCTGGCGGCGGCGGTGCGGTCGCCGCGGATGGCGCTACCGTCCTCGACCCGATTTCGGCGTTTGGCGGCGGCAAGCTTGGCGCGGGCGAGATCGTGATCACGTCTGAGGAACTCGAGCTGAAGAACCCGGCCAATATCGCCGATGTCTTTGCGGGAGAGCCGGGCATTTCGGTCGGCAGTTCGCTGCCGATGTCGCAGAAGGTCTATGTGCATGGCATCGAGGAAACCACCCTCGCCGTGACCATCGACGGCAGCCGCCAGAACAACAAGGTCTTCCATCACAGCGGCACCAACCTTATCGATCCCGGCCTGCTCAAGGCCGTCGGCGTTGATGCCGGCGTCGCACCGGCAGATGCCGGGCCCGGAGCGCTCGGCGGTGCGATTTCCTACGAAACGAAGGACGCGCGCGATATGCTGGATGGCGACGGCTTCGGCGGGTTCGCGACGTCCAGCTACAACTTCAACAGCGACACGATCACCACGGGCGTATCCGCCTACGGCATCCGCGAGGGGCTCGAGTTCTTGGGCTACTTCAATTTCGGAAACGGCAACGACTTCAGCGCCGGCAACGGCAGCGACGTCGAGGGTACCAGCACGGATCTGCTCAGCGGCATTGGAAAGCTCGCATATGAATTCGACAGCGGCGACCGCGTCGAGATCAGCCACGAACGTGTCCATGACGATGCACCGCGGCCGTTCCGCGCCAACGTCGGCTTCATCGACGGACGCCCGCCGTGGGAGCCACGCGTGCGCGACTATAAGCTCGATCGGCAAAACACCGTTTTCACCTACACCGACAGTACGCCGGAAGGCTGGTGGGATCCGAAGCTCTTGCTCGCCTATAGCAAAACCGAGCTCGAAGTGCCGGTTTTCCTGCCGCCGGCCCTTGCTATTCCGCCCTATCCGGCGACTGGCACGACGGACAGCTTCAACGGCAAGTTTGAGAACAAGTTCTCCTTCGATATCGGCAATGTCATAGCCGGCATCGATTTCTACGACGACAAGGCGGAACTCGAGGATCTGTTCGAGCCGGCCACCGAAAAGTCGCGCAACATCGGCATCTATGCACAGGCCAGAATCGAGCCTTGGGACAGGACCCGCCTGTCCTTCGGCGCTCGCGGCGACAACCAGCAGTTCACCGGAACGACCGGCGAAGAATGGACCAACTCCGGCTTCAGCGGCAATGTCTCGGGCGAATACGATCTCGTCGAGGACCTTCTGACGGCAAAGGCCGGCTATTCGCACGTCTGGGCGGGCGTTCCGCTCGCCGAGAACTTCATCATAAATCCCAACTGGGACTATGGCAGCGGTCCGGAGCCGGTGACCGCCGACAACTATATTGTGGGGTTGGCAGCAACCTATAACGGCTTCAGCATCGAGGGTAGCGTCTTCCAGACCGATCTCGATGACGCCCGCGCGCCGCGCTATGCCGTTTCCCGCGGGATCGAGGCGCATGACGTGCGCTCGCGAGGTTACGAAATCGGCGCCGGCTATACCTGGGGCGACGGCTTCTTCGAGGTGAAGTACGCCAATATAGACGTCGAGATCGATGGGGAGCCGGCCGATTCCGATCTCGGCACCTATCTGGCCGCACCCGCCGGCCAGATCGTCACCCTGCAGGCAGTTCACACGCTGACGGACTGGGGCGTCACCTTTGGTGCCGATGCCGAAATCGCCCTCGACTACGATGACGTCGCCGTCGGCAGCGAACCCTTCGAAGGCTACGAGGTCTTCAATGCGTTCGTCGAATATGTGCCGCCGAGCCGGCCCAACCTCACGCTTCGTGCCGACCTGAAGAACATCTTCGACGAGACCTATTCGGATCGGGCGACCTACGGTCAGGAATTCGGAACGGTAACCCCGCTCTACGAGCCGGGCCGCTCCTTTATCCTGAGTGCCAAGGCAACGTTCTGAGCCGACGGTTTCGAGTTTGCGACCTCGCGCCTAACCGCGCCGACGGTCGCCGAAAAACGAAGGCGGGGTGGCCCAGCGTCCCTCCCGCCCCGCTATCCACAGTCGAAAGACAGGAGTTCGACATGCAAGAAGCGACAACCCGTTTCGCGACGGAAAACGGGCAGAAATATCTGACGCAGCTCTGCAAGCATTTCGCCCACAAGATCGATGTGGAGCAGGGCGACGGACGCGCCGAACTCAGGTTTTCCTGCGGAACCGGGTATCTGCAAGCCGGGCCGGATGGGTTGCACATCCGCGTCCGTTCGCCCGACGGTGCGAATCTCGCCGAGACGAAATCCGTGGTCGAAAACCACCTGCTGCGCTTTGCCTTTCGGGAAGAGCCGCGACCGCTCCACTGGCAGGCGGCGGGTTGAATGATGTTCCGCCACTAGCAGAAGCCGTTCGACAGAAAATTCAATGTGTTGGCCGGACAACGGCAACGCCATTGCGCGACTCTGCGAGTCGCGTGCCGAGGATCGACAGGATGCAATCGTCTAGGCAGATCGCAGAAACCGCGACATTCCAGAGCTTCGCAAATTGCTACTTGCGGGAGGTAAATCCGGGTACCCGAGTGATGCATCGAACCGCCGGCGGTTCCGTCGACAGCGTGGAGTGGTCGCTGCCGAGGCAGCACATGATATTGCGCGTCGAAGTGACCTCATCCTCTCTGTGCGGCCCGCACCACTTCGGCAGGGTCTGGGGCCGGGGCGTGTCCGATCCGGCATGGCGTCGGATCGAATTGATATCCGCGCTTCATATTCTCGTGCATGAATCCTACCGCCAGGCAGAAGAGAGCCAGGCCGACGCGTTGCGCGGCTTCGAACTCGAATTGCTGATGCGGGTGCTCGAGAGTTACCAGCAGACCGCTCTTTATATCGATAGCAGACAGCCGCAACCGGAAAACGGCAGCCATTTCATCGAGGCAGAGCAATCGCTCGTCTTTGGCCACTGGCAGCACCCGACGCCGAAGAGCCGCCAAGGCATGACCTATTGGCAGCAGGAAAGCTATGCGCCGGAGCTACGCGGCCGGTTCAAGCTGCATTATTTCGCAGCGAAAGCCGAACACGTCCGGCAAGCCTCCGCGCGGTCGACAGAGGCCCACGAGATCGTCCGGTCTCTGCTGGGATCGAATGTGGAAGGCCTCACGCTCGGCAACGACGAGTATCTGCTGCCGATGCATCCGCTCCAGGCGGAAGCGCTGCTGCTCGATCTCAGCATCCAGGCAATGCAGCGAGAGGGGTTGTTGCGCCATCTCGGTCCGGCCGGTCCGGTCTTTACCGCGACTTCATCGGTGCGCACCGTCTACGGCGCCGGCACCGACTGGATGCTCAAGTTCTCCCTGCCGGTCCGCATCACCAACTCCGTGCGCCTGAACCGGCGCCAGGAACTCGAGGCAGGCGTTGCCATGGCAAAGCTGATCGATCGGATCGGTTTTGCCGAAACGTCGCAAAACTTCCGGATCATCCAGGATCCGGCGTATATCACGCTCGAGCTGCCGGGGCGCAGCGAAAGCGGCTTTGAAGTCATCCTCAGGGAGAACCCGTTTGCCGGCGAAAAGGGCAGGGGTGTGGTGACCGTCGCCGCGCTGACCGCCGATCCGCTACCGGGCGAACCGTCCCGGCTGGAGCGGTTGGTTCGGATGCTTGCCTCTCGCGAGGGCGATACACTGTCGGGCACATCGCTCGCATGGTTCCGGCGCTATCTCGCCTGCGCCGTCGAGCCGCTGATCCGCCTTTACGACGACTATGGCGTCGCACTGGAGGCGCACCAGCAGAACACCCTGCTGGACGTCAGCAACGGCTATCCCTCCGTCAGCTACTATCGCGACAACCAGGGCTTCTATCTGTCCGAACGCTATCGCGGCTTGCTCGCCGGCCATGTTCCCGAAACGATCCCCTCGCTCTATTTTGCCGACAGCGAAATTCGCGATCGTTTCGCCTACTACCTGATCGTCAATCAGGTCTTCTCGATCATCAGCCGCATCGGGCATGACGGGCTTTGCGATGAAAGCCTGCTGCTGCGCCTGCTGCGCGCGCACCTCGAACGCGGCGCCTTGGAAATGACCGGAGCCGGACGGGATTTTGCGCGGCACATCCTCGACCTGCCGACAATTGCCTCCAAGGCCAATCTGACCGCGCGCCTGTTCGATGTGGACGAGCTGCAATCAGGTCATGCGCCGATGCTTTATCGGCCCGTGCCGAACCCGATGAGGGCGCCGGCCGTTCTGACGGCGCCAAGGACGAGCCATGCCATTGCCTCTTGACCTCAAAGGCCGGGCCGACGAGCGGGTGCTGCGCCAACTCGCCGCCGCCCTCCTGTTCGAAGGCATCGTCGACGCCCGTGAGAGCGTTGACGATGGCTTGGTGACATTTCTGTGGTCGCTCGGCGGCCGGGATTTCCGCTGCCGGGGCGCCATCGGTCCGTTCGGCCGCATTCGCCCGGCGCCGGGATCTGTGCAGATGCAGGAAGACGGCAGCTGGCGCGAGGCCTCGCTGGCCCAACTGGTGTCCGGCCTGCCCGGCAGCGGCATCGCGCGCGGAAAGTTGCTCGGCGAATTGAAGCAGACCATCGCCTTTTGCGAATGGAACGAACGCCATCTTCCGCAGCGTCCGCGGCGTACAATGTCCTTCGCTGAACTGGAGGGCGCGCTCGGCGAGGGGCATCCCTATCATCCCTGCTACAAGGCACGCACAGGCTTTTCGCTCGCCGACCACGCCGCCTATGGGCCTGAGACCGGCAACGCGTTCCAGCTCGTCTGGCTTGCCGTCGCCCGCAAACATCTCCGGCAGGTGTTCCCCGGCGGCGACGAACATGCCTTTTGGCAGGCAGAACTCGGAGATGAGACCTGGTCGCACCTGCGGGCGCAACTGCAAGAGTTTTTCGCCTCGTTTGAAGATTTCGGCCTTGTGCCGTTGCACCCCTGGCAATGGCGCGAGCTCAGCGAAACGCTCCTCTCCGGGTGGATCGCGGCGGGCGAGGCCCATTGCCTCGGTCCGGCGGGAGACCGCTATACGGCAACGCAGTCGGTCCGCTCGCTGCTGAACCGCGATCGGCCGCTGGCGGCAAGCCTCAAGCTGCCCCTCAACATCGTCAACACGTCGTCTCGCCGGACACTGGAGCCGCATTCGGTCTGCACGGCGCCGGTCATCTCCCGTTGGATCGCCGAGATCGTCGCGAGCGACCCGGCCTTTGACGAGCGGTATCCGCTGACCATCCTGCAGGAATATGCCGGTATAATTGCCGACGGCGACGGACCTTTGGCGGGACAGGTGGCCGCCATCTGGCGCCAGAGCGCACAAGCGACGCTCGCCGACGGCGAGGCTGCCATTCCGTTCAACGCCTTGATGATGGTGGAAACGGACGGACGTCCGTTTGCCGACGACTGGATCAGGCGCTTCGGATTGATGCCATGGATCAACCGGCTGATCGAGATCGCGGTCCTGCCGGTCTGGCACCTGCTCGTCCATCACGGCCTTGCGGTGGAGGCACATGGGCAAAACATGCTGTTGGTTCATCGCGACGGCTGGCCGGTGCGCCTCATCCTGCGTGATTTCCACGAAAGCATCGAGTTTTCGCCGGGCTTCCTGCGCGAGCCGGAAAAGGCGCCGGGATTCCCGTTGCTGAATCCGCTCTACCGGGACGCCGAGCCGGATCAGTTCTATTGGACGGACAATCTGGATTCGCTGCGCGAACTCGTGATGGACACCCTGTTCGTCTACAATCTCAGCGAAATCTCCCACCTGCTCGAACACTGCTACGACCTGCCGGAAGTGCTTTTCTGGCAACGCGTCGAAGGCGTTCTTGCAGCCTATGCAACCGAGCATGCGGCGGCGGAACGGCAAGCGCTGCTCGGCCACGACCAACCCCGCATTCTCACCGAATCCCTGATGACCAGGAAGCTTCTCGCGCTCAAGCCGGAATACCACCACACGGTGCCCAACGCATTCGCCGCGGACATGCTTCAACGAAGGAGAAAGTCATGATCCGCATCGATGATAGGTTCTGCGATCACGCCTATTTCAGCGAAACATCGGCACGACTGGCCGCCCAGGTCGGCCTTTCCGGGCGCGATACGGGTCGTTACGCCGTCTGCTTTTCGCAGACGGTCGACTGGCTGTCGCTGTTCTTCGCCATCCGCCAGGCGGGCGCGAGCGTGCTGCCGATTCATCCCGGCACGCCATATTCGGCGGCCCGCAAACTCGCGATCGGCGCCGGCTGCAATCGGCTGTTCTACGACAGCCTGACGGCCGAGGTTTTGGAGGTGCCCGAGGGCGAGCCGGGACCCGGGACGCTGCTGCAGATGAGCTCCGGCACGACCGGTGCGCCGAAATGCGTGGCGCGCAACTGGGAAGAGATCGATGCCGAAATCGACAGCTACGTTCGCACCTTCCGGGAACCGGACGACATGACGCCCGTCATCGCCTGCCCGACAACCCATTCCTATGGACTGATCTGCGGCATCCTCGTGGCGCTCAAGCGCGGCCAGACCCCGGTCATCGTCAACACCGCCAATCCGAAATATCTCCTGAAGGTGCTGCGCGAAACCGAGCGGCCGCTTCTTTACTCGTCGCCGGCGATCCTGCACACGCTGGCGCGGCTTCTGTCACAAGGCGAACAGATCCACGCGACGATGACCTCCGGCACGCTGCTTCCCGAACCGTGGTTTGCCGACATTCGCGCGAAGAGCCGGCATATGTTCCAGCAATACGGTTGCTCGGAATCCGGCTGCATCGCCATCAATCCGAATGTCACCGCCGCAAGCGACATGGGCTTTGTGCTGCCTCATCTCTCGGCCGCAACGGGCGGTAGCGCGGAGGATGCAGGCGAGATCGTCGTGACGAGAGCTGCCGGCGCCGCCATCCACACACGCGACCTCGGCTATCGGCGCGCCGACGGCATGCTGGTTTTCGTCTCACGCCTGGACGACATGATCAACGTCTCCGGCCTGAACGTCTATCCCAAGGACGTCGAGGACGCCGTCATGGCGATGCCCGCCATCACCGATGCGGTCGCCTTCCGCAAGGCCGATCGTTTTGCCGGCGAGCGCGTCGCGCTCCTCTTCAGTGCCGGCGAACCGGTCGCGCCCCAGGCCGTCCGTGAATGGTGCAGCCGCCACCTCGCTAGCCACCAGCTGCCGATGGAGATCCTGCAGGTCGAAGCCGTCCCGCGCCAGGCCAACGGCAAGATCAGCCGCCGAGACGTCGCGGCGCGCCACATGGCAGGCGAGTTCAACAGGCCGGTGGCCGGAGCAGCATCATGACGGACAGCGAAATCCTCACAGCCGTCGAGACCGTCCTCAACGAATGCATGGCGCATGCACACATGGACGGCTTCGGCCCGGATGCCCGTCTCAACGAAGACCTGTATCTCGATTCCGTCCTGATCCTGCAGATCTTCCTCAATCTCGAGCTCGAGTACGGTCTTGCCGTGCCCGAAGAAGCAATCGCCAAGCAGGACATCGTCACGGTTGCCGATCTCGTCGCCCTCTACCTGCCGAAGAAGACGGCTGTCGTCGTTCCAGCCTTTCCGCTCACCGGCGGAACGAGTGACGAAGGCGTTCACGGCGAGGCCTATTACGACATCAAGGTCCATTGCTTCGTGAGCTGCGTCTGCGACGGGCTGAAGCGGCAAGGGCTGGACCAGCGGCCCTTTTATTTCGGAGTGTGGGACGCAAAATTTGCGGTCAGCGACCGTTTCGAGCTTCTCTACCATGCACCCGAAATCAGCCAGGAATTCTTCCGCTCCTGGTTTGAGCGGCTCTATGGTGTCACCGTCGTCGAATGGTACGATCCCGACCGCACCAAGCTCGACAATCTTGCGGTGCTGCTCGACCTCGTCAGGAACCGCAGCGAGACGGGTTCGGTGATGGTCATGCTCGACATGTTCCATCTGCCGGAACGCGAGAACAAGTTCAACCAGAACCCCTTTCCGCATTACCTTATGCTGCAGGAAACGGCCGACTCCGAGACCTGGTTCGTGCACGATCCGGACTATCGCTGGGAAGGCGAGATCGCGCGGGACAAGGTTATCAACGCCATCATGCAGCCGACCGTCGGCGGCGGCTATGTCTTCGATCATGCCGAGGCGCGAGCGCCGCATCCCGAGAATCTGAAGGCCTATTTCGAAGCATGCTTCGTAAGAGAACGAAATCCGCTGGTCGACTCCGTGCGAGAGATCGTTGCCGCGCATCTCGAAGAACGGGGCGGTATCAGCCTTACGGACCTTGCCGCCGCGGTGCGCGAGCTGCCTGTCGTTACCATCCGGAAATATGCCTACGAGCACGGCTTCGCCTTCTTCTGGCGCGCGCTGAAACTTCCGGCGGCAGAGTTCGAGACATGGTGCGAGGAAATCGAGGCGCTCGTGCAATCGCTGAAAACGCTGCACTACGCCTGCATGAAGCTCGCCCAGACCAATGACCGTGGATTGGCGGCGGCGGTTTTCGAGCGGCTCGACGAGGCGGACCGGCTGGAGACGAAGCTGAAGGTGAGGTTGACCGAGGTCTTCGATCTCTGGTGCGACCTGGCCATTCCTGCGGAGATTCCCGTGCTGAAGAGGCCCATGCTGACGAGGGTTGCGCGATGAAAGTCTCGATCTGCACGATCACCTTCCGACACCACCTCATCTCGCTCGGCGAAATCGCCGCCTGGGCCCAGTCGAACGACTTCCAGGGCATCGAACTCTGGGGCGCGCATGCGCGCAACCTGGCGCAGCACCCGGACCGCAATGCGGAATGGCTCGATGGTTACGGCCTGTCGGTCCCGATGATCAGCGACTACCTGCCGATCGATGCCGATGCGGAGACCTTGCGACGCAAGACGGTGGAGCTCTGCAGGCTCGCGCGTCGATGGCGGACGCGCAAGATCCGCACCTTCGCCGGCAATCGCGGCAGCCTTGCCACATCTGCGGAGGACCGGCAGCGGACTGTCGAGCGCCTCAAGGAGATATGCGAGATCACCGCCAGCTACGGCATCCACCTCCTGGCGGAAACCCATCCGAAGACGCTGGCGGATACCGCCGCCTCGACCATGCAGCTCATCGAGGAAGTCGATCATTCCTATTTTGCGATCAATTTCGATACGCTGCATGTGTGGGAGGGCGGCGACGATCCGGTCGCCGTACACCGGACGATGAAGCCGCACATTCGTCACTACCATTTGAAGAACATCGTCGACAGGACGGATCTTTTCGTTTTCGAGCCGGCCAACGTCTATGCCGCCGCCGGCAGCCGGCAGGGCATGACGCCGCTGTTCGAAGGCTGCGTCGATTATGGGCGGTTCCTTTCGGAGATTTCCGGCGATCCGCAGGTCGACGCTTCTCTGGAATGGTTCGGCAACGATTGCCTCGACATCCTGCGCCGCGATCGCCGGCAAGTTCGCCAGGTAATCGAAGGGCGGGAGCCCGCCCGGCGAACGGTCAACTTCTAGGACGAAACAGATGGGAAAAACAAAAATGCCACGACGCAATAGCCTTCGCGGGTCTCTCGCCGGCCTTCTGGGTCTCGCCCTCGTGGGCGGAGCGAGCGCTGCCGACATCTCGACAGCGACGGGAAAGGTGTCGATCGAAACCTCGCCCGCCAAAATCGCCGTCTTCGATATCGCGGCGATCGATACGCTGGATGCGCTCGGCGTCAAGATCGCCGGGCTTCCCTCCAATCTGTATCTGCCGGAGCTGGCGCATCTCAAGGATGGCTCGGCCATCGTCGGCGATATCTTCGAGCCCAACCTTGAGGCCCTGAGCGAACTGCAGCCGGACCTCATCATCGTCGGCGGCCGCTCGTCGACGCAGGTCGAGGCAACGTCACAGGTGGCGCCGACCATCGACATGACCATGGACGGCGATACCTTGCTGCAACAGGCAAAGGACCGGCTTGCGGCCTATGGCGCGCTTTTCGGAAAGCGGGCTCAGGCCGAGACAGCCGCCAGGGAACTCGATGCGGTGGTCGAAAAGGCCCATGCCGCCGTCGCCGGCAAGGGCAAGGCGCTGATCGTCATGACGAATGGACCGAAAGTGACCGCTTACGGACCCGGATCGCGATTCGGGTGGGTGCACGCGGCTCTCGACCTGCCTCCAGCCGTGCCGGACGTCGAGGCGGCCACGCACGGAGAGGCTGTCTCGTTCGAATTCATCCGCAAGGCAAATCCCGACTGGCTTCTCGTTCTCGATCGGGCCGCGGCGATCGGCTCCGAAGACCAGAACGCCAGGACGACGCTCGACAACGAACTGATCGCCGAAACGACCGCCTGGAAAATGGGCCAGGTCATCTACCTTCCTGCCGGTGACTTTTACATCGCCGCCGGCGGCGTGCAGGCGATGAGCCGGGTCTTTACGGCAATCACCGATGCCTATTCCGGGGCGAAATGACGGGAAGACCATGCGCAAAACCACAAGCGACGAAGGTGGCCGCCTGCGCGGCCTTCGTCGTGCTTGTGCTCCTGAGCATCTGCATCGGTGCGGGAGAATTCTCGCCCCGAGGGCTATTCACCGATCCGCAGGCTCTTGAGCTGTTTCTCGTCAGCCGCCTGCCGCGGACCGTGGCCGCCGTTCTCACGGGTGCCGCACTTTCGATCGCCGGGCTGATCATGCAGGCGCTGGTGCGCAACCGCTTCGTCGAACCATCGACCGCAGGAACGGCGCAAAGCGCCTCCCTCGGCATATTGATCATGACGCTTTTCTTTCCGGGGGCGGCGCTTGCCGTCAAGACGCTCGCCGCGAGCATTCTGGCACTGCTCGGAACTTCGCTGTTCCTTGCGATGGCGCATCGTCTTCCGCCGGCGCAGCCCTACCTGGTCCCGCTCTTCGGCCTTGTTTATGGCGGCGTCATCGGTGCCGTCGTGACCTTCGTCGGCTGGCAGACGGAGCTGTTGCAGTACATCGACATCTGGACCAATGGCGAATTTTCAGGCGTCGTGCGCGGCCGCTACGAACTGTTGTGGGGAACGGCGGTAATGCTCGTCGTCGCGTGGCGGGTGGCAGACCGGCTGACACTGCTGTCGCTCGGCCGGGATGTCAGCATCGGCCTCGGTCTCGGTTATCAGCGCACGCTGCAACTCGGCCTGGTGATCGTCTCGGTGATTTCGGCGCTGACGGTCACCATCGTCGGCATCATTCCCTTCGTCGGCCTCGTCGTTCCGAACCTCGTTTCGCGTATCATGGGCGACAATCTGCGCGGAACCATCCCGTGGGTGGCGCTCAGCGGTGCGGCGCTGGTTCTTAGCTGCGACATTCTCGGCCGCGTAATCCGCTATCCGTACGAAATCCCCGTCGCGACCGTGATGGGCGTCGTCGGCGCATTCCTGTTTCTGTATCTGATGTTCCAGCGGTCCGCCCATGCCTGACCGCCGCATGATCGTCCTTGCAGCCATCGCGCTCATTGCCGTGCTTCTATTCCTGACGGTTGGGTTGCGCGGCAATGTCCAGTTCGTTCTGCAACTCAGGGCGCTGAAGCTCTTGGCGCTGCTTCAGGTGGCCATTTCCATCGCGGTCTCGACGGTGCTGTTCCAGACGGTGACGGCGAACCGAATCCTCACGCCCTCGATCATGGGCCTCGATGCCCTCTATCTCTTCGGGCAAACCGCACTGATCTTTGCACTCGGCGGTTTTGGATATGCGAGCCTTGACGCCGGCACGAAGTTCGGCGCGGAGGTTCTTCTGATGATCGCGCTTGCCGGGGCGCTGCTCTGGCCGCTCATCAGGACGCGCATGGACATGAACCTGATGCTGCTGATGGGCGTGACACTCGGTCTTCTGTTCCGCAGCCTGTCGCAGCTCCTGTCCCGGCTGCTTGATCCAAATGCCTTTGCCATCGTGCAGACCGCAAGCTTTGCCAACTTCAACATGCTGCGCGCCGACCTGACCATTCTCGGCACGATCATCACGCTCGCCGCCGTCGTTGTATCGTGGCGGGCACGTCATGTGCTTGATATCGTCGGCCTCGGACGCGAAGCCGCTATCGGCCTCGGCGTGAGCTGGATTAGGACCGCGGCAGGTCTTCTGCTTCTCGTAGCGATCCTGGTGGCGGTTTCGACCGCCCTGGTCGGACCGGTCGTTTTTTTCGGCCTGCTTGTCGCCGCGCTGGCCGAACGCGTGATGCGCACACAGCGCCATGCGCTGCTTCTGCCTGCAGCGGCGCTGATTGCGATCATCATTCTCGTCGGGGGGCAGACCTTATTGCAACACGGGCTGGGCGGCGCATCGACGCTTGGGGTGGTGATCGAATTCGTCGGCGGTCTCGTCTTCCTTGCCCTGCTCTTCCATGAGAGTCGAAAATGATCGTCATCGAAAACGTCTCGCTTTCGCATCGCGATACGCCGATCCTGCGCGACATCGATCTTTCGCTGCCGAGAGGCGGGATCACCGCGCTCGTCGGACCGAACGGGGCAGGGAAATCGAGCCTGTTCTCGCTGATCGCCCGGCTGCAGCCGCTGCAAAAGGGTCGCATCACCGTCGACGACATGCCTGTCGATACGACACCGAGCCGAACCCTTGCACAACGCCTCGCCATCCTGAGGCAGGACGGCGCCGTCGCCAACCGCCTCACGGTGCGTGAAATCGTCGGCTTCGGCCGGTTTCCGCACCATCGAGGAAGACCGGCTGCTGAAGACCTGGCACTCGTCGATGCGGCGCTCTCAGAGTTCGATCTGCACTCGCTCGCGGATCGCTTCATCGACACGCTTTCGGGCGGCCAGCGGCAGCGGGCGATTGTGGCGATGACCTTCTGCCAGGGCACCGACTATCTGCTGCTCGACGAGCCGCTGAACAATCTCGACATGTTTCACGCCCGCCAGCTGATGCGCTGCCTGCGCACGATTGCCGACGAGCGTCAGCGCACCGCCATCATCGTGCTCCACGACATCAACCAAGCGGCCTCGTATGCTGACCGGATCGTCGCCTTGCGTGATGGTCGCGTCATCGCCGACGGCACGCCCGATGACGTTCTCACCGAGGACCATCTGGAGTCGATCTTCGGGTACCGGATGAAAGTCGAACACATGAACGGCAAGCCGTTCGTGCTGCACCATCTGTAGTTAGTGCTTCTGAGGTCACACAATGTATTGTGAGGAACTGACGTTCACATACGCTCGTTTGAGCGAGGCCACCGTTCGAGACAAATTCCACGCACATCAAGCCGCCTCGAGCCGGCTGAACCGAACCGGGATGAGTTTCCGCGCCTCGAATTGACCTGCCGAATCCTTGTCGATGACAGTCAGCAACTGTTCATCCGTGCCCACAGGAAGAACCATGCGGCCCATTGGCTTGAGCTGCTCGAGCAAAGCGGGCGGCGCCTCCTCAGCCGCCGCCGTCACCAGGATCTTGTCGAATGGGGCGCGGTCGGGCCAGCCACGAGACCCGTCGCCGACACGAATGCCGACATTTGATAGGCCGAGGCGCTGTAGCAGGGCCTCGGCATGGCTGGCGAATTCCTCGATGATTTCGACGCTCCAAACTTGCCCGGCGAGTTCCGCGAGGATTGCGGTTTGGTAGCCGAGGCCGGTGCCGATCTCGAGCACGGCCTCATGCGGTTGGGGAGCAAGGAGATCGGTCATCAGGGCGACCATGAAGGGCTGCGACACGGTTTTATCGAAGCCGATCGGCAGGGGCGTGTCCTGGTAGGCAAACGGCGCAGCCTGGGCGGGCACGAAGAGATGCCGGGGCACCCGCAGCATCGCAGCCATCACCCGTTCATCGAGCGCCGCCTTGCCCAGTTCTTCGCTGGCAAGGTCGGCATAGATTGCAATCACCTCGACCATGTGCCTGCGCAGAATCGCCAGGTGCTCTTCGTTCATTGGCTTCATGAGGCGGGATCTCCTCAGCCAGTTGGCCGCAGATAGGCCTTTCAACATTAGAGCCTTTCCTGGTTAAATTGAAGCATTCTGCCGGAGCAGGTTTTCGTCAGGGCAGAGGCGATTGTCGAAGGTCGTACCTGAAGGTACGGCCGAGGCGATCACCTCTGAGCCTGGCGGAAAGATGCCCGGCCCTTCGGGTTGGCTGAAGCGGGCGGCCTGTTTGCTCGGCTGGCTTGGCCGTATGCTTGGGCTACGCTGCGCGCCAGCCGAGCAAACATTCCGCTCCGCTTGAGCCAACAGTGGAGTGCGCCCCTTGGGGTGGACAGTGA
>NZ_AUTC01000204.1 GCF_001461695.1 Sinorhizobium fredii USDA 205 | reverse complement strand
GAGGCACAGCACAAGGCCGACCATCTTCTTCGTGTTGGGTCCAGCCACGGTCCCGGAATTTCCGCCGGTGACGATGGCGACTTTGCTCTCAAGCGAATCCATTTTCCGATGTCCTGTTGAATGTCGAGGACCGCGCAGCTGCTTCCAGGCGGGCAGCAGTGTCGTCTGCTGCCCGGCGCCGGGCCGACGCTCTCATTTGTCCATATGATTTGTCGTTGGAGCCTCAGCGCGCCGCTTGCTGGCCGAGCCAGTCCTCGAAGCGGATCGCGCCGATACGGGCGCTCTTGCCGGGAGTCAGCGACTGATCGTCGAGCACGGCGCCGAAATAGCGGGCGTGGACGTCCGGTACGATCTTGCGGGGATCCTGGGTCGCCTTGAGGAAGCGCCTGACGAGGTCGTCGAGCGGGATCGCCTCCGGACCGGCGACTTCGACTGTGCCGTTGATCGGCGCCGCCACCGCGACATCGGCGAGCGCCGCCGCCACGTCGTCGGATGCGATCGGCTGGATCAGGGCCGGCGAGAGGCGGATTTCCTCGCCGACCGTGGCCGACTGGGCAATGCCGCCGACGAATTCGAAGAACTGCGTGGCACGCAGGATGGTGTAGGGAATGCGCGACCCCTTTATGAGGTTTTCCTGCGCGACCTTCGCCCGGAAATAGCCGTTATCGGGAAGCCGCTCGCTGCCGACGATCGACAGGGAAACATGGTGGCGGACCCCGGCGGCAGCTTCCGCCGCCAGCAGGTTACGGCCCGATGTCTCGAAAAACTCGAGGACCGCCTTGTCTTCCCATACCGGCGCATTCGCCACGTCGACGACGATCTGGGCGCCATCCAGCGCTTCGGCCAGGCCCTCGCGGGTAATGGTGTTCACGCCGGTGTTGGGAGCGGCGGCGAGCACCTCATGGCCACGCTCCCTGAGGTTCTTGACGAGTTTCGATCCGATGAGGCCGGTGCCTCCGATGACGACGATCTTCATGGCTCTCTCCGTTTCTGCCGACCGCACCGATTGCCGTCGATCCGGTGCGGAGAGTGCCTGTAAGCTTGCTCGAAGTCCTTGCCGCGGGATTGAAATGACCTTGAGGGAAGCTTGGTTATTCGTCCAAGGCGGTTGTCGATGCCCTTGCGGCAGAGGTGCGAGCGGGCTACGGCAGGCCGTGCTATCAATGGACAGAAACATTCGCCATTGCCCCGGCCATCAAGCCGAGGCGCTCGGCCGGGGGATGTCGCCGTGCAGTTCGTGTTTGGAGACTACGTGCTCGACCCGGAACGCCGGGAGCTGACGCTACGCTCGCAGGCCGTGACCGTCGGGCCGCAGGTCTTCGACCTGCTGCTCTATCTCGTCAGGAACCGCGACCGCGTCGTCAGCAAGGACGATCTGCTGCAGGCAGTGTGGAGCGGCCGGATCGTCTCGGAATCGACGATCACCAGCCACATCAACGCGGTTCGCAAGGCCATTGGCGACAGCGGCGAAGAGCAGCGCCTTGTCCGAACGGTGGCGCGCAAGGGCTTCCGCTTCGTCGGCGAGATCGGCGAATCACTACTGCCCGACGGGCCAGGCGTTGCCGAACCCGCCTTAGGCGACGCAAAGGAGCCGCCCCCCGGTCTCGTCCTGCCGGACAGGCCCTCGATCACCGTCTTGCCCTTCCACAATCTGAGTGGCGATCCGGCGCAGGACTATTTCGCCGACGGCGTGGTGGAGGATATCATTGCCGCCCTGGCGCGCATGCGATGGCTGTTCGTCATCGCGCGCAATTCGAGCTTCACCTACAAGGGGCGGGCGGTGGATGTGAAGGAAGTCGGCCAGGAGCTTGGCGTGCGCTACGTACTGGAAGGCAGTGTGCGCAGGGCGGCAAACAGGGTGCGCCTCACCGGGCAGCTCATAGACGCGGCGACCGGGACGCATCTCTGGGCGGAGCGCTTCGAAGGCACGCTCGACGACATCTTCGAATTGCAGGATCGGATGGCAGAAAGCGTCGTCGGGGCGATCGCGCCGCAACTCGAACGGGCGGAAATCGAGCGCGCCAAGCGCAAGCCGACGGAAAGCCTCGACGCCTACGACTATTACCTGCGCGGCACTGCGAAACTGCACAACGGAACCCGGGAAGCGATCGAGGCGGCGCTGCCGCTGTTCTACACGGCAATCGAGCTCGACCCAGAATTTGCGTCGGCCTATGGCATGGCGGCCTGGTGCCACTTCTGGCGCAAGATGAACGGCTGGATGACCGACCGGCAGCGGGAGATCGCCGAGGGTGCGCGGCTGGCGCGGTTGGCGGTCGAACTCGGCCGGGACGATGCGGTGGCTCTGACGAGAGGCGGGCATGCGCTCGCCCATCTGGCCGGCGACCTTGACGGCGGCATCGCGCTGCTGGACCGTGCCGTGCTGCTCAACCCGAACCTTGCCCCCGCCTGGTTCCTCGGCGGCGCCCTGCGCGCGCTCCGCGGCGAAACGGACGCCGCGATCGAGCACTTGGCGCATGCGGTTCGCCTCAGTCCGCTGGATCCGGAAATGTTCCGGATGCAGGTCGGGATGGCGCTGGCACATTTCTTTGCGGGGCGCTTCGATTCCGCCTCGACCTGGGCGGAAAAGGCGCTGGGGAACCTGCCCAGTTTGCTCCCAGCCGCCGCCTTGACGGCGGCGAGCCACGCGCTCGCCGGCCGAAACGACAAAGCGAAGCAGGCGATGCAGCGCCTGCGCACCCTCGATCCGTCGCTCCGTGTTTCCAATCTCAAGGACTGGCTGCCGATCCATCGTCAGCAAGATCTGGCGCGATTCGCGGATGGGCTGCGGCTCGCCGGGTTGCCCGAATGACCATGGCATGAGGCTGCCGCAATGATGCGAGCGACCACTCTGGGCGAGTAAGCGGTCGCTCAACGCCATAGCGATCGTCGCTCCAAACGTCGAAGTTGAATGCGCGTGAGAAACCCTTCGACTCGCAAGGGACCCTCGCCCTTAGACGAATGCGGTCCTTGGACCTCCTGCGTGACGAACATGCTGCGAATTTGCTACCTGCCGATCATGCGCGGCCGCGTCCCTGACTTCCGTTGGCGTCTGGCCGTAAGCGCGCTTGAACTCCTTGGTAAAATGCGACGTGTTCACAAATCCGACATCGAGCGCGACTTCGATGATGGGCTTCTTGCTCGTCAGCAGAATGTGCCTTGCGCGGTCCAACCGGAGACGCCGGAATGCGAGCGCGGGAGACATGCGCGCCTTCTCGGTGAACAGCCGCTCGAGCTGGCGCCGTGAAAGCCCGACGGAGCTTGCAAGCTGCTCGATGGTTATCCCACCTTCAAGATGCTGCTCCATATTGATCAATACGGCCATGACACGCGAATCGCTGAAGTACTCGTAGAGCGGCTGTCGTGTCTGGATATCGAACTGGGAACGGGCCTTTTCGATCTGCAACACTTCAAGCGCGTTCCGCTCGGCATCCCTGCTGATGTGTCGCCTTACCAGGGCAGCCGCCAGATCGGCGGCGCTGCTTCCCCCCGCACACGAGCCGCGTTTGCGGACCAGATTGAACAACCGGGCCGGCCGGACTTCATGACCGGGAAAACGTTCGCGGAACTCGTGGTAGTGGAGCCAGCTCACACAGGTCTGATGTTCCTTCATCAGACCCGCTTCCGCGAGAATGAAGGACCCGGTGCACAGGCCAAGCAAGGGCACGCCTTTGGAAGCGGCCAGTTTGAGAAACCGGACGGTTTCGGGATCAACCGGCTCCTTGACGCTCAGAAGGCCGCCGACCACGGCGATGTAATCGAATTGGCGGGGATCGACGAAGTCCGAGGTGGGGGCGACCTGAATGCCGCAGATCGACGTGATCAGGAGCCTTGTGCTGCCGAGGACCTGCCAATCGGCAAGAACCCGACCCGACCGGTCGAACTGATCGCTCGCCAGCCGTAGAGTATCTACGAATAGTGCGAAAGCTGACAGCGTGAAGGATCGCGCCAGGATAAATCCGATTTTCAGCCGGCGCGCCGGCGCAGCGGCGCCTGACGCCGATGATTGAGCGGTATGTGCCATTTCACCTGCTCCTTATAGCCATTGCGCGACAGGTCTGTTGAGAGGGTTGCAGTTCAACTGATCTGGAACCCGTGTGCCAATGGATCACGGTCATCGACGAAGATCGTGTTGTGGCCGGTGATCCGCGCCCATGCGCCGATACTCGGCATGATGCCCGCGTGTGATCCAACCCTCATGCCGCTTTCGATGCGGCCCTCGAAAATCGTGCCGATTAGGCTTTCACTCCGATAGACGTCGCCGACCTTCAATCGCCCCTTGCCGTGCAATTGCGCCATGCGGGCCGACGTTCCGGTGCCGCCCGGCGAACGGTCGATCGCCTTGTCGCCATAGAAAACCGCACCGCGTCCGTCGGCATTTTCGCTGTTGGCGCGATCGCACCAGATGACATGGTGAACACCACCAATGCGTTCATCCTCGGGGTGCACAGGATCGCAGACGTCGGCGAGCGCCGTTCTGAGCTTCTGGCTGAGGCTGACGATCTCCGAGGCTGTCATGCCACCCAGGCCAGACCAGTTCCGCTGCGGCTCGACGACCGCATAGAAGTTGCCGCCGTAGGCGACATCGACGACCAGCCGTCCGACGGCGGGAACATCGACTTCGACATCGGCGCTATGAAGGTAGCTCGCGACGTTGAAGAGGCGCACGCTCTTGACGAAATCGCCCTCCATCTCGTACGCGACGTCCACCCTTCCGGCCGGTGTCTCGATCGACAAGGTCCCCGGCTTTTTCGGCGTGACGAGACCTTCCTCGATGACGACCGTGGCGAGGCCGATCGTCCCTGCCCCGCACATCGGCAGGCAGCCGCTGACCTCGATGAACAGCGACGCGAAATCGCAGTCCTCCCTGAAGGCCGGATAGAGGATTGCGCCGGACATGACGTCGTGACCGCGCGGCTCGAACATCAGGGCCTTGCGGATCCAGTCGTAGTCCCGGACGAAGATCTCGCGCCGTTCGGCAATCGGCAGATACGGCAGCAACGGGCCGCCGCCGGCGACGACGCGGACCGGATTGCCACAGGTGTGGGAGTCGATGCAGAAAAAGCTGCGGCGCATGATGTCCCTTTCCAGTGCCCTATGCGCGCTTACGCCGCGCTGGCTCTCCGGCCGCGCTGGAGCGCGCCGCGTGAGAGCCGGTCGAGCAGAATGGCGACCGCGACGATCGACAGTCCGGCGCGCAAGCCCAAACCCATTTCCATGCGGGTCAAACCACGGGTCACCTCCGCGCCAAGGCCGCCCGCTCCCACCAGTCCCGCCAGGACGACCATCGCCAAAGAGAGAAGGATGCACTGGTTCAGGCCGACGACGAGAGTCGGGGTCGCGGACGGGATTTCGATCTTGAAGAGGATCGCCCGCGGCGAGGCTCCCGTCGCCTGACCCAGCTCCAAGAGATCCTTCGGCACCTGGTTGAAGGCGAGCGTGGTCAGCCGCAGCATTGGCGGGACGCCGTAGACGATCGTCGCGATGATGGCCGGCACCCGCCCGAGGCTGAAGATCATGACCGCGGGGATGAGGTAGACCCACGGCGGAACGGTCTGCATGATGTCGAGCACAGGACGGATCGCCGCCTCGAGCTTCTTGTAGCGGGACGCCAGGATTCCAAGCGGAAACGCAATCAGCACCGAGATGGCCACCGCGACCGTTACCAAGGCGAGCGTCTGCATCGACGCCGTCCAGAAGCCGACGAGGAAACAAAATGCCAGCGCAACGCCCGTGATCACCGCGACACGGATACTAACGAGCACGGCGGCCAGGCCGAAGGCAATGACGATGACGCCGTAGGGCGGCAGGAAAAGCAGTGCGGCTTCGATCGCGCCCAGAACGGCCTCGACAAGCTTCGTGATGGCGTCGAAGAGGGGGTGGAAGTTGGCGTTCAACCAATCCACCGATGGAGCGAGGTAAGTGCCTGGGGAAAACTGAATGGATTCCAGGTTCATCGTCTGCCTCCGTTGGCGCTGCGTGCCGCGCTCTGGGTCAGTCGGTCGAGCACCATGGTCAGGATGACGATGGCGATGGCGGCGTTGATCGACGTGGCGATGTCGAGGGTGCGCACGGCTCCGTAGATCGTCTCGCCGAGACCGCCCGAACCGACGATGCCGGCGATGACGACCATGCCGAAGGCCATCATCAGGCTCTGGTTGATGCCGGCCATGATGCTCGGGATGGCGAAGGGCAGCCTGATCTTGCTGAACATCTGCCAGGGTGTCAGGCCGCTCGCCTGGCCAAGTTCGATGAACTCGTGCGGGGTCATGCGGATGCCGAGCGAAGTGAGGCGGATCGCGGGCGGCATCGCAACGATGACGGTGGCGATGAGCGCCGTCGCCGGGCCGTAGCCGAGCAGCGCGATCGCGGGCAGCAGGTAGATGTAGGGCGGCAGAGTCTGGATCAAGTCGAGAACGGGTTCGAGCGCGCTATCGAACCTCCTGACGAAGCCAGCGACGATGCCGATGGGAATTCCGACGACGAGAGCGAGAATGGTCGCCGTCGCCACCAGTCCCAATGTGCTCATGGTCTCCGCCCACAGGCCCATGAGCGCGCAGAAGACGAGCGCCGCCCCGATGAGGAGCCCGGACAGCAGGTTGATCAGGCGCCAGCCGAGCAGCGCCCCCAGGATGGCGATGACATAGAACGGGGCAAGCTGAAGCAGCCAGAGGATGCCGTCATAGGTTCCCTCGAGAACCGATCTGATCGCTTCAAACAGCCACTCGCCGTTGTCGCTGATCCAGCCCAGCGCATCGTCCGTCCAGGTGTCGAAAATATCCGCTATGATCGAGGTGTCCATTTTCCCTACCCCCTACGCCGCCACGGGCTCTCGGGTGGGCGATCCGGCGACGCCGCGGAGCAAGCCGCGGGTGGTGACAATCCCTACGATCGTGCCGTTGTCGACGACCGCAACCGCGTCCCGATCGGACTGCATGGTAAGGTCGATCAGCTCGCCGATGTCCGCCTCCGGCGAAGTCCGCAGCAGCGCATTGACGTCGCTGTGCGGGTGAGCGCTCTGGAACTCGGCGACTGGCCGCATCACGGAATGCGCCTTGACCAGGTGAATCCTGGATATGCCCGCGACGAAATCGGAGACGTAATCGTCGGCGGGCTTGGTGACGATGTCTTCGGCGGTGCCGACCTGGACGATGACGCCGTCCTTCATGATGGCGATCCGGTCGCCGATGCGGATGGCTTCCTCGAGATCGTGGGTGATGAAGACGGCAGACTTCCCCAGCGATTTTGTCAGCTGCCGGAATTCGTCCTGGAGCTGTCGGCGGATGAGCGGGTCGAGGGCGCTGAACGGCTCGTCCATCAGAATGATTTCGGGGTCGGCCGCAAGCGCCCGGGCCAAGCCGACACGCTGCTGCATGCCGCCCGACAATTCGCTCGGATAGCGCGCCGTCCAGTCGGCAAGCCCCACCTTTTCGAGGGCGGCGCGGGCGGTCTTGTTGCGTTCATCCCTGGCGACGCCCCGGACCTCGAGACCGAAGGCGGCGTTTTCGAGGACCGTCCTGTAGGGAAGAAGCGCGACGCTCTGAAACACCATGCCGATGTAGCGTGCCCGCATGTCCCGCAGCTCGGCCGCATTCAGCTTGGCGATCTCCCTGCCCTTCACCGTGATCTTGCCGAGGCTCGGCTCGATCAGGCGGTTGAGAAGGCGGATCAGCGTCGACTTGCCGCTGCCCGAAAGGCCCATAATGCAGAAGATTTCGCCGCGGCACACCTGGAGGCTGGCGTCGGACACCCCGACAACGCAGTCGAAGTCCTTGAGGACCTGCTTCTTGGACAATCCGCGTTCGGACACGGCCTTGACGGCGGCGGGAGCGCGGGCCCCGAAAATCTTCCAGACATTCTGGCAGTCGACCAATACTTCGTTGGAGTCATTCATCGCAGTTTTCATCGCGTTCCCCACGGACCGGCGTGATGCCGGCCTTCGATTTTTTTGGAGTTCGAGAGCGGGCCGCCGTATGGACGGCCCGCGACTTGGACATCACTCGCTCTTGATATTTCCCCAGCGCTTCAGCAGGTCGGCATGGCTGTCGGTCCAGGCCTTGACGGCCTCGTCCATCGTCTTGCCCTCGTTGACCGCGGCGTTGATCGCGGTGATGTCGGCGAGCGGAACATAGACGCTGGCGATGACCTCACGGGCGTGCGGGTTTTCCGCGGAGAAGCCCTTCTGGCCGATCCAGTAGTAGCTCTGCGGCGGCGGGAATACGCCCTTCGGGTCCTTGAGGAACTTGACGTCGTACTTCTGCATCATCCAGGACGGCTCCCAGATGGTGACGGCAATCCATTCCTGGCGATCGACGGCGGACTTCAGAGCGGCGGTCATCGCTGCGGTGCTGCCTTCGACGAGTTGGAGCTTGAGGTCATATTCCTTGACCGAGTTGCTCGTGTCGCGCATCAGACCGGAGCCGGGCTCGATGCCGACGATCTTGCCGCCAAACTTGTCGGCGTTGTCGTTGAGCTGATCCATGGAGTCGATCGTCACATATTTCGGCACGGCGACGCCCTGGAAGAGGCCGTGCGAAACCGGCGAGATCTTCTCCAGCCGGTTCTTGTTCTTGTCCCAGTAGTCCTGGGCGACATAGTCGGTCTGCGAGGCGAGGATCTGTACGTCGCCCTTGGTGAGTGCGGCGTAGGCGATGCCCCACTCCGAAAACTCCGTTACCTTCACGGTGTAGCCGGCATCCTCGAGCACCTTCTTGGTGATCCCGGTGATCGGGGTGAGGTCCTCCCAGGCCATCGTGCCCACGGTGATGGTCTTTTCTTCCGCATGGGCGGACAGCATGGTCATCCCGACCATTGCGGCAGCGCAGAGCGCTTTCCACAAAGTCTTCATTGTCGTTCTCCTGTTTTTCGTTCCCATTCTCTTGAAGACCTGCAGTCGGCTCAGTCTTCACATTGCGCGGCGACGGATTATCCCTCGCGGCCTGCACGCAATTCCTGCAATCGGATCACAGCGTTAATGCCCAACCATGCGAATGGCTCCGGCGGTATCCGCGAGGGCTGGGGCTGCGTCTTGAATTCTTCGAGGTGCTGCGAGGTGTTCCCCGTCGCCAGCTCTGCCGCCAGCATGCCGGCGAGTGTGCTTTTCACGGTGCCGAGGCCGTTTTCGCAGCAGGCGGAATAGAGTCCTTCTTCGACCTCGCCGAAGGCGGGCACGTGGTTGAGGCTGAGACAGATCCGCCCGGCCCAGCTGTGGTCGAAGGGTATTCCCTTGAGGCCCGGAAACCGCGCATCGAGCGAGTGTCGGTGTTCTTCGGCCATGGCCCGGAGGCGTCGTTCCGTCAGAGCTATGGTCGTGTCGTATGTCCATCGCGTCCGGAGCGCGATGCGCGACAGGCCGCCGGAGGTGATCTTCCTGACCGTCGCGCCCATGGCGTCGGCGGGCAATAGCGCCCATCTGTCGCGGCCGCTGACCTTGCGGCCAAACTCTTCCGCTGAAAATGGCGCAGTCATCGACGCATAGCCGTAGAAGTGCATCAGCCGGCCGCGGTAGTGACCGAAATCGTCGATATGGCCGTTGACCCCCAGGATAACCTTGGGCGCGCTCACCGAGCCCCGCGGACAAACGGCCGTCCAGGTTCCGTTGTCGCGCTTCAAGGCGGTGACCGGTGACCGTTCGAAGATCTCGACGCGGCGCGACAGCCCGGCCGCGAAGTCGCGGATATAATCGGCCGGCTGGATGAGCACGGCGCCGGGCGTGTAGACGCCGCCGAGATAATAGTCCGATCCGGTGATCTCACGCATTTCGGCGGCATCCAGAAAGGTATGCGCCTCTCCGGCGCCTTTCAGGGACTGCCCGAAGCTGATGTTCAGCTTCATCCCGCGGCCGGTCGCCGCTGCGTTGATCTTCCCGGCCGGATCGAAGGTCTCGCGCGACATCCGGTATTCTTCGGCGGCCTCTCTGGCGAAGGCGATCGCCGAGCGGTTCTGGGCCATCTCCAGCCTGGTGGCGTCGGCGCTACCGCTCGAATACTCGCCGGAGGAGAGATTGTGCGGGACATCGATCATGAAGCCGGAGTTTCGGCCCGAAGTGCCCTTGCCCACCTCGCTCGCCTCGACGATGACGATCTTGTCGTTTGGCCGAAGCTGAAGGAGCCGCCGGGCTGCGGAAAGACCCGCGAAGCCCGCACCGACGATCAGCCAGTCCGCGGTTACGTTGCCTTCCAGGCTCCCGACCGGGAACGAGCGTTGACTGATCGCCTCCCAGCCCGAGATGCCGTTCTCGACAGGCAAACGCTTGACGGACGTTGTGATCATCGCACCGTCTCGTCCACCGAGCGCTCCGAGACGTCGATCCAGATCGTCTTGAGCTCGCAATAGTTGTCGTGCGCGAAGATCGACTTGTCGCGACCGCCGAAGCCGGACTCCTTGTAGCCGCCGAACGGCGTCGAGGCATCGCCTTCCCCAAAGCAGTTGACGGTGACGAGGCCGGCCCGGATTTCGCGCGACAGCTTGATCGCCTTCTTCAGGCTGCCGGTATAGACCGACGCCGTCAGGCCGTAGTTGGTGTCGTTGGCAAGGGCCAAGGCCTCATCCAGGTTCTCGAAGGTCGTCACCGACAGAATCGGCCCGAATATCTCCTCCTGGAACAGCCGGCTTGCAGGCGTGACGCCGTCAACGACTGTCGGCTCGATATAGGCGCCCTTTAGGGTCTCGCCACCGTAGGCGACCGCGAGTTGCTCGTTCTTCACGTCGTCGAGGAAGGATGCAACCTTGTCGAAGTGGCTCTTGCTGACGAGCGCGCCGATGCGGTTTTCCGGGTCGAGCGGGTCGCCCGTCTTCCATTCGCGCATATAGGCGCCGATGCGGCTCATGAGCTCGTCCTTGATGCTGGATTGGACGATCAGGCGCGACGTCGCCGAGCAGTTTTCGCCCATGTTCCAGAAGGCGCCGTTGACGACCTGTTCGGCGACGAGGTCGAGGTCTTCGGCGTCCTCGAGCACCACCGCCGGGTTCTTGCCGCCGCATTCGAGGACGACCTTCTTCAGGTTGGAATCGGCGGCGTAACGCAGGAAGCGCCGGCCGGTCGGCGTCGAGCCGGTGAACGCCACCATGTCGACGTCCATGTGCAGGCCGATCGGCTCGCCGACCTCCCTGCCGCTGCCGGTGACGACGTTGAAGACGCCGGCCGGAATGCCGGCCTCATGGGCGAGTTCGGCGACACGCAGCGTGGTCAGCGTCGTTTCCTGGGCCGGCTTGACGACCACCGAGCAGCCGGCGGCGAGCGCCGGGCCGATCTTCCAGGCGAGCATCAACAGCGGGAAGTTCCACGGCAGCACGCAGCCGACGACGCCGACCGGCTCGCGCACCACCATGGCGAGCGCATTCGGCCCGACATTGTTGGTGTTGTCGTAGAGCTTGTCGATCAGCTCGGCATGCCAGCGCAGCGTGTGGATGGTGTCCGGCACATCGACCGTCTGGCATTCGCGCACCGGCTTGCCGCTGTCGAGGCTTTCCATGACGGCGAGTTCATGGCGGTTGCGTTCCAAGAGCTTGGCGAGCTTGATGAACACCGCCTTGCGGTCGCCTGGAGACTGATGGCGCCAGCGGCCGTCGTCAAAGGCTTGCTTCGCCTTCGCCACGGCGAAGTCGACGTCGCTGCTGTCACAGGCGGCGATCTCGGCCAGTATCTCGCCGGTGGCGGGATTGGTCGTCTTGAAGGTCTTGCCCGACTTGGCCGGAACGAAGGCCCCGTCGATGAACGCATTGCTGGGCAATTCGAGGCCGGCGGCGATCGCCTTGTATTCGGCGGCGGTCAAAGGTTCATGCATAGTTGGCTCCCGAGGTGATCTGGGCGACGGTGCGCTTCAAGGTGGCGACGACAGTCTGCAGGGTGCGTTTTTCGTCCGAGTTGAGCGGCCTGAGCGGCGCCCGGACCGGACCGGCCTTCAGGCCGATCAGCTCGCAGCCGTGCTTGATCGACTGGACGAACTTGCCGCATTCGAGGAAATCCATCAGCGGCAGCATCGCCGTCATGATGGCGCGGCCCTTGTCGAAGTTCTTCTCGATGACGCAGGCCTCGTAGAGGGCGATGTGTTCGCGCGGCAGGAAGTTGGAGCCGGCACAGACCCAGCTTTTTGCCCCCCAGGCGAAGAACTCCAGCGCCTGGTCGTCCCAGCCGCAGGACAGCGAGATATGCGGAAACTTGCGGGCCAGCAGGTGCAGGTTGCCCATGTCGCCGGAGCTCTCCTTGATCGCCACGACGTTCTTCGACTTGCCGACCCGGGAGAAATACTCGTCGCCCATCATCACGCCCATGCGGGCCGGGTAGTTGTAGAGCATGATCGGCAGGTTGGCGGCCCGGTCGATGGTGAGCGCATGGACGGCGTTCTCGCGCTCGGTCGGCAGCGCATACGGCGGCGACGACACGAGGATGGCGTCGGCGCCGATCTCCTTCGCCGCCTTGGCGTATTCTACCGCGTCCTCGGTCCTGGTCGCGCCGGTGCCGATGACGAGCGGCAGCCGGTTGCCGATCACCTCCTTGGCATGGGCGGCGAGGTCGACGCGCTCCTGCGCCGTCTGGGCGTAGTATTCACCCGTCGAGCCGCCGACAATGATGCCGTGAACCTTCGCCTCGATCAGCGACTCGAGGACAGCCGAATAGGCCTTCTTGTCGATCTTGCCATCGGCTGCGTGCGGCGTGATCGCCGGGGTGTAGATGCCTTCGAATTTCAAGACGATTTCTCCATCGATGCGGCGGGCGCTTCCACGAGCGCGTCCGCCTTCATTCCCTGCGGTGCGATGAACATTTCCATGTTCTCGCGCGACAATTCCCAATGCTCGAAAACGAGATCGACGACGGTGTCCTCGTCGTGCGCAGCGATGGCCGCGATGAAGCCATCATGATGATCCACGGCAACCTGGAGGCGACTGCGCATGTCGTCGTTCCTGGGTCGGAAGAAGGTGTGGCCGATCCGCGCGTGGTCGATCAGAAGACGCCCAAGGCTCGGCTGCAGGTAGGCGTTACCGGACATCTCGCCGATGATCTCGTGAAAGCGGTTGTTCTCGAGCACCATCGTCGGAGCATCGCCGGAAACACTCGCGCTACGAAATCGCTCCTGTGTGTCCTTCAGCTGCGAGAGCTGCCTGGGCTTGAAGTTCTGGACGGCGAGGCGACCGATCGCCGCGTAGACCATCGGGGCGACCAAAAAGAAATTCCGCAGCGATTGATGGTTCATCGGGCTCACCCGCGCCCCGCGGTTGGCGCGAATTTCGATGTACCCCTCCCCTTCGAGCCGACGGAAAATCTCACGAACCGGAGTACGAGAAAGACCATAGCGTTCGCTGAGGCTGACCTCGTCCAAGTCCTGGTCGGGTTCAAGTTCCATCGTCAGAATCTGACGCTTGAGATCCTCGTAGAGGCCGTTCTTTCCGCTCTTCATCGGAACCTCCCTCCTCAATTGTCGCGACAGCAGATCGAGTGGACCTGCGTCGATGACATGAAGCTCGCATACCTCGATCACCGAGTCAATGATTTTGTATAATCTACGTACACATTAGTTATTCACTGAGAATACACTTAGTCGGATCGGCCGCGATTCGGCGCCTCACCATAAGCCGGCCTCGAGTTCAGCTCGGATGTACGGCGGACGGTCGCGCCGGAACTGTTTGCGGAAATGAGGTCATACGCCTGCAGGTCGGGGTTTTCTAACTCCACCACCGCGCGGGACCTGGCGAAGAGGGCCCTACATGTGGCGCAGTACCCGCGACAGGGCCGACAGAGTTTGTGCCGATGTCGGGTTCGAATGCGATCTGCGTGTCGACGGTGCTACGCGACAACCGACATGCCCATGACGGGGCCGATCCGGTTCAAGCTGGACGTGCCCAGAGAGGTGATCGAAGTTGCGGCCGAATGCGAGGGCGGGAAATGCCGCTCCAACACCTTCCGCAACGCACCCGCCTTCGCCGCAGTGGACGGAGCGCTCTACAGCGCCGCGCCTCTTATCAGACGGGCAAAGATGGAAATGGGACCATTCCGATCGAGATTGCCTATGGCGGAACGTTCTTCGGTATCGTCGAGGCAAAGGCGCTGGTTTTGAGGTGCGGCGACGAGGCGCGCGATCTCGCCGTTCGTGTCCGCCCGGCTCGGCACCATGACCGCCGTCAGTCAGTCGTGAATTGAGACTGCGTTTCTGCTGGCATGTCCGCCTTCAACTCCTGCGGGACGACAAACATCTCCATGTTCTCGCGTGACAACGCCCAGTGCTCAAACACGAGACTGACGACCGCAGCTTCGTCACGCCCACTGATTGCTGCAATGAATACGTCATGGTGCTCGACAGCCACTTGCAGGCGCTGGCGCATCTCGTCGTTCGTGGGCCGAAAGAATGTGTGGCCGATCCGGGCATGGTCGATCAGCAATCGCCCCAGGCTCGGCTGCAAGTACGCGTTCCTGGACATCTCGCCGATGATCTCGTGGAAACGGTTGTTTTCCAGCACCATGGCGAGGGAGTCGTCGGACATGCTTGCAGCCCGAAAGCGCTTCTGCGTGTCCTTTAGGTCATCGAGCTGCTTCAAGCTGAAATTCTGAACTGCGAGCCGGCCAACGGCGGCGTAAATCATCGGTGCTACCAAGAAGAAATGCCGTAGTGTCTGGTGGTTCATCGGGACGACCCGTGCCCCGCGATTGTCGCGGATGTCGACGTAGCCTTCGCCTTGGAGACGACGAAAGATTTCGCGCACGGGCGTGCGGGAGAGACCATAGCGCTCGCCAAGCGCGGTTTCGTCCAGATCTTGATCCGGGTCGAGCTCCATCGTCAAAATCTGGCGCTTTAGATCATTGTAAAGATCGCTCTTTCCGCCCTTCACAAAGACCTCCTCACCACTCTTCCAGCCGAGATCGCCACTGCTCGCATCCATACCTGGCAAAAGTCAACCAACCTGCGAAATTAGAATACGCAAGGAAATTCTTCGGGTGCATATCAGCCGGACGGCAGGATGCTATATTTCGTTGCAGAGGAGACCGAACGACCATGATCGAAATGAGGCGAGAAGGTTCACGTTGGAACGGGGCAGCGACGTCCAGCGAGACGGGATGTACCTGGAGTTGTCGGATGCTGACACCAGAAAAGTCGTGGCCGAAGTCTTTTACTCGGGTAAGGCGGACCGGATGAGCTTCACGGCTTATGAAGAGGACCTGCCTCTCGAAGCCGTTGAATTGCTGATCGAACGCGGCAAACAGCTTCTTTCTCCCACAATAGAAGAAGTACCATAGGCCGCTTCCGAATTTTGCAATCGCCGCCCTTCGCTATTCATCACGGAAGCCTGGTTGGCGTCGCTCCGCTTCCTGCCCCAACCCCGGGCCCGCAACTATTGCACCAGCGGCCGTAGCGTGGCCTGCGTCTCCTTGAGCATGGGCAGGTAGCGGTCCGCAAGTTCGGAAGCGGCGACATGAGCCGCGGGCGCCCCGATATTGAGGGCCGCGACCACCTGCCCGCGCGCGTTCATCAGCGGAACGGCAATCGAACACAGCCCGAGTTCGAGTTCCTGGTCGATCACCGCATAGCCCTGTTCGCGAACTTTTCGCAGTTCCGCCATCAGCTCTTCCGCGTCGGTCTTCGTGCGCGGCGTGTTGGCCTTGAGCTCGGTTCGGCTCAGGATCTCGCGCGCCTCCGTTTCAGGAAGGGCGGAAAGCAGCACCCTTCCCATCGAGGCGCAATAGGCGGGAAGCCGTGAACCGGGCATCAGGTTGATCGACATCACCCGGCGCTGCGAGGCGCGCGCCACATAGACGACCTCGGTGCCGTCGAGCACGGAGGCGGAAGCGCTTTGGCCGGCTTTTTCCGAGAGCTGGTCGAGATAGGGCTGGACGATCGCCGGCAGCGGCGTCGCCGAGAGATAGGCGTGGCCGAGCCTCAGGATCTTCGGGGTCAGGCTGAAGAACTTGCCGTCATAGTCGGCATAGCCAAGTTCAGAGAGGGTCAGCAGTGAGCGCCGCACCGTGGCGCGGTCGAGGCCGGTGCGTTTCGATGCCTCGGCGATCGACAGTCGCGGCTGCGCCTCGCCGAAGGCTTCGATGACCTTCAGGCCGCGCGCAAAGCCGCTGACGAAATCCGTTTCTCGCATGATTCTACCCGTGCTTCGACCCGTTTTCATATTGTGCGATATACGAACAAAAGTCAAATACCGCACAAAATGTTTGACGACAGCCTGAAATGAGCGCTTATTCCCGGCGAAAGCTGTTGCTGGCCCGGCTCTCTTTGAGGGCGCACGGCAACGGGCGAAGAGAGGAGGATTTTGATGGCTCGCATAATGTCGCTCGCCGACGCGGTGGCGGAAAACGTCCGGGACGGCGACACTGTCGCCATGGAGGGATTCACGCATCTCATCCCCTATGCCGCCGGGCACGAGGTGATCCGCCAGGGCAGGAAGGATCTGTTCCTTGTCCGCATGACGCCGGACATCCTCTATGACCAACTGATCGGCGTCGGCGCCGCCCGCGGCATGAAATTCTCCTGGGGCGGCAATCCCGGCGTCGGCTCGCTGCACCGCTTCCGCGATGCGGTCGAGAACCAGTGGCCGCGGCCGCTGGAGATCGAGGAACACTCGCATGCCGCGATGGCGAATGCCTATGAGGCGGGCGCCGCGAACCTGCCCTTTGCCATGCTGCGCGGCTATATCGGCGCCGACCTGCCGAAGGTGAACCCCAACATCAGACACGTCACCTGCCCCTTCACGGGCGAAGTGCTAGCCGCCGTGCCGGCGATCCACCCGGATGTGACGATCATCCACGCGCAGCGCGCCGATAGGAAGGGCAATGTGCTGCTCGAAGGCATCGTCGGCGTCCAAAAGGAGGCGGTGCTCGCCGCCAAGCGCTCGATGATCACCGTCGAGGAGATCGTCGAGGAGCTCTCGCCGCCCTCCCCCAATTCCGTGGTGCTGCCGACCTGGGCGGTAACGGCCGTCGTCCATGTGCCGGGCGGCGCCTTCCCCTCCTACGCGCACGGCTATTATCCGCGTTCCAACGCCTTCTATATCGGCTGGGACGAGATCGCCCGCGACCGGGAGACGTTCACCGCCTGGATCAAGGAAAACGTGCTCGACGCGCGGCCGGAAGATTACGCCCGTTACGCCGCCAATACATTGGCCAAGGTCGCTTGAGGAGGCGATGATGACGGATTTCACCCCCACTGAAATGATGACCATCGCCGCGGCGCGCGCGCTTTCCAATGACGACGTCTGCTTCGTCGGCATCGGCGCCCCCTCGGCCGCCTGCAACGTCGCCCGGCTGACGCATGCGCCGGACATCACGCTGATCTACGAGAGCGGCACGGTCGGCACCAAGCCGGACGTGCTGCCGCTGTCGATCGGCGATGGCGAGCTCTGCGATACCGCGCTCTTCACCGTCTCGGTGCCGGAAATGTTCCGTTACTGGCTGCAGGGCGGCCGCATCACCACCGGCTTCCTCGGCGGTGCGCAGATCGACCGCTTTGCCAATCTCAACACCACCGTCGTCGGTCCCTACGACCACCCCAAGGTGCGCCTGCCGGGCGGCGGCGGCGCGCCGGAGATCGCCTCCAACTGCGGCCGCATCTTCATCACCATGGCGCTCTCGAAGCGAGGCTTCGTCGAGAAACTGCCCTTCGTCACCTCGATGGGCCATGGTGAGGGCAGCGACCATCGCGAACGGCTCGGCCTGAAGACCAAGGGGCCGACGCGCGTCATCACCGATCTCTGCATCCTCGAACCCGACCCGCACACGAAGGAACTGACCGTCGTCTCGATCCATCCCGGCGTCGGCCGCGAGCGGATTGTCGAGAATTGCGGCTGGCCGATCAGATTCGCCGAAACCGTCATTGAAACGCCCGCACCGAACGAGACAGAGCTTGCGGTGCTGCGCGACATCAACGCCCGCACCAAGAAGGCCCATGAAGGCGCCGGCCCGGGCAAGGAGGCCGCCTGATGCGCGACGCTTACATCTGCGACTATATCCGCACCCCGATCGGCCGCTTCGGCGGGTCGCTTGCAACGGTGCGCGCCGACGATCTCGGTGCCGTCCCCCTGAAGGCGCTCGCCGAACGCAATGCGTCCGTCGATTGGGAAGCGGTCGACGACCTGATCTTCGGCTGCGCCAACCAGGCGGGCGAGGACAACCGTAACGTGGCACGCATGTCGCTGCTGCTCGCCGGCCTCCCGGTTGCCGTACCCGGCACGACGATCAACCGGCTCTGCGGCTCCGGCATGGATGCGGTGATCGCCGCCGCCCGCGCCATCAAGGCCGGCGAAGCGGACCTGATGATCGCCGGCGGCGTCGAATCCATGTCGCGGGCACCCTTCGTCCTGCCCAAGGCCGACAGCGCCTTCTCGCGACACGCCGAAATCCACGACACGACGATCGGCTGGCGCTTCGTCAACCCGCTGATGAAGGCGCAATATGGCGTCGATTCGATGCCGGAGACCGGCGAGAACGTCGCCGAAGATTTCAAAGTCTCGCGCGAGGACCAGGACGCCTTTGCCGTGCGCAGCCAGGCGAAGGCAGCGGCCGCGCAGGCGAACGGCCGGCTCGCCAGAGAGATCGTCGCCGTCACCATCCCCCAGAAGAAGGGCGAAGCGGTCGTCGTCGAGCGGGACGAGCACCCTCGCGCCACGACAATCGAGGCGCTCGCCAAGCTGAAGGCGCCGTTCCGCGCAGGCGGCAGCGTCACCGCCGGCAATGCCTCCGGTGTCAATGACGGGGCGGCGGCGCTGATCGTCGCCTCGGAGGAAGCGGCAAGGAAGCATGGGCTGAGGCCGATCGCCCGCATCCTCGGCGGCGCCACGGCCGGTGTACAGCCGCGCATCATGGGCATCGGCCCCCTGCCCGCCTCGGAAAAACTGATGGCGCGGCTCGGCATGACGCAGGACCAGTTCGACGTCATCGAGCTCAACGAGGCCTTCGCCAGCCAGGGTCTCGCGGTGCTGCGCGGGCTCGGCATTGCCGACGACGATCCCCGCGTCAACCGCAACGGCGGCGCGATCGCGCTCGGCCATCCGCTCGGCATGTCCGGCGCCCGCATCACCGGAACGGCGGCGCTGGAGCTTGCCGAAACCGGCGGGCGCTACTCCCTCTCGACCATGTGCATCGGCGTCGGTCAGGGCATCGCCGTGGCGCTGGAGCGGGTGTAGCGCGGCCAAAGACGAGCCGATTTCCCGGCTGAAATCTCCCCTCCCCAACCCCTCCCCACAGGGGGGAGGGGCTTAACCTGCCGCACTGGCTCCGTTTCGTATTTCGAGATTTAGCCTGATTCAACGGTTGAAGATGGCAGCCGATCGCCGGGGGCACCCGCCCCGCCCCCTTGTGGGCTATCGGATTCACACAACGTCTGCGACGCCTGGGGAATGGGGGC
>NZ_AUTC01000203.1 GCF_001461695.1 Sinorhizobium fredii USDA 205 | reverse complement strand
CAGTTCGCCTCACTTCTCAGCAAGGCGGCCCTCCTCGGATGCGTACGCTCTACCAGCAAAAATTCACGATGAGACGGATTCGAGTTCGGCACCATTCTGCCCATAAAGGAATCAATTCGACCAACTTTGCCGTCCGGCTTCCGCGCTTTTGCATTTCGGGAGCGAGGTTTTCCGATTTCGTCCGACACACGCCCCATAATTTTGGTCAGACCGGACTCCTGCATCGTGAAATGGAAGTTCTCTCCGAAAATCCATGTGTTCTCACCAACCAGAACATCAAGTTCCCCTCGCTCCTTGATGGTCGATCTGTGCTTCGGATCGAACACCATCTCGCGAAGAACCTTCAGCGTGACGACCCGACCGGCAATCAGGCTTGAGGCCGAGATAATATGAGAGAGCTGCGTCCGCTCCAGCAGATCGGAAAAATCATCCTGCTTGTTTTTCGGTAAATTGAAGACGGCTTTCAGAATCCGCGTGACCGATTCAGGATTATGCGCCAACGCCTCTTTGAGAAGACCAAGCGTGATTTTTTTCAGCGCGTTTTCAGCCTTCTTGAAATCGCGCGAATAGGATTGAACGGCATGCGTCGCAATATCGAAGACCTGCCGCTCTCGCCGTTCGATTTCGTCTTTGGGATCACCCTCATAAGGATAGACTCCCGCCTCCTTTAATGCCTGGATTAACTCGCTTGATTTTTCTGCCTCTCGATCTCGAAAGTAGTCGCCAACCTGATCGCGAATGTATTCAACCACTCGCACAAAGTCAGGATCTCCGAGCTCGTCTAACTCCAAAAGGTTCTTGTCCGCCATCTCTTGGAAGAACGGGGCATAAGCGTAGACGGAAAAAGAATAGTCCGGCGCCGTGATGTTTGCGGGTATCGTGCCCAGAACCACACCTGTCTCGCCGCCAAAGTGAATTCGACGATTCGACACTTTGTTCTTCCATTCGATGACCTTGAGCGACAGGTCATTTATGACACGGGTCTTCCCGACGATGGGCTTCGTACTGAAATCATGAAAGCGTTCAATAGAATTCTTGGGATCGACTGGTGTGCCGTCAAAATGAATGCTCACGCTCGGGTAATGAAGGACATAGGGGGCGAACGTTGCATTAAAGTCGGCCCGCGCCTGCTCACCGGTCAACCAATCCAACCCCTCCTTGAGGTTGACGAGTTCGACGATGGTCCCGGTAGCGATAGCGGCTCAACAGCGACGGGGTCGCCGACTGTTCCGGTGTGGAGTCGATCGGCGTCGACGGAGATTTCAAGCGCATACTTTGCGCCCCCTGTATCTGACACGGTCTTCCAGATTGCTCTTTGCGACCACGAATAGAACTTGAGGCGTCCCTGTCCTTCCTTACCGTGGATAGCTCGCGCATGGAGCTTCGTCTGTCGGGCCTCGCGCTTCCAGGATTCACCCAGGCTGTCGAAGTCGTGGTCAGCCTGCACTTTCGAAATGCCAATTCCGTTGTCTCTAATGATGATCGCGTCGACTGCGCCGAGCTGATTGCGCGGAAACTCGACTGATACTTCCGTTGCGTCCGCATCGAGCGCGTTCCAGACGAACTCTGCAAGCGCCTTTATGGGGTCTCGAGTGCTTGCCACCTTTTCGAGGTGATCATGTTTGGCCTTCAGCGTGATTGTCGACATCAACTGTTCCTGGATTGCGCGTCGTCACCAAGCAAATATATTCACGATCCTGTCAACGGGAGTAGACGCTGTGGATCACGTCGACTTGGTCGAGCTGCCTTCCAACGCCCGTTTCCAACAAACTACTTGCTCACCCTCATCCATTTTTGCAATTCTTCTAGGGTGCGAAGGCATTAATCCCCTCATGTTTCAACGCTACAGCTTTCTGACGACGTCTATCTTCGGAGAAGGCACACCAGGGCTCAGCAGATTTACCGGATCCCTGTATTTCATTGCCAAGTTCAGCAGTCCCTGATCGTGATCCCGAAAGAACAGAAACCTTTCCTTGTGCTTGGCCTGATACTGGTTCGCCAGCTTTGCTCTCTGGCGATCCAATTTGAGTTTCTTCCATTCGATGTCGGGACGCCAATCGAGCCGCAGAATGACGCTAGGGCTAATGGGAAACGGAATCACGGCATGTGAATTGCCAAGTCCGAAGCCATATGCCCCAATATCGGCTGGCCCTCCTCCTCGAACCCAAAACATTGGATTGTCGCTTGTGACCAACTGTTGGTTCTCGCTGATTTCATAATTCCAGGTCATTCGCATCATGATCTTTGATAAAGATTCAGCCTGCTGGAATGCGAGCAGCCCAACGCGGCGATCAACGCTCATAGTAAATAGGTCGTCGTTGTGCAGGATCTCCCGAACGGCCGCGTGCACCTCGGACAATTCGCCATTCTCTTCCTTCAGGCGAAACTCACGCTCCATTTCATGCTTGGTGCCCCACGAAGTCATCTGGCCCATGAACTGCGCGAATTGACGAAGCTGGGCTGGGCTGCGGGCAAACATGGTGCCGAGGAAGGCGGCAAAATCGGCCTTGGCTACGTTCGACAGTCGCCTGAATGACAGGAGGTCTGGATAGATTTGCGCAGCGCTTGACTCGATTTTTGCGAGGGAGTCTTCAACCAAGTCAATGCGCACACCATCCTCGCCGAGCGGCGTGTAAATGTTCGTCTCGTATGCTGTTTTCTCGGGTGTGGACTTCCGAGCGCTTCCCGAGACGCAATCATGCGTCCAGAGTTCTCCATCGGCCTGGGTGAAATGCCGTAAATAAAACCTCGGTACGATATGTTGCCGCTTAGTTCGCTCGCCCATCCTGCCCCGATTCAATTGCCGATGTCCTGAGTTCAAAGTATCCCCCATGCTCGAAACCTCCCCCTCCCGGTCATCTCGCGCAAGCCCAGCTCCTCGACGATCCGCAGCGCCGCCCGCGGCGTGACGGCAAGATCCTTCGCGATCATACCGGCCGACACCAGTGGCCGCGAGATCACCAGATCGATCAGTTCTGGCAGTTTTGACGACGTCCGTCTTCCCGCCAATTTGCGCTCCATCATCTGTCGTGCCAGCGCCAGCCGGTCATGTTCCTTCAGCCCGATCTCGGCGGCCGCCAGAAGCCCATGCGCGATCGCGAGGAGCCGGGCCTCCCGGTCGCGATGGCGGCGACGATCGACGGCGATGGTTTTGAGGCCGAGATTGAAGGCGGCCAGATGCGCCGCCGTCGTCAGCCCGACCTGACGCAGGATCGACGCGGACAGCAGCCGGCTGAGCCAGTGTGCATGCTGCAGCACCGAAATTTCGTTCCAGGCATCGAGGGCGACGATTGCCTGCAGCACAGCCGGCAGGTCTTGCGCCTGGCGCAACACGCCGCGCCACTCTTCGAGACGCTCGTCCTCATCCCAGTCGAGATCGTAAACCAGCGGATCCTTTTCCGGGGCGCCCGCGCGGCCGGGCCGCCTTGCCTGCTCGATCGCGGCGTCGGAGCGGGCGAGCACCGCATCAATGGCGGCGAACTCGGCCTCGAGTGCATTGACGCCATCATCGCCGACCGCCCCCTCCCCTTCTCCAGCCGCGTCGGCATCCAACTCTCCAGCGTCGATCGCCATGGCATCGTCGGTGCCATGTGATGGTGCAGGCCAAGCCTGTCCCCGCAAGCTGCGAAGGCCGTCCGGCGACAGCGCCCATGCGGGTGGCTGCGCGGCGATGCGGCGGCGGGTGCGCAAAACGTCGCGGGCGATGGTCAGTTCGTGGGTGGGCGTGCGAATGTCCTTGGTGGCGTCATGCAGGACGAGGTCTTCCAGATGGACGAGCTCGCCATCGATCCAGAGCGAGGCGCAGGCGTCGGTAAAGTGCGAGCGTTCGACAAAACCCTCGCCGACCGGAGAACGGGCGATGCGCTCGTCGAGACGGGACAACATTGAGCCCGCGTCGGAAATCGGTCGTAACAGCGCTGAAATGGGTAATTTGGCGAGATCGTAAGACATTGAAATCATGGTAAATGATTCGCTAAACGGACGCCAGTGGATAGTTTGTGTCCGTCACTCCATGGTACTATGGCTCGAAGTCATAACCATCGATAAGTAATGCTTATCGGAAGCGATTGATTTGAACGCGCAAATCAGCCAATCTCGTGATCCTGGATCGCTGGGCCGCGAATAATCTCAGGGTTTTACCGGCATCTTGTGCGACCAGGATCGCAGGACTCGTCGGTCCGATTGGTTCGACAAACGCGATAGACAAATGGAGCAGCATGGCAGAGCAGACCGAAAACCCCCGCCTGATATCCTGTGACGAGGCCGGCTTTACCGGCCCCAAGCTCCTGGACGACAATCAGCCGTATTTCGCCTACGCGGCGGTCGAGCTGACGGCGGACGAAGCCGCGGCCATCGTCGCCTCGGCGCGGGCCAAATTCCGTGTCCAGGCGCCCGAGCTGAAATCCAGCCTGCTGCGCAAACGAAACAACTGGCCGGAAATCGCGCTCGATATTTTAACTCCCCTTGAAGGGCGGGCGATGGTCATCGCGGCCGACAAGCGATTGAATCTCGCCGGCAAGACCTTCGAATACATCTTCGAACCCGTACTCGAGTCGATGAACGGATTGTTCTACCATTATGATCTACATCGCTTTGTTATGAACGGCCTGCATCGCATCCTGTTCGAGACGGGTGAGCCCACACCGAAGCTGGCAGAGGAACTGCAGAGCTTCATGAAGTCGTTCGATCCGGCCGACGCGCCGACGGTGTTTGCCGCCGCCGAGAGTAGCGCCGAGACGCACGAGATTCTCGACTGCGTCCTGCGGTTCGCGCGGGGCTACGCCGCGACGATCGCCGAGCAGAGTAAGCACCTGCAGAAAGACGTCAATCCCACGGCGAAGTGGACATTGGACCTGACCACGACCTGCCTGTTCAGTCTTCTCCTGCACGGCTGGGGCCACCGCTACGATAGTCTGGATGTTCTGTGTGACGATTCCAAGCCGCTGCAGGCCATGGCGCGTGTGTTCGACGGCTTTGTCGGCCGGTCCGAATGCGCCGAGTTGATCGGGGCCGGCAGCCAACGCGCGAAGATCAAGGCCAACCTGGCAAATCCGATCCGGTTTGGCTCCTCCGCAGCAAATCCCGGCCTGCAGATCGCCGACATCGTTGCCGGCGCGACCACCGACCTGCTGCAGCATCAAACCGCCGCGTCCTATCGGGATCTTGCCAGGTGGATCCTTCCTCACATGCACCCGCATACCATGCTGCCGGACGATGACTTTATCGACCTGGCTCTCCCGAAGCCGCGGATGAATCTTGCGGCACTGAAGGAGCTCGCTCGCCGTGCCGATCATGGTGAAGATCCGATTGCCAACATGGACGAATTTTACGAAATCCAGTTGGCCAGCGAGCGCAAGGCGAAGAGGTTTCCCTTCTGATGAGCGACGCGGTCCATATCCGAGCTGAGCAGCTTGACACGATCGCCTCGGTGCTGCCGATCGACCGGCGCGACAAGCTGGCCGAGCTGTTGACCGACCAGGATGTCGAGACACTCAGGCACCTCGTCAACGAGGGCATGGGTGAGAACACGCTGCGGGCGCTGACGTCCGACCTCGCCTATCTGGAAGCATGGTCGCTCGCGGCGACGGGAAGCCCTCTCCCTTGGCCAGCGCCGGAGGCGCTGCTGCTGCAATTCGTCGCCCATCACCTGTGGGATCCGGCACGACGCGAGAGCGACCCCGATCACGGCATGCCGGTTGACGTCGACCGCGCCTTGCGGGATGGCGGCTTCCTGAGGTCTGCCGGCCCGCATACGGCCGCAACCGTCCGCCGGCGGCTGGCCAATTGGTCGACGCTGAGCAAATGGCGCGGCGCGGCCGGTGCCTTCGCCTCCCCTGCCCTCAAATCAGCCATTCGGCTGGCGATCCGAGCTGTTCCGAGACAACGCCGTCGCAAGAGCGCCAAGGCGGTCACCGGCGACGTGCTGGCCAAACTGCTCGCCACTTGCGGCGACCACAATCTCCGCGATCTGCGCGACCGGGCCCTCCTGATGGTCGCCTTCGCCTCCGGCGGCCGCCGCCGCAGCGAAGTCGCCGGCCTGCGCAAGGAGCAGTTGACGGTCGAGGCGCCGGTAAAGGTGGAGGACGGGACTCCCCTTCCCTCTTTGTCCATCCACCTCGGCCGCACCAAGAACAGCGGCGCCGCTCAGGACGAGGTCGTCTATCTGACCGGCGGGCCCGTCGACGCCTTGAACGCCTGGCTGGCGGCCGCCAGGATCGACAGCGGCAGTGTGTTTCGGGCAATCGATCGCTGGGGCAACGTTTCCCGCCGGGCGCTCGATCCGAAAGCGGTCAACGACATCGTCAAGCAGCGGGTCGCCAGGGCCGGGTTGGAGCCGGGGGAGTTTTCGGCGCACGGCTTGCGATCCGGTTATCTCACAGAGGCCGCCAACCGTGGCATTCCCCTTCCCGAAGCGATGGAGCAGTCTCGGCATCGTTCCGTACAGCAGGCCACCAGCTACTACAACGATGCGACCCGGCGCAGCGGCCGAGCCGCTCGCCTGTTGTAACGCGGCAGTCGCCGCAATCGTGCCAAGGCGGCAATCGGCCCGAAGCGGAAGTAGTTCCAAACGTTGTCAGAAGTGACAAAGCCGCGCCCCGAAGGCCGCGTTCTCGAATGGTTGGATGGACTTGACGAAGACCGCTCCTTTATCAGCGTCATGTCGATTGCGGAAATTCGTCACGGTGTTGCCCTCATGGACACCGGACGATAGCGCGATGCACTGACCGAGTGGCTCGCCCGGGATCTGCCACAACGTTTCGAACACCGTGTCATTCCAGTGGACGACCGTGTTGCTCTGGCCTGGGGTGACCCGATGGGGCTTGCGAAGCGAAGCGGTCGCGGGCTAGCGTCGATGGACGGTCTAATCGCCGCGACAGCGATAGCGCACGACTCGCTCTCGCCCCGTGTAATACCATGGATTTTGAGGGGCTCGGAATCGAACTCACCGATCCGTGGGTCGAGCGAGGTGCATTTCCGTCGCAGTTGATATGCCAACAATGACCAAAATGGGTGGATCTGCTTGCTTTCCTATCACTTGCTGAAAAATCATGCCGGCGTTCTTCTGATCGGCGATTACACGTCTCTGCGCTGGTTGCATGAGGTCGTTCACGACGTCAACGAGCGGTCCCCGCTCGTGACAGACAAGGAGGGCATGTTTCTCAGTCTGGCTTACGACGTTCGCAAGGCCTACGAACAACAGCGTGAAGTTCTTCAGCCGCCCCAGCACTACGAGGAAATGGGCGTCCGTTTCGGCGTGAAGATACTGTGGCCAGTTCTATTGCTTCAACACAGACTACTGCGGCTTTCCCTCGCCTTTCTCAACCATTCCGCCAAGACGCAGGCCATTGCGTACGCGCTGGAAGCGATCATCGATGAAGCACTACGGGAAGATTTCGGTGCACAGGCTGAGCGCGCGGTCGCCCTATGGCAGCGCCTCAATCCGGCGCAACCCTCCGTCTTTGAAATGCTCCAGAGCCGCGGCGCGATCTTTTGCTCGTGGACCAAATCGCAACGAAAAGCGAATTTCCTGCAGCTTCTAACCAGTTTCGATCCCATGTACGACAGCTACTATACGCTTCGCCTCCAACGCGGTGAGAAAGGCCTTTTGTCTCCAGGTGAGTTGGCATTGTGGGATAACGCAGAATGGCCGGACCCGCGCTGGTAACCGGCTTACAGTTCTCCCAAGAAGCGCGCTCAAACACCAGGGAATTTCAGCCGACGTTCACACCGCGCAACAAGCAAGCGCGGACGCAACACTCACCGCGCAAACCGACTTAGCAACAGAAACTGAAAGAAATCGTAAATGGATGACCACGTCGAGACATTGACCATCTCCAACCGCAGCGACTTCGCCCAATGGGCGATCGAGCGGGCCAAGGCGATCGTCTCTGAGCAAGGCGGGGACCTGGCGCTGGCCGCCCGTGACCAAGGTGACGAGCAGATCGCGGAAACGGCTAACGCGCTTGGCCAGGCGATCGTCAACGCACTGCTCGAGGTATTCGACGGCCTGTTACGGGAGTGAGTCCGCTCAGCGTTCGGCCCCATCGCGGCCATTGTCGCGCTGACGCTCTTGCTCCGATTGCCGGAGGATCTCACGACGCTGTTCATCCTGCGCTCCTTTCGCAGCACCCGTCTGTTCGCGTGCCGCCCGTGCGGCGCGGCCGGCAGCAATCGCCTGCTGCTGGGCCGCGATAGCCGGATCGACATTCGGCGGAGGCGTCCGGTCCTGAGTATAACCGTCGTCGGTCCGAGCAGCCGGCGCCGTCGCCCCTCCCCCGGTCGTTTCCATGGCCGATGGTGTCCGCTGCATCTCGATGTCGCGGCGTTGTTCGGCAAAAAGCGCGGAAATCTCCTTTCGCATCTCTTCGACCGCCTGGCGCTCGGCGCCGCTGTCGACCATCGTCTCTAGGCGATCCATCGACTTGTTGGCGCGGGCGACACGTTCGTCGAACTGTTCCAGAGATAGCGGCATGGTGTGTTCCTTTTGCTGTTTGAGGTCCGAAACCAGGGTCATAAGTTGTGTCAGCGGCGCAGCCTCTTCTGAGCTCGCCGTCCTTGAATGCGCATCGAGCCGGCTCTGCAGCCACGGTGTCGGAGCGCCAGCCTTTGCTGCGCCGGCGGCTTCGACCGTGACCGCGACTTGCAATTTATATTCCTGAAGCCGGCGCTGGATATCCCGGGCCACCGAAAGGGTCTCACTGTCCGGGCCGAACTCGTGGTTCTGCCGCGCCAGCTCCCGCTCTATCTTGCTGACGCTGGCCCTTGTCGGCACCAGAAGCAGCACGGTTCCTTTCTTTACCGAAACGAACTGACTATCGACATCAAGAGCGCGCTGGACCTTCCGAGCCAGGAAGGCCGTGTCGCCGAGGCCCTCCATCTCCAGCCGCAGAAGCAAAAAGCCTTTAGTGGACGGTGCAATCTCCGGAGCCTTGCCCGCCGCTGCGGCCGCAAACCGGTTGGCTGCCTCGATCACCGCCGGTTTCGCCCCCGCCTGCTTCAGAGCGGCCGTGGTCGCCCGCCATAGGGGTGCCAGCGCAAGTTTGTCGTTGGTGAGCGACGCGCGGTCGACAACGCCGGCCCGCTTGTGCTCGACGCGATTGTTGACGGAGGGACTTTTCAGGTAACGCGGGTCGCTACCGCCACGCTGATACGCGCCGGCCTGCGCTTGGCTGTACGGCCGGGTTGCCGCGACGTCGGCCCGGCGTGTGGCGACCATGGCGATGCCCTGCTCGCGCGCCTTGGCCGCAAACCGCTCGCGCCATTCGTAAAGTTCCGGCTTGGTGAACCGCAGCGCCTTGCCGACGTCATCGCGGGCAGAAATCATCGCGTGGACATGCACATGGCCGGTTTCCGGGTGATGGGCGGCGATCCACCGGTGACCCGCCACCTGCTCGCTGAGAAAATCGCGCACAGCGCGCTGCATCGCCTCCGGATCAGTCCCGGCGCGGGCGGAGAAGATGACGTGGAAGGCATTGCGCGGTTCGACCGTTCGAATATGACCCGACCAGTCCTGCCAGATCCCGTCCACCTGCTCCTTGATGGATGGGCCGCGTTTCACCGCATCACCAGCGCTTGTCGTTATCCGCTGTTTGGCACGGAGGAACTTTTCGAGGAAATAGCGGCCCGATCTATCCGAAGCCGCAGCGCCGACAATGCGAACAACGGCCGGGATGCCGGCACCCACCAGCCGACGTTCGAAATCGGCTTCGGCCCTTTCGACAGGGCGCGCCGCACCCTCACCCTTTTCTCGGGCCTTCAGCGCCAAGGCGAGCTTCTTCGCCGAAAGCTCGGTGACCGCATAAACCGACACCTGGCCGTCCGGATGACGGGAATAGAGAAACGGCTTTGAGCCGAAGGTGGCGTTCAGGGCGTCATGGAGCTCATCGTCCTCGACGGAACCGGAGAGCGTGATGGCGAGCGTCGCCGCCGCATTCACTGCATAAGGCTCCCGGAACTCCTCAACCCACTTGGCCAACGCCACCGCCCGATCCTCTCGGCTTGCGATGGCAAGGCCGTTCTGATCGAAAATGGGGATGTCCGCCTTACCCTTCTCGCTGTTTTCGTTTTCGACCTCCCGCGTTCCAAGATAGGTCAAGAGCCCGGCGGCCGAAGCCCGGCTCGAAACCGTCGACGTGACCTTGATTACGACCGGCTGTGCGCCGGCAGCGATTGCCGCCCGGCTTGCGGTCTCCTGTGAAGCCCGTTCCGTCGCCAAACGGCGAGAGGAGATATTGCGGTCGACACGCGGCGCGCCACCACCGCCCCCTCCCCCGCCGCCACGCCTGAGCAGTTCGTCATCCTCATCTCGACCTCTGCCTGATCCCAAAGCACCGGTCAGCGTGATGATCTCCTGCTGGGAGGTCTGCGGCGGCCGCAGGATCGACGTGATGGTTGGCTGACGCGACGAAGCGGTATTTTGCCCCGTCTTGCCGACAATCCCGGTCGGCAGGTAACGCCTCTGAGCCGGTTCGCCGACCGCGACGAGAGCCAGCGCCCGGCCGCGCCGACGCCGCTCCTCATCGTCGTCAACGAGAGACGACACCCGGCGCGCAGAATAGGTGTCGATTTCACCGAGCAGCCCGGCCCAGTCATACGCCATCTCCGCCCCTCCTCCGCTCTTGCCGGCTGATCCGCAGCATCAGGTCAACGTCCGCTCTCAGCCGGAACACGCCTTCGAGAAGATTGCGCAGCGCGGCATCGAGATGCGGTTCATAGCCGACGCGTCCTTCGTTCATAGCGCGCACAGCCTGGTTGAGGTTGATGCCGATCCTCCGCAGTTCCTCATTCGTGCCACGCAAAGCGTCCGACTCGACCGGGCCGACCGGGAGTGGAAGACCGGCCTGGTCGCGAAACAGCAGCCGGATCACCTCGCTTGCGGTGCGGCTTTTCCCGCACAGCCCGGCGAGTGCCTCGCGCTCCTCCGGCCTCAGACGGACCCTGACCACCTCGCTTCGCATCATGCCTTTCCTTGCCATCAGGGTGCCGGAGGCGCCCCAGAGCGCCGCTTGGCGCGAACCACAGCCCTGCCGGAGGCGGGGCGTCGTCGAGTTTGTACCACAAACATGACTATCCTGCCACAAAGAAATTAATTATAGTTTACTTCGCGCTCTCAACGGAAACTCCGACTTCACACCCTCACCGCCGAATGGACGGCGGCTCGCAACGGATAATCGCAGCGCTGACAATTGCCCATTGTTAATCGCAACGCTGCTCACGCAAGCGCTGGCAATTGGCAGATAATCATTGATTATCAGCAATAAACAGCGCAATAGTTGCTCATTGGTAATCATCACTGGGTCGTTGCCAGTTGCTGATTAACAGCGGGCAATCATCACTCATCAATCATCCGCGGGTAATCAACAACGGGCAATTGAGCGTTGCCAGGCGAAGGGCCGGTGATTAAATATAGTTTACTACAGAGCGAAAGGAGCTTCTATGATCGTCACCATCGCCAACCCCAAGGGCGGGACCGGAAAGACCACGCTCGTCCGCGCGCTGTCGGGAACAGCCGCCCACGCCGGCAACGACGTGTTCCTGATCGACGCCGACAGCCGCGCCAACACAATGCGCTGGGTGACAATGTCGAAACAGATGAATGTCTGGCCGGACCGGCTGGAGGCGGAAAGCTGCCTCGATCCGGATCGCATCTACAAAATGGCGTTGGATCGACAGAACGAGGGCAAGATCGTCTTTGTCGATATCGAGGGGACGACAAACGAAAATCTGTTCGCTGGACTTTACTGCGCCGATATCGTCCTGATCCCGCTTCAGACCACCCAGGATGATGTGGTTGCCGGAATGCAGCTCGCGCTCAACCACATCCCCGTCGTCGAAGACGACCAGAAGCGCAAATTGCCGGCGCTGATTGTCATCAATCAGCATGATCTCGTCACCGGACGTGCCAAGGCGCATGCGCCGCTCCGCGAAATCTTGGCGGAAAGCGGCGTTGCCCTTGCCTCGCAACCCATCGCCCGGCGCGCCTCCTATCAATCGATCGGCGCCGCTGGAACGCTCCAGACAATCGCGAAACCCGACCCAAAGGCCATTGCGGAGATGGAAACGCTGCTCGGCGAGATTCTCGCCCTCTACAGATCAATCGCGGAGGGCGTTTCGGCATGAGCGACGCATCAGACAACAAGAACCTTGTTCTCGGGCTGATCTCGACGAACCGCCAAAAACCGTCCGTGCGCGAAAAGCATGCCGCCTCCCCTCCCCCGCCAGCCGCCGACGAAGGCCAGGCCTCCACCTCGAAGCCGCCGGTTGCCCGCAACCAGCTTCGCGGCATGGTCGCCAAGGGCGAAAGCCGCGATCCGATCGCCGGCAAGCGCTTTCGAGACACCGAGAAAGTCACCACCGGCATCCATATCCGCGCCGACGTTCACAAGACGCTGAAGATCCTCGCCGCAATCGAGCGCCGCAAGTTCAACTCCTACATTGAGGAAGCCATCGACGACTACCTCGAAAAGATCGCCGACCGGATTCCCGACATTTCCTGACCAGGTGGAAGCGGAGAGCCTCATGCGCTCCGCTTCTCACCGCCGCTATTGGCCCTGATCGCCGCCATCAGCATCGGACCGAGACCGAACTCGCCTCGCGCCGCCTTCCGGGTCAAGTCGCGCAGATAGCCGCCGGCCGAGTTGATGTGTCCTGCCCGTTCGAGGATGCAGGCAATCGCGACGGCTGCATTTTCGGGCCCCATCACCTCGCACGCCTCCTGATAAGCCGACGGACTGACGCCGAGCATCGATCGGACCACCACGGCAGCCGACATCAGCTCACGCCAATGGTCTATTCGGCCGCCCGGTGCGTAATCCCCTATTTCGGGGCACGCCTTCAACACCAACGCCAATGGGAATGCCTTTAGCGGCTCGGCAATTCGTTTCGGTTCTGGCCTCGGCTTCTCGCCCTGCTCTTTTTGAGAGCTAGGTTCAAGTTCATGGATGGAATCGGGTTTTGAATTCTGTATGTGACACCCATCCTGGACAGCATTGCCGTCCGTTTTTTCTGCTTTTAGCTGAATTTCCAAAAGGTGGACGATCTCCTCGCGAAGCATCTGCATTTCTTCGAGCACCGCGTCGACGTCTGCACGCCTGGGAAAGCGCGGAAGCCGTGCGAGGAGGCCGAGATACATCGCCTCGATCGCCGCCCAATCGCCGTCAGCGCCCTCTTCCATGGCGGCGGAAATCAGCTTGCGAACGTCCCGCCGGCAAAGCGTCAGCGCTTCCTTGGCGCGCTTGAACCGCAGCCGCTCTTCGGCGACTTGCTGGGCGAGGCCGGCGAGCTCGACGGCACGCGCGAGCATTGGCGCCAGGCTGAAGCCGAACGCGTCCTCGATCTCCCCTCCCCTGCTGCGATGCGCATATCGCTTACCGTTCGGGCTATCGCGGCGCTGGATCAGACCCGCGTCAACCAACGCGGCAAGATGCCGGCGCAGCGTGGTGCCGGCGATGCCGTGCGCGCGGATAGACAACTGCGCATTCGACGGGAACACGACCAGCCCGTTTTCGTCGGAAAGATCAGTGTCCGGATAGAAGCTCAACAATGCATGCAGCACCGCCAGCGATCGGTCCTGCAGACCGAACACATCCTTCGCCTCGCAGACGTCGCGGAAGACTTTCCACTTATCGACAGACTTGCTGGCGTTGCGCTCGGCCGTCTCAAGCTGGCCTTTGACCAAGGCAAGTGTCATCGGCCGCCGCCCGAAGGGCGTCGTTACATTTCCACTCTGCATGTTCCTTCACCTTTCAAAAGGCAAAAGAAATCCGCTCACCAAAACGGTGCCAAAGACTCTTGACTGTGATTCGTGAAAATGCGATTCTCGATCTTGCTAGGAATTGAGAGAGGCTTCCACGACGGAAACGTTTTGGGGCCTTTTTCTTTTGCGGTGGTCTCTCCTTCTCGACCTGCTTACCTCTTGCTGTGACCCCGCCCTATTGCGCGGGATCGGCCGATTGATCGTATTCGCGCATCAGGTCCGGCATCCGATCTGCCAGCCAGCGCGCAAATGCTGTCTCTTTCCTGGGAATGGTGACGGTCGTCCCGGACGATGTGGCTTTCATGCGGCCGAAAATCCTCGCGCCAAGAGCGAAGTCGCGGACTTCGCCCTCCCCCTTCCCTTCTGCCTTTGCAGACATATCGCTTGCAGCTCTCATCGCCTGCGCGATCCGCTCGGCCCCATCCGCCTTCGGAAACTCAGGCGTTTGAACGATCCGCCGCACTGCAGCGACCTTGTTCAAATCTTTCAGCAGTTCCGCAAATGCAGTCCATTTCGGGCGGCCAATACCTTTTGCGCGGCCGATAGCATAGACGATGTCTTCGGGGATGACGTCGGTGACTCGAAACAAGTGCGACACAGCCGCCTCAGACAAACCAAGGATAGGGCAGATCGCACGATGAGAGAGGCCCGCGCTTTTCAGCTGCACGGCCCACATTGCCTGCTCAATCCAGGTGAGGTTTTCCCTCACGCCATTTTCAAGTGACTGTTCCTCAATGAGCTGGCGATCCGTCAATTCGCGGACATATGCCTTGATCTTTACGTTCTCTGGCCGTTCGGCGTCCGCCATGATGGCCTTGATGGCCGCCCAGCGACGGTACCCGTAGGCAAGCTGATAATGATCGTTCTTCGTGGGATGCGGTCGGACGAGAACGGGTATTTTCTGCCCTTCGCTTGCAATCGATACTTTCAGCGCCTCAAGTTCTTTCTCGGCCTCTTCGTCATTCTCGAAGCGATCCTTGTAAGGGGAGCGTTCCACCTTGGCGGGATCGAGTGAAATGATGCTGTCCTCGGTCAACTGCGTGAGCACTCGTCCCACGTTAGAAATGACCGGCGAAGAGTGGCGCCGAGACGGTAGGACTTTATCCAGCGCCTCGCTGACCTGGGCGGTATCACCGCGGTTTTCGGCATCCGCCGCCATTCTTTGAAGTATGCTCTTTTTCATGTGCGACGCCCCCAAACCTTATGAATCAGCTGAAGGATCTCGAAGTTAACGCGATCGGCGCTTTCGATGGCGCGCTTAAGCGCTTCCCGGCCAACCTCGCCGACTTCGAGCTCGTAAAGGGTTTTCTTAGCCACGGCTGCGCCAGCAATAGCCGTCGATTCCAGAGCTTCCGCCACGAGTACGTCATCACCAAAAAGACGGCGCATGACGCCGGACATGTATTTCTGCGGGCCGTCGTTCGGGTTCACACGTGTCAGAAGGAAGCGGAAAAAATCATGCTCAAAACGCGCGCCAAACTGTCCTAGCGTTTCGGAAAGATCGGAAATCATGATGAGAAACTGATTGCATGACGCTACATCGAGCATGGCGGGATGGACCGTCACGATCAACGACGTGGCCGCGTAGAGGGCAGCGAGCGTCGAGTAGCCGAGCGATGGCGGTGTATCCAGAATCACAATGTCGTAGCGATCCTCCACGCGCGCCAGCGCATTGCTTAGCCGTTCGAAGAAGATGCCAAGGTCGTCCCGATTTCTCTGTGTGAGGTAGGAAGGGGTGTCAAACTCGAAATCCATGAGCTCGAGGTTTCCCGGCACCAAATCGACGCCTGGGAAATAGGTAGGGCGAATGACATCCGCTAAGGATCGGCGCTCGTTGTCATAGCGGATGGCCGCATAGGCGGTTTCATTTTCGCCTAGATCGAACTCCGGCTGGATACCGAAAAGTGCGGTCATGGACGCTTGCGGGTCCAGATCGATGCACAAAACCCGGTAACCCTGCAGGCCGAGGAAATGCGCCAAATGAATCGAGGTCGTCGTCTTCGAACTACCGCCTTTGAAATTTGCGGTCGCGATGACCTGAAGCTTTTCGCCCTTCCTGCGATGGGGCAACAGCTCTCCAGCTGCGTCGGGCCGAAGGGCCGCGAGAAAGGATCGCAGCTCCTTTACCTGCTCCACCGTATAGGTCCGCCGATTGTTTTCGGCGCGCTCCGGCAAAGGCCCCTTCCCTTCGATCGTTAGTTGCCGAAGGGTACTTTCGGGAACCTTCAGCAATCGCACGAGATCGAGCGTCGAGAATGTTCTCGAGAATGTCTTCCTTGCAGCTGGCGGATAGACTGCTTCCCGCATATCCTGAAGCTCCGCCGAAAGCTTCGACGTATAGGCTTCGATCTTCGATGCGGTATCGCTGACGTTCTGAGAAGCCGGGTGAAGCATTCAATCCTCTTGACGGTTATCGCCACGTTAAGCGATCATTTCCGTCAGAGATGCCAGAGAGACTCTGATTCTTCAAGGATTTTTTCGTTAATCAAAAGTTAACGACAGCTTGCGCGGACGCAAGGGACTTTACAGTTGTAAAGTTCGGCACGTGCGAGAAGCCATTCGGGATGGGTGGGGTGCGCGAGGGGTGGGGCTTTGGGGCACCCCGCGCTTCCTGCCCATTGCCGCTCGATGCGGCAAAGGGCAGACAACGGCTGCGCCTCTAAAACAAGCGCAGTTGTCCGTTCTTCCCGGTCGTCAGCGGAAATTGCTCCTGCATAGGCGAGGTAGAGCGAGCTGCCTCCACGACCAAATCCTTGGCCGCTACCGGCGCAGCCGATGCTTCCTGCCCGCCAACGTTCTCCCCTGCCCTCGCGAGCTTTCCCGCCCATCCGCCCATCACATGCGCCATCGTGTGCCAGTCTTCACGAAAGCGCATCGCCAGGCTGTCGCCAACGATAACGGTCGCCGGGATGTGGAGCAGCGAAAACTGAACATAGGCCATGTGAACGGCACGGGCGTCGATGTCCACGGCGGTCACATGGAGAAGCTGCTGATAGTTGAAACCCGCCTCAAGGATGGCTTCGGCAAGTGCGACGATCATCGCCCCGCTTCCCACTGCGGGTTCCTGCGCGATCATGAAGCCGCGTTCCGCAATCGCCTTCTGCATGTCCTCGGCGCTTCCGACAACGATCCGAGCCGTCAGCTGGCAGACGGGATAGGGCGTGAAGAATTGCCCCCTCGCCTTGTTGTGCAATTCCAGCGCATGGCACGTCATGCCCAAAATGTCCTGTGGCATTTCCTCCAGCGCCATGACCACCTCACCCATGATATGCGAGAACGTTGCCATGGTTTCTCGACCGTATTTCCGGCCGATTTCGATATAGCGCGCCTCGCGCTTCTCGAAGTTCACTGGATCGACGGCGTTGCTCATGGAGATGGCGGAGCATTCGCACCAGTCGCCAAAGACCGTGTAAAGATCGTGCTTGTAGCGGCAGGTCTCGAACAGCTTGACGATAGACTTGAGGCGGGGAGAATTTATGGATCACCTGAGAAATGAGCGGCAGGGCGCATTTCGCCAATCGCCGTTGCGATGCCCGGCGTCTAATCGCGGCTGGTTCTGGGAAATTCAGTGAAGGGAACAGGCCGCGCCGGAGACTGGCGCGACCTGCCGCAGCCGGTTACTCGGCTGCTTCGGGGAACACGTCGCTTTCGCTGTCCGACCGGTCGTCCACATCGAACGGGCATTCGTCGGCATCAAAGCCGCTTGCGTCCTCGACCTGTTCGCACGCCTCTTCTGCAGTCGGGGCGATGCGGACAACCGCCGGCAGCCATCCGGTACCGGCAATCTGGCGCTCGGCATAAGCGGCTGCGTCCGCTTTCTTCATGCCGGATATGCCCGCGGCGAAATCCACCCCCTTGGCTTCGCTAATCGCCTCTTCGATCCCGGTCTTGCTGATCCTCCCGAAATAGTTCTCGGCCGTCGGCTCAAACCACTCGGTCATGTCGAGCTTGAGCGCTCGGGCCAGCCGGTCGGCGTGGGCTCTCTGCTTTTTCCGCTCATAGTGACCAAGTTGCAGCGCGTTCGCCGATCTTGCGGCGGCATAGGCGAGCAGGTCGAGAAGCGTTGCGGTCGGCTGCTCAAGGCACCAGTCCCAGGGATCGAAAGGATTGCCAGGCAAGGTGTGACCGTAGTTCTCCTTGAGGTCGTCCAGAGCCGCGATGCCCTTGCAAGCTGCCGGGTTCTTGATGCTGGTTTCAAGGTTCTCGCTTGTCACCTTCACCTCAAGGCACGTTTCCTCCGTGCTGCCGTACGAATTGAATAGGCTCGCCAACATCGCATGGACAACGGCGGCAAGGGCAATGTCCGGGTCGTGGGCAAGGGCCGCGCGGATTGCGGCGGTCTTCTGTGCCGTCAATTCCTGCGTGAGCGCGGCTGACAGCGTGAACGAGGGTTCGGGCTGCTTTTCGTCCTGCGGGGAAATTCGCCCATCGCCCTTGCCGCCTTCTCCGCTCTCGCCCTCGGCGACCTTGTCTTGTCCTTCGGTCACAGGCTCCCGACGAACAAAACCGCGTTCGACGGAAAGATTGCCGTAGTAGTCGATGAGAACATAGCATCCGGCCTTCGCGATATCGGTGGGGTCATAGGCTTCCTCCGCGTCGGCCAGTACCGCCAGCTTCGCCTGAATGGCCTCGGCGCGGGGTTCAGCGTCATCGTCGGCAACACCTGCCTCGATCAGTACGGCAAGCTCGGCATATTCGGCGTCCAACCGCTCCGCCTCGGCCTGCTGCTCATCGGATAGCGCCACAGTTTGCGGATAGATGCGCGGCATGGAATGAGCCTCGACTGGAAAGACGGAAACGCATTCCACCCAGTTCCAGCCCTCAGCGCGAACGTTTGCCGCCTCGGCTTCCAGCCGCGCCGCCACCAGCTTTTCGACAAGGGCGACATCGAGGGCGTAGCCGCTGTTTTGCTCATCGAACAGGTCACGTTTGACGGTTCCGCCTGCGGCCTCGTAAACCTCGATTCCGCCGATGAACCTGATACGCTTGTCGCTTGCCTTGACCGCCTCCGCTTGCAGCGCCGCCTTGATCGACCGGCTATCGCGGTTCCATGTCGGCAGGCTGTTCCAGACCTCCACCTGTCTTTCGTGGTCGTCGGATACGGTGAACGCGCTCAGCTGCTGGAAGCTCATTTCCTCGTTGCGGAAAAGCTCAAGCAGGCAAGGTGCCACACGCGCCAACGCCAGACGCCTGCGCACAAACGTCTCGGTCGTGCCGAAACGAACGGCGATGTCGTCTGCGGACTTTCCCGCCTCGGCCAGTGCGCGATAAGCCTCGTATTCCTCAACCGGCAACATGGCTTCGCGCGCGCTGTTCTCGATCAGGCTGATTTCGGTGGCGTCGTCGCCGCTGCGCTCCTTGCATTCGACAGCGTGATCCTTGGCGATTTCACCTGCCTCAGCGAGATGAACGAGGGCGGCAAGACGACGACCGCCTGCGGTTACAAAGAACCGGCCACGCTTTTCACCCTTGCGCACGATGATGTTCTGCAACAGCCGGTAGCCATCGGCGCGGATGGTGGCGGCCAGTTCCTTGATGCCGTCCTTGCTATAGGTCTTGCGGACGTTCTTGGGATCGGCGTCGAGCTTGTTCAGCGCAACAAAAAAGGTTTCGACCACTGGAGTGGTATCGGTCATTGTCTGTCTCCTGATTTCCCGTTTCCCGCAGGGGAGCCCTGTCGGGCGAAGCCTCCCCGGTCTTTC
>NZ_AUTC01000202.1 GCF_001461695.1 Sinorhizobium fredii USDA 205 | reverse complement strand
AATCAGACATTCAAATGGGCTTCAACAACGATGTGTGAATGCCATAGGCGAGCGGGGAGAGGGCTAGGGTGAGGGGCATGGCTCCATGGCCGAAAGTCGCACCGTCGACATTCACATCAACAGATAGGCCCAGGCCGACACGCTGAGCACGCCGAGCGCCGTCGTCAGGGTGATGGTCGAGGAGGCGAGGCCGTGGCCGACATTGAAGTGGTTGGCGATCAGCCAGGCATTGACGCCGGTCGGCACGGAAGAGGTGAGGACGAGGGCGGCGGTCCAGCTGTCGCTCAAGCCCAGGAGATGGCAGGCGGCGAAGACGGCGCCCGGCAGCACGACGAGCTTCAGCGTGCTGGTGACTGTGGCAAGTCCGGTGTTGCCGGCGAGCCCGTATTTGTCGAGCGCCATGCCGATCGAGACGAGCGCGGCGGGTGCGGCAACCCCGGCAAGCTGGTCGACGACGATCTTGGCCGGGCCGCCGAGCGGCTGGCCGACAAGATGGAAGAGCGCGCCGAAGGCGAGCCCGATCACCAGCGGATTGCGGACGAGATTGCGGCCGACGCCCGCCAGCAGCCTGGCGAGGCTCTGTCGCGGCCGGCCGCTCACCTTCTGGTCGGCACGATCCATCAGCACGGTTCCGGCGATCATCATCACCGGAAGATGCACCGACAGCAGGATCGACAGCGCGACGATCCCCTCCTCCCCGACCACGCGCGAAACCAGCGGCAGGCCGATGAACACCGTGTTGGCGAAGGCCGAAGAGACGCCCGCCAGAACGCCGATGCGCGGATCGCGGCCGAAGCCAAGGGTCGCCGCCAGATGGCCGAGGGTCCAGGTGACCGCGACGCCGGAGAAATAGGCGACCCAGAGCGGCCAGGGCGATCCCTCCTTGAAATCCGCCTCGGCAATCGTGCGGAACAGCAGGACCGGCACGGCCACCCGGAAGACGAAATCGCCGAGCGCCTCGCCGACGGCCGGCTTCAGATAGCCGGCCTTGACGATCAGCCAGCCGGTCAGGATCAAAATGAAGATCGGGAGCACATTCAGGAAAACTTCGGACATGCGCGAGCCTTGAATCACGACGTTTCGGCGAGCCGACCGATGACGATCGATTCCAGAGAACAGGTCGGAGGGGAGCGCGCCCGAAGCCGCGCGTTATTCATGCAGATCGTTCCCGAGCCATAGACCCGTTTAGACCGCGGAGGCAAGGCCGCGGCCCGGGAAAAGGACGCCCTCTGGGACCGGAACATTCCGGTGTTACAGAGCGTTGCGCTTGAGGACGGGGATAAAGGAATGTCGAGCGAGCATCCGACCTATTCGCACAAGGACGACGACCCGCATCTGACCGATGATGATCTGGCACAGAAGGTCCTGCGCTTTCTTCGCTACGCGAGCTTCATCGACACAAGCGACATAGACGTCATCGCACTCGGCAACATGGTCGTTCTGTCCGGTACGGTGGCGCGCGAAGCGGATATCGCCTGCGCCGGGGAGGCGGCGGCCTCGGTCATCGGCGTGCAGAGCGTCGAGAACCGGCTGAGGACGCGGCCGGGCGAAACGGAGGGCTGAGCCGCGCCAAGCGACACGTGACAGGATGGGCATCCGCGGGAGCAGATCATGGCCAACAGCATCGAAAAGAGCATCGAACTGGCAGCCCCGATCGATCAGGTCTGGGACGCCTTGACCGACCACGAGGCCTTCGGGCAATGGTTTCGCGTCAAGCTCGACGGTCCCTTCGTCCTGGGCCAGGTCACCACTGGCCAGATCACGTATCCCGGTCACGAGGGCGTCAAGTGGACATCCGTGACGGAGCGAATGGAGACGCCCCATCTCTTTGCCTTCCGCTGGCCGCATTCCGAGAACCCGGACGCCGATATTTCGAGCGCACCTTCGACACGCGTCGAATTCCGCCTGAAGCCGACGGCGAAGGGAACGCATCTGACGATCAGGGAATCCGGCTTTGATGCGCTGCCGGAAGATCGGCGCGACGAGGCCCGGGACCGCAACGAAGAGGGGTGGGAGATCCAGGCCCAGAACATCAGGGCCTTCGTCGAAGCCTGATCTTGCCGCGGCAGCGCTGCGCTACCTTTCTTTCCCTGTTTCGGCACAGCCCGCCGTTGACGCCGGAGACCGCCGCGATACCTTTGCGACGAGGGAGGCAGGCGGATGTGCGGGCGTGTCTACATCAAGAGCAATCTCGACGCTCTGTTGCGCGAATTTTCCTTCGCCGAGCGGCAGGCCGTCGAGGCAATGGCGAACCAGTTCCCGCGCTACAACGGTGCGCCCTCGCTCTACTATCCGATCATCATCACCGACGTGATCCGCGACCCGGACGTGTTCGGCCCGACCTTCGTCAGCGCCCGCTGGGGCCTGATCCCGCGCTGGACGAAAGCCCCGCCCGGCCGGCCGCCGCCGATCAATGCCCGCTGCGAGGGCATCGCGACGGTCGGCCTGTTCAAGGAGGCCTATCGCCGGCGCCGCTGCCTGATCCCGATCGACGGCTTCTTCGAGTGGAAGGACATCCACGGCACCGGCAAGAACAAGCAGCCCTACGCGGTCGCCATGAAATCCGGCGAGCCCTTTGCGCTTGCCGGCCTCTGGGAAACCTGGCGCGACCCGAAGACCGACGAGGACATCCGCACCTTCTGCGTCATCACCTGCCCGGCAAACGCGATGGTCGCTACGATCCACGACCGGATGCCGGTGATCCTCCACCGGCAGGACCATGACCGCTGGCTGTCGCCGGAAGCGGACCCGTTCGATCTGATGAAGCCGTTTCCGGCGGACCTGATGACCATGTGGCCGATCGACCGGAAGGTCGGGTCGCCGAAGTATGATGCGGCCGATATCCTCGATCCGCTCGAGCCTCCGGAGGAGAACTGAGCGCGCTTCAGCAAACCGCCCCCGGACCGGACCGCCTTGTCACCGTCTCAACCGCGCAGACCCGGCGCCTCCTGGCCGGTGCGCTCGACATATTCGGTGTAGCCGCCGCCATACTGGTGAATCCCGTCCGGCGTGAGCTCCAACACCCGGTTGGAGAGAGCCGACAGGAAACGGCGGTCGTGCGAGACGAACAGCATGGTGCCCTCATAGGCCGACAGCGCCTTGATCAGCATCTCCTTCGTATCGAGGTCGAGATGGTTGGTCGGCTCGTCGAGGACGAGGAAGTTCGGCGGGTCGAACAGCATCGCCGCCATCACCAGCCGGGCCTTCTCGCCGCCGGAGAGCACGCGGCAGCGCTTCTCGACGTCATCGCCGGAAAAGCCGAAACAGCCGGCCAAGGCTCTGAGCGGCGCCTGCCCGGCCTTCGGAAAGCGTTCCTCCAGCCATTGTAGGATGGTGCTGTCGCCGTCGAGCAGATCCATGGAATGCTGGGCGAAATAGCCCAGCTTGACGCTGGCGCCGAGTGAGACGTTGCCCTTGTCCGGCGTGGTAGCCCCGGTAACGAGCTTCAACAGCGTCGATTTTCCGGCACCGTTAATGCCCATGATGCACCAGCGCTCGCGCCGGCGCACCATGAAGTCGAGGCCGTCATAGATCGTCCGGCTGCCATAGGCCTTGTGCACGCTCCTGATATTGACGACGTCTTCGCCGGAGCGCGGCGCCGGCAGGAAGTCGAAAGCGACCGTCTGGCGGCGGCGCGGCGGCTCGACCCGGTCGATCTTTTCAAGCTTCTTGACGCGGCTCTGGACCTGCGAGGCGTGCGAGGCGCGCGCCTTGAAGCGCTCGATGAACTTGATCTCCTTGGCGAGCATGGCCTGCTGGCGCTCGAACTGGGCCTGCTGCTGCCTTTCGTTCAAAGCCCGCTGCTCCTCGTAGAAGCCGTAATCGCCGGAATAGCTCGTCAGCGCGCCGCCGTCGATCTCGATGATCCTGGTGACGATCCGGTTCATGAACTCACGGTCGTGGGAGGTCATCAGCAGGGCGCCGTCATAGCTCTTCAGGAAATCTTCGAGCCAGATCAAGCTCTCGAGATCGAGATGGTTGCTCGGTTCGTCGAGCAGCATGACGTCCGGGCGCATCAGCAGGATGCGGGCGAGCGCGACGCGCATCTTCCAGCCGCCTGACAGCTTGGCGACGTCGCCGTCCATCATCTCCTGGCTGAAGCTGAGCCCGGCCAGCACCTCGCGGGCACGCCCCTCCAGCGCATAGCCGTCAAGCTCCTCGTAGCGCGCCTGCACCTCGCCATAGCGCTCGATGATCGCGTCCATTTCGTCCATCCGGTCAGGATCCGACATGGCCGCCTCGAGGTCACGCAGTTCGGCCGCCACGGCGCTGACGGGCCCAGCCCCTTCCATCACCTCGGCGACTGCAGACCGCCCGGCCATCTCGCCGACATCCTGGTCGAAATAGCCGACCGTCACGCCCTTCTCGACGGATACCTGCCCCTCGTCGGGCTGTTCCTCGCCGGTTATCATGCGGAAGAGAGTCGACTTTCCCGCCCCGTTCGGACCGACAAGCCCGATCCTTTCGCCACGGTTCAAGGCTGCGGAGGCTTCGATGTAGAGAATGCGGTGACTGTTGGACTTGCTGATATTCTCGATACGGATCATGTGGGGAGAAGACCTGGTGGGATTTTCGGGCACCCCTATGCCACGGGCCGGCGCCGCTGTCACGCGACCCGTCGCCTGTCCCCGATTTGCTCGGTCAGATTCCAGGTTTGTGCGTCGCTCTTGCGACCGCAATGGGCAATGAGAGGCGGCCGATGTCTTGTCACGATTGATTTTCTACCTCAGCGCCAGAAACGCTTGGTGTCGACGAAGACATCATGTGCTTCCGCGGCATCGTGCAGGAGCTTCTCCTTGTCAGCCGCACTGAAAAGATCCTCCGCACCCGCGGCGTCCGAAAGATCGAGCTTCGACAGCATATCGGGAGCGGTCGCGAGATCGTTCAGGCTGCCGAGTTGATCCTGGAGCCCCTCCATCGCCGTGATGAATCGCTTGTAACGCTTGGGTTCTTTCCTGTTCGCGTAAAGCGGGCCGAAGAACTCCGCGGCGTAGCGCAGTTTCTTTGCGGAAATGCGCAGCTCATGGCGGGCCTCGTCATCGAGATCGATCAGACCACTGCCGCCCTTCGCCACTTTCTTCCAAAGTCGGTCGAGTTTCTTGGATGCGAACCTCCTGGCTGGCTGGACGAGCAACGCCTCGTCCGTTTCATCGCGCCGCCAGTCTTTGATCGATATCCATTCGGCGAGGTCGATCATCAAGGCGCGGGCGCGCACCGACGAGAACGCGGCTTCGACTGCCCCATACGCGCCGCTACGGGCCTCCTGGAGCCGGCTCGAGAGCTCTTCGGTGGTCGCTTGCTTGATCATCACGTCAATGCCGCGCGCATCGCCAAGTTCCGAGGCGAGCCAGCGCAATTCGTCGCGCATGTGATCGAACCGGCTATCCGCGAAGAGTGATTTAAAGATGGAGAAAAGGGAGCGCAGTCGCCGGAGCGACACGCGCGCCTGGTGCAAGGCATCGGCATCGCGAGACCAGGACAAGGCCATTTCGTTGAGACGAAACTGCTTGAGACACGCTGCGGCCAGGTGCGCGAAAGCCGTTGCCGCATTCGTCTCTGCGGTGAGTGGAGTGACGCTTGCCTTTATGGCACCGGGTGCGGGACCAACCAGACGATAACCCCGCTCCGCTTTGCTCAGTACACCGATATAAGCTGGCGTGACCAGATTGACTTTTCGGACCAAGCCAAACAGCGCCGCCGGAGACCCCGCCTTGCTTTCAAGCTCGATTTCGCAGAGCCGTGCCTCCCGATCCGCGGCAACGACCTTTCCGATGTCCAAAGCGACTTCGATCGTGGCATCGCCTTCCGTCACGTTCCAACGATGTCTCTTGACATGAATCTCGAACACCGGCCTGAGGCTTTCGCTCGTTGCTGGAAGCGGCACCTCGATCCGTGGATCGTCGAGCACCGGGATGTCGTCTGCAACCGATCGCTGCCACTTCTCCTGGGCGGAAGATCCGGGCGGTCCGTCACTGGACGTGACGGTTTGAACCCTTTCATTCCCACATTGCCGGATGCGCAGCGACAGGCCGCGCTTGTCCAGATCTCGACCGCTCGTATCGAAGTAAACCGACTTTTGCTGAACAATAGTCGGCGAACCGTCGAAGAGCTCCTTTTTCAGGAGCGATGACGCACCCGATTGCGTCAACTCGAGCTTCACTTCCGTTTCCTGCATGACGCCCTCGGCATTCTTTGGCAGCTAGCATCGGATCGTCCTTCATAATACTGTCACAAACAATCCGTGGGCAGTGCGAGCTGAACGATGGCGCTATTTGATGCAACTTGACCAACAGTCCCGGAACCGCGGAGGTGGAGTTGACGTTCCAGGCTGCACGATAGGAGAACGACCATGGCCAAGAAGAACCGCATTCCGAAGAAGATCGCCGGCGTCAAGGTCCCGAAGACGCTCAGAAAATCGAAGGTGCTAGGAGCCATGATGGCGAGCAAGGTCGGGCGGGACCTGCTTGCCAAAGCGCTCACCGCCGGCGCCGGAGCTGCCGCAGCCGTTCTGGTCAATCATACTGACGAAGTCGGCGAAACCGCACGCAAGACGACAAGGAAAGGGGCCCGGGCTCTGGGTCTGGCACGCGAGGCTGCTCAAAGCGGCTTCTCCGCCGCGATGGACGTCGTGAAGGAATCCGTCCTTCCGTCCCCAAAGAAGAAAGGCAACAAAAAGAGCGGTAAGAGCAAGGCGGCCGCCGGCCGCGCTGCCCTCCATTGATCCGGTTCATTGCCGAGGACCAGGGGACTCAGTCCTTCCCACTGAGAGCTCCCGGGCGCGATCCGACAGAAGGAACAGAAGGCTGGTTTTCTGTCGGCTCGTGTTCAACCGACCGGTTGTTTGGCTCGCTCGGTTGCAGGAGATCGTAGGCGTCTTCCATTCCTAGTTTTGCGGCGCGAGCCAATCCCACTCCCAGGAGCCGTGCGGCGATGATCGGATGTTCGCGGATCAACACCGAGACGGCGCGAACGCTCGCGGCCACGATCAGCCGGGAGGCGAATTTGCCCCCATATCTTGCGATCAGAAAGCGTTCGATCGTCTCAACAGCACCTTCCTCTTCCGGGTCATCGGATTCGCGCGCCCCTGCTCTTGATGCAACAGCGCGCGTTGGCGAGGGAAATGCTTTTGGCTCCGCCTGCGTTTGATGGGAAGATCGTCGGAATCGTGCACGACTTCCAACGCGGCCGAGAATGCCGCCTGGAGCGCCTCTCCCGCAGTGCCGACCGCCTTGGCGCCCTTGCGAGACGCTGTTTTGGCAGATTCAATCACTTCCTCGCGATGGCCGACCAAGGTCGCGGTGGCCGCGGCCGCGGCCGCTGTCAGGGCATGGGCGAGCACGGCTCGCCCTGCACTATTGCCCAACATTGCACGCAGCATTTTTGATTTCCGCAAAGGTTGCGGGACCTTTACGCCGGCGATCTTCTTCGGAATGCGGCTCTTCTTGGCCATTGGCGCTCTCCTCACTGCCGAAGGAACGTGCCTGACTGTCCGGTGGTTCCGGTCGGAACGCTGACCGAGATTGCTGGACAAGGTGCCTTCACCAGAAAGCAGGTTCGCAGGGTGGCTGGATTGAAAGCCGCTCGCGCTTCAGGCCGGTATGTCTTGATCAGACGGCTGTTGCGCCGGCCGGTTACCAGACACCAAAGGCGCCGGTTCGCTGATATCTTCGTCTTCCTCCAGGTCGATTTCATCGATTCTGACTTCATCGAGGCGATGCTTGATCGCCAGGGCACAGATGGTGGCAAGGACGTTCCGGTCCTTGAGATCGGGGTCGGTCAGAGCCAGCAGCGAGGCGCGGATAAGCTTCTTGCTCGAGGTCTTGGGGCAGCGCTTCAGGACGAAGTCGTGGAGGTTCTTGTCGGAGTAGCCGTGCGTCGCCCCGTCCACCAGTGCTTCGTATACCTTCCTGCGCTTCTCACCCATAACCATCTCCTTATTTAGGGAGGCCGACTATCCGTCACGAATCTGTCACAAACAAGCCTCCGGCGAGCCCTGCTCGGCTGCCAGCCGCTGCTGTTCACAAAGGCGCAACAGGGAAGAGGTCAGAATCGGCGAATCATCGTGAAGAGATCGTCGGCGTCGTTGACGCCGGTCTGATGGAAATCGACGATCTTAGCCGCGAGCGCTTCCGCCGCTTGACAATTGCTGCTCCATTGGCGCTCGACCAACGCGCAATCGAACATCTCACGAAGCATGCGCATTTCGTCCGGATAAAGCGAGAGCATATCTGTGCTGTGGTCAACGTTCATGGCGCCGTCTCTAAGAAAAACAACAAAATGGGAAATGCCGTTTCTGCCAAGGACACCAAGTCTCTCACATGTCGATGACGACCCCGTGTCAGCGCAGGCGACGCTTTAAGTCGCTGGCGCGAACCGGTTGATCAGTATTTCGACGGCACATAGAGCTCCGGCGGCAGCACCTTGCGCTCGTAGTTGGGATTGAAGATCCGGTCCGGCAGGCTGATGTCCTCGTGCGGCACGTCCCCATAGGGGATCTGCTTCAACAGGTGGTCGATGCAGTTGAGCCGCGCGCGTTTCTTGTCGTTGGCCTCGACGATATGCCAGGGCGCTTCCGGTATATTGGTGCGGGCGAAGGTTTCTTCCTTGGCCTTCGTGTAGGCTTCCCAGCGCACCCGCGATTGCAGGTCCATCGGCGACAGCTTCCACTGTTTCAGCGGATCGTGGATGCGCATCAGAAAGCGCAGCTGCTGCTCCTCGTCGGTGATCGAGAACCAGTATTTGACGAGCCGAACGCCGGAGCGCACCAACATGCGCTCGAACTCGGGAACGTCGTGGAAGAATTGCGCGACTTCGTCTTCTGTCGCGAAACCCATGACGCGTTCGACGCCGGAGCGATTGTACCAGGAGCGGTCGAAGAGGACGATTTCGCCGCCGGCCGGAAGATGCGGCACGTAGCGTTGGAAGTACCATTGGGTCTTCTCGCGGTCGGACGGTGCAGGCAGCGCAACGGTCCTCGCGACGCGCGGGTTGAGCCGCTGCGTGATGCGCTTGATGACGCCGCCCTTGCCGGCGGCATCACGGCCTTCGAAGATCACGACGACCTTCTCCTTGTGATAGACGACCCAGTCCTGCAGCTTGATCAGCTCCGCCTGCAACGCCAGAAGGGCGCGGAAATAATCCATGCGCGAGATCGTCGGAGGATGCGTCTTGCGGTAGATCTTGTGGATCTCCTCCGACAGCGCCGGTTCTGAAAGCTCGAGTTCGTAATCCTCGTCCAGGGTGTCTGCCAGCTCCGCTTCGAGCCAGTCGAAGTGTTCTTCCTCGCGCGTTGATTTGCTCATTTCACCGCTCCGACGGTTGGGTAAAGGCAGCAATATTGAACTTATTCCACAGCGCCGTGAAGGAAAATTGACGGATCATGATGGCGGGACGCGCGTGGTATGACTTTCGCGACCGCGCAGAAAACTGCATCCGAGTTTATATGGGCGCAGACACGTGCGATCGTCGGCCCGCGTCCTGGTCGTCGTCGACTTGGCGGTCAAATTCGATCAGAAGGTGCATTGGAGCAAAAATGCGCCCGACCGTCATGAAACTGTAACATCGGGGCGTATAAGTCTCTCGGGCGGTGGTCGACCGCCGGGCGCATGATGCGTTTACGATTGCCTTCTCGGGCATTCCCCTCCCTTCAAACCTCGGTGTTGTCATGCGTTTGTCCGCGAAGCTGCCGGTCGCTGCAGCAGGTTTGGCTGTTTTCTCCATAGCCGCCACGAGTCTTGCCAGCCTCAGTGTGAGCGGCAGCCTCTCGTCCGCCGCGGCGATCGAAAAACTGGAAGCGCTGGCGGATGCCCGGCGCAACGAACTTCGCCATTACCTGACAACGATCGAAAACGATCTGCGCAATCTGCAGGCGCAAAAGTCGGTGCCCAAGGCACTCAGCGATCTGAGCACCGCCATGGCACGGATTGGCAATAAGCCCAACGACGAACTGCAGCAGCGTTACGTGAAGGGAAATCCCAATCCTGAAACCCAGCGTGCAGCCTATAGTTCGGCAGGCAAGGACAAGTATGATGCCCTGCACGCCCGCTATCATCCCTTCTTCCGGCGCTTCGCGGAGGCACACGGCTACAGAGACGTCCTCCTGGCCAATCTCAACGGCGATGTTGTCTACTCGCTCAACAGAAAGGAAACTTCGCCGTCAACCTTAGGCACGAAGGCTGGGAGAGGAGCGGTCTCGGCAGGATCTTCAAAGAGACTGCCGAAGGGACCGACAAGGACAGGCTCGCCTTTGCTTCCTATGAGAAATACGGCCTGCTCGGCACATCGGCATCCGCATTCGTTGCGATTCCCCTTGAAACGCTGGATGGCAAGATCGGCGTACTGATCCTTGAAATGCCGGACGCTCTGATAGGGCAGATTATCGGCAACAGGACCGGCCTTGGGGAAACTGGAGAGACTATCCTGCTCGATGGCAGGGGAGCCTTCCTGACGGACAGCGCCCGCACGGCGGACAACGACATCCTGCAGGCGCAAATGCCCCAGGCAACGATGCCAAGCGGCGATGGCATCGTCAGCAGTGGTCTCGACGATTTTCGTGGAGAAGCGATCCGTATGGCCGCCACTGGGCTCAACGCGTTCGGGACGCGCTGGAATGTGGCAGCGGTGATGACGTCGCAGGAGGCCTTTGCCGCCGTGACGGCGTTGCGGAACTGGACGCTATTGGCGGCCTTGGCCGTGCTTGTTGCGGCGATCCCGGGCGCCATCTGGTTCTCCCACCGCCTGACCCGACCAATTGCCAGCCTGGTGGCCGACGGCGTCTCGCCGGCGGCGACACGGCGATCGACTGTGCCGGTCAAGGGCGAAGTGATGAAATCGGCGACATGGCCCGCTCCGTCGTCGTGTTTCGCGACGCGCTTACGGATCGCACGCGTCTTGAAAAGGAGGCTGCAGAGACGCGGACCATGATCGACCGGGACCGGCAGCTACGTGAAGCCACCCAGGAAGAAACTTCTCGCCACATCAACGAGAGCGTCGAGATCCTTGCAACCGGCCTGGAACGGCTCTCACATGGGGATTTGCTTGCCCGCATCGATCAGCCCTTTCGTGACGGCCTCGACCGCCTGCGCTCGGACTTCAACCTGTCGCTGGAAACGCTTGCCAGAACGCTGGACGACGTGAAGTCAAAGAAGTGCTGACATCGACAACGACAGCAGCGAAATGCGCGATGCCGTCGGCCAGCTTGCAAAGCGCACCGAGTATCAGGCAACGACACTGGAGGAGGCTGCCGCGGCGATCAATACCATCACCTTGACCGTGCAGCGCACCGCCGAGCATGCGGCCTCCGCCACCGAAATCGCGGCGGCGGCGAAAGCAAGCTCCGATCGCTCCAGCGAGGTGGTGAGCAACGCAGTCGGAGCCATGGCTCAGATAGAAGCAGCCTCGGCCTCGATCTCTCATATCATCGGCACGATCAACGACATCGCCTTTCAGACAAATCTGTTGGCGCTGAATGCCGGTGTCGAGGCGGCGCGTGCCGGCGAGGCGGGCAAAGGCTTTGCCGTCGTCGCACATGAGGTGCGAGCCTTGGCGCAGAAATCCGCGATTGCCGCGCGCGAGATCAATTCGATTATTACGACGTCGGCAGACGAGGTGGCGAGAGGGGTATCGCTTGTGCGGGCGGCGGGCACGACACTGAACCAGATTTCCGCTCAGATCCACGCCATAAATGATCAGACGCTGCAGATTGCCGCCGATGCGCGGGATCAGGCCAACGATCTGCGGCACGTCAACCAAACGATGCTTGCCCTCGATCGGGTGACGCAGCAGAACAACGCCATGGTCGAGGAAAGCACGGCAATGACCAGCAGGCTTTCAAATCAGGCGTCCGGCTTATTCGATCTCGTCACGCAGTTCCGCACAAGGGCCGACGAACGCGATGTCCCGAGGGCAGAAGCCGCTAC
>NZ_AUTC01000201.1 GCF_001461695.1 Sinorhizobium fredii USDA 205 | reverse complement strand
AAATCGAATTCGATTTAAGGACAAAGACATGCAGCAATTCAAAGTGCTGCAGCGACCTTTGCGCGCCTGATAGGGCGCGCGGCGCTGTAGTGAGCGGGCCTGATTGACCGCTTGATACCACAGTGGCAGCGGAAACCGGCTTCAGTTGCGCCAACCCGCAGTCAAGCCAGCGCGAGCTGCCCAGGTTTCGTCCTGCCCGCCAGGCAAAGAAGAAGTTCGCGGAGCCTCGGGTTTGAGACCTCCCGGGCTGCCGTTTCAAGCGGAGCCCATTGCCTTTGCCGGCTATCCTTTTCTGGAAAGTCTGCGAGCATTTCCTCGACTTCGAGCAAATGCACATCGATGTGGTAGGCAAGATCGCCGCGATCCTTGGTGTAGACGAACGAGCCGATCGCTACGTCAGATACAATGCCCCTGACGCCAGCCTCTTCCAACGCTTCGCGGGCGGCCGCGGTCCCAGAGCTTTCTCCGGTTTCGACATGGCCCTTTGGTATTCCCCACTGGCCATTTCGTCGGCTCGCCACAAGCAACACCTCAGGCGGTCTGCCTGCGCACATTCGATAGCAGATCGCCCCCGCCTGTTCGACGCGATTCGCGGGAGCGGTTTCGCTTTCCGGTGAGAGCGTCTCTCTCATCCTCACGGCCTCGATCCGAGATTGTCCAGACTGCCGCGGCGAATTCTACGGTCGTTTGTGACAGTTCTGTGACGACCGTCCGCAGGGAAGAAAAGATCAGCAGCGAGGAGAACGAAGTTGGCGTTCCCCGCTTGCCGCTCGCGCGGCCCAGGGGACTTACGTCCAAGGGAAGATGGCCAAAGGTCCGAAGGATGCGGCTAAAGGTCCAAGTCCGGTTGTCGACGGTTTTCGCCAGCTATACGGTCATTTGCGTCGGACGTGGGACCCCAGAGCTTCACCCGCATCGTCCCTTCTGGGCAGCTCTGGGTCTCCGCACCGCGCGTCAGATATCTCCCACAGCTTCTTCGTTCTTGCAGTGCGAGGTCTGGCTCGCTCCTGGCCGGCATGAGTCCGAGAGATTCAGGGAGAAGTCTTTGTCCAGCAGGCTCAACGAGCAGAGAAAGCCAGATCCGATAGACTTCAACGTGGGCCGCAAAATTCGCACGCATCGCCGCTTGCTGCGTATGTCACAGACGGAACTTGCCGACGCACTTGGGGTGACTTACCAGCAGGTGCAAAAATACGAAAACGGCCGCAGCAAGATCAGCGTAGGCCGGCTCCAGGCCGTTGCAAACGTGCTCAGCTTGCCAGTCTTATCATTCTTCGAGAATTCGCCGGACAGCGCCGACCGTTGCGATGCGAGGCTGAAAACCGGTCAATCGCTGGCAGAGTTTGCTTCCGGCCCCACGGGTATCGCTCTCAATCGGGCTTTCGCCCGGATCACTGATAAAGAGGTCAGAAGTGCGTTCCTCGGTTTGGTGAATCGAATTGCCGAGCAAGAAGATAAGCGCGAAGGGGGAAGATCTCAGCAGCGCAGAAACGAACGAGATGCGTAGACGCGGCCTCACTCGGCCGCAGATACCTCACCGACCTCGCGCAGCATCGATGCTTTCCCGCATTCTACATCAGGCCTTTCAATTCAGCGCGAAGGTGCTCGCCGTCTCGTACTCCAGCGCGAAAGAGTTCTACGAGGTGAACGGCAAGTTCTTTCGCTTCGGCGCCGTCGCACGTCAGGCCTCTGAGCTTAATCTGTTCGTCGAACACAGATCGCATCAGGTCCAGATCTTGAGGGGTGAAGATTTGGGATCCAGCGTCGTAAAATGAAGGGAGCATGGCACGTCTCCTCGTGCTCAAAAGAGCGGAAGCGTCCCTTGGTCGTCCGGATGGAACCCTATTCAAGGAACAATTAAGGCATTTAGGGGGAGGGCCCGATAAACTCGCGCCCGCCCTGAGCCGATGCAGGCCGGCAGCATGGGTGGCCGCCGACATCGTCCGCATCAACAACGGCATGCTTGCCGAGCGCTGCGCCGTTCAGGACGAAACCACGCTGCCGGGCCTCGCACGTTCCAACCGCGATATCAGTCTGCGGACATTTCGAGGACGCCGGAGGCCACTGATACCGGCGTCCGTTCAACGGCTTTCCGCTGTCATCCATGTGTCACGCTGGCTCGCTAGTCACGATCCGTAACGTGAATTCTCAACCGCGCGAGGATCCCCATGCGTAAATTTCTATCCGCTCTCGCCGCCGCCACCATGCTGGCTGGCGTTGCTGACGCAGCCACCGTCTACCCGCTCGATCGTGCGACGATCCTCGTCGGCTCGCCTTTCGACTTCAAGGTCGAGTTCGACGGCGTCGTCAAGCAGGAAGACGTGAAGGTCACCATCAATGGCCAGGACGCCAAGTCCGTTCTCGGCGCCGATGTCGAATTCGTGGCCGATGAACAGGACAAGGATGGCAAGAGCCTCGGTTCCGCCGTGATCTTGCGCGCCGCCAAGGTCGCCAAGGCCGGCGCCTACAAGGTGGAAGTCAGCGCCGGCGACCAGGCAAAGACCGTAACCTGGGACGTATTCGGCACCTCGGCCACGCCGAAGGCCAAGAACGTCATCTTCCTCCTCGCCGACGGTCTGTCGGTTTCCCATCGCACCGGCGCCCGCCTGATGTCGAAGGGGATGACCGAAGGCAAGGCGAACGGACGTCTTTTCATGGATGACCTCGACCACATGGCCTTCATCGGCACGTCCGCGACCAATGCGGTCGCCACCGACAGCGCCAACACCATGTCGGCCTACATGACCGGCCACAAGACGGCGATCAACGCACTCGGCGTCTATGCCGACCGCACCCCGGATTCGCTTGACGACCCGCGCGTCGAAAACATCGCCGAAGCGGTGCGCCGCCTCACCAAGAAGTCGATCGGCGTCGTTTCCACCGCCGAGATCGAGGACGCCACGCCGGCCGCCGTCATCGCCCACACCCGCAAGCGCGGCGACAAGGCTGATATCGCCACGATGTTCCTCGACACGAAGCCGGACGTCATCCTCGGCGGCGGTTCGGCCTACTTCCTCTCCAAGGACGTGGCGGGCTCGAAGCGCAAGGACGACAAGGACCTGATCAAGGCCTTCAAGGACGACGGCTATACGCTGGCGACCGACAAGTCGGAGCTCGCCTCCGCCGCCGGCACCAATTCCGGCAAGATCCTCGGCCTGTTCCACACCGGCAACATGGACGTAACGCTTGACCGCGAATTCCTCAAGAAGGGCACGGTCGAGAAGTTCCCGAACCAGCCCGGCCTCAAGGACATGACCAAAGTCGCTCTGGAACAGCTTTCCAAGAATCCGGAAGGCTTCTTCCTGATGGTGGAAGGCGCCTCGGTCGACAAGATGTCGCATCCGATGGATTGGGACCGCTCGCTCATCGAAACCATCGAGTTCGACCAGGTGGTCGGCATGGCCCGCGAATTCGCCAAGGCCCATCCCGACACGCTGATCGTCGTGACCGGCGACCACACGCATGGCGTTTCGATCATCGGCACGATCGACGACGAGAAGCCGGGCACCGAGATGCGCGAGAAAGTCGGCGTCTATGCGGATGCTGGCTTCCCGAACTACGAGGACAAGGACGGCGACGGCTTCCCCGACAAGGTCGACGTGAGCCGCCGCCTCGCCATCTTCGCCAACAACTATCCGGACTATTACGAGACCTTCCGTCCGAAGATGGACGGTCCGTTCGAGCCGGCCATCGAGAACGAGAAGAAGGAATACGTCGCCAATCCGGCCTACAAGGACGTGCCCGGCGCCGTGCTGCGCGAAGGCAACCTGCCGCGCAATGCCGATACCGCCGTTCACGCAGTCGATGACGTCGTGCTGCAGGCCGCCGGTCCGGGCGCCGGGGAGTTCAAGGGCTACATGGAAGAGAGCGACGTCTACCGCGTCCTCGCCGACGTCCTTGCGCTCGGCAGCAGCGAGAACATGTAACCCGTTCCGATAACACTGCTCCGGGCGGTGCAAGCCGCCCGGAAAGCATTTTCCGAACCAGGACGAGTTCTGTCATGGGCAAAGTACTTTCCGGTTCCCGGTTCAGGCGGCGGGATGTTCTGGCGATGATCGGCCTGTCGCCGATGATCACGCTTGCCAAACCCGCCCTCGCCGCGCCGACCCAACTGAGCTTCGATGACCTCTACGGCAAGATCAGCGTGCTCGGGCTCGAATTCTCCGACAAGGTCAAGTCGCTCGATGGCCGGGACGTCGAGATGAGCGGCTTCATGGCTCCGCCCCTGAAAGCCGAGGCGAAATTCTTCGTACTGACCGAAATCCCGATGTCGATCTGCCCCTTCTGCTCGACCGATGCCGACTGGCCGGACAATATCGCGGTCGTCTATCTCGACGAGGCGCAGACCTTCGTGCAGGCCGGCGTGCGGATCGATGTGACCGGCAAGCTCGAGGTAGGCTCCTGGACCGATCCGGAAACCGGTTTCCTCAGCCGCTTGCGCCTGCGCGGCGCAACCTACTCGGTCGCCTGAGCTCATGCTGTCGCTTACGCTTTCCGACATTTCCGTATCCTATCCGGGGCTCGCTACGCCGGCGCTCGAGATCGACAGGCTGGCGATCCCGGCAGGTGCCCACGTGGCGATCACCGGTGCTTCAGGCTCCGGCAAGAGCACCTTCGTCAACATCGTCACCGGGCTTGAACGGGCACGCCAAGGCCGCATCGATTGGAGCGGCACGGACATCGCCAAATTTTCGGAAAGCCGCCGCGACCGCTGGCGAGCGGAGGATGTCGGCCTGATCATGCAGGATTTTCACCTCTTCCCCGGCTTGTCGGCGCTCGAGAACGTGCTGCTGCCGGCGCGACTGTCAGGGGCTGCTTCAGCAGAGATCATCGGGCGCGGGCACGATCTTCTAAAACGGACGGGCCTTCAACGGCCGCAGCAGAGGATCGAGACCATGTCGCGCGGCGAGATGCAGCGCGTCGCCGTTGCCCGGGCGCTGCTGCGCAAGCCTGGGGTCATCATCGCCGACGAGCCGACTGCCAGCCTCGATGTCGAGAGCGGCGAAGCCGTCGGCTCGCTTCTGCTCGAACTGGCCGGACAAGAGGAGAGTACGCTCATCGTCGTCTCGCACGATACACGGCTGACGGATCGCCTGTCGCGCAAGGTCACCTTCAATATGGGCCGGATTGTCAGCGACACTGGTAGGATGGAGCGGGCCGCGTGATCCGCTTCATCCTCGCAGACCTTCGGAAGTATTGGCTCGGCTCGGCCGTCGTCGTGCTGATCGTGGCGCTCGCCGTGGCGCTCGGCGTTGCCGTGACCTTACAGGAGCGGGCCCTCAGGCTCGGCAGCGCACGCGCCGCCGACAAGTTCGACCTGGTGATCGGTGCTGCCGGCAGCGAGAACCAATTGGTGCTCTCCTCCGTCTTCCTGCAAGCCTCGCCGCTGCCGCTGATGGACGGCCGTGTGCTGACACAGCTCGCTTCCGATCCGCGTGTCGCCTGGGCAGCGCCGATCGGCTTCGGGGATTCCTTCATGGGCTACCCGATCGTCGGCACGACGACGGCGCTGGTGAACAATCTCGCCGATGGCTTGGCCGAAGGCAAGGTGTTCGCCCGGGAGGGCGAGGCGGTGATCGGCGCGAGCGTCGCCCTTAAACTCGGCGACCAGATCAAGCCGATGCATGGCGCTGCCGAGGAAGGTGGCCATACGCATGCCGAACTCGCCTATCGCGTCGCCGGCCGCCTGAAGCCTACTGGCACCGCTTGGGATCGCGCCGTGCTGGTGCCGATCCAGGCAGTCTGGCACATCCATGGGATGGGCCATCATGACGAGGCCGAGGTAGAGCGCAATCACGATGCCCATGGAGAGGCCGCCGAGGCGCACGAGCATCATGCCGCCGACCCGGATGCCACGATAAGCGAGACGTGGGACGCCGACGTACCCGGCCTGCCAGCGATCCTGGTGAAGCCGAAATCTATCGCCGATGCCTACAAGCTCAGGCAGCAATACCGCGCCGGCACGACGCTGGCGGTCTTCCCGGCCGAGGTGCTGACCCGACTCTATGCGACGCTCGGTGATGCCAAGCGGGTGTTGTTTGCCGTCGCCACCGGATCGCAGGGGCTGGTTGCCGCCTCGGTGCTACTGGTCACCGTCATGCATGTGGGGCAGCGGCGGCGGCAGATCGGCGCGCTCAGAGCGTTGGGCGCGCCGCGCCGGGCGCTGTTTTCGATCGTTTGGCTGGAGCTGTTCGTGTTGGTGGCCATGGGCCTGGCTGCCGGTTTTGCACTCGGCTATGCGGCGGCGCTGGCGGTCTCCGGCATGGTGGCAAGCGGCAGCGGCGTCAGCATTCCCGTGAACTTTGCCCGCGACGACATCGGGTTCGCGGTCGCACTGCTTGCCTTTGCCGCACTGATTTCTTCCGTGCCCGCCGTCCTCGCCTACCGTCAGTCGCCCGCTTCAGCACTCCGTGGGTGAGCTTTGGAAATGCCGACCTCTTTCGGAGAGGCAACCGAAGGTCCCTGTCAAAGACAGACGGCCGCACGAACGCGCGCGGTGGGACAAGTGCGTAACGGCCTGAGGTCAGGTCATTCGGTGGCTAACCTAACTTTGCAATTGGCCAGACCAATATTTCACGCCTTGAGATTCCCTAAGGGGTGGATAGCGGCCTGCTGAGAAGCGAATGGCGGACAGAGAGTCTTCCGAATTGATTGGCCTAAACGATTGAAATATCTTCCGGAGAGGAAGACATTTTTTGCTTCATGCCCGCAATCGTGCCCGCAAAAAATTTGTCTGGGGATGGCTTACGAGAGCATTCGTCAGCGGCGCACCATATCTCCATGCCTTGATGTCTTTGCTGGCATCGAATGAGTCACGCCAAGTTACGAATACAGAAACTTCCTCGCTTAGATCCGCCGTCAGCGCCGCGCCACACCCCGCAGGCAGCGCTGGCACGCATCGGAAAATTCTCGTAGGTTTGGGTGCGGGTAGGCGGTGCAGCCTGCGCGCCTCGGGTTCGACACCCAACGAGATTTCCGATATATTTGCTTTTGCTCGCGGCGAGGCTGGCGCAGATCTCCGGCCACCTCACAAGTCATTGAGACGGCGTGAACTTCTCTTAATGCGCCGCGGGCCAATCTAAGTAGAAGCGCAGTAAAGCCGACATCGCCGCACTGCCCCGCGGTCGTTCTGATCCTCCAACTGCGGGTCAGATTGCATCGTTTGATCCACTTCCGGCACTTGCTCAGCTCCACGAAGAACGGACCGAACGGGTCTTCCTTAAATGAAGCGGACTGAAAGGGAGCCAAAGCGGTTGTGCTGATTCCAACGGGTGGCCTTGGGAATACGCAGGCTTGGACATCCTTGTTTTTCACCCGTATATTTTGATTACCGGTTCGTCGGCTAGCGTTGGCATCCGACGATTCAAGAGTGGCGGTGTCTGAACTGGCGCCACTACCGGTCCTTTGCAGCGACGGGAAAGCGTCTCCGCACATCCCGACGATTGGAGGCCCTTCGGAAATCAGCCAGTGTGAGTCGACCCGGTTCGGGCGATTCGGACTGGTCTGGCTTATCCGCTGCGACGGACGGCTGCCACTTAGCCCAGACCGCATGACAACACGCTGAGCGGCCTGCTCGAGCTGTGCTAGAGCGTTTCATGTTTTGACGGAAGCGTAGCCGGCGTTTGCGAAG
>NZ_AUTC01000200.1 GCF_001461695.1 Sinorhizobium fredii USDA 205 | reverse complement strand
AGCCATCATGCTCTGGCTCAAATGATTAAATTGTCACTACAGCCTAGTGTATAGGAAGGGTCCCGACGAGGCGTGACCGTCCGCTGAGACTTTCTGCGCGGCGCCGGATCTCGAGCGCAATGCTGTTGATCCGGTGCCCGCATGCTGTATTCCTGAACCGAAGCAGATGTCGCGCCGGCCGCATTCGGCGGCGGCCTGATCATGCGCGTCGCGCAAGTTCATGGCGCAAGCACGCTGAAGCTATCCTGTCGTCACTTGGGGTTGTGATTTCACGACGGTTTTTATCTTCGCCACGGCTTCGAGCGTGCGATGGACCGGGCACTTGTCGGCAATCTCGGCAATCTTGCTGCGAAGCTCATCGGAGACCTCGCCATCGATGGAAACGACGCGCTCGAAACGGTCGATCCTGCCACCATCGCTGCGTTCCGGCTCGGTGCATTCCTCGCAGTCCCTGGCATGGATCTTGGCATGCGAGACGTCGACGCCGATGCGGCCGAGCGCCAGCTTCTTGTGATCGGCATAGAGGCGCAGCGTCATCGAGGTGCAGGCGCCGAGAGCGATCGACAGGAAGTCATAGGGCGATGGTCCGGAATCGAGCCCGCCCACATTTTCGGGTTCATCGGCGAAAAGCCGATGGCTGCCCGCTTGAACCGCGTTCTGAAACTTGCCTTCGCCCGTCTCCGTCACGCGGACATGTTCGATCGGCTCCGTGCCCTGCGGCGTGTCGGCGGCGAGATAGCGTGTCAGCCATCCCGAAATGATCCGACCGGCGAAGGCCGCGTCCTCCTGGTTGGTGAGCAGGTGGTCGGCCTTGTCCAGCGAAACAAAGCTCTTGGGATGTTTGGCTGCGAGGAAGATTTCGTTGGCGTTCTCGATTCCGACGGTCTGGTCCAGCGGCGCGTGAAGGATGAGGAGCGGCTTTTTCAGGCTGGCAACAGCGTCCTTGATGCGCTGTGCGCGCGCGTCCTCGACGAATTGCTTTCTGACAAGGAACCTACGCCCGGCGAGATCGACTTCGGCCGCCCCGATCTTCTCGATCTCGTCGAGGCTCGCTCCGAAATTCTTCAACACGTGGCCGACATCGGCCGGCGCGCCGACCGTGGCCACGGCGCGCACTTCAGGAATGTCGCTGGCGACCGCGAGGACCGCCGCACCACCGAGCGAGTGGCCGACCAGCAACGACGGTGCCTGATAGTGATGGCGGAGATAGTCGGCGGCCGAAAGAAGGTCGGCAACATTGGAGGAGAAATTCGTCGAGGCGAATTCGCCTTCGCTCGATCCCAATCCGGTGAAATCGAAGCGCAGGACCGCGATGCCTTCGCGTGCAAGCTCCGCTGCAATGCGGCGCGCTGCCGCGAGATCCTTGGAACAGGTGAAACAATGGGCAAACAGTGCATAGGCACGTAATGGCCCGTTGGGCAGATCGAGGCGGGCGGCGAGGGTTGCGCCGGAATGGCCGGCAAATTGGAGCCGTTGCGTGTTGAAGGCCATGGTGATGCTCCTTTGAAAGGAAATGAGTATTCTACATCAGCAACACCTATCCGGATGGTGGTTGTTCCAGGCCGAAGCTTCGCCAGGTTGACTCAAAAGCACAGGCGCTCTTTGGCAGAGGCATTCAAACTGCCGGGGTGGCCCTTGCGTGGCCCGGCGTGTCCCCCAGGCCCCTCAACTCGAACGCAACCCGCCAGAGGCAGGCGGCCGGTTATTCGGCCGCCGACCGCCGGGGCAACACCCAGTTGGGGCGCACGAAGTGGCAGGTGTAGCCGGTCGGATAGCGCTCCAGGTAATCCTGGTGCTCCGGCTCCGCCTCCCAGAAGTCGCCCACCGGCTCGACTTCGGTCACCGCCTTGCCCGGCCACAGGCCCGAAGCGTCGACGTCTGCGATGGTGTCCTCGGCTATGCGCTTCTGCTCGTCGTCGGTGTAATAGATCGCCGAGCGGTAAGACATGCCGACGTCGTTCCCCTGCCGGTTCTTCGTGGTCGGGTCGTGGATCTGGAAGAAGAACTCCAGGATCCGCCGGTAGCTGGTCGTCTCGGGATCGAAAACGATCTCGATGCCTTCGGCGTGGGTGCCGTGGTTGCGGTAGGTCGCGTTCGGCACATCGCCGCCGGTGTAGCCTACGCGGGTCGCAATGACGCCGGGGAGCTTGCGGATCAAGTCCTGCATCCCCCAGAAGCAGCCACCGGCCAAAACAGCTCTCTTGGTCATTCAGATGTCCTCTACCTGGTTGATATACGCGCCGTATCCCGCGGCCTCCATCTCCTCGCGCGGAATGAAGCGCAGCGCGGCGGAATTGATGCAGTAGCGCAAGCCACCCCGGTCCTCAGGGCCGTCGGGAAACACATGGCCGAGGTGACTGTCCCCATGGGCGGAGCGCACCTCGGTGCGGATCATACCATGGGAGCGATCCCGCAATTCGTTGACATTTGCCGATACGATCGGCTTGGTGAAGCTCGGCCAGCCGCAACCGGAATCGAACTTGTCGGCCGAAGCGAACAGCGGTTCGCCGGAAACGACGTCGACATAGATCCCCGGCCTCTTGTTGTCATGATACTCCCCGGTAAAGGGGCGTTCTGTGCCGTTCTCTTGGGTCAACCGATACTGCTCGGGCGTCAGCTTCCTGACCACTTCGTCGGTCTTTGTATAGGTCATTGCCTATCTCCGTTCCTGGGATTTGTTGCCTGAATATGGTGAAGGACCACGAGGATTCCCAATTAGGATGTGCATATTCAATAGCCACGCGATCGGGGCGGATTGTCATGCCGGTCACCTAGTGGCCAAGCGTCGAGAGCGCCCGCTCCAGCGGCAAGCCAACCTGCAAAAAATTTCTTCATAGCAACGCCTCGGTTCGAGCATTCACGGTTTCGCTGAAACCGTGAAATGCTCTAAGTCCTTGAAATGACGCCTTCGCTGGAATTGCCGTAGGGCGCGTCGTTCGGTCTTATTTTTCGAGCGCCGCCTGTGGCGTGTTGCGGAAACTGATCGCCATGCGATTGTAGGCGTTCATCAGGCCGGTCGCGATCGTCAGATCGACGAGTTCGCGCTCGTCGAACACGGCATGAACGGCCTCGTAGGCGTCGTCCGGCACGCCGGTGTCGGCCACGCGCGTCACCGTTTCCGCCCAGGCAAGGGCGGCCCGCTCACGCTCGTCGAAAAGATTGCCGGCTTCCGCCCACGCCTGCACCAGCGCGATCTTCTCGATTTTCTGCCCCTTCTTCAGCAGGTCGCGCGTGTGCATGTCGAGGCAGTAGGCGCAGTTGTTGATCTGCGAGATACGCAGATAGACCAGATCGACCAGCACCGGAGGGAGGCTGCTCTGCATGACGTAGCCGTAGACTCCGCCCAGGGCTTTGACGCCGGCCGGTGCGATCTGGTTGTAGTCGAGACGCTTGCTCATGTGTTTGTTCCTTAAAATCGGGGATCACTCGATCGGGGTGGTCAGGGCCTTTTCGTCGCTATTGAGGACGAAGACGGCGAGCAGCTTTGCGGGCCTGGTCTTGCTCGCGTTGCGGCTGACGAGGTGCTTGGACGCCGGCGGTTCGTACCAGTTCTCGCCGGCGCGATAAGTCTCCGTCGGGCCGTCATTGACCTTCGATTCGATTTCCCCAGAGAGGACGTGGGCGAAGATGAACGACGATTCCGCGTGGCTGTGCGGTGCCGAGGCCCCGCCCGGCGGATAGTCGACGATTACGGCCTTCAGCGTCTTACCCGGAATGTTCGGTATCGCCTTTTCGAAGTGGGGCGTAACCGTTTCGGTCAAGTCATGTGCCGTGGCAGGCATTGCGATGGCGATGGAGAGGGCGGCGCAGGCTGCGCCGATGACGGATCGTGCATTCATGATGGCATTTCTCCTTTGTGGCGTTTTCAGCTCCTTGTCTCCGGAGGGGAGACGGCTTCCGCGACGATCACTACGGCGCCGCATTAACTACGACTAAACTAATCGCAGTAAAAGGGCAACGGCAGTTGCGACTGCTATCGAGAGACCCTCTGTCAACATCTGGGAGACGGGAAGGGGATTGCGAAAACCAGCTTTCCATGATATCGGCGACCAATCTAATCGGTGTTATTGGACGGTGCCATGGCCCATGTAAGCGCAGGTGTCGAATACGCTCTGCACTGTCTGCTTTATCTCGTCGATGCGCAGGAACTGGAGCAGCCGGCAAGCGCGCGCGATCTTGCCGAGTTGCAGAAAATCCCCGCGGAATTCGTTGCGAAGCTTTTCACCAAGCTTCAGAAGGCGGGCATCGTCGCCGCGCGCGAGGGAATCGGCGGCGGCTTTGCCCTGGCGCGCCCAGCGACAGAAATCACTGTTCTTGATGTTGTCGAAGCTGTCGACGGACGTAAGGCCCTGTTCGAATGCAAGGAGATCCGCGCTCAATGCGCGCTTTTCGGCGACCATACCCCCCCTTGGGCGGTGGACGGCGTCTGCGCCATCCACGCGGTTATGATCGAGGCCGAGAAGCGGACAAGAGATGCGCTGGCGGCTCACACATTGGCCAACATCAAGGGGCGCGTCGCGACAAAGGCACCAAGGGATCACGCGGGCCGCGTCCAGGAATGGCTGGTGGCGCGCATGCCGAGGCGTGGCCGCCGCGCTCAGGCGTCGCAATAGCTCCCCAGCGCCGGCGGTGTCTCAACGGGAACGCACGACCTATTTGCCGGTGATCAGGTGCAAGGCAGAGTTGCCCCTCGTGACCGCCGCTGCTGTTAGCTTGCGATCGAATGTCGCCAACTGGCCGTCATGCGCCTTCGCGAGCGCAAGCAGATAGGTATCGGTTACCTGCCCCGAAGTCAGGATTTTCGCGGGAGCGATATCACCTGACCCGACGAGGCTCACGTCGTCCGGCCAAAAACAATGACCAGGGAGCGACCGCAACTTGCCAACGATCTCCATCACGAGTGCCGGTGAGCCGGGAGAATTGGGGTATTTGGGATTGCCGACAATGCGGAGGACACCGTTTTCGGTAATGGGACAGGTCGCCCACGCGGTCTTGCCGGTCGATGCGAACCAATCGTGCGCATCATCATGGGCTACATGGCCCGGATCGATCAAGGCAATCAGCACATTGACGTCGAGCAGGAAGGTCACGGCAGTTCGTCGCGCAAGGCGTTGACGATCTCGAGGGTAACTGGCGGGGTATCGGGTCGCGACGACAGAAGAGGAATTCCATTGCGCTCGCCACCACTGCGCGGCCGGCGCAAAGAACGTCTCGCCAGCTCGGAAATGACCTCGCCGAGACTGCGGTGCTGCTGGGCTGCCATCGCCTTGGCGGCGATCAGGACATCGTCATCGATCGCTAGTGTCGTTCTCATACGTGCCTCACTCGCTGCGCATCAAACATCACGCATCGTATAAGGCAAGAGGTTGAATTTCTCAAGGCGGATACAGAAAGGCGACGCAGCCATTGGTTCAACATGTTTGCCGGGGGAGGGCCACTGAAATCACGGCTTCGACGGAGGCACTCGTTCCAGCGCTTGCGGCCTCGGGGTTCAAGGCCCGCCCGACATGATTAATGGCCACGGCCGCTTAGCCAAACCCGCCGGCGGCATGGATCACTCCCCTATGTAGCGATGCCCCACTGCGTTGTATCACCGGACAGCAGCCGTCGCTTTGTGATGGCACACCACTTTGGCGGACGATCAAAGATCTTGAGGGCAGTGTCCGGTCAAGGGTAACTCTAGCCTTCAACGAGTACCGCCGCTACTATTGCGGATATATAAATTTGAGTAAATTCACGGAAGTTGTATTTTTCATGCCGCCGATTCCCAAAATCGCGATTGCCTGCCAAGGAGGAGGCAGCCATGCTGCGTTTGCGGCGGGTGTGCTTCGTGCGCTCCTGGCGCCCCAGTTCCGTGATCGCTATCAGCTCCTTGCCTTGAGTGGGACGTCGGGCGGCGCGATGTGCGCCGCGTTGGTGTGGTCCGGCCTGATCCGCGAAGGGGCGGACGAGGCTGAGCGCCGTCTGATGGACTTTTGGCGCGACCTCGAGGTGCATGACATATTCGATGCGGTGGCGAACTTCTGGGCAGTGTCGTGGGCACGCCTCCCGGTCACCGCCGAGATCAGCCCTTACCTCTATAGTCCCGTGGCCGAGCCGCGGTTGCGCGAACTTCTCAGTCGTCACCTCGACCTTGCGTCGTTGCCGAGCGAACCCCATCGTCGGGCGAAGCCGAAGCTCCTGATCGGGGCCACGGACATCACCCATGGCCTCGGGGTGGCGTTCGAGGGCGAGAGCTTGACCTATGATGAACTGATCGCCTCGGCCGCGGTACCCCCGCTCTTTCGTGCGGTGCAGGCTCACGGCACTCTCTTCTGGGATGGGCTCTTCAGCCGTAATCCGCCTGTACGCGAATTCACCGAGTTGCCGGAGCGGCCGGACGAAATCTGGGTGGTGCAAATCAATCCGCAGCAGCGGCGACTCGAGCCGCGGGCGATGCCAGAGATTATCGACCGCCGGAATGAGCTGTCTGGTAATCTGGCGCTCAGTCAGGAATTGCTCTTTATTACGAAGATCAATGAGCTTCTTGCCGAACATCCCTCACTCGGCGCACGCTACAAACCTATCGCCATCCGGGTCGTCGAACTCGAAGGTGACTTAGACTATCCCTCGAAGCTGGACCGCTCCGGTGCGACTATCGAGCGCCTGATGCGAAACGGCCAGGAACGCGCAGCATGGTTTTTCGACGGCCGATCTTTGTGGCCACGCTAGCGGACAACGAGGCCGCCGCCGAAGAATTATTGGGACCATAGTCGTCGCCAACTATCGGGATGAGTGCGGTGGCGTTTCGAAGACGCTCAGCCTTACCGTGAGCGCGGCACATGCACGCGCCGATAGCCGTAACGCATCTGCGCCTGGTAAATATCGTCGATCTGCAGAACGGTCACCCATCCTTCAAGAAGTTCAAGAGCTTGGGCACTCTCCTTCAATATACTGACAAACTGCCGTTGAATCGGTGTCGGCAACCAGTTCGACCGGATGGAAATGCCTTTTGGTTGCAGGGGGAAAAAAGAAGACGGGTGCGGAGCCGGGCCCGGTCCGCCTGATGCGGCCTGCCGACCATGCTCGTCAGCGTTCCGATGAACGAAAAGCGGCCAGTATACTGGATCAGCCTGTCCGCCCACGCACCGCAAAGCCTGGCGGTACCGTCGGGAGTAGCCACGCCGAACGGCCAATGGGCTACTCAATTGAATATAGGTCGACCCGACTTAAAATCGTCGTGATCTAGGGTGCTGTCTTGCAGATGGCGCGCGCGTTCAACAGACCCCAGCCAAAGACCGGATCTTTGCCTGGATCCCCTAGGTCTTCGGCGCTTCCGCTCAGCATCTCTCGAACACGGCGGGGGGCGAGTTCCGGGTCCGACGCCTTCATCAGCGCCACCGCGGCGGTTACGAAGGGCGCGGCGAACGAGGTACCTGTCTTCGGACGCGCGCCGCTCACTGAGGCCGCGGTCCACACGGAAACACCGGGGGCCGCGAAGTCTATGTGCTCGCCTCGGCCGGCGCGCCGGTAGGGCCGCTTGCGTTTGTCGGTCGCCGTTACGGCGATCACCTCTTCATAAGCTGCCGGATAGACGGGCTCTGCCCGCGGGCCGCTGTTGCCGGCCGCCGCAACCATGATGATGCCGCGTTCAGCCGCCTTCTTCACGGCCTCTCCAAGAAGCAGGTTGGGCGGGCCGGCAAGGCTCATATTGATAACCTGTACCTGCCGTCCGGCGAGCGCGTTGAGGGCGCGTACGAGATCAAAAGCGGCGGACCGGTCATCCTGCCGACCGGCGCGGTGAAACGCATCCACGGCGATCAGTTTGCCGCCGGGGATTAGACCCGGCGTGCGGCTCGTCGCCGAACCGACGAGCAGCGCCGCGACGGCTGTACCGTGCTGCTTGCCCGACTCGGGCAATTTTCTATCGGCGAGGCGGATGATTTCGACATTGTTGTCGTCGAAGGCATCGTGTTCGGGGTTGATCGCCGTGTCGACAAGACCAATCGTGGCTCCGCCCGTGCAAGCGCCTGGCCAGTCCTGCGCCGTGGGCCATCCGATCACGGTGCGTGCCATGCAGTCGCCAGCAGCGCATCGCGCCTCGGCCCGTTGTTCCGGTCGGTAATAATGGTTGAAGTCGACGACGGCCGAGGGCGCTAGAGTTCGCGCCCGCTCTTTCGCGGCATCCAGTGTCAGCCCCGAGGGGATGCGAAGCTTGGCTACGTCAACGTTGAATGTCGCCATCGTGTCTTGTTCCAGGACTTGAAAGCCTGCCGCCGTCAACTGCTCGAGCTGAGCCGGGCTGAAACCCAGCCCGACGACCTCATCGGGGGCTCGTGTCGTTGCAGACGGTACGGAGGCCCTTGCGCGCCGTGAAGTGTTCCGACGAGGGAAGAGGTCGCGGAGTCGGAATAGGCTCCTGCCACCGCTCCATCCCGCGCCGGCACCGTAGGAGCCGGAGCGCCCGGAAGCCCCGCGGTCGTCATCGTCGCCGCCATCATCGTCGTCGTCGGCCAGAGCTTCACTGCTTCCGAAAATTTGAGACACCATTGCGTGGCGCGGAGCCAGGATATCGCCGCCGAAAAGTGCGATTGCAGCAAGGGGAGCGATCAAAGCAAGTTTCAGCGTGGAGAGCATCCGAGTACCTCGATCGGCTTGGCCGGGCTCAAAACAGGGCAGCGCATTTCTTGGAGGCACGGGCGAGTGCCTGTAGATTGGATGGAAACGGCTGAGTCGTCGATCTATTCCCTCTTCTAGTCCAAATTGCGGAGTTCGGGATATGAGCAATGCGGTGAAGGATGTCGGTGAGCGCCTCACGGCGTTCCTGCCCAATCTTCGCCGCTTCGCCATCTCGCTCTGCGGCGCGCGAGATGTCGCCGACGATCTCGTGCAGGCGGCTTGTGAGCGGGCGCTCGCCAGTGCCGAGCGTTTCGAGCCCGGCACGCGCTTTGACGCGTGGATGTTCCGGATTCTCCGCAACCTCTGGATCGATCAGGTGCGCAGGCAGAAGACCGCGGGCGTCCAGGACGATATCTCCGAACGGCACGACCTTGCCGGTGCATCTGGAGAGCGCGAGGCCGAGGCGCGACTGACCCTCAAGACTGTGGCTGAAGCGATCGGCGATTTGCCGGACGAGCAGCGGGAGGTGCTGCTTCTCGTGTGCGTCGAGGAGCTTTCCTATCGCGAGGCGGCCGATGTCCTCGATATTCCGATCGGAACTGTCATGAGCCGGTTGGCGCGGGCGCGCAAGGCTCTTGGCGAGGCCGCGGGAATAACGACGACGACGGCACGTTCTCGGGTGATGAAGGGCGTAAACGAATGACCAGGACGGATTTCTCCGACGAGATACTGATGCGCTTCGCCGATGGCGAGCTCGATGCCGAGATCTCTGCTGAGATCGAGCGGGAAATGGAAACGGATGACGCGCTTGTTGCGCGGTTGGCGCTCTTCATCGAAACGCGCCACGCAGCCAAGATAGCCATGCAGCCACTTCTCGAGGAGCCGCTGCCGGCCGAACTGACGGCCGCCGTCGAAAGGGTGATCGCGGCGAAGACCTCTGCGCAGAACGAATCCGGCGCCAGCGTTCTGCCGTTCGCGCGCCGAGCCGCAAACGATCGGCGTGCAAGCCGCTGGCTCGCGCCCGTCGCCGCCTCTCTTGCGGCGGTTATCGCCGGCTTCGGTGGATACTGGCTGGGCCGCGGCGGACAACCGACGGCCGAGGGCGTCCTGCCTCCGACGGCTCTCAGCAGTCCCGCGCTTGAAGAGGCGCTCGAGACCGTCGTCTCAGGCGAGGAAAGGCAATTGTCGGGCCCCAACCAGCGCTTCCGGGCGATCGCAACGTTTCGCGACAATGACCAGGCTCTGTGCCGGGAGTTCGAAGTCGACTCGCCCGACCGCTCGACGGTGGTTTCCGTTGCCTGCCGCGCCGGCGCCGAATGGCGCGTAACCTTTGCCGTCGTAGCTCGCGGCGATAGTGGCGGCTATGCGCCGGCGTCATCCACCGAAACGCTCGACGCCTATTTGACGGCGATCAACGCCGGGGCGCCGCTCGAGGCAGAGGAAGAGGCAAAGGTCCTCGGAGGCCTGCGCGAACAAAAATAAGGGCGTGGCGAACGCCGATCATGGAATAGAGGGAAGTGTCGCCCGTTACTCCGCCGGACCGACTGATCGGTTCGGTTTAATAAAGGAGTAAATGGCATGAAAAAGCACTGGAAAGTGAGTACGGCACTCCTCGCCGGCCTGGCGGCATTTGTGGGGCATGCCGCTGAGGCAAGAGAGCATCCGCTAACTCTTCCTGACGTCGAGAACTCGTCCAGGCAGAACGCGCAAGCGACTGGCCGGACCGACGGTGAAATCATCGTCGCCGGTAACAGTTCATCGAATTCGAGCTCGAATTCCTCGAGCAATTCGAGCTCCAATTCGTCATCGAACAGCTCCTCGAACTCGAGCTCCAACTCATCCTCGAACAGCTCTTCGAACTCGAGTTCCAATTCGTCTTCGAACTCGTCCTCGAACAGATCTTCCAACTCGAGTTCGAACAGCTCTGGCCGTGACTATCGTCCAGGCAAGCTGTGGCGCGTATGGCGGTGAAGCGGCGGGCGAAAAAAGCGGGGGCCGGATCGATCCGGCCCCCGTTCCTTATGCGCCTCGCGAGATTTCAGCGAGCAGCGCGCGCCGTCTTGCGATACCAACCTTCGCCGGCAATCGTATTCCTGTAAATCGTATCGCGTTCCACGGCCTCGCTGCGGGTCTCGGCGCGGATCTCTGCCGTCACGGCGGTATCGGCGCGGCGAAACGGTATGACCTGCACGAGCGGCGTGCCCTTCTCGACGACATAGAGACCGTCCGGTGCCGTCGCAAAGAAGGGAAAATGAATGTGTGCGGCATAGGTGTCGGTGTCGACGATGCCCGCCACGCATTCGAAAGGCTGTCCCTGCCGGTTGAGCGGCGGCAGAAACAGGCAACTCCAGCCCGGCGGCGTGCGGATCGACCAGTAGTTATGAAACTTGCAGGGCGGTGAGGGCTCTCTGGGATTTCCCGCCACCTGATGGGCGCCGTGATTGCTGACCATCACCCGGTCGAACTCCCAGCCGGCCTCGACATTGCGGCCGCCATTCTTGATCTCGAGCCTCACGGTTGCAGCGACCGGCAGGATCCAGCCGCTCGTCATCGCGTCGAGGAATGGCATGCAGCGTTTGACAGTTAGACCGTTGTTGGTCGTCGACAGATGCTTTTTGTCGACCGGCGGCAGCCTGCGGAACCAATCCGGCAGGGCCAGCTTGGCGGCTATCGGCGGTGCGATGACGTCGCGGTCCTCCGGACGGCAGATAAAGCGGATCACCCGCGGTCCTTTCTGCAGAAAATGAAACATCCCGGTTCCTCCAGTTGAGTGGCCTGGGAGAAACGCAGCGGAGGAACTTCTATTCCGTCGCTGTTGATGACGCAGTCATGCGCTAGTTGCTAGAATGGGGAAGCTGCAACTCGCGAAGTGGAACATCACGCCGGGACGCGTTGTGGCAACGGTGAGCACGCCATGCAAGTTCAGGTCGAAACCTTTGTGGACAAAGGCGGAGCCGAGAAGCTGCGACGACTTTACCTCAACGGTCGGCAGATCGAAGTGGCCGAGAACATCGATCAGTGGCATGGCGCCGACCACCGCTACTTCAAGGTCAGGGGCGGGGACGGCAATATCTACATTCTGCATGTGGACGATCTGCGAGCGGAGTGGGCGCTGACGATGTATCAACGCTCGCAAACACAGGATGCCGGTACGCCTGAGCGGTAGATCCGGCCTCGATCCGGTGCCCTATCGGCCGGCGTCAGGCGCAGCCTGTGAGCGACGCCATCGCTTGGACTTCATCGCGACGTTCGGCAACTGCAAGCCATTCGCGGTTGGGGCTGCTGTCGCGGACGATGTCCTTTCGGATAGCGAGGCGCGTGAGTTGCTCGCCCAGGGAAGCGTATGCCGCTCGCCGAGATAATCGGTCCGTCAGGTCGCGTTGTAGCGTTGCGTAAGGGGATAGTTACATTATACGGCAATTGCCTGGCCTGGAAAACTGTGCGACAAAATGCCTCGCGTCGTGCCGGGAGAGCATGGCCGTATCGGGAGGAGAGATATTTTCCAGTGGTCCTTGGGGTCGGTTGGAGCCGGCGCCTTGGCCGGGAATACATTTGGGAGGAGAGCCATGTCGCGGACCGCTTTGCCCGTCCACTCGCTTTCAATAAAATCGGCCCTGGTGATCGATGATCATCCGCTCTATTGCGACGCTCTGGCCGCGACGATGGAAAGCACCTTCAATACGCGTCGAATTCGAACAGCCTGTTCGCTCGGTGAAGCCTTGCAGCAATTGCGGATGCGGTTTTCACCTGACTTGATCATGCTTGATTTGAACCTGCCCGATGCGTCGGGACTAAGCGGGTTTCTGAAGATCAAGGAAAAGACACCTGACATCCCGGTCATCGTGATCTCGGCGATCACGTCCAAAGACGTCGTCCAGTCGGTCATCGCCGCCGGTGCCGCGGGTTTCATCCCAAAGGATATCGGCCGCCAGAATTTCCAGGAGGCGATGCAGGATATCTGGAACGGCAAGACATACGTGCCGCCCGGCTACTCGATGCCGGCCCGCACCCGGGCCACCGACCGGTCGGTGGAAACAATCTCGCGCAAGATCGCTCATTTGTCGCAGCAGCAGACCCGCATTCTGGGGCTGATCTGCGAAGGGATGCCAAACAAGCTGATTGCCTACGAGATGCAACTGGCCGAAGCGACCGTCAAAGCTCATATCACGGCGCTTCTTCGACGGCTGGGCGTTCATAATCGCACACAGGCGGCAATGCTGGTGCGCGAAGTCTCGATCCGCCACAGCCTCCAGTGAGATGTGCCGGCCGAGGCACCGAGGCTGGAAGTGGAGGATAACGACGCATGACGGCTGTCGACGACCTTGATCGCAATCCGGCGGAGGGGGTGCGGCTCGCCGTATCGCGTGCCTCTGATGCGGCCGTTGCCCTTGCCGAGATCAAGCAGCAACTCGCCACGGCAAGGCCAAGCTTCATCCTTCTGTTCTTGCCGAGCAGGTTGCAGCCCGATGACATTGCTGAAGCCGTGCGCAGCTCCTTGCCGGACAAGGTTGTTTTCGGCTGCACGACCGCCGGCCAGATAACGGCGCGGGGGTATGAGGACGACGCCTTGTTGGCAATCGCCTTCGAGCGGCGTCACTTTAGGGTCGCCTCGGCCCTGTTCCATCCGATCTCGCCGGTTTCGATTGCCGATGTCGTGTCGCAGACGGAGCGGCTCGCCTCGCAGTTTCGCGCAACGCCGGGTCGAAAGCGGCTCGCGCTGGTTTTTGCCGACGGACTGTCCAAGCAGGAGGACATCCTGATGGCGGCCCTGGAGGTCGGACTGAAGGACATCCCCGTGTTTGGCGGCTCGGCCGGTGACGGGCTGCGCTTCGAGCACACGCAGGTGCTGCACAATGGAGAGTTCCACAGCGATGCCGCGCTTCTCCTGCTTTTGGAAACCGATCTGGCCTTTAGCGGTCTCGGCTTCGACCATTTCCAGCCCACGGACGTACGCATGGTGGTGACCCGCGCCGTTCCGGAGGAGCGGCTGGTTCTGGAGATTAACGGCTCGCCGGCGGCCGAGGAATATGCCCGGCTCGTCAAGGTACCGGTTGGCGAATTGTCGCCGATGACGTTCGCCGAGAACCCCGTGCTGGTGCGCAATCGCAATCTCTATCATGTGCGGGCGATCCAGCAAATTCACGGCGAACATGGCCTCACCTTTCTTTCGGCAATCGACGACGGTCTGCTGTTGACGCTCGGCCGCGGCAAGGAAATCATCCGCACGCTCGATTCCGGCCTTGCCGTCAGCGACAAGGACGGGGAGGCGCCTGATTTCATCCTGGGGTTCGATTGCTATCTGCGAAAGCTTGAGATCGAGCGCAAGGGCCTGGACGGCGAGGCGTCCGAGCAGTTCCGGCAGCGCCGCGTCGTCGGCTTCAACACCTATGGCGAACAGCATCTCGGCGTACATGTGAACCAGACCTTTGTCGGCGTCGCCTTCTTCCGGCCAAAGGGAGGCGCGCCGCTGTGATCAATCCGGACGAACCCTACGAGATCCAGCTTGCCAAGCAGGCCAAGATTATCGAGGCATTGATCAATCGGGCCGAGCGCGGTCACGAAGTCGGCGGTTCCGCCTATTCGCTTTTCGAATCGGCCATCGCCCTACAGGCAGAGGTCTGGGAAAAGACCAAGGATCTCGAAAAGGCCCTCGACACGCTCGGCAGGGCGTCGAGCGAGCTTGAGATCGCCCATCAGGCGCAGGAACGCACCCAGAGAAACCTTGCCGATGCCATGGTGGCCATGGAGGGTGGCTTCGCCCTCTTCTCGGAAGATGGGTTGCAGGTCTGCAACGCCCAGTTCCGGCACCTGCTCCCTGATATCGAGCCGCTGGTCAAGCCCGGCCTCGCTTTTGACGACTATCTCGCAGCCGTCAACGCCAGCAAGTTTCTGAATCGGAACGAAAGCGGAGTGACTGGCCAGCCGATGGTGAAGGAGCAGAGGTCCGGTCAGCGCTTTTCGTCCTTCGTGATGGAGCTCAGGAACGACCGCTGGTTCCAGATTTCCTGCCGGCAGACCGGTTCAGGCAACATCACCGTCCTGCAGACAGAAATCACCGACATCGTGCGGGAGAACCGGCGTGAGAAGAACCGCCTGATCGACCAGCAGGCTCATTTCCTGCAGGCCGCTTTCGATCACATGTCGCTCGGCATCTGCACATTTTCGGCGCGCGGCGAATTGCGGGTTCGCAACGAACGCTTTGGCGAGCTTCTCGGCGTGCCGCTTTTGCTTCTGAAGAAGGGAAGTCTCTTCCTGCGCATCGTAGAACATGTCGAACGTCACGAGATCCTCGACCGCAAAGGACGCCGGTCCGAATTCGCCGGTTGGTTAAAGTCCACGCGCCGCGGCGAGACGGTGCAGGAACGGTTCAGGCGGCGCGATGGGATGAGCCTTGACATCCGCATCCATTCCCTGCCTGACGACGGTTTCATCGTGTCGGTCATGGACGTGACGATGGAGACGCAAGCGGCGGCGCTTCTCGAGCAACGTGTACAGGAGCGTACCGCCGAACTGATCGAGGCCAATCGCCTGCTCAAGATCCATAGCGATGAGCAAGCCAAGATCGAAGGTGCTCTTCGGCAGGCGAAGGAAGCGGCCGAAGCAGCTCACACGTCCAAGACTCGCTTTCTGGCGGCAGCCAGCCACGACCTTCTTCAGCCGATCAACGCCGCGAAACTTTATCTTTCGATGTTGACGGAAACCGTTGGACAGCCGGGGGTGCAGGACGTTGTCAGCCGGCTCAACCGCTCCTTCGCCTCGACAGAATCTCTTCTGCAGGCGCTTCTTGATATTTCGCGGCTCGACAGTTCGGGGGCCGAATTCAACGTCACATCGTTCGACTTTGGAAGCGCGCTGCAGGGCGTTGCTGAGGATCTGGCGCCCTTGGCGACTGAAAAGAGGATAGATCTTCGTATCGTCCCTTCCACGCGTTGGGTCACCAGCGACCAGCGCTACCTGATGCGCTGCATCCAGAACCTGGTAGTGAACGCTATCCAGTATACAGAGCGTGGCCGCGTGCTCGTCGGTTGCCGCCTCAGCGGCGATCGGCTGCGGATCGAAGTGTGGGATACCGGCATCGGCATTTCGGAGGAGGACCAGACGCGGATCTTCAACGAGTTCACCCGGGCTGGCGGTGCGGGAAAAGGCACCGGTATGGGACTTGGTCTGTCGATCGTCGAGCGTGCCTGCCGGCATCTCGACCATCCCGTCCGGCTGGTGTCGCAGCCCGGCCGTGGCTCCGTCTTTTCGATCGAGGTGCCGCTGGCTGTGCCTGGCCGTGCCAGCGCCTGCGAAAATCCCGTAACGGAGCCGATGCTCGACGGCAGCCTCGATCTCATCGTCATGGTCGTCGAGAACGATGCCGATGAGCTTCACGCCATGACGCAGATTCTGGAGAGCTGGGGAGCGAGCGTTCTGGCTGCTGCCTCGACCGCCGATGCGGCGGCGCTGACGCAGGAAATCGGCACAGCACCCGACATTCTGCTGGCCGACTATCAGCTGGACGACGGCGACAATGGCATAGAAACGATCCTGACGCTGCGCGCCCTGGCAGGAGTCGAAATCCCCGCGGTCATTATTACGGCCAATCGGCAGCGAGAGTTGCTGCGGCTTGGCAACGAGATGTCGTTCGCCGTGCTCGCCAAGCCGGTGCAACTGGTGCGGCTGCGCGCATTGATCGACTGGAAGACCCGGGCGCGCGTGGTGTGAAAGAAACACAGACAAAGGTCTCCGGTGACATTGCCGCAGCCATTGCTAGGCTTGTCGCCAACAAACGGGAGCCTGAAAACAGGCCCCAGAACGGGAGGTCTGTGATGCGTATTCTTCCTTTGCTTGCGCTGCTCCTGCTCGGTCTCGGCCATGGCCCGCTTGCAGCTGCCGAAACTTACGAGCTTCTCTTCCCGTCGACGGCGCTGAAAGGGCTCGAGGCGGCGCCCGGCGGCCAAAGCACGCTCGTCTACGACAGGGTCATATCTGGTGCCGACGAAGGGCAGGCAGACGGCAGCTTCAGCATCGGCCTGAAGATCAAACCCGACGACAATGTCGCCCTGACGCTCTATCAGGGCACCCGGTCTCGCGGGCTTGGCAATTACCCCGCCTCGGTCGGCAATCCCCTCATCATGTACTTTCTCGAAAGCGTACTTGCCGATGTTGCCTTCCAATCTGGCGGCAGCCCCTTCTATATGCGCAACCGGATCAAGGAGTCCCTGCTGCGCGACGCGCAAATCGTGCCCGTGTCACTCCGTTATCATGACCGCGAGATCGCTGCGCAGCAGGTGACGATCCGGCCGTTCGCGAACGACAAGGCGCGCGAGCGGATGGGGCGGTTTTCCCAGCTGGCGCTCGCCGTCACCGTGTCGGACGATATTCCTGGCTGGTACTATTCATTGGTTGCCACCGTTCCTGCGGCGACCGGCGGGGCAGAGGCCGGCTATACCAATGCCATCACTCTGAAAGCGGCAGGGGAGGCGCGGCCATGATGCGGTCGGCCCTATCGATGCTGGTCATCGCCGCAGCGGCTGTGCCGGCCAACGGGCAGAGCATGTCGGAGCGCCTCAATGATTATCCGACCGAGGCGCGGGCCGATTATGTATTTGGCTGCATGGCGGCCAACGGCCAGAGCCGCAAGGTGTTGAGTCAATGTGCCTGCTCGATCGATGTGATCGCTTCCATCCTGCCATACCGCAAATATGTCGAAGCCGAAGCGGTGCTGTCGCTCCAGCAGGCGGGCGGCGAGCAGATGGCCATGTTCAAGTCGGCGGTCGTGCCGCGCACCATGGTGGCCGATCTGAGACGCGCCCAGGCAGAGGCGGAGATCCTGTGCTTCTGACGGACGCTCAGGCGGGCGGCGTTTTCGGCAAAACGCGGTCGAAGACATTGCCGTCCGTATCGACGGCATGGACGGTGAAGGCCGGAGCGCCGTTGTCGGTATAGCTGAAGCGAAACACCGGATTTTCGCTCAGCGAAATCCCGCCATCGAGCGCAAACAAAAGATCGTCGCCCTGCTTCACCTCGAGCTGGGCAATGAAATTCGCACTGATGAACAGTTGGGTGATCTGGTCGCGCTGCAGGCCGGAATAGTTCGGATGGCGAATCATGATCTGCGCCTCACGGCGGGCGTTCGGCGCCGGCGCCTTGCCATCGAAGAGTTTCAACCGTATCTCTCCCATGCCATTCAGGGCCGCGACCGGATCTTTCGTGGCCGGCGCCGAGCAGCCACCGGAGGCTTTGACGAAGCGGCCGTACATGAAGATCCCCTCCGGTGTCTCGGCAATGACCCGGATGTTGGAATACTGGTTGACGCGGACGCGGGTTTCGAATTTGAGCGGCGCCATTGCCCGGCCGAAGCGGATTTCCGCGGCCACAGGCGCGGGATTCTCGTCGATCACCAACTTGATGGAATCGACATGGCCGGCCGCCGGCTCCCGCTGCTCGATCGTGACAGGCACAGTTGCTGCGTCGTTGGCGCGGTAGGGGGCCGCGACGGAGAATAGGGCGGCGCCGTCCAGAATGGTCGTGTCGCCGACGATATCGCCTTTCAGTTCATCCCAGGTGGGCCCTTCGACAAGCGGATTGTCGGGCCTCTCCTGCTGGGCGGATGCGAGGCTTGCCGCCAGCAGCAGGGAAAAACCTGCGAAGATGAGCTTCTGCTTCATGGTTCAAGATCCCCTTTTCAAGGGAAGGGCACGACTCCGGGTCGGGCACCCGTCAACATAGGACGAAGCAACAACGAGCAGAACCGAGCCTTTCGGATGTGTTGCGGGGCTCGACTGGCGGACGCAGGCTTTGCAGGTCGCCGGCAACGGGGGGTTGGATGTGTTCGAGGCGTTCGTGACAATCTGCATGCTTGCCGCTGCCGGCCCCGTTTCGCCGCTGCCAGGTGAAACCTGCCGCATCGCTCTGCTGCCCGGTTTTGCGGCCGAAACCAAAGCGCCCTGCGAGCATGCGTCACGGCTGGCTGCGCCCCAGCCGGCCAGTGTGAAGGCGGAGGGCTTGCCATTTTGCGCGCTGAGGCCGCGCTCGGCCCTCGGCTTCAGCGAGGCGGCCCCAGGCGTGTTCGTGCATCTCGGCAAGGTGGCCGAGCCGGATCCGGCCAATGTCGGCGACGTTTCCAATATTGCCTTTGTTGTCGGATCGCGCGGCATCGCCGTCATCGATGCCGGCGGCTCGCGCAAGGTGGGCGAAGAGATCTATCTGGCGATCCGCGAACGCAGCACCCTGCCGATTACCCACCTGATCCTTACGCATATGCATCCGGATCACGTTTTCGGCGCCGACCCGCTTCGCGAGGCCGGAGCGGCGGTCATCGGCCATGCCAACCTGCCGCGAGCACTTGCCGATCGCGCCGAAACCTACCGGGCAAATTTTGCCCGCCTGATCGGCGAAGCAGCATTCCTCGGCAGTCAGGCACCGGTGCCTGATCGGGTGATCGCCGAACAGGAGATGATCGACCTGGGCGACAGGGTGCTGGAGCTCCGCGCATTTCCGTCAGCCCATACCGCCAGCGATCTGACGGTTTTCGATCGGACTTCCGGCATCCTCTTTGCCGGCGATCTGCTGTTTGACACACATACGCCAGCTCTCGACGGGTCATTGCGCGGCTGGCTTGCCGCTCTTTCGCGGATGCAGGGGTCTTCGGCACGCCGGGTCGTGCCCGGCCATGGTGGGCCGCTGCTCGATTGGCCGCAGGCGGCCGAACCGGTCGAGCGCTATCTCGGCGCGTTGGAGGCCGATACCAAGCGGGCGCTTGACGATGGATTGGCGCTCGGGCCGGCAACCGAGGTGATAGGCCGGAGCGAGGCGGATCGATGGCTTCTGTTCGATCTCTTCAATCCGCGCAACGCGACCGTTGCCTATACGGAGCTTGAGTGGGACCCCTAGATCACGATGATTTTTGGTCGGGCCGACGAAAAATTATAAACGTGATCGATTCTAAAAAGTTAGAGCGGGATGCGGGCGGAAAGCCGCCCACACTTTTTCCGCATCCCCCTCTAGCAGTGGCTCAATGCGGCATATGCTTGAGCAGGATCTGGGCAATGGCATAGGCGCGTTTTTCCAGAAGCACTGGCGTTTCGCAGACATAGGTGAGCGCTTGCGAGCGATCACGGTAGATGCGCTCGTCCCAGTCGATCTGTTCCTCGAGCTTGTCGATACGGTCGAAATCCGGTTTCGCTTCGCCCGCAAGCTTCGCCATCTCGACCCGGCTGCCGTCGATCCGCGAGGACAGTGCGATCTGGCTGCGGGAATAGCGGGCTATCCCCGCGATGACCCGTTGCCGGTTGCCGGAGAGATTTTCGAACACCGCGAGGAAGATATTGCCGAGCAGTTGACCGTCCACCGGCGCAGTCTTCTCGATGAAAGCCTGGATATGGGCGCCGGCCTCTGCCAGCGTAACACGGCGAAGCGACAGGATTGCCACGAGATCGCTTGCCGCAGGCGCAAGTGGCATGCGGGTTATCGGCTCCGGCCACATCAGGCTCACTGACAGGTTCTCGGCCTTGCGCTGAATGCACGGCCAGTCGGGATCGGAAAAATCCATGGCGCCTGCAGTGCCTGGAGCTTGCGTTAGGCAAAGCGCCAGACCAATCGCATGCCAGGCGGCTCTCATCCTTCTCCTCCGTGTTCGAACGAAGGTCAGTATAGGCTGACCAAGGGCAAAGCCAAAGGTCGCGATTTACACACTAAGGTCGCAATTGTCATTGCGCCTCTGCCCGTCTGTAATCTGTGTACAAGGCCCGAAGAGGCGGCCCTTACAGAACGCAGTTACCGGAGGCATTTCATGCGCACACGCGCTGCTCTGGCTGTTGAAGCCGGAAAACCCCTTGTTGTGACCGAAGTCGAGCTCGAGGGCCCCAGGGCCGGCGAGGTGCTGGTCGAGGTCAAGGCGACCGGCATCTGCCAT
>NZ_AUTC01000199.1 GCF_001461695.1 Sinorhizobium fredii USDA 205 | reverse complement strand
AGAGGCCAAGCGTACAATGTAATGAACTTCAGTTCCAGGTGACTAGGACCGCGAGTGATATCAGACCCCATTCCCCGGTCGGAAGCAGTCGGTCGATGAACAGGGTCACCGCCACCGGAAAGGCCAGTTCAAGAAGCCCGGAGACGACGGCACTGCAGAAGTCCAGCACGAACAACCTTCGATGCGGGCGATAATAGGCGGCGAAACGTTTCAGCAACGCGGACAAGGGCGGATTCCTCGGTGGTTCGAACAAAGGTTGGCGGCGGGCGCTGCCTCAAGGACAAGACTTGGAAGCGTCATCCCTGCCGACGTGGCGAGCCGCTAGTAGGCAGCAACCAGATGCTGGGCATGCGAACCGCATCGTCTGTTTCAGCAAATCCCGACAACGTGAAAGGATATTCGTGCCTCATGTCGCTCTCCAAAACTGCGAGGAGCCGGACCAGTGATCGCCAATGCGGCGCCTTTTGCCGCCAATGCGACCCGGACGGCTAAGTGCAAAAGAAGAGTGCTATTGTCAACTTAAATAGATTATGCGCACGCAATGAGTCCGCTTCCGCACGAGAGACCACGCGACATCATCGGATTGTCCGCCATCCTCACGCGATTGCAACTTGGTGTTACTCGATGCCCCCAGAAGACCTACTGCATGTTTCCTTAAATCGTAGCCGATTTAAGGAAACATGCAGCGATCGTGTCCTGGCAAAATAAGTGATGGAAACCGAGGCAATCTCGATTCCGGTGATCTCGGGACGGCACGCGACCCCAGCACGCCAAGGAAAACCAAAGTCTGATGGGGCACATCCAGTTATAGGCTCCGGGGGCCGTCGGAGCTTTTTTTGCCCCTTCCCTCAGCGTTCCCGGCCACCGCTCGGGATTAGCTTCGGCGAGGGAGCAATCAGGATGCGAGGAAAGCTATGACACCCCTGAAATGGTTTCTGGGTTTGATGTTCGTCCTTCGAAGCACTGCCTTCGCACAGAAAGGCCAGCGGGAAGATCAGCAGCAGACCTGCCAGGCCATCCTCGCTGCGGCTCGTGAGACGACGTGGATGAAACTGTCCTGGCGCAATGCTCTTTTGAGAATGGGCAATAGACGGGACGCAGTAGCGCTTGCCAACGCCTTATTCGGCAGCAGCTAGAAAGAAGCTGTTCGGCGAGGAGGAGGCTAGAGCATGAACTCTGGCTTCAGCCTTGGCGATCAGTTGATAGAATTCCTCCTGCGCTTCGACATCCAACTGGATGACAGCGTTGACATCGTCTGGCGTGTCACAGACGCAGCCGACGGCCGAGATCGGGCAGATGCCGCCTGGATAACGTTTGCCGGTGCCAGTATAGACACGGCGGCCCCAGTTTTCCGAATAAACAGTCTCTTCGCGGTCGACGTGCAGAATGGTCCCCTTGCACGCGGTGACGATGGCGGCCTTGCCATAGGCGAACCAGTGATAGTTCAGCTTCCGCAGAATGTATTTGCCGGTGATGTCCTCGCCCGCCAGCTCGGCCGGGTCACAAATCATTCTGATCATGATCGCGTACCTCTCATTGGTCGCTAATATCCGTGAGGACTATTAGCCTGACAAGACAGAAAAACGTAGTATTCGGAGTGACTTAGTCACAAAGTGTTTCCGATTCTTACACTGCCTAGCCACCTATCCAGGTGCGTGGTAGCGCAACGCGCGACTTGCCATGGCTCTCGACCTTGTGCGCTGGACGGAAGACCCAAGCGGCTGCTCCGCCAGGGATTTTCCTTGCACACAGATGCGTGGGTGGCAGTCAAAGTGCCACACCTGCTCCGGAAGCTCGTCGCCGACGCGTGGGCCGGACATGCCAACATCTTGCAGTTCCGCGAGGTTGCCCAAGTTCGGGATTTTTTCGGAAACTTGCCGTCTTCAGATAGGATTTTAACGCACCACGGCTTCCGCGCGAAAAGCGGAAGCCGTGGTGTTTTTCAGCGATGTTGCTGTCAAATCAGGAAGATAGGTGGCGACCCCTGCAGGACTCGAACCTGCGACAACCTGCTTAGAAGGCAGGTGCTCTATCCAGCTGAGCTAAGGGGCCGTCGGGCCGGTCGTCCGGCTTTGCCGCGGACCTCAATGGGTCCAGGGCTGCATCCGGTTGAAACGGAAATTGTCCGAGTAGGACACACTCTTGCGCGTCGCGTCCTTCGGCGCGATGACGCGGTATTCGATGCCGTTGCGTTCGGCATAGGCGATCGCCTGCTCGGCACTTTCGAAGGTCAGCCGCAACTGCTGCCGCATGTCACCGGAGCTCGTGTAGCCCATGATCGGATCGATGGTGCGCGGCTTCTCTTGATCGAACTCCAGCACCCACAGATGCGTCTTGGCCTTGCCGGACTGCATGGCTGTCTTCGCGGGACGATAGATCTTCGCGGACATTGCTTTCAAACGGCTCCCGTCTCTCGGACTGTGAGCATGGCTTGCCCGGATCGCTTCCAATCCGCAAGACCATGCGCTGCGAGGCAGTTTCTGCCCCATGCTTCGTCTTCCCTTAGCGCAGAATGATTTAAAACGGAATGACTTCCGACAGGAAAATGCAGCTTTTTCAAGCGGGTGCGGCGGCCGGTCGGGACGCGAACATGCAGACCTAAATTGCATTTTAAAATCAGATAGTTAAGTGGTCGGAGTGGAGAGATTCGAACTCCCGACCCTCTGGTCCCAAACCAGATGCGCTACCAGACTGCGCTACACTCCGAGCCGACGAAGGCGGAGATACACGCTTCGCCTGCCACCTGCAACAGCAAATTTGGTCGTGCCGACGGGATGCCGGGTTCAGCGCGCCCCGGCCGGAATGCGTGCGCCCGTGATCCGGTCGGCCGGCCTTATGCCGAGCCGCTTCACCGTTCCGGCGTTGAGCTCGAGCACGAATGCCACCGGCTCTTTCGAATCGATGATCGCATCGGACAGGGGAACGGCATTCTCATGAATGGTCCGGATGGTGCCGTCCTCGGCGATGAAAAGCATGTCGAGCGGCAGATAGGTATTCCTCATCCACATCATCACCCGCCGCGTCTCACCGAAATCGAACAGCATGCCGTGATCCGGCGCCATCTGTCGGCGAAACATCAGGCCATGCTCGCGCTGCTCCGGTTCGATCGCCAGTTCGACGGTCAGGTCATGAGCCTGCCCTCCGAGGGCGAGAAGCCGAATCTTGTCTGTTTCGAAGGAGATGTCTGCAGCGAGCGATGCGACGGACAGCGATAACAAAAAAAGCGCCGCAATGGCGCTTCTCGCAATGACGTCGCGAAGCCTGTGCATCAGTGCGACCGGTTGGTCGGCGTCGGGCCGTCCGGATGGATCTCCGCAGCCATCAATCCCTTCTCTCCGTCACCGAAACGGCACAGCACCACCTGGCCGGGGCGCAATTCGGTCAGGCCGAAACGGCGCAAGGTTTCCATGTGCACGAAGATGTCCTCGGTGCCCTCGCCGCGCGTCAGGAAGCCGAAACCCTTGGTGCGGTTGAACCACTTGACCAGAACTCGTTCCAGGCCACTCGTCGGCGTGACCTGAACATGCGTGCGTACCGGTGGGAGTTGCGAAGGATGAACCGCAGTCGACTGATCCATGGAGAGAATGCGGAAGGCCTGGTAACCGCGCTCGCGCTTTTGGATAAGCGCCACGACACGCGCGCCTTCGAGCACGGTTTGGTAGCCATCACGCCTCAAGCAGGTGACGTGCAGCAAAACGTCCTGCATGCCGTTGTCGGGAACGATGAAGCCGAACCCCTTGGCGACGTCGAACCACTTGATGACACCGGTGATCTCGATGAGATCAAGGGCGTCATTGCCCAGGCCGTCATTCTCGATGACGCCTTTTGAAGATGTCCTGTCCGCCATTCTCCCAGCCCCTCGTTACGCGCAACATTCGATACGGTTAACTGATTCTTATGGACCAGAATAACATCGTCCCGCTGCGCATGCGCAAGTCCCTCGACATTAAATTGGCCGAGGTCATTTATGGGGCCGCAGGCTTGCCTCTGGCTTGCTGTCACTTAAGTATACGCCATCTTCTGCAAAACAGGGACAATCCAATGCGCTATCTGCACACGATGGTTCGTGTAAAGGACCTCGACCAGGCTCTCCAATTCTATTGCACGCTGTTCGGCCTCCAGGAAATTCGCCGACACGAGAACGAGAAAGGCCGCTTCACGCTCGTCTTCCTCGCAGCACCTGGTGACCTCGAGCGTGCCAAAGCAGAGGTTTCGCCTTGCCTGGAACTCACCTACAACTGGGACACCGAAGACTATACCGGTGGACGCAATTTTGGTCACCTCGCCTATGAGGTCGATGACATCTACTCCTTTTGCAAGCACCTGATGGACAATGGCGTGACGATCAACCGACCACCCCGCGACGGTCACATGGCCTTCGTCCGCTCGCCGGACGGCATTTCGATCGAGATTCTGCAGAAGGGAGAGCACCTGTCGGCACAGGAGCCCTGGGCCTCGATGGGCAACACCGGCAGCTGGTAAGCCTCGCACAACCCGGTGCGCCCATTGTGCGGACGTGCGACCGGTACTGCATGGTTTCCTCGATCGGAGACGACCCAAGGACAAATTCATGCAGCGCGTCAAAGTGGTACAGCGAGCCTTGTGCGTCTGAACGCGCGGCGCTGTAGGCCGGTGCGGCACGGCGCGCAGGACCGGACTCGAAGATCTGAACGATCAAGAGACCTCAGGCCCGGCCAGCGCGCCGGGCCTTCGTATACGTATGGTGAAGCTGAACAGGTTAGCTCCAGTTTACAAATTGCGCGGCATCCACTAATTTCCGCGCCATAGTTGAAACGGGGTCGCGCTTCGCAATCATTTGCGGCGCCGTATCCCTTTACTTGGCCTGACCTTCCCGTGGCGGGAAAACTTCTCGCCGCGAGAGAAAAGTTGTCTGTTCCGGGCAATGTTTCGGAACTGAGACTTGATGCATGTCGATGGGGGAGCCCAGGATATGCGCGGAGAGCGGGGATAAGACGTTGCAACAGCTAGACTCGAGATGCGCGCTCCTATCGGTCGGGCGCGCCGCGGCGTTCTCCATATCACTCCTTGCCCTGAGCGGATGCGTCTCTTCGGTCGCGGACGGCGACGCTGCCAATCTGGTCGAATCGCAGCAAGCCGTCGCTTCATCGAGCGCCGCGACGCCGGGCTCGGAAGGTCCCAATGACCGGGCCGCCGCATCCGGCGTAGGCACAACCGCTCAGCAGCAAACAGGGGATTCCGCTGCCGAAGCGGACACGGCCCCTTTGCAACAGGGCCTGACGATGCAGAGCACCGGCCTTAACGCCACGTCGTCGAGCATCTACGGGCAGTCGACCGTGACCGGCAGCGTGCCTGCAAGCGCCGACCAGCCGTCCGGAACACCGGCCGATGCCCGGTCCGGAGTGAACGCAACGAACAACAGCCTTTTCGGTCGCGCTCAGCCGGCCACTCTGCCCGCCCTGCCGGACCAGGAAGGCGCGAGCAACGCAACTCCGACGAGCATACAGCCCGGCACTGAAAGCACTGCCAGCGCGGCAGACCTTCCCTCTGCAGTCCCCTTGCCGACGAGCGCACAGGCGGCGCGTGCCGGCGCGCTATCGGCGCCATTACAGACGGCCGAAGTCGCGTCCACCGGGCAGGTGGTGCCGGCCGTGGCAGATCCCGCTCAGCCTACCTCCCCCGAGGGCGACGAGAAGGATCCGCAGCAGACGAGCAAGAGCTGGACGCTCGCAAGTCTCTTTGCCGCCAAACGCAAGCCGAAGCTGCGGAGCAGCGACGAAAGCGACGCGGTCACCACAGCGAAGCGGACAATCACGACCGGCAATGCGCCTGAACCGCAGGTCGCCTCGCTCGCTTACACGGCGCTGCCGGGCGTCAAACTCAATCCGCTGTTCAACATGGACCACGCCGACCACGCGGGTGAAGAGGACGACGCGCCTGTCGAGGTGGCGAATCTCTCGGGCCTCGCCCGCTTGGCGCCAAGCGGACTCATCTTGCAGACGGAGAGCGTGGAAACCGGTTGTTTCAAGCCGGCGCTCATGGAGATGCTGAAAAGCGTCGAGCGGCATTACGGTCAGAAGGTGATGGTCACGTCAGGGCTTCGCCCGATCAAGGTCAACCGGAAACGCCAGTCCCTTCACACGCGCTGCGCCGCGGCCGACATCCAGGTCAAGGGCGTCAGCAAGTGGGATCTCGCCGACTATCTCCGGAGCCTGCCTGGCCGTGGCGGCGTCGGCACCTATTGCCACACCGAATCCGTGCATATCGACATCGGCCGGCAGCGCGATTGGAATTGGCGCTGCCGCCGTCGCAACGGCTGAAAAGGTCGCCGGCGGCGATGTCAATTTTCTGAGAAAAAGTGCGTTTTGCCGCTTGCGGGAATCCGAAGTGCTCTCTATAAGCCACCTCGTCTTGTAGCACCTCGCGTCGTTCCGACGCACAAAGGTCGCCGCAAGCTGGGCGCCCATCGTCTAGCGGTTAGGACGCCGCCCTTTCACGGCGGTAACACGGGTTCGAGTCCCGTTGGGCGTGCCATTCTCTTTATCCAATACCTGCGGATACTTCGACTTTTTGATCCAAGGCGCGTCTATGCTTATGCGTGACAGGCGCCTAAGGCGATGCTCTTAAATTTCCGCAGAAAAATCAAAAATATTGCTTCAGACGACTTGCGGGAACGCCAAGCCCTCTCTATAAGCCACCTCGTCTTGCAGCGCGCACAAGGGTCGCTGCAATACTTTGACTCGCACGGTTTAAGACCGTGCTGGGCGCCCATCGTCTAGCGGTTAGGACGCCGCCCTTTCACGGCGGTAACACGGGTTCGAGTCCCGTTGGGCGTGCCATTCTCTAAATGTTTCCAATACTTACAGGCTGCGCCCCGCCTGCCCCCTGCGTCAAAAGACGCGCGGCGTTCTACAGCGCAGCACGTCCAACCGGACCCGCGTCGATCGTCAGCTTTGGCCGCCGCACAGAGGATCCAGGACCGCCTGAGCCGGTCCAAGGCAGGCAGTTCCAACCCCCACACTACAGGGAAGCCGCAGACGAACGTCGCTGCGGCGTTTCCCGGCTTACCCTTCCTTGACGACAGCGACGCTGACCTCGCCGTCGGACGCCACCGTGCAGGCGATGGTTGCCGAACGCGGCTCAACGCCACCCTGGCGCAGGTAGTCGATCTTGACGTCGAGCGTGGCGGTCTGCGCGCCGGCATCGCCCGCGCGTACTGGCTCGGCGAGGCTGGTCTCGATGGCAGCCGGATTGTATGGCGCGGCCCACTGGGCGATCGCCTCGTTGCAACGGTCGACGGTCGGCTGGTCGGCCGGCGAAATGCCGTGGCTGACCGGCGTCACCGGTTCCGGCAGCAAGTCGGCCGCAAAGGCTGGACCGGCGAGAAAAAGCACGGCGGCGCTGAGCATTCTGAGCGTGTGCATGGCCTGTAGTCCTTTTCCTGGAGCATGCCCGCGCATTCTAGCTCGTCTATGCCGCAAAATAGCAGTGCGACTTTTGATGGATGGAAGGAGGATACTGCGTGGCAAGGTCTCGACGCGTCGCACTGAGCAGGTACACGTTGCGGGACGATGTGGATGTCGATGTTCCCTTTCGAAGCCGGCGATGACGCTGGCACCGCTTAGCTTAAGTCATGGCGACGACCATACCGTTCGCGTCGAGATGGCACCTCACGCGGGCCTGACGGACTTCGATGGCGCCGCGTCCTGCATATTCTATGCGCACCGCGATTGGGGCGGTGAGCCCGCCATCGCGTTTCGGGACGGGAGGACCGGCGCTTGCCGCGCGTACGCGCACGGCGCCAAGGGGCAATGCGGCCGACGTGATCGCCTGGAGGCAGACGCGAACCACGGCGCCCGAGCCATCCGAAATCGCTCCCGTCGTCGTCGGGTCCGTCACGGCATAGCCCAAGGCACCTTGCTGATATTCGCCGCGCTCGCCAAGCCCCTTTAGCGGCCAAAGCGCAGAAGGCAGACGGACGGATGACTGTACGCCCGTCGCGGGAGCAATGCCGGCAACCGCTCCCGCACGGACAGTCTTTGGAACGCCGCTCCTCTTTGGAGATCCAGGGCCTACGGTCAGACCACGTAGTGCACCGCTCGGAGGCGCTCCCTTGCCTTTCGGCGTCGCGATCCCTCCACCGGAACCCAACGGCTTGCCGCCCATCCTATGGACGGGTTTGCCGTTGGCCCAACTGCGTGATCCCGCAATTGCGCCGGCCTTTGCTCCGCCTCCTGCACTGCTTCCTGGGGATTTGCCAATCTTGCCGCCCCCAACACCGCTTCCGGTCGATTTTCCATGACTCTTGCCGCCGGTTTTGCTGCCAGGTCCACTGTTTGGTCCCGCCTTCGCGCCGGCCGAGACCCCGGCCCTCACGCCGCCCGCCGCACTGTTCCCCGACGAGCCAGCTTTGCCACCCGCCGCGACGGCGCCGAATCTACCATTCCCGCTGAAGTCAAGGACCGGGGCGATTCCCATCGCAATTGCGACCAGAAATGTAGCAGCCGTGTATGTGCGCATCGCCGCAATCCTCATCGGCGCATCGAAACCCTTCGACTTTCCTTTTTCACCAAAGGCCAGGCAGGAGCCGCCTAGGGAGAAGCGCCTCGGGGAGCGGCTGCGGTGCACGCTCGACACGCGCCGCTCGGCGCTCAGTGCGGGTCTTGCGGATTTCAACTTCTTTACGCGGTGCTGCACGGCCGCGGCCACCGGCCCGATCGCCGGCGTCTTCCGACGCACGCTGCTGCGCTGCCAATATCCCGGTCAGTTGCTTCTTTGCCGCGTCGCGTTCCTGGCGAACCGTGTCGAGATCGCGAGCGAGCGACTTTACCTTCTCGCGTTCCAAAGCGAGCTCTTCGCCAGCCCGCTTTGACGCAGCCTCGGCGATTTGGCCGGCCAGCAAAACGGCGGCTTTCTCCGCCGCTGCCAAATCGGCATCCGGCTCGAGGACAGCGGCCGATGGGGCCACCGCGAGATCGCCCCCTTCCTCCACCGCCGCTTCGCGCTCCCGGCGAACCGTGTCGAGCTCGCGAGCGAGCAACTTTACCTTCTCGCGTTCCAATGCGAGCTCTTCGCCGGCCCGCCGCGCCGCAGCCGCGGCTATTTGGCCATCCAGCACGACGGCGGCTTTCTCCGCCGCCGCCAAATCGGCATCCGGCTCGAGGGCAGCGGCCGACGGGGCCACGGCGTGATCGCGCCCTTCCTTCACCGCCGCTTCGCGCTCCCGGCGAACCGTGTCGAGCTCCCGAGCGAGTGACTTTACCTTCTCGCGTTCCAATGCGAGCTCTTCTACAGCGCGCCGTGCCGCAGCCTCCGCTGTTTGGCGAGCGCGCACGGCAGCAGCGTTCTCCGCCGCCAAGTCGGCATCCGGCTCGAGGATGGCGGCCGGTGGGGCCACGGCGGGATCGCCCCCGTCCTTCATCGCCGCTTCGCGCTCCCCGCGAACCGTGTCGAGCTCCCGAGCGAGTGACTTTACCTTCTCGCGTTCCAATGCGAGCTCTTCTACAGCGCGCCGTGCCGCAGCCTCCGCTGTTTGGCGAGCGCGCACGGCAGCAGCGTTCTCCGCCGCCAAGTCGGCATCCGGCTCGAGGATGGCGGCCGGTGGGGCCACGGCGGGATCGCCCCCGTCCTTCATCGCCGCTTCGCGCTCCCCGCGAACCGTGTCGAGCTCCCGAGCGAGTGACTTTACCTTCTCGCGTTCCAATGCGAGCTCTTCTACAGCGCGCCGTGCCGCAGCCTCGGCTATTTGGCGAGCGCGCACGGCAGCAGCGTTCTCCGCCGCCGCCAAGTCGGCATCCGGCTCGAGGATGGCGGCCGGTGGGGCCACGGCGGGATCGCCCCCGTCCTTCACCACCGCTTCCCGCTCCCGGCGAACCGTGTCGAGCTCTTGAGCAAGCGACTTTACCTTTTCGCGTTCCAATGCGAGCTCTTCGCCAGCCCGCCTCGCCGCAGCCTCGGCTGTTTGGCGAGCGCGCACTTCGGCGGCTTTCTCCGCCGCCGCCAAGTCGGCATCCGGCCCCGGGACTTTGGACGATTGGCGGGCCACGGCGAGATCGCGCTCGAGGGCTCCAAGCCTATGCCGCGCCTCCTCAAGCGCTCGTCTCTCACCGGCCAGGGTCTTTTCCGCGGCGTCTCGCGCCCTGAGCGCCGCAGCCTTTGACCGCATCGCTCCAGCGGCTTTGGCCTCCAATTCTTCGACGACCTCCAGCACCATAGTCAGATCACGTGCGAGTGCTTCGGCTCTTTGGCGCTGCTTTTCGGCGACACGGCGCATAGCCTCAAGGTCTCTTCTGGCCGCCAACAACGCACGGCGGAGAATCTCCTCCAGCTTGCCGCCAGCCAGTTGCACGCCGTTGGGCGCATCGACCTCCTGGCTCGCCGCGAGGAGCTTTTCCTCCGGTGCGGCGCTCCGGGCGCCTTCACGCCCAGTCAATGCACCTGTCTTTTTGACCGACGCTTCCGCCGCTTCCCCTCGACCCACCGAATCCGCCGTCTGGCCGAACGGAGGCTTCATGGCTTCGCGTTGACCTTGCGCAGCACCGAGAAGACGCCCCGCACCCGGAAGGTCGAGCGTCGCCATGGTCCCGATCGCAATCATGTCATTTCGCCGCGCCGTGTCGGCTATGCTGCGAATCAATGCGTGCCATTCCGAAGCGCGCATTTCGCGCATGCCTTGCGGGGCAAGCCTGTCTGCAGTTGCTGCCTGCCCTCCTGCGGAAGATCCAAGCAGGAAAACAAGGCAGAACGAAATGAGGCCGAGCATTGCCATAGCCTTGTCCCGCCGGGGCGACAGGCCATAATACTGCCTTGGTCCACTTCTCGCTAGAGGGGAAGATCTTTGCCGTTCCTCCTCTTTCGCATTTCGTCTTTTTCATAGTATGTTGCTGAGGCTTCGGCTTAGGCGCGCCCATCGTCTAGCGGTCAGGACGCCGCCCTCTCACGGCGGTAACACGGGTTCGAGTCCCGTTGGGCGTACCAACTTCATCGCCGACTTTCCCGTCTCCGCCTCCTCGGCCATTTTCCATGAAAAAATCGACCTTGGTCGCGCTCGGTCACTTGCGGGAATCCAAAGGCCCCTCTATAAGCCACCTCGTCTTGCAGCGCCGTGCGCCGTTCCGGTGCACAAAGGTCGCTGCAACACTTGACTCGCACGGGTTTTAAAGCCGTGCAGAGGCGCCCATCGTCTAGCGGTCTAGGACGCCGCCCTTTCACGGCGGAAACACGGGTTCGAGTCCCGTTGGGCGTGCCATTGGTCAATCAAGTCAAACAGTTGTATTGCCTCGACCAATGCTTCCGCCAAGGTCGCCGAGCGTCTTGAGCCGTTTGCATTTCGCCCCTCGCGGGCCTATCCTTGGCCGTCATCGACTGGAAGAATTGCGGTCGGCGAAAATCCGCCGGTCTTTCTCTTTTCCCGGCCCAAGCCGGCCGGGAAAAGAAACAGGGGCCATCCATGAAGTATCGCGCTTCGACATTGATGATGGCTTGCATTTTTTCCAGTGCATCGCTCGTCTCGTGCACCACCATAACAGGCAGTATCGAGCCTAGGCCTGGAACTCATCAGATAGCGAGCCATCCGTACCGGACGATGAATGATTGTGTCCGCAAGGCACCCATTGGTCAGTTTGATCTGAAATGCGACGTTCCGTTGCTCGGTTACCGCAACTTCACAGACCCAACGATCGTGCCACAGATCGGTGCACCGGGAGGCTTGCATTTCCGATAGATGCGGTCGCGGTTCGATAAGACGCGCGGGCTTGCAGTCGTCAATTGGCTTTCGCAGCGTCCGTCACACGCAGTTGCACGCGGCGCGTTCCCTGCCATAGATCCGCCGAAACCGAACCGGCGACATGAACCGTCGCGCCGCGGTTGCCAAGCAGGAAATCGCCGAGCGGCGTTTCCGTCGCCCGGAAGGCGATGCCGTCAACCCGGCTGCCGTCGTGACCCTCGAGCGTCACCTTGACATGATTGGCGCCGACCTGCCGGCTGTCGCGCAGCCGATGCTGGGGAAAGGCGAATACCGGTTGCGGATGGGCCGAGCCATAGGGGCCGGCCTGGTCGAGAAGGTCGACGAGGTCGAGCGTTGCCCCGGCCGCTGCCAACGCGCCGTCGAGCTTGAGCGCCTCAACGGCAACCAGGTCGCGTACAGAGCTCTCGGCGCGCTCCTCGAAGAATTGGCGCAATCGCCCGAGTTTTGCCCGCTCGACCGTTAGGCCGGCGGCCATGGCATGTCCGCCCCCTTTGACGAGAAGGCCATCGTCGACGGCGGCGCGAACGAGCCTGCCCATATCGAAGCCCGTAATCGATCGACCGGAGCCCGTGCCCCGGCCGTTCGGATCGAAGGCGATGGCAAAGGCCGGCCGGCGGAACTTCTCCTTGATGCGCGCCGCGAGGAGGCCAACGATGCCCGGGTGCCAGCTTTCCCTGGCGGTGACGATCACGGACGCCCCCTCGCCCGTGCCGTATTCCGCCAGCACTTCCGCCTCCGCCTCGGCAAGCATCGCCGCCTCCATCGCCTGCCGATCGCGATTGAGCTCGTCGAGTTGGCTGGCGATCACCTCGGCTGCCGTGGCGTCGTCAAGGGTCAATAGCCGGCTGCCGAGCGCGGCATCGCCGATACGGCCACCCGCATTGATGCGTGGACCAATCAGAAAGCCGAGGTGATAGGGCGTCACCGGGCCACCGATCGCGGCCTTGCGCAGAAGAGCTGCCAGCCCGTTATTGCCCATGTGTCGCGCCGCGATCAGTCCCTTGACCACATAGGCTCGGTTCAGCCCCTTCAGCGGAACTACGTCGCAGACCGTTGCGAGCGCGACGAGGTCGAGCAGGGCCAGAAGGTCGAATGAGGCGGCGCGCGGCTCGCCCGCAAGACGCAGCACCCGCAATGTATTGACGAGCACCAGATAGACGACGCCGGCGGCGCAGAGATGCCCCTGCCCGGACAAATCGTCCTCGCGGTTCGGATTCACGAGAGCATGGCAGGGCGGAAGCGTTGCGCCGACCTGATGGTGATCGATGACGACGACGTCGACCTTGCGCTCGGCGGCGACGGCGAGCGACTCATGGCTCGTCGAACCGCAGTCGACGGCGACGATCAGACCGGCGCCGTTGTCGATCAGTTGTTCGATCGCCTGCGGATTCGGCCCGTAGCCCTCGAAGATACGATCCGGAATATAGATCTCGGCCCGGATGTCGAAATGGCGGAGGAAGCGCAGCATCAGTGCAGAGGATGCTGCGCCGTCGACGTCGTAGTCGCCGAAGATCGCTACTTTCTCGCCGCGCCGAATGGCGTGGGCGAGCCGCTCCGCCGCCTTGCGGCAATCGGTCAGGACGTCCGGATCGGGCATCAGCGCGCGCAGCGTCGGATCGAGAAACTGAGCCGCGTCGTCCAGGCCGACGCCGCGGCCTGCCAGTACCCGTGCGATGAGCTCCGAATAGCCGTGCACCTGGCTGATCGCCAAAGCGCGATTCTGCCCCGCCTGATCGAGGCGCGACACCCAGCGCTGACCGCTGATCGAGCGTTCGACGCCTAGAAATGCCCTCTCTATCGGATCCGCCAATACGTCCACGCTGTCTGTCCGCCCGAAGTCCTTTCGTTCTTAACGAAGATTTAGAGGCGGAAAAACCGGCAGGCTGGGCACTCCGGCCCACAAACATGCATGCCGGAGTGGTTTCTCAACAGATTTAACGCAAAAGCGCGATCACCAGTCCTTGGGTCGCTCGATGCGGATCACCTGGGGCTCTCCAACGAGATAACCCTCGCCCTTGATCGAGACGATCGCCTTGCGCGCCGAGACTTCGTGCGTGGCATGCGTGACCAGGATGATCGTCTTCGGCTCGGCAGGATCCGCGTAGTGCTTGGAATGCTGCATGATCGATTCGAGCGAGATGTCGTTTTCCGCCATATGGCCGGCGATATTTGCGAACACACCCGTACGATCGACCACTTTCAGACGAATGAAGTATCCGCCCTCGTGACTCTGCATCCGGGCCTGCTTGTAAGGCATCAGGGCCGTGGTGGGCCGTCCGAAGGCCGGGACGTGCTGGGCGCCCGGTCGGCTCTTGGCGATGTCGGCGATATCGCCCAGCACGGCCGAGGCCGTCGCATTGCCGCCGGCCCCGGGGCCGACCATCAGCAATTCGCCCAGAATGTCGGACTCGACCGCGACCGCGTTCGTCACGCCGTCGACCTGTGCGATGACGGAATCATAGGGCACCATCGTCGGGTGGACGCGCTGCTCGATACCGCTCTCGGTGCGCTGCGCCACGCCGAGCAGCTTGATGCGGTAGCCAAGGTCGGCAGCTGCCTGGATGTCCTCGATCGAAATATTGGTGATGCCTTCCAGGTAGATGTCGTCGGCGGCGATCGCCGTGCCGAAGGCGAGGCTCGTCAGGATCGAAAGCTTGTGCGCCGTGTCGTTGCCCTCGATATCGAAGGCCGGGTCCGCTTCGGCATAGCCAAGGCGCTGCGCTTCCTTCAGGCAGGCCTCGAAGGTCAGCCCCTCCTTCTCCATCTTCGTCAGGATATAGTTGCAGGTGCCGTTCATGATCCCGTAGACGCGCGAGACGGTATTGCCCGTCAGGGACTCGCGGAGCGCCTTGATGACCGGGATGCCGCCTGCGACCGCCGCCTCGTAGTTGAGCAGGGCGCCCTGCTCCTCGGCGATGGCGGCGAGTTCGATGCCGTGCTTGGCGAGCAGGGCCTTATTGGCGGTAACCACATGGATACCGCGCTTGAGCGCTGCCTTGACCGAAGAATAGGCCGGATCGCCGGCGCCGCCCATCAACTCGACGAAGACATCGATATCCGCTTCCGAAGCGAGCGCTACCGCACCCTGAACCAGGCGGTCTTCGCCAGATCGACGCCACGGTCCTTGCTGCGGTCCCTTGCCGCCACGGCAACAAGCTCAATCGGCCTTCCGCACGTCGTCGCCAGCATCTCATGACGTTCCTGGAGAATCCGCACGAGCGAGGCACCAACCGTCCCCAAGCCCGCAATGCCGATTTTGAGGGCATCTGCCATAGCAAGTTCCTAACATGTAGAAGGCGCCCCGCCGGACTGGCGGGGCCATTGTGCGCGAAAGTCGGCTCTCTTACCGATGTGCATTCAGCGAGACGACATTGTGCATCGTCTCGTCCGCCGTCGACAGGAAGCGCTTGATGTTGCGCGCCGCCTGGCGGATGCGGTGCTCGTTCTCGACCAGGGCCAGGCGGACATAGTCGTCGCCCTGCTCGCCGAAACCGATGCCGGGCGCCACCGCTACGTCCGCCTTCTCGACGAGCAGCTTGGAGAACTCCAGGGAGCCCAGATGACGGAACTTCTCGGGGATCTTCGCCCAGGCGAACATCGTCGCGGGCGGCGGCGGCACTTCGAAGCCGGCCTTGCCGAAGCTGTCGACCATCACGTCGCGGCGGCGCTTGTAGATGTTACGGACCTCGGCGATGTCGCTGCCGTCGCCGTTCAACGCCTGGGTGGCGGCCACCTGGATCGGCGTGAAGGCGCCGTAATCGAGATAGGACTTCACCCGCGTCAGCGCCGCGATCAGCCGCTCGTTGCCGACCGCGAAACCCATGCGCCAGCCGGGCATCGAGAAAGTCTTCGACATCGAGGTGAATTCGACCGTCATGTCGATCGCGCCCGGCACTTCCAGGACCGAGGGCGGCGGCACGTCATCGAAATAGATCTCCGAATAGGCGAGATCCGACAGTACGATGATGTCGTGCTTCTTCGCAAAGGCGATGACGTCCTTGTAGAAATCGAGCGTCGCGACCTGGGCCGTCGGATTGGACGGATAGTTGAGGATCAGCGCCAGGGGCTTCGGGATCGAGTGCTTCACGGCGCGCTCGAGCGGCGGGAAGAAGCTCTCGTCGGGCTCCACCGAGATCGACCGGATGACGCCGCCGGCCATCAGGAAGCCGAAGGCGTGGATCGGATAGGTGGGGTTCGGACACAAAACGACATCGCCCGGAGCGGTGATCGCCTGCGCCATGTTGGCGAAGCCTTCCTTCGAACCAAGCGTGGCGACGACCTGCGTTTCGGGATTGAGCTTGACGCCGAAACGGCGGGCATAATAGGCGGCCTGGGCGCGGCGCAGCCCCGGAATGCCCTTCGAGGAGGAATAACGATGGGTGCGCGGATCCTGGACGACTTCGCAAAGCTTGTCGACGATCGACTGCGGAGTCGGAAGGTCCGGATTGCCCATGCCGAGGTCGATGATGTCAGCACCGGCGGCTCGCGCGCTTGCTTTCAAACGGTTGACCTGTTCGAAAACATAGGGCGGCAAACGCCGGACTTTATGAAACTCTTCCATCTCCAGACCTCATTTGGCGCGCGATTTCGCGGGCCTCATCGGCAATCGCTCAACATGCGCGGGGTGAATGGCCGTCATTGCGGCCATTCAACGCTTTGCGGCCAAATCACGAGAAAGGCAAGTGCTAATTCTCGATCCGTTTCCGCGCTTCGGCCCCATGCTGTTCGGCAAGCAACTGCAATTCCTTCAGACGGCGCTGATACTCCGCTTCGGAGATGACGCCGGATTGACGCTGCGCGGCAAGCGCCGTCAGCTGCCCCTGCATGTTCACCGCCTCTTCGTCGGTCATCTGCTGCATGGCGGCAGGCTTCTGCCCATAGACCGAAGGGTAGGTGGCGAGATCGGCCGTCGAATTGCATCCGGCAAGCATGCCTGCAAGAATCAACCCGGAAATCCGGGAAAGCGAACGCGTGTTTCCGACGACGAGCATGCTGGCGATGACCTCTGTTTTTAAGGGGCGACGATGCGCTAGCCCTTGTAATCATTTTCGGGCAGAATGTAAAAATACAAAACAAACAACGTGCTGTGGAGGACGCCGGGTGACATCAGACAAGGCCGAGGACACCACGGGCAAGGGCGGCTTCTCGGGCTTCGATCCCAAATCGGTCGAGCCCTACATCGTCAAGGACCCCCAGAACCTGGCCATCAACCTGGCCCGCGCGGCTGAACAGATGGGAAAGGCGGCGTCCGCTTGGTTGGCGCCGCGGGAGACCGGCGAGAAAAAAGACACCTTCGCCGAACCTGTCTCCGACATGGTCAAGACCCTCTCCAAAGTCTCCGAATACTGGCTTTCCGATCCGCGCCGGACGCTGGAAGCACAGACGCATCTGATGGGGAGCTTTTTCGACATCTGGTCGCGGACGTTGCACCGGATGGCCGGCGACACCGCGGCCGAATCGGAGAGCCTCCAGCGCAGCGACAAGCGCTTTGCGGACGAGGACTGGGTGAAGAACCCGTTTTTCGACTTCATCCGCCAAGCCTATTTCGTCACATCCGACTGGGCGGAGCAGATGGTCAAGGAGGCCGAGGGGCTCGACGATCATACCCGGCACAAGGCCGCCTTCTACGTCCGCCAGATTTCCAGCGCGCTCTCCCCGAGCAACTTCATCACCACCAACCCGCAGCTCTACCGGGAGACCGTGGCAACGAGCGGCGCCAATCTCGTCAAGGGCATGCAGATGCTTGCCGAGGACATCGCCGCCGGGCGCGGCGAACTCCGGCTCAGGCAAACGGATACCAGCAAATTTGCCATCGGCGAGAACATTGCGATCACCCCGGGCAAGGTGATCGCGCAATCCGATATTTGTCAGGTCATCCAGTACGAGGCGAGCACCGAAACGGTGCTGAAGCGACCGCTGCTGATCTGCCCGCCGTGGATCAACAAGTATTACGTGCTCGATCTCAACCCGCAGAAATCCTTCATCAAATGGGCTGTCGACCAGGGCCACACGGTGTTCGTCATCTCCTGGGTCAATCCGGATGAGCGCCATGCCCAGAAGGGCTGGGAAGCCTATGCGCGCGAGGGTGTCGGTTTTGCGGTCGACACCATCGAACAGGCAACCGGCGAGCGCGAGGTCAATGCGATCGGCTATTGCGTCGGCGGCACCTTGCTCGCAGCCACGCTGGCGCTCCATGCCGCCGAGGGCGACGACCGGATCCGCTCGGCGACGCTCTTCACGACCCAGGTGGATTTCACCTATGCAGGCGACCTCAAGGTCTTTGTCGACGACGACCAGATCGAGCAGATCGAAGCCAAGATGAGCACGACGGGCTATCTCGAGGGCTCGAAAATGGCGACCGCGTTCAACATGCTTCGTGCCTCCGAACTGATCTGGCCCTATTTCGTCAACAACTACCTAAAAGGCCAGGACCCCCTGCCCTTCGACCTGCTCTACTGGAACTCCGATTCGACACGGATGCCCGCCGCCAACCACTCCTTCTATCTGCGTAATTGCTATCTCGAGAACAAGCTGGCGAAGGGTGAGATGGTGCTTGCCGGCCGCAAGATGTCGCTCGGCGACGTGACGATCCCCATCTACAACCTGGCCACCAAGGAAGATCACATCGCACCCGCAAAGTCCGTCTTCCTTGGCAGCGGGCTCTTCGGCGGCAAGGTCACCTTCGTTCTCTCCGGCTCCGGCCACATCGCCGGCGTCGTCAACCCGCCGGACAAGAGCAAATACCAGTTCTGGACGGGCGGAGCTCCGAAGGGTGACCTGGAGGCATGGCTGGAGAAGGCAAAGGAAACACCGGGCTCCTGGTGGCCGCATTGGCATGACTGGATCGAACAGCTCGACGAGCGGCGTGTTCCGGCCCGCAAGGCGGGAGGGCCGCTCAACTCGATCGAGGAAGCGCCGGGCTCCTACGTGCGCGTGCGCGCCTGAGACACGGGACGCATCGTGATTTTTTCCCGTCCGCTCGTTCCAGCAACGCTTCTCCAGCGTTACAAGCGCTTCCTGTTCGATGCAGACCTTGCCGACGGGACGCGGATCACCGGCTCTTGCCCCAACACCGGCTCGATGCGCGGCCTGACGGCGTCCGGATCGGCGATCTGGCTGTCGGAACATGACTCGCCGACGCGCAAATATCGCCACATGCTGGAGATCGTCGAGGCGAACGGCACGCTTGTCGGGATCAATACCGGGCTGCCAAACCGGATCGCCGAAGAAGCGATCGCCGCCGGACTGGTCAGCGATCTTCATACTTATGAAACGCTACGCCGTGAACAGAAATACGGGCGCAATTCAAGAATCGACATCCTGCTCAGCGACCCGGCAAAAGGCCTCGCCTATGTCGAGGTGAAGAATGTCCATTTCAGCCGCGCCGAGGCCTTGGCAGAGTTTCCGGACAGCCCGACTGAGCGCGGCGCCAAACACCTCGACGAACTCGGTGACATGGTCGAGGCAGGACACCGGGCGATCATGCTGTATCTTGTTCAAAGGGACGACTGCAGCGTCTTGCGGATATGCCGCGACCTCGATCCGGTTTATGCTCGGGCATTCGAGCGAGCCGCTCAGCGCGGCGTCGAAGCCTATGCGATCCGATGCGCGATATCACCCTTCGAGATCGTGCCGACCGGAGCGATGACAGTGGACGAACCGGTCCTTGCTGATTTAAGAAAACCGCCTGAAACATCGAAAGTCTTGGAATGGTAACCTACATCGAGGCCGGCGCTGCCCCCTACAAGAACACCGGCGTCATTCGTCTCTACGGACCGGATGGATTCGAAGGCATGCGCAAGGCCTGTCAGGTGACGGCACGCTGTCTCGACGAGCTGGTCTCACGGGTACGCCCCGGCGTGACGACGGAAGAGATCGATCGCTTCGTCTTCGAATTCGGCATGGACAACGATGCGCTGCCCGCGACCTTGAACTATCGGGGATATACCAAGTCGTCCTGCACCTCGATCAACCACGTCGTCTGCCACGGCATACCGAACGACAAGCCCCTGCGCGACGGCGATATCGTCAACATCGACGTCACCTATGTCGTCGATGGCTGGCATGGCGATTCCAGCCGGATGTACCCGGTCGGCGAGATCAAGCGCGCCGCCGAACGGCTGCTCGAGGTCACGCACGAATGCCTGATGCGCGGTATCGCGGCGGTTCGGCCCGGCGCCCGCACCGGCGCGATCGGCGAGGCCATCCAGATCTATGCGGAATCGGAGCGCTGCTCGGTCGTCAGGGACTTCTGCGGGCACGGCGTCGGCCGCCTGTTCCACGATGCTCCGAACATCCTTCACTACGGCAACGCCATTGAGGGGCCGGAACTCAAGGAGGGCATGATCTTCACCATCGAGCCGATGATCAATCTCGGCCGGCCGCATGTGAAGGTGCTCTCGGACGGCTGGACGGCCGTAACGCGCGACCGGTCGCTTTCGGCACAGTACGAGCACACGGTCGGCGTCACCGCGAACGGCTGCGAAGTGTTCACGCTTTCACCGGCCGGCCTTTTCATGCCCGGTGTCAGCGCATTGGGCAACGCGTGACGAAGCCTCCCCCTTTTCCCGAACCGGACGAGAACGAGACCGCCGACGAGCGGCAGTTCTTCGTGCAGCAGAAGACGCGGAAACTCGACAAGGTGCCGACGCTTGGCGGCAACGGCGAGGCGCACTATCACGGTCACCGCGATCGGCTAAGGGCCCGCTACCGGGAACAGGGCGATGCGGCGCTCGCCGATTACGAGATTCTCGAACTCATCCTGTTCCGCCTCATTCCCCGCCGCGACACGAAACCGATCGCCAAGGAGCTCCTTGCGCGCTTCGGCACGCTTGCCGGGGTCTTCGGCGCGCCGCAACACCTGTTGCAGGAGGTCAAGGGCGTCGGCGAGTCGGTCGCGCTCGACCTGAAGCTGATCGCGACCGCTGCGCAGCGGATGCTGAAAAGCGAACTCCGCAACAAGCAGGTTCTGTCATCCTGGAGCGCCGTGATCGACTACTGTCACGCCGCAATGGCGCATGAAACGAAGGAACAGTTCCGCATCCTCTTTCTCGACAAGCGCAACGCACTGATTGCCGACGAGGTCCAGCAGCAGGGAACGATCGACCATACGCCCGTCTATCCGCGCGAAGTGGTGAAGCGTGCCCTGGAACTCTCCGCGACAGCCTTGATCCTGGCGCATAATCATCCATCGGGCGACCCGACGCCGTCGCGTGCCGATATCGAGATGACCAAGCTGATCGCCGAAGCGGCCAAACCGCTCGGCATCACCGTCCACGACCACGTGATCATCGGCAAGGACGGACACGTCAGCATGAAGGGCCTGCGACTGTTCTAGGCTCGCGCAGACCAGCACCCCTCCCTGACTAAAGCCAGCGCGCCCGCCGGAAGAACCGGTAGAGCGTGCCGCACAGCCCGAAGATCACGGCCAATACGACGAAATAGCCATAGCGAAACCTGAGCTCCGGCATGTCGTCGAAGTTCATGCCGTAGATTCCGGCGATCGCCGTGGGGACTGCCAGAATCGCCGCCCAGGAGGCAAGCTTGCGGGAGATTTCCGTCTGCTCGGACTGGCCGATCATCAGGCTTGCCTCGAAGGTGAAGGCCAGCACTTCGCGGAGTGCGTCGATGTCCTCCTGGACGCGGCGAACGTGATCGGTGACATCGCGGAAAAGCGGCTCCATGGCCGCGTCCATGCCCGGCAGTTCGAGATGCTCGTGGCGGCGGCAGACATCGACCAGCGGAACGACGGCATTGCGCAGCTTGAGCAGATTGCGCCGCATCAGGTAGAGCCGCTCAATATGTGCCTTGTCCAACCTCGAGCGCAGCAGACGATCTTCCAGTTGCTCCACCTCCGCGTGGATCGCCTCCACCACCGGCATGTAGTTGTCGACGATGAAGTCGAGAATCGAATAGAGGATGTAATTCTCGCCATGAGCCAACGCGGCCGGCGACGATTCGCAACGCTGCCTCACCGCCATGTAGGACGTCGAAGCGCCGTGACGAACGGAAACGACGTAGCCGCGCCCGACGAAAAGGTGCGTTTCTCCGAAGGCGATCTCCTCCTCGACCATATGGGCGGTGCGGGCGACGACGAAGATCGCGTCGCCGTAGATTTCGAGCTTCGGACGCTGATGCGCCTTGCCGGCATCCTCGATCGCCAGGTCGTGCAGGTCGAATTGCTTCTGCACCTGCCGCAGCAATTGCTGTTCCGGCTCGTGCAGGCCGATCCAAACGACAACGTTCTCTTGATTGCGCCACTCTCCGGCCTCTTCGATCTCGATGTCTCGAACTCGACGGCCATTCTGATAGACGGCGGCAGCCACGACTCCGGGCCGATTGCTCGCCGTCCCTTCGGCCGCATGGCCGACGCCTTGCTGCGAGCCTTCCACCGGACCATTCATCCACTCGAGCGCCATGCCTTTCCTTCCTCGCTTTCCGAACGCGGGCAGCATAGCGATATTTGGCATCGGACGCATCCAGGACAGATCGTTGCGGCCTTGCCACTTCATCAAACCGTCCGATTGACGATATAGATGTCCCTGCGCAATTTTTGCCGCATCGCAAAACGAGTCTCGCTTGGCTCAAGGGAACGTTCATGAACCAATTCGATCTTATTGTCGTCGGCAGCGGTCCGGCCGGACGCAGAGGCGCAATTCAGGCGGCCAAGCTCGGCAAGAAAGTGCTCGTCATCGAGCAGGGCAAACGCGTCGGTGGCGTATCCGTCCACACCGGTACGATTCCCTCGAAGACGCTGCGCGAGACGGCGCTCAACCTCTCCGGCTGGCGCGAGCGCGGCTTCTACGGGCGTTCCTACCGGGTGAAGCAGGAGATCAGCGCCGAGGATCTGCGCCAGCGCCTGATCATCACGCTGAACCATGAAGTCGAGGTGTTGGAACACCAGTTCGCGCGAAACCGGGTGCAGCACATCCGCGGCAAGGCGAGCTTCGTCGATCCGACCACGCTCGAAGTCATCAAGGACGATGGCGAGAGCGTGCATGTTTCCGGCACCAGCGTCCTGCTTGCCGTCGGCACGAAACCCTTTCGGCCGGATTATATTCCGTTCGACGGGAAGACCGTTCTCGACAGCGACGAGCTCCTCGAAATCGGGGGTCTGCCGCGCTCGCTGGTGGTCATCGGCGCCGGGGTTGTCGGCATCGAGTATGCAACCATCTTCAGCGCGCTCGACACACAGGTGACGGTGATCGATCCCAAGGCGACCATGCTCGACTTCATCGACAAGGAGATCGTCGAGGACTTCACCTATCAGCTGCGAGACCGCAACATGAAGCTCAATCTCGGCCAGAAAGCCGAGAAGGTGGAGCGGCTCGATGATGGTAAGGTTATGCTTACACTCGACAATGGCCGCAAGATCACGACGGATATGGTGCTGTTTGCCGCCGGCCGCATGGGAGCCACCGAAGCGCTCAATCTCCCGGCTGCCGGTCTTGAAGCGGACAGCCGCGGGCGCCTGAGCGTCAATCCGGAAACATTCCAGACGACCGTTCCGAACATCTATGCCGCTGGCGACGTGGTGGGCTTTCCGAGCCTCGCCTCGACCTCGATGGAACAGGGCCGTGTCGCAGCGCGCGTCGCCGTCGGAGCCATCGCCAAGGAGCCGCAGAAGTACTTCCCCTACGGCATTTATGCGGTACCTGAAATCTCCACCTGCGGGCTTTCCGAAGAGGAAGTGAAGGAACGCGGCATCCCCTATGAGTGCGGCATCGCCCGGTTCCGCGAAACGTCGCGCGGCCACATCATGGGGCTCGATGCCGGGCTCCTGAAGATGATCTTCTCGCTGAAGACCCGGCGCCTGCTTGGTGTGCACATCATCGGCGAAGGCGCCACCGAACTCGTCCATATCGGCCAGGCGGTCCTGAACCTGAAGGGGACGGTCGAATATTTCGTCGAGAACACGTTCAACTATCCGACGCTTGCAGAGGCCTACAAGATTGCCGGGCTCGACGCCTGGAACCGGATGGGCGAGCTCAAAGCCGTGTAGTTGTGGCGCAAGCGCTGGTGGGGGACCACCTTTCGGCACTGAGTTCGAGCCAAGACGCCGGCATGGATCAAACGCGATCTAGGAACTCGAGCACTCGGATGGTGAGTAGTGCGGTTGCATCCGCGTCATACGACGGGAGCGAGCTATCGGCGAAGTAGTGCTGATCGCCGGGGTACAGGAAAAGCTCCGCGTCCTCGACCTTCTCCACGATCTCGCGGGCGGCGTCGATGTCGCCCTCGCCGACGAAGATCGGGTCGTTGTCCATGCCGTGAATCTGGACCGCGATGCCGTCTGGCCAGGGTCCGAAGGCCCACTCGCCGCTGATCGGCAGACACGAGTAGAAGAGCAGGGCCCCGCGGGCTCCGGGCCGTGTCTGTGCCAGCTTCTGCGCCGGCAGCACACCGAACGAGAACCCGGCATAGACGAGCTCGGGAGGCAGTTCGTCGGCGACGCGGACGCCGCGCTCCCGCATGTCGTCGAATCCGATCTCACCGATGTAGGCGAGCCCCTCATCAATGCTCTGGAATGTGCGTCCGTCGAACAGGTCCGGCGTGTGCACAATGTGACCGGTGGCCCGCAAGTCGTCGGCGAACGCGCGCACACCCGGGGTCAGCCCCTGTGCGTGGTGGAACAACAAGACCTCGGCCATACGGAGCCTCCGGGTGGGATGGTCGGGCGCACGTTCGGCCACCCTACAGCGTCATCGCCTCGCCGGGAAGAGTGCGGACACGTTACAGAAATGAAGAACCGGAAGATGGGGTCAGACCAGCGCTTGCGTTCTGGCCGCCGCCTTGCGATCCGGGCCGCCATTCGGCGGCCTTCCTTTTGCTGATATGAAAAGGCCGCCCGTAGGCGGCCTTGAAGGTATGGAGAGTGCCGATTACTCGGCGCTCTCGTCCGCGGCCTTCTTCTTGGCCGGAGCCTTCTTCTTCGGAGCTGCGGCTTCTTCGCCTTCGCCAGCTTCGGCCTTCGCAGCCGCCTTCTTCTTGGCCGGCGTCTTCTTTGCCGGCTTGTCTTCGGCTTCGTCCTCGGCCATCAGCTCGTCCTTGGAAACCGTCTTGTCGGTCACCGCAACTTCCGAAAGCAGGTGGTCGACGACCTTCTCCTCGAAGAGCGGGGCGCGCAGCGAAGCGGCCGCGCCCGGCGTATTCTTGAAGTAGTCGAGGATCTGCTTTTCCTGGCCGGGGAACTGACGCAGCTGCTCGAACAGCGAGCGCTGCATTTCGTCATCGCTCACCTGGACGCCGGCCTTCTCGCCGATTTCGGAGAGTACGAGGCCGAGACGAACGCGACGCTCAGCGAGCTTGCGGTACTCGGTGCGGGCTTCTTCTTCCGTCGTATCCTCATCGGCGAAGGTCTTGCCGGCCTGCTCGAGGTCGGTGTTGATCTGGCGCCAGATGTTCTCGAATTCGGCGTTGACGAGGCGCTCGGGCGTTTCGAACTGATAGAGCTCGTCGAGTTGGTCGAGAAGCTGGCGCTTGACCTTCTGGCGGGTGACCGAACCGTACTGGCTTTCGATCTGACCGCGGACGATTTCCTTCAGCTTGTCGGCCGATTCGAGGCCGAGCTTTGTTGCGAGCTCGTCGTTGATCTCGATCGGAGCGGCGGCAGCGACATCCTTGACGGTGATGTCGAAGGTCGCTTCCTTGCCGGCGAGGTTGGCGGCCGGGTAGTCGGCCGGGAAGGTGACCGTGATGGTCTTCTCGTCGCCGGCCTTGACGCCGACGAGCTGCTCTTCGAAGCCGGGAATGAAGCGGTTGGAGCCGAGAACCAGTTCGGCGTCCTCGTCCTTGCCGCCGTCGAAGGCTTCGCCGTCGACCTTGCCGAGATAGTCGATGGTGACGCGATCGCCGTCGGCAGCCTTGCCCTTCTTCGATTCATAGGTCCGGGCGCTTTCGGCGATGCGCAGGATCTGCGCGTTGACTTCGTCTTCGCCGATCTCGACGACTTCGCGGGTCACCTTGATGCCGGTCGCATCCTTGAGCTCGATCGCCGGGATGATCTCGTAGGCGAGCGTGAATTCGAAATCGGCTTCGGCCTTGAGGATCTTGTCGGCTTCGGCCTCATCCTCGGTCATGGCGACTTCAGGCTGCGTGGCGGACTTCTCGCCGCGGCCCGTCAGAATTTCGGTCGGCTTATCGCGAACGATCTCGTTGACGAGTTCGGCCATGATCGACTTGCCGTAGACCTTCTTCAGATGGGCAACCGGCACCTTGCCGGGGCGGAAGCCGTTGATGCGGACGCGGTCCTTCACCTCGGCCAGACGCTCGTTCATCCGAGTTTGCATTTCATCGGCCGGGATTACGACCTTGAGTTCGCGCTTCAGCCCTTCAGCGAGCGTTTCGATAACCTGCATGTTCAAACCTTCACTTCACGTTGACAGTGCTCTTGCCCCGAAAGGCCTGGCGAGCACTTGAGCCGATCCATTTGCCGGGAGTGGCTTTACGCAATTCCGCAACCGTTTTGCAAGCAAAATGGCATTTTGCCTGCCCTCCTCACCGTCGAATACCGACATGTGGCCGCGATATCGGTCCGATCCAACTGGCGAGACTTCCAGCTTCTCGCCTCGCCGCACCAGCGCCAATTCATCGCCACGCAATGTCGGTCCACCAGAGGACAGTGAATTCAATCACTTAATCGCGACCGCCACGTCGCTGTCGACAAGGCGTCACGAAGTCATGGCACATTTCGCGGTGTGTCACGGGCGCCAAATACACCCGATAACCGCCGAATGGCAAGTATTTCCGGTGCGAGAGCCGCTAGGAGTTCCATGCTGCACCGGCAGCGTCACATATCGACAAGGCGCCAGAGCCGCGCCTGCTCCGAGCCGCTCGCCGCCTCTCCACGCAAGACTTGCCAAAATGCCCGTCATTGTTCTACAGGCATCGCAAGCCCATCCGTTGCCCGGTTGGTGGAATTGGTAGACACACTTGGTTTAGGTCCAAGCGCGAGAGCATGGGGGTTCGAGTCCCTCACCGGGCACCATTCATTGACATATCCGCGAACACTTGCGTCATCGATGCCGCCGTCCCCCGCGCACGACCTCCCTAAACCGACTCCTTCAGATGATCCGCAGCCTTCTCGCCGATCATGATGCACACCGCATTGGGATTTCCGGAGATGAGGGTCGGCATGATCGAAGCATCCGCCACCCGGAGACCTGAGACGCCGCGAACCCGAAGCTGCGGATCGACAACTGCCGTTTCATCCTGCCCGACCCGACAAGTTCCGGCCGGGTGCAGCGCCGCGTGAGCCTCGCGTTGGCAGAAGTCTCGGATCTCCTGACGGGAAGAAACAGAAGCGGGAACATGCCGACCGGCGAGATACCGACGGATCGCCGGCTGATCCATGATGTCCATGGCGAACATGGTGCCGTCCGTCAAAGCATCCAGGTCTTCCGGCTCGGCGAAGTAGTTTGGAGCGATTCGAGGCGGTTCGACCGGATTGGCGCTGTTGAGACTTACTTCGCCTCGCGAACGGGGGCGTATCTGTCCGAGATTGATCGTGCAACCGTTGCCTCCCGGCACGGCGTCCACGCCTTCCTCGATTCCGGCGCCCACGACCATGAAGTACTGGATATCCGGAACCGGCTCATCTCTATTGCCCCACCAGAAGGCGCCACCTTCGATCAGGTTTGACGACGCTGGCCCTCCTCTGAACAGGAGATAGTTCAGGCCTGCGAGCGCCTTCCAATGCGGCTTTTTATATTTGTCGTAGCTGTGGGGCCCGGTAAGCTGATAGATCAGGGATATCTCGATATGATCCTGGAGGTTCTGGCCGACACCGGGGAGATCGGCGTGCACTTTGATGCCGTGCTTCTCGAGATGCCGAGCCGGTCCAATGCCGGACAACATCAAGAGCTTCGGGGAGTTTATGGCCCCGGCCGACAGGATGACCTCCCGGTCGGCGCGCAGGACCTGGGTTCGCCCGCCTTTCACGTATTCGACCCCGACTGCCCTTCCCTTTTCGATGATAATTCGTGTGACGCGGGCGCCGGTCTCGACCCGCAAGTTACGTCTCTTGCGCGCCGGCCCGATGTAGGCGACAGCAGCGCTGCTCCGCCTGCCGTTCCTCGCGGTGATCTGATACAGGCCGCAGCCCGCTTGGTTGCCCGAATTGAAGTCCGGATTGTAGGGAAGACCCGCCTGCTGGCAGGCCAGCAGCCATGCTCGCGTCAAGGGATGAATATATTCGATGTCCGAGACGCCCAACGGACCGCCAACCGCGTGGCTCTCATTGCAGAACCGGTTGTTATCCTCGGCCTTCAGGAAATAGGGAAGAACGTCACTGTAGCTCCAACCCGTCGCGCCGAGGTCGACCCATCGATCGTAGTCGGAGGGAACGCCCCTGATATAAATCATGGCGTTGACGGAGCTCCCTCCCCCGAGAACGCTTGCCTGCACCATTGTCGGGTCCTCGGATCGACCCTGTTCCGGCCTCGGGATCCATGGCATGCGCTTCAGCAAAGAGCCTTGTGCGGTCTTGTAGTAGGCGCCAGGTATGTGAATGTACGGATTTATATCTCTGGGCCCCTCTTCCAAAAGCACCACAGACCTGTCGGGATCTTCGGACAGGCGAGAAGCAACCACGCAGCCGGTGGAACCGCCGCCAATGACGATGTAGTCAACCATTCAAGTCCTCCCGACCGTCGAACCTTGCCCTGATCGACTGCCCCGCCTTGATCGCGAGCGCCGCGATCGTCAGAGCCGGATTGACCGCAGCAGATGTCGGCAGCACCGAAGCATCGGTGACATAGAGATTGTCGAGATCATGTGCGCGGCAGTCGAGCGACACGACCGAGCTCTTGGGATCATCGCCCAGCCTGGCTGTGCCGCATTGGTGAGAAGTCGTCTTCCGACCGAAAGTGCGCGTCAGGACGATGGGAAAGCCGGCCCTGCGCATGACGTCGCGGGTTCTTTTGATCAGCGTTTCATGGGCCCGCATGTTGGAGCGCACCCAGTGCATCACGATCTTGCCGTCCCGCACCATGACGCGGCTTTCGGGACTCGGCAGATCCTCGCTTGTCAGGAACCAGCCATAGGCATAACGCGCCATGAGCCCCGCCATCCATGCGGGCACCGTCGGCGTTTGAGCCTTCAGGATGTTGCCGGTGATGTGGCCGAGCAGTTGAACATTGCCCAGCGGAAAGCCCGTGTCCGGATCCTTGTTGTAGAAATCGTTGAAGGCCAAGGTCTTCTGATAGACGGCGGTGTTGCGAGACCTTGGGTCGATTGTCAGCATCGCGGTCGTGTTGTGATTCATGAAGTTGCGGCCAAGCTGATCGGAGCCGTTGGCGAGACCCCGAGGATGCGCCTCATTGGCGGACCTCAGCAGCAGCGCGGCGGACTGAACCGCACCGGCAGCGACCGCGAAAGTGTCGGCGCCGATCCGCTGCTCTCTACCGTCTTTGATAAACACGGCGGCCGTCACTTTCGTGCCGGAGGGGTCCGTTTCCAGTCGCACCACGTTGGCGCCCGTGATGACGCTTACGTTCGGGTGCGCCAAGGCACTGGCCAGCGGGCCGACCTCCGCGTCGATCTTGCCACGTCCGGTGTTCGGGAAAGCGTCCCAACCCGTCTTCGCGCGCCGGAGCCATTCCTCGATATCGATCGCCAGCGGTAGGCTTGCCGGGTGGACGCCGGCCTTGCGCAACCGGTCACGAACTGCGGCAATGGCCGGCTCATCGGGAACAGCCGGGAAGCGGTACGGATGCGATCGGGGCGGCTCCGTCGGATCCTGCTCCCCCGTACCGCGGACGCTGTAGATTTCCTCAGCCCTCTCGTACCAGGGCTCCATGTCGGCGTAGCTCAACGGCCAGCCAGGCGACCTGCCTTGCATGTGCGGCCGCGGCTCAAAGTCCTCGGCCCTGTAGCGGTACATCACCGCCCCGAAGAACTTCGAATTGCCTCCGACATAATAGTAGTTGCCGGGCAGGAACGACTGGCCATCGGTACCGAGCCATTCTTCAGTCGACCTGAAGAAGCCCTTCTGGAAAATCGCCACGTCATCCCGAGCCTCGGGCGTGTCCTTGAGATACTCCCCGCGTTCGAGAATGACGATGCGCTTTCCGCAGCCCGCAAGACTGTAGGCGAGAGAGCTGCCGCCGATGCCCGACCCGATGATGACGATGTCCGCTACCTGCTGCATGGAATATCCTGTCAATTGATCAGTTCTTCGCTGTCCGGATCGAAGAGAACGACTTTCGAAGTATCGACGGAGAGCGTCGCCGGGGTGCGTGCACTCACCTGCTTGGGCGGCAATCGGGCCGTGACCTCCACACCGCCAAGCTGGAACACGGCGAGCGTATCGGGCCCGGTGGGCTCCACCACATCGACGTCCACGGAGACTGCCCCCTCGGTCTGGCCATTGCCGACGCTGAACATTTCGGGCCGGATGCCGATGAGGACTTTTCGGTTGGCATATTTGGACGCCGCCTGGCTGGACAGATTGATTCCCGAAACGCGCGCAGCCTGCCGGTTCGCGACTTCGATGACGGCGGTTGCGGACCCTCCCTCGATTTCGATCTTGCCTGGAATGATGTTCATGGCAGGCGAACCGACGAACCTGGCGACGTAAACGTTCGCCGGCCGGTCGTACACCGTCTGGGGTTCGTCGAGCTGCTGGACCACGCCGCCCTTCATGACGGCGACGCGGGTAGCCAGGGTCATCGCTTCGATCTGGTCGTGCGTGACATAGACGATCGTCGTGCCGAGCCGCGCGTGCAGACGCTTTATTTCCGTGCGCATGTCGACCCTGAGCTTCGCGTCGAGGTTCGACAACGGCTCATCGAACAGGAAGAGCTTGGGTTGGCGCACGATGGCGCGTCCCATCGCAACACGCTGGCGCTGACCGCCCGACAGTTGCGAGGGTTTGCGATCCAGAAGGTGCGTGATCTGCAACAGCTCCGCGGCAGCTCGAACGGCCTTCTCGCGGTGAGCCGGCGGTATGCCGCGGATCTTCATGCCGAACTCGATGTTCTGTCGAACGGTCATCGTCGGATAAAGCGCGTAGGACTGGAAGACCATCGCGATGTCGCGATCTTTCGGCGACAGCTCGTTCACCACCTTGCCGGCAATCCGGACCTCTCCGCCTGAGATGTTTTCCAGACCGGCAATCATGTTCAGAAGGGTGGACTTGCCACATCCGGACGGACCGAGAAGGACAAGGAAGTCTCCCGTTCCGATTGAGATGCTCACCTCCTTGAGGACTTCGAGGTTGCCGTAGGTTTTGCGAACGCGATCGATTTCAAGAGTGGACATTGGATCAGCCTTTCACGGCGCCGGCCGTCAGTCCGCGGACGAAGTAGCGTCCTGCGACGATGTAGACGAAGAGTGTGGGGATGGCGGCGATCATGGCTGCGGCCATGTCGACGTTGTACTGTTTGCGCCCAGTGGTCACGTTGACGATGTTGTTCAGCGCGACCGTTATCGGGCTGTTGCCACCGGACGTGAACGAGACTCCGAACAGGAAGTCGTTCCAGATCTGCGTGAACTGCCAGATACAGGAGACAACGATGATCGGAATCGATGTGGGCAGGATGACGCTCCAGAAGATCCTGAAAAAGCCTGCTCCGTCGACCATGGCGGCCTTGGTGAGTTCGTCCGGCAACGAGACAAAATAGTTGCGGAAAAACAGCGTGGTAAAGCATATGCCGTACGCGACATGGACGAATATAAGGCCCGGAATGCTGCCCGCGAGACCGAGCAGGCCGAGGGTACGCGCCATCGGAATCAGGATCGCCTGATACGGCAGGAAGCAGCCGAAGAGCAGCAAGCCGAAGACGAAGTTCGCGCCCGGAAACCGCCATTTCGTCAGGATGTAGCCATTGATGGCCCCGATGCCGGTCGAAAGGACGACCGCCGGAATCACCATGAGCAGCGAGTTCACGAAATAGGGCTTCAGACCGGTGCATTCCGTGCCGATGCAGGCCTGTGACCAGGCTGCACGCCAAGCGTCGAGGGTGACGGTCTGCGGCGGGCCGATGAAGGAGCCGCCGTAGATTTCATCGAGCGGCTTGAGCGATGTCACGACCATAACCCATAGGGGCATCAGGTAGAGAACTGCCATGACAGCGAGCGGGCAATAGATGAACAGACGACCTAGTCGCATCCGATTTTTCTGCAAGAGGGCGTCACCGATTTGCGTCTGCTGCGAGAGGGCGTTAGCCATTGTTGCGCTCCCGAAGTTCGGAATAGAGATAGGGGATGATGATTGCCGCGACGGTCATGAGCATCATGATTGCGCTCGCCGCCCCGACCCCCATCTGGTTTCTGCGGAACGTCGCCGAGAACATGAAGGTCGACGGAAGTTCCGTTGCGGATCCGGGGCCGCCGTTGGTCAGCGCCAGCACGAGGTCGAAGCTCTTGATCGCGATATAGCTCAAAAGAACAATCACGCTGAGCATCGCCGGCCGCAGCATCGGGATGATGATCTGCCGATAGATAAGCGGGAGGCTTGCGCCTTCGATCTGCGCGGCCTTGATCACCGAATTGTCGATTCCTCGCAAACCGGCCAGGAAAATCGCCATGGCGAAACCCGAGGATTGCCAGACGCCAGCAATCACGACTGTGTAGATCGCCATGTTCGGATCGGTGATCCAGTCGAACGTGAAGCCGGTCCAGCCGAGTTCGTTGACGACCTTCTGGATGCCAAGGCCGGGGTTCATGATCCACTTCCATGCCGTCCCGGTGACGATGAACGACAGGGCCATCGGATAGAGGTAGACCGCCCTCAAGAGCCCTTCCGAGCGGATGTTTTGGTCGAGGAGGATCGCCATCAGCAGGCCGATGCCGGTCGAGAGCACCAGGAAGAGGGCGGAAAAGATAAACAGGTTCGCAACGGCAGTGTGCCACCGCGGCGTCGCCCACAGCCGAACAAATTGCTCGAGACCCACGAAGTCGTAGACCGGCACGAACTTCGAGGAGGTGAAGGAGATCACGCCGGTCCAAAGGATGAACAGGTAGACCGTGACGATGACGACGAGCAGGCTGGGAGCAACGACAATGCGTGGAAGCCAGCCTGCCAATCGTGATGAAAAACTCTTGGCGGCGTTCATGAGCTAGCTCCGATGACCAATCCATTGAGGGGGCCGGGTGCTGGGCACCCGGCCGTTGAGTCAGCGGGCGTTGTCGATGCCTTCGACGAGCATCTTGACGGCGTCTTCCGAAGACATTTTGCCGACAAAGAACTGTGCGGCCACATCGCCGAACACCGATGCGAATTCCGGCTTGGCGGCAAAGCCGTGCGTCATCGCTCCCAACATGCTACCCGCCTCGATGGCTTCGGCCCGTTCATTGAAACCGAGTTTCGCGCAATCATCGAAGTCGTCCACGGAGACGTCCGTTCGAGCCGGGATGGAACCCTTGATCAGGTTGAAGCCCTTCTGGACCTTGGGATCCATGATCGTCTCGGCCAGAGCCACCTGGGCTTTCTGGACGGTCTCGTCCTTCACGGTGAACATGCCGAAGCTGTCGATGACGTACTGGAACGAGGTCACCTTGGCCGGCGTCGCGAAGCAGTAGAAGTCCGTATTCGGCTTCAGTCCCTTGGCGAGGAACTCGCCCTTCGCCCAGTCACCCATGAACTGCATCGCAGCTTCGCCGTTGATGACCATGCCGGTGGCGACAGCCCAATCGCGGCCAACGAAATTGTCGTCGACGAGACCACGGACCTCACGCAGCGCGTCGAATACCTTGACCATTTCCGGGCTGTTCAACGCCGCCGGATCGAGGTCGATGGCTGCCTTCTTGTAGAATTCCGGGCCGTTCAGGTCCGACAGCAGCGCATCGAAGATGATCCCGATCTGCCATGGTTCGTCGCCCATCGCGACTGGTGTGACGCCTTTTTCCTTGAGCTTCTTGCCGGCTGCGATCAGGTCCGCCCACGTCTTGGGAACCGCGATACCGGCCTCGTCGAAGATCTTCTTGTTGGCCCATACCCAGTTCTGACGATGCATATTGATCGGCGCCGCAATGAACGCGTCTCCGGAGGTTACGAAAGCAAGCAACTGCGGGGGAAGCGCCTCACGCCAGCCGCCGGCCTTGGCAAGGTCGTTCAGATCGCGCACGACGCCCTGCTCCGCCCACTGGGGACCTTCCCAGCCCAGGAACTGCATTGCCCCCGGCGGGTCACCCGACGTCAGGCGAGACCTCAGGGCCTGCTGCGCGTTTGCGCCGCTCATGCCCCCAACGGCGGAATCCTTCCACTGGAAGCCCTTTGTTTCTAGGTCCTTGCGGATGACGTTCAAGGCGTCAACCTCGCTCTGGGAAACCCAGTGGTGGAGAACCTCGATCGTGCCTTCCGCACGCGCGGCCGCTGGCACCAACATCGTGGCAGCGACAAGACTTGCAAGAAACTTTGACATCTATGTATTCCTCTCTGGTTGCGGTTGATCGCGGGCCCTTGGCAGGCTCTTTGCGCGAAATTGTTAGTTGGGGTCCGCCGGCATCGCGTAGCCGACGTTCTTGCGGCCGTACCGGCGAACACGGATGTTCGATTGCTCTGCGTGGCCGGCAAATCCTTCCATGAGGCAAAGTCGCGAGCCGTATTGCCCGATCAAAGCGGATGCCTCGTCCGTCTCGATACGCTGATAGGTGCAGGTCTTGAGGAACTTGCCGACCCAGAGACCGCCGGTGTAGCGGGCGGCTTTGTTGGTCGGCAGCGTGTGATTGGTACCGATGACCTTGTCTCCGAACGAGACGTTGGTGCGGGCACCCAGGAAGAGCGCGCCGTAATTCCTCATATTGTTGAGGAAGTAGTCGGGATCGCGGGTCAGCACCTGAACGTGCTCGGAGGCAACCCGGTCGCCTTCGGCGACCATCTCGTCGACCGTGTCGCACAGGATGATTTCCCCGAAGTCTTCCCATGCCTTTGCGGCAATCGCCGCAGTCGGCAGGATCTTCAGGAGGCGATCGATCTCGCTGAGGGTATCACGAGCGAGCTTTTCCGAGTTCGTGATCAGGACCGCAGGCGAGTTCACGCCATGCTCTGCCTGTCCCAGAAGATCCGTCGCGACCAGTTCGCCATCAACGCTATCGTCGGCAATGACAAGGGTTTCGGTCGGACCGGCGAAGAGATCGATGCCGACCTTCCCGAAGAGCAAGCGCTTGGCCTCGGCGACATAGGCGTTGCCGGGACCCGCCAGCATGTCGACCGGTGCGATCGTTTCCGTCCCATAGGCCATCGCCGCGATCGCCTGGACACCACCCAGGCAATAGATCTCGTCGGCGCCCGCCAGCGCCTGGGCCGCGACGATCTTCTCGGAAATCCTGCCCTGGAAAGGCGGCGCGCAGGTGATGACACGCTCGCAGCCGGCAACGCGGGCGGTCAGGACGGTCATGTGCGCCGAAGCCAGCAACGGATACTTGCCGCCCGGCACATAGCAGCCGACATTCTGAATCGGGACATTGCGATGACCCAGGATCACCCCAGGAAGGGTCTCAACCTCGAGATCGGTCAGTGTTGCCTTCTGCGCTTCCGCAAACCTGCGAACCTGGTCCTGCGCGAAGTCGAGGTCTTCCCGCTCCTGTTTGGTGAGGGAATTGATCGCCCGATCGATTTCCTCCTTCGAAAGACGATAGGATTCGCGATCGAATTTATCGAACTGGATCGACAGTTCGCGAACGGCCTTGTCCCTGCCATTTCGGACTTTTGCGAGAAGCGCTTCGACTGCTTTGGTCACCGCGCTGTGGGTACCGCCTTCTTCTACCGGGGCCCGCGCTGTTTTAATGTGCCGTATCATGACAAAGACTCTTCGTTTACGGACGCCGCAAGCGCCGCACTCTCAACGTGATGGATGGTGAGGTGCGAGGGTGGCCTGCCGCCCCCTCGCGAAGTTCTGCCTAGAGGTGCTGCTCGCGTGCACGCATCTCGGCGTAGGCAGCCTGTTCCTTCTCGTAGTAGGCCGGCGACGGGAAGTCCCACCAGCCGGTGGCGAACGGGCCTGCCGCATCGCGCGATACGATGACTTCAACCAGGGCCGGACCGCCGCATTCCAGCGCCGCCTTCAGGCTGCTTTCGAGGTCCTCGTCCTTCTCGACCTTCCAGGCCTCCAGGCCGAAGGCGCGCGCCGAGGCCGCAATGTCGGCCGAGTAGGGCTGACCATTGCCGGCGTGACGGTTGAACTCCGATGCAATGTGACGCCCCATGAACTTGCGCTGGCCGCCGCGGATCGACATGTAGCCCTGGTTGTTCAGCACCAGGAACACCACGTTGATGCCGTTCATCGCTGCCGTACCCATTTCCGGCAGGGACATCATGAAGTCGCCGTCGCCGACGATCGCCACGACCTGACGGTCGGGGCAAGCGAGCTTCGCGCCAAGTGCGGCCGGGACTGCCCAGCCCATCGGGGAATAGGAACCCGATGTAAGATGCGTGCGCGGTTCATAGACCGGGAAGCTCTGCTTGACGGAGCCTTGCGTGTTGCCGGACCCGACAACGACGATGCCATTGCGGTCCAGAACCCTGCGAAGGGCCATGAGCGGACGTTGGGAGGTGAAGGGCGTTTCGCGGCTGTTTTCACGCGGCTCAACTTGGGCGCGCCAGTCGTCCTTTGCTTTTTGAACGTCGGCAAGGAACGTCTCGCGACGTGACAGCATCTTCTTAGAATCGGCGTCGGAGATCATCGCCAGCAGCGCTTCCAGCGCGACCTTCGCATCCGAAACGATGCCGACTTCGGTCTCGTAGTTCTTGCCGATCTCGCGCGGATCAAGGTCGATGTGGATCAGCTTGGCCGAGGGGATCGAGAACGAGACGCCCTTGGCGTAGGACGATGCCGACCAATCGGTGAAGCGGCAACCGACCGAGACGACGACGTCAGCCGAGGCGGTGATCTTGTTGCCGCAGGTCGTGCCGGTCTGACCGACTGCGCCGATGAACAGCGCGTGATCTTCCGAGATCGCTCCCTTGCCGTTCCAGGTGATCGACACGGCCGCGCCGAGCTTTTCGGCAAGGCGGGTCAGCTCAGTCGAGGCGTTTGCGGTGATCGCGCCGCCACCTGCGACGATGACCGGACGCTCGGCATTCAGCAGCACTTTGATGGCCGCCTCGATCGCCTTCGGGTCCGGATAGGCAACGCCGATCGGCAAGCGCCTCTCCAGCGGGTGAATGGTGACATCTGCCGCCTCAACCTGCACATCCATCGGCACTTCGACATGGACGGGGCCCGGACGGCCCGTCATCATCGCGTTGAAGGCACGATGCATGATGCTCGGCAGGACCTGAACCGAGTTCGCCTGCCAGGCGCGCTTCGTCACCTGCTCGGTAATACGTGGGAAGGCGTTGTCCTGCTGGCGCTCCAGCTCCTGCATGGTGCCGTGACCATGCATGTAGGTCTGCGGCGAACCGGAGACATAGAAGAGCGAAGTGGAGTCGCAATAGGCCGTTGCCAGACCGATGATCGTGTTCGCGGCACCCGGACCCACTGAGGTCGAGCAGGCCATCGGGCGTCCCGAGGCACGGAAATAGCCATCCGCCATATGCACGGCGCTCTGCTCATGCATGACCTGGATGAATGGAATCTCAGAGCCTTCTTCAAGAAAGGCGTCAAAAAGCGACCAGATGCCGTGGCCCGGAACACCGGCCACATATTCCACTCCGTATTCCTTAAGCGCTTTCGCGACGACTTGACCGCCCGTGAGCTTCATCTGATCTACCCTCCTCGGTGTGTTCCTGCCTGCGAGCCTTCATCAGCGCGGCTCTTCCGACTATGGGAGAAACAGTCCGTCTTTCGGGTAGGTCTTACAAGTTCGCAGCACACGATTAGCTGACGCAGACTGACGCAAGACCTGCTGAGGTCTGCATCACACGCATGGCGCCTTCCGCATGATAATCTTAGATCAGTATGAGCCCCTGGTGGGTCTGGGACCTGTGCGCCGCTCGGCGGCGGGTTCAAGGGGATTCGCAACTAGACGCACTGTGCGCGTATACTTGCGTGGCAAATCAGAGTCCCGCGCAATAGGCATTTCGTTCCTGTCGTGGCTTCCTTTGAGGAAAGTAGCCTTTGCAGGAGGAGTTCGCCGTGGAGAACAAAATCAGAGATCTCGCGTTTGCCGACGAGTTCATTTACGCGAAGCTCATCGAGAACGTTGTTGACTATGAGGTCGACGACGCGATCGTCGTCAACCTCAGCCCGCGGCCGCTTGTAACGGGTGATGAGCATCCGGCGATCGTTCCCGCCTGGAAATCCACCTGGCTGCGCGGCGGGCGCATCAAGAGCGCCGAGCGGGTTGCACTGCTGAAGGTGCAGCGTGCGACCAATCTTGGAGGAGCTATGTTCCGGGGCTGGGACTGGCTCGGCAACCGGATCCGCAGTTTTCCGAGAGACACTCCCCTCTTTATCTCGAAGCAGGACGAGGTCGGCTCGGTCACGACGGATCCCCGTGTCTTCACGAACGAGCGCGCTGAACACGAGGCGCCGCAGTCGTTCACATTGAAGCTAAATCTCTGGTGGGCACCCGGCGACACGGACTGCTTCATTCACCATGAGCACCCATTCCTGGAGACGCATACGCAGATCCATGGCTCCGGCCGAATGCAGAAGTTCAAGCAACGTGACCCGTCGACCTTGTATGAGGACGTGGTGATGCCCGTCGGCTATTCGCATGATCCGTTCTGCAGGGTGACGGGGAAAAACGAGTGGACCTATCCCTGGCACCGCTACTACGCCGACACCGACTCCGTCTGGTTGGCGGTGGAGTTGCATCCCTGACGACTCTGCGGCGTCATGCGTCTCGTCAGAGCAATTAAAGGAAACATGCAGGCCCGGCCATGCGGTCGGGCTTCAGCCCATCTGGATCATGTCGGACCCGTCACCCAGATATTGCAAGGCTTCCCGTGGTATGGACGGGTCATTCCGATCCATCACCGTCAGGTTGTTGAGGTGCTCGCGCTTCAATAGCCCCGGTCCACGGTAGTGGAGCGCCACTTTCGTGGAATATGGCGACCTGAACATGTTCGCGGCAATCCCGCTCGCGATGCCGAACATGAAGTTCTTGGAATTTCGCTTGACCTGAGCATAGACCCCGAAGGTCAGCTCGTTGCGCTGGATTCCCTCAAAATCGGCCGTGAAGATGCGATCGGCGACGGGAAAACAGAAGCCGTAATATTTGAACACATACTCCGTTTTCTTTGGATCGTCGAAGCTCGGGAACCGCTCGACATAATAGTGCTGAAGGAACTCCTTGTTGCGATAGATGCAGAAGGCGGACCTGAGAACGAAGCCCTTGTAGATGGAGGAAAACTGATACCTGTCATAGACACCCAGAATGTCGCTATCGAGCGAATTGTTCTCGACGATCATGTTCGACACGAAGCGCGAAAACTCCGGTAGCTGGCGAGCGGTGGACATCGCATGGAAGAAATTGCCGTCGACGAGCGTGCGAAATTCGTCCGGATCCGAAAACAATATAGAGACGCTTAGGCCGAAATAGTTCGCGATCATCCTCAGATTGGATGCCGAGGGGACGTGAGCGCCCGAAAGATATTTATTGAATTGCTGCCGATTGACGTTGATCTTTCGACAGACCGCCGCGATCGATCCATGCCCTTCGCAAAGGGTTCTGAGATTGGCCGCCAGAGCCGCTGCATTTCCCCCGAACTGATCCATCAGTCCATGTCCCAAAACTGAAGCAACGAGAAGCACACTCTACTTCTTTTCGCGAAGGACATCAATGGGATGCGAAATTGCCGCGTGAGCGGCCATGCCTCACACTGCGTCAAAAGCTGACATGCGAGGCACCATGGCAGTGCGACAGAACGCCGACGAAGGGTGGTCCGTTATGGGCACCGGGACAATCGCAACCGAGCACATGGTTGCAGGCATCCGTGCGATGGGGCACTCGCCGCTTTGGGTGGTGAGCCAAAGCCGAGCAGACGCCCTCCATTTCTCCAATGACTTGGGTATTCCCCAGGCGACGACCGATCTGCAGCGGGTGTGGTCCGATCCGGCAGTCAAGTTCGTCTACATCAGCGCCACTCTCAAGCGTCGGCCACATTACGTTCTCGCGGCGGCCGATGCCGGAAAGCACATCCTCTGCGATGGCCCGCTATCGCAAGACAGCAATACCGCAAAAAGACTCGTCAAGCACTGCGCGGACGGTGGAGTGCTGCTCGCAGTCAACCAGCCCCTTCGAGCCTCCGCTATTCACCAGACGATGCGCCGGTTAATTCTCGAAGGAGAGATCGGGTCGGTCCAGTCCCTATCGATCTTGCGCGGCGGCCCCTTTCAGTCCCCTCCAAATCGGAGGAGGGAGATGCCCCACAATGGCGGAAACGTCTATCTCGACGTCTGCGCCGAGGACATCGATCTCGCGCGCTTTCTTACCGGTGCTGAGCCGGTCGAGGCGATTGCCTTCGCAAAGGAATCGAACGGCTCGCCCAACCATCTCGCTTATACAATCCGTATGGATGATGGTGGCCTTCTCCAGGCGCATGAGAGTTTTGGCACAGCCGACATCGAAAGCATGGTGGTGGCAGCCGGCACCGACGGCGTGCTGATTGCAAGCGGTACATTGAGCTCGCGCGGCTCCGGTGTTCTGGTGCGTCGGCTCGCAGGCCGTAACGAGCTCGTTCCCGTGCGTGAACGAGATCTGCACACCGCCACATTGGAAGAGTTTGTCGGCGCGGCGAGAAATGAAGCTTCCCCGCTGGCGACTGGCATGGACAGTTTCGCGGCGCTGGTCGCTACCGAAGCAGTGGCTTTGGCGGCGAGAACCGGCCGAGCGACGGCGATCCGACCAGATGCGAGCTCATGAACACACAGCGCGCGTGTCGGTCCTACCCTGGCGGCAACTGCACATCTGGAAAGATTGATGACCATGACCAAAACGAACCAGCTCCTGCTGCACTCCCTTGTCGCAAAACATTCTACGCTCGCGACCGATCTCGACATCGCTGAAAAGGTCGGATTCGATGGGATAGAAGCGTCCGCGGCTAAGCTAAGGGGATTTCTGGAAGCAGGGTTTTCGGAGGCAGAGCTGGCGGAGCTGCTCCGGGGCGTGAACGTACCGGGGATGGGCTTCCTGATAGACATAGAGCGCCAGGGCGAAGCGAAGAAAGAGCTCATGCAAGAAGCGGAGGAGCTCTTTCGTCTCGCTTCCGTGGCCGGCGCCAAAGGGGTTCAGGTGCTGACTGGCCCCGTCAATGTGGAGGCGGTGCTGCGCCACGAAGCCGGCCGTCCAGCGAACCTTTACAGCGGGTTGCTCGGCCTAACTCTGGAGGAGCAAATCGCCCTCACCGCGAGGAATCTATCCGAGATCGCCGACCTCGCTCGCAGCTATGGGCTTCTCGTTTACCTCGAGGCGCTTTCCTGGACGCCGCTGAACACGATTGAAAAGCAACTGATGATCATCGAGACCGCCGCCCGCGACAATATCCGAATGGTCATCGATTTCTGGCACTGCTTTACGTCCGGCGATACTCCCGACGACGTCGCCCGGCTCGACAAGGACATCATTTACGGCGTCCACGTGTGCGACTCGTTGGCGTTTTCCGGCGGAGTTCCCAATGAAGTGGTCTTGAGAGACGTCCCGACCGGCGCCGGAGTGATCGACCTGAAGCTCTGGGCTGACGCTGTCAAAGCCACCGGTTACGACGGGTGGTGGAGTTGCGAGCTCTTCTGCCGGAAACAACAGCAGCAGAACAGCTACGAAGTGGCGCGAGGACTGCACGCATTGATGTCGAAGCTCGTCCTTGGCTGATTTCCCTCGGGTATCACAGGCGACCCTTCGAGCCATCATTCGCAACTGACGGAACAATGTGCGTCACATTGCTTCATGTATTTTAGACGTGAGAAAGCGACCTCCGGCGCCCGTTGTCTTATCCTCGAGTGGTGTTTAGCGGAGGGAGGGGAACTTGACGCTGCATAAAATCACCGTGCTAGCCACCGTGGCTATCCCCACCGCACTCTGCTTGTGGTGGTCGGGACTGCTTGTGGGCCAGTTTTTTGCCCAGATCGCTTCCCTTTACGAGATTCAGGCCATGCTAAAGAGAGATGCAGTGTTGACCATCCTGCAGGGAATCTAGCTACGAGCTTGCCACCCGCTGTACGTTACCAAAATTGCAAAGGGTGGCAGGCGGCGGTGGTTCTCCCCACCGCCGCCAACTTTTTGTCTGACCGCCTTCTGCAGTTACACTGAGACGCAGTCCCCCAACTGAGCGAAGCTCGGACGGGCATATGATCAAACTTCCGATTGTGCCGATCAGTGACGCCCTCGCCTGCCCCGCCTGAAGAGCAGCTTTGCGATCCAACTGCCGAGCCAGAGAGGTCCGCCTCAACGATGTGCCCTGTGTCTAGCCGCTACTGTGCGGCTTGGCGCGCGCCAGGTGCGGCTCGGTGTTGACATCGACTACGGCCGGCTTTGACACGTCGATGCCACCGTCCCAACCACCGCCAAGCGCCTTGTTCAGGGCGATGAAATAGATGGCGATATCGGCGCGGCTCCTGATCAGTGCCTCTTCGGCGGTATAGAGCGACCGTTCCGCATCGAGCACGTCGAGGAAATCGACGGCGCCAGCCGCGTTGAGGGTGCGCGACAGTTCGGCGGCGCGGCGGTAGGAGGCGGCCGAGGACGAGAGCTTCGCATAGCGTGTCCTTGTCTGCGACAGTGACACGATGGCGTTCTCGACATCCTCCATCGCGCTGAGCACTGCCGCTTGATAGGCGACGTAATATTGGTCGCGCTGGGCCTTGGCGACGTCGACGGCGGCCTTGAGCCGTCCGCCCTCAAAGATCGGCACGGTAAGGGTTGGCCCGAAGCTCCAGCCGATCGTCGACTTCTTGCCGAGGTCGCTCGTGCTCAGCGCCGAGGTCGCGATATTTCCCGTCAGGCTGATCGACGGATAGCGGTTCGCCTCGGCCTGGCCGATCTTCGCTGTGGATTGCGCAAGCTGCCGCTCGGCGAGCCGCACATCCGGGCGGTTCACGAGGAGCTCGGCCGGGATCCCGGTCGAGACAGGTGCTTTCGGCAGCGGCACCGCGCCGCCCTTCTTCAGCCGTCCCTCCAGTGCCGCTGGTGGTTGGCCGAGCAGAATGCTCAGGCGATGAATGGTCTGGGCGTAGGAGATCTGATAGGTCGGGATATCAGCCTCTGTCGACGTCGCCTGCGCGTCCGCCTTCGCGTCGTCGACGCCTGTTGCCTCGCCGGCCGTGAATTGCTCTTGGGTGAGCTTCGCCGTCTCGCGCTGCGACGCGGCCGAGCGCCGGGCGAGCGCAAGAAGCGACTGGTATTCGCGCGCCTGGATATAGTAGGAGGCAACATCGCCGACGAGCGTGACGAGGGTGTCGCGCAGTTCCTCCTCGGCCGCCTCCGCCCCGTACCGGGCAGCCTCCAGACCGCGCCTGTTGCCGCCGAAGAGGTCGAGCTCCCAGCTTGCATCGAAGCCGCCCTGATATTGGCTGTAGACGCTCGGCTGCGAACCGGCGACCGACGACGTCGAGCGCGTCCGCGTTGCCGAGACTGAACCGTCGACGGAGGGAAAAAGCGTTCCCTGCTGCTCGCGATAGGTCGCACGCGCCTCGCGGATCTTCGCCTTGGCAAGGGCGACGTCGAGGTTACCCTCGACTGCCTCGGCAACAAGCGAGTTGAGCAACGGATCGCGAAGCTGCAGCCACCATTGTGACAGCTCGGGCGGCTTGGCGGGCTTCTGTTCCTCTTTGCTTCCCCAACGGGTCGGGAGCGCGAGCCGGGGTTGCTCGTAATCCGGCCCGACGACGCAGCCCGCAAGCAACGAGATGCTCAAGAGACTGAGCGCAAGCTTCGTCGTTCCGGTTCTGGAGGACGGCACCTTTCGTCTGGCGGGGAGGATCGTCATGTCGGTTTCTCGGTCAGGGAGCATTGGAGAGATTCGGTTGTTGTTCCGCGGCACCGCGACCGCCGTGGGACGCTTCCCTCCCCCGCGCCTTTTGCGACTCGACGCGTCATTTCCAATCGCTCAGGTGAGGACGTTGCATCTAGGGAGGAAAGTGACAGCCTGAACTGTCAGGCCAAGGGCTTTGCTTCATCGCTTCCACTTAGCTGAAAGGGGAATAGCAAAGTCTTCGCGGCCCTTCGTAGGGCTGGTAGGTATTGTCGTATGCCCTGTAGCTGCGGTAGCGGTGCGCGCACCAGTCCGAGTGCCTCGGATCATATCGGCGGGCGTAGTCGGGCTCCGGCGGAGGCGGCGCGACAATCGGTGGCGGGCCAGGTAGCAATGGTGGAGGAAGCAGCACGGGAGGCGGGACTTGCGCCACGGCGGCCGACTGACCCAACAGTATAAACGACACCGAGACGATCATCGCTGCGTATTTCATCGAAGTACCTCATTTCGCTTTCACGCGTGAAGCGGCACCAATACTTCCGAGAATTTCGGTCGGATTGTCCGATTGGCACACCCTGGGAATTGTTCGGGATCTGTCTCTAACGGCTGAACTTCAGGTCGGGCTTGTCGCCGTCCCAGCCCTGAAGCCCTCCGGCAACCTCGTTAAAGCGAAGGCACCTGGTGCCCATTTTGCCGTTGATGCACACCCCATCCCCCTTGACCGTCCAGGTGACGGACAGCGTAAACGGCAGAGGGCCGCGGATGCTTCCGGTGCCGTCTTTCTTAAGGGTGACCTTGAGGGTCTTGCCGTCCGGCGCAAGCGCCGACCAGGGCTGTCCGTCGGCGAGGACGGCGGCGGCCTGCTCCGGCGGGAGGAAAGCCTGCCCCTCCGCGGCGATGCTGGGGCCTGCTGCAACAATCGTGGCGCACGTGACCGCAAGCCGGAGATTTGTCTTCATGTCAATTATCCTTTATTCGCTCGATCTGCTTGATTTACTTGTGGATACCCAAGAGCGAGTCGTCCGCATCCTCGGTCGCCGAACGAGTGCTATTTGGGAGCTGACGCGCCCTTGTCGGTCCAGCCAGGCGGCAGGCCGAACTGACCGGCGACCACACCTTTGATGCCAGGAGCCGAGCCGAACGCCCTGCATGCGTCGTATTTCGGATCGCCGCCGAGCGACGTCTTCATCTTTTGCATAGACGGCATCGCCATCATCCCCTTGAACGGGTCTCGGCCGGTGACCAGCATGCGGCTGAAGTCGGTGCCGAAGGCGGACGAGCGCGCCGCGCGACCAGACCATCGCCGCCTTTTGCGATCCGTCCTGGCCGACCGCCTCGGCTTCGACGGACAAGCCGCCGAGCCCGATCGGCAGCCTCGGAACTGGAACCGGGAGCATCGCTGCGACGCCGAGCGAGGCGACCGTGGAGGTCGCCGCGGCCGCCCGGTTCGTCGCGACGATGTCGGTGACCGTCGCGCGGACGACGAGGTCTGCCGGCTGGTTTGGAGCCACGACCTTGAAGCGGTCGCTGAGACCGGTACAGAGCGCCCGGTCGATGGTGTTGGTGACGAGCGCCAAGTCTTTGGGGTCGAAGGCGGTGCCGCTGCCGATTTGCGCCGACGTCGGCACGATTCTCACTGTCTGCGCGGCGAGAACCGGTGCCGGATCCACCCGCAGTTTCGCCTTTGTCAGAGTGCCGCCCGAGGCGGTCATTCCCGCGTAGGAACCGAGCGTCGCGCCCTGATGCAAGGGTACGTTTGCGCAGGAGGAGACCGTTAACAGCAGGAACACGCAGAGCACTGCCTGCGGACGTATTTCGGGTAGCTGGAAGCTAAAGAGCATTTGCGAAATCTCTGAACCGGGATCGTGGTTCAGGTTCTAGCGATGCCAGCGTTAATGGCGGTAAAGGCAGTGTAAAGTTGGGTAAAATCCAAAAGCCGGCATCTGTCGCCAGCCGGGGTCTCCATTCGGATTCAGGCTTGATCGTCCGATGCACGATGTGCAGTCGGCTTGCGCGGAAGTTCGAGAGTGATGGCGAGACCGCCGCCGTCCGGCAGCGATGCGTAGACTCGCCCGCCATGGCGTTCGACGGCCTGCCGGGCGATCGCCAGGCCGAGTCTATATCCGCCGCGTGGGACCGCGTCTTTCCCGCGGGAGAACGGCTGGAAAATTCGTTCGAGTTCGTCTCGTATCACGCCCGGTCCCTGATCTGTAACGCGGATCTTGAGAAGGTCGGCCGTCGTCTCGCAAATCACTGATATTCGTGAATGCTCGGCCGTGTACTTGACGGCATTGCGGACGACGTTTTCAAGCGCCCTGTAGATCAGCTCACCTTCGACGTCGGCGAGGAAGACGCCGTCGACACTCGTGGTGATCGAGACATCCCGCGCCTGGGCTTCGAACGCCGCGTCGCCGAGGATTTCGTTGAGGAGCTCTACGACGTCCAGAGTCTGCGTTGTCAGCGGCAGGCCGGATCTGGCCGTCAGCCTGGCCAGCGTCAGGACTTCGCCCACCAGCGCATCGAGCCGTTCAACTTCGCGGTCGATGCGGTCCAGCATGGCATTGAGCTTTGCCGGGCTCTGCCGAAGCACGCCCACGACTGCCTGCAGACGAGACAAGGGCGAACGTAGTTCATGGGAGACGTCGTGGAAGAGCCGCTGCTGTGCATCCTGAAGCTCCTTGAGCCGCGCGGCACTGGAATCGAAATCATGCGCAAGCGCGGTAACCTCGTCCCTGCGCCCAGCCATCTTGTCCCCGATACGGACGTCGAAGCGGCCGTGGGCGAGGGCACTCAAGCCATCGCGGAGATGTACGACGGGACGAATGAGGTACCGCGCGAGTGCTGCCGCTGATATCGTGCTCGAGACGAATATGGCGATCCACGGCATCAACAGGGCGAGGTAGTCGAGAATGGCGCTGGCCCCTTTGGAAACGGAGATCCGGTAGCAAATTCCGTCTTTCACGATGGATCTTACCTCTGCCCTGCCCTCGTCCGCACAAGCACCAGATGCCGTAGTCTCCGATATCGTCAGGCCGAGCGGTAGCGTTTCCTCGCTGACGCGGACGAACCGCGCGGCGGCATCCCCGCCATCCCTCGTCAGCACGTTCGCGGTCAGGTTCAGAATGACCGTTTGCTCCCGGTGTTCCTGTTCGCGCGCGGGAGGCGGGATCTCAAAGATGTTGATCATGAGGATGATGATCGCGACCGTTGTTGCGAGCGTCAGCCAGATTGTCGCGAAAAACTTCCAGAAGAGCCGAGGCATGGTTAGTCCAGCAGAAGTTGGTAGCCCTGGCCACGGACGGACTGGATCCAGGACTGTCCGTCCTCTCTGAGCCCGAGCTTCTGGCGAACGCTGCTGATATGGACGTCGATGCGGCGATCGAATGGGGCCAGCGGCTTTCCAAAGGCCCGCTTCGAGATGTCCTGCTTCGACACCAGTTGGCCGGCATTGCGGGCGAGAACCTCGAGCAGGCTGAATTCCGTGCCGGTAAGCTCCAAAGGCTCTCCGAGCCATTCGGCGGTTCTGTTGCCGGGGTGCATGGCGAGCCGGCCCGCTTTCAGCGTATCGGTGGAGGTGCCGACCACGGACTGGCTCGCGCGACGAAGGATTGCGCGCAGCCTCGCCGCGAGTTCCCCCGGCGAACAGGGCTTCGGTACGTAGTCGTCAGCGCCGAGATTGAGACCCGATATCCGATCGACGTCATCGCCTCGCGCAGTGAGCATCAACACCGGTACCTGGCTGATCTTTCTGATCCTCTGCAGCACCTCGATCCCGTTCATTCGAGGCATCATGATATCGAGCACGATGATATCTACAGAATTGCCGGCGGCAGCAGCGATGGCCGCGCGACCGTCCGTGTCCGTCGCGACATCATATCCTTCTTCGGCCAGGTATTCCTGCAGAAGTGTCGTCAGTTCGACGTCGTCGTCGATGAGGAGAACCTTGTTCATCTGCTTTCGTCCGTCATTCATCTCAGCCACCCATACAGCACAAACGCGCGCGAACGACCGGATTTTACCCAGCTTAACACTAACTTGACCGCACTTAACGTCGTCCGGCTACTCGTGGAGCACGCGACATCGGTCGTGGGCCTGGAACGACCCGCCACCGATGCCGTGAAGTATGAGGAATACCGTTGAGAAGATCGTTTATCCCACTCGCCGCCGCCCTTGTCGGGGCAGCGCTTTTGCTTCCCTTCCATAGCGCCATGGCGGATCAGACCGCCGCGCCTGCCCTCACCGTCTCGCTGGCGAGCCCGGCGCAACGGGCGTGGCCCGAAACGGTTCCCGCAAGCGGCTGGCTGAAACCATGGCAGGAAGCGATCATCGCCTCCGAGACGAGCGGCCTACGCATAACAGACGTTCTGGTCGATGTCGGATCCGTTGTGACCAAGGGGCAGACGCTGGTCCGGCTTTCCCAGGACAGTGTGCTGGCGGACCTTCGAAAGCAGGCGGCGGCCGTCGAGACCGCCAAGGCAAATCTGGCCAAGGCCAAGGCAGATGCGGACCGAGCCCGGCAGCTTCGTACTTCGGGCGCTCTTTCCGCCCAGAACATCACCGAACGGCTGACCGATGAGCAGACGGCAAAGGCAAGCCTTGAATCGGAAGAAGCGGCGCTCGAAAGTCAGAAGATCAAGCTCGCCCAGACGACAATCACGGCCGTTGACGACGGCCTCATAACGTCGCGCTCGGCCGAACTCGGCGCCGTTGTCTCCTCTGGCACCGAGCTGTTCCATCTGGTCCGCCAACAGCGCGTCGAGTGGCAGGCTGAAGTTTCGGCGCGCTACCTTTCGCGCATTTCGGAAGGACTGACGGCCCATATCAACGGGCCGGATGAGCGCCCCATTCAGGGCAAGGTGAGGCTTGTCGGACCTTCCGTCAGCACGGGTACAGGCCGTGCGATCGTCTACGTCGCGCTTCCCGTCGACGTCCATCCGCCCGTCGGCCTGTATGTCACCGGCAGCATCGAGCTTACGACCACACCAGCGCTCACGGTTCCAGAGGCGGCGATCGTCTACCGTGACGGGATCAATTACGTCTTCACAGCCGAGGAAAACAGACGCGTGCGAAGGATCCGAGTCGAGACCGGCCGCCGCAACAACGGCGAAGTCGAGATTATCTCCGGCATAGACCAGTCCGCAAAGGTCGTGACGTCTGGCGGAGCATTTCTGTCCGACAACGACCTCGTGAATATTGCGGGGTAAGGCAGATGAACTTTTCCGCCTGGTCGATCCGCAATCCTGTACCTTCGATACTGCTGTTCGCAATGCTTACCGTCGGTGGGCTCCTGGCGTTCAAGCGCCTGCCGATCCAGAACTTCCCCGATATGGACCTCCCGACCATCAGCATCACGGCGACGCTTGAAGGCGCGGCGCCGACGCAGCTCGAGACGGAGGTTGCCCGCATCATCGAGGACCAGCTCGCCTCGCTCAGCTATCTTGACCACATCACCACGACGATCACCGACGGGACCGTCTCGCTCAAAGTCTCCTTCAAGCTGGAGAAGGACAGCGAAGAAGCCCTCAACGAGGTTCGGAATGCCGTGGACAGCGCAAAGGCCGATCTGCCGGCGCAGATGGAGTCGCCGAGCGTCACCAAGGTGACGCTACAGAGCGCCGCACTGGTCACCTATGCAATCCGCTCGACCCACCTTAACGAGACCGAGCTTTCCTGGTTCATCGACAACGATATGACAAGGGCGCTCCTGTCGGTACCGGGAGTAGGAAAGGTCAGCCGCGTCGGCGGGATCGACCGCGAGGTTCATGTCGACCTCGATCCCGCAACGATGGCGTCGCTCGGGGTCACGGCGGCCACTGTCTCGGCGCAGTTGAAGTCGGTCCAGGCGGACACTTCGGGTGGCCTTGGGGAAATCGGCGGCACCCGGCAGACCCTGCGGACGCTCGGCGCCGTCGCGTCGGTCGACGCCTTGAAGGGGCTCCGTATTCCGCTCGCCAACGGGCAGCAGGTTCGTCTCGACGATATCGCTTCCGTCACGGACAGCTTCGCCGACCGGTCGTCGCTGGCCTATCTCGACGGCCAGCCCGTGATGGCGGTCGAGGTCAAACGCTCGAACGGCTTCTCGGATACCGGCGTCGCTGCCGACGTCGAGAAGGCCATGCAGCAGTTCGCCGCCGCACATCCGGACGTGCAGATCGATGAAGCCTACAGCACCGTCGGGCCGATCCTCGACAACTACGACGGTTCGATGCACATGCTGTTCGAGGGAGCGATCCTCGCGGTCGTCGTCGTCTGGCTCTTCCTTCGGGATTGGCGCGCGACAATCTTGTCGGCTGTGGCGCTGCCCTTGTCGGTCATACCGACCTTCCTCGCCATGTACCTCGCCGACTTCAGCCTGAATATCATCACGCTGCTGGCACTGTCGCTGATCGTCGGCATCCTCGTCGACGATGCCATCGTCGAGGTCGAGAACATCGCCCGCCACCTGCAGATGGGCAAGCGGCCGATCGACGCCGCGCTCGAAGCGGCCGACGAGATCGGATTGGCGGTCATCGCCACGACGCTCACGCTCGTCGCGGTCTTCCTGCCGACGGCTTTCATGAGCGGCATACCGGGGCTTCTCTTCCGCCAGTTCGGCGTCACCGCCGCGGTCGCCGTGCTCGCCTCGCTCGTCGTCGCCCGACTGCTGACGCCGATGATGGCGGCCTATTTCATGAAGGCCCATCCGATCGAGGAAAAGGATGGCCGCATCATGCGTGCCTACATGGCGGTCGTGAAGGCATCCCTGAGCTACAGAAAGACCACCGTCTTCGTGACGGCCGTCTTCGTCGCCGTTTCGCTTTCCACCATCCCTTTCCTGAAATCGGGCTTTCTGCCCGCCGCCGACGACGCGCGGACGCAGGTGACGCTGGCCCTGCAGCCCGGCGCCACCATCGATCAGATGGACGCAACGACCAGGAAGGCGGCGGATATCGTCGGCAAGCTTCCCGACGTGACGCATGTCTTCTCCGCGGTCGGTTCCGCATCGTCGGGCGGCGGTCCCGATGTCACCAACACCAGCAGCGTCGGAACGGCCACGCTCGTCGTCACGCTGACGGCTATTGACGAGCGGGACCGGAAGCAGTCGGAGATCGAAAGCGACATCCGCTCGGCCCTCTCGGCCCTCCCCGGCGTGCGCGTTGCGGTCGGAAGCGGCGGCAATGGAACGCAGCTCGATATCACCCTTGCCAGTGACGATCCCGGTGCCCTCGATGGTGCAAGCACGGCGCTGGAGGAGCAGCTCCGCACGCTCAGTGGTATCGGAGCGGTGACGTCGAGTGCCGCCAAGCAGGCCCCCGAGGTTCAGATCACCCCCGATTTTGCGCGCGCAGCCGCACTTGGCGTGACGTCCAGCGACATCGCCGAAGCCGTGCGCGTGGCGACAGACGGGGAATATTCCTCTGCCTTGCCAAAGCTCAATCTGCCGCAACGGCAGGTCCCGATCGTCGTTCGGTTCACGCCTGAGGCGCGCACCAATCTCGACGACATCCGGAACATGAGGGTGGCCGGAACGACTGGCAGCGTCGATCTCGGGTCGATCGCCGACATCCGTATCGGCGGCAGTCCTTCCGAAATCGACCGCATCGATCGAATGCGCAATATCACTCTTTCCGTCGAGCTCAACGGCCGCATCCTGAACGACGTCTATCGTGAGGCAAAGGCGCTGCCGGCTCTTCAGCATCTGCCGCCGGGCGTCACCCTCGTCGAGCAAGGTGAACTTCAACGCAGTTCGGAGCTGTTCCAGAGCTTCGCTCTTGCAATGGCAATCGGCGTGTTCTGCATCTATGCGGTTCTCGTCGTGCTGTTCCACGACTTCCTGCAGCCGTTCACCATCCTGATGGCCCTGCCGCTCTCGCTCGGCGGCGCGCTGCTGCCGCTGGTGGTGACCGGAACGAGCTTCTCGATGCCGGCCGTTATCGGGTTGCTGATGCTGATGGGTGTTGTGACAAAGAACTCGATCCTTCTCGTCGAATACGCGATCATGTCGCGCCGCCAGGGAATGTCGAGGTTCGATGCGCTCGTCGATGCCTGTCACAAGCGCGCGCGGCCGATCGTCATGACCACCATCGCCATGGGATCGGGCATGCTTCCGGCCGCTCTCAGCCTGACGGGGGGCGATTCAAGTTTCCGACAGCCAATGGCGATCGTCGTGATCGGCGGGGTGATAACGTCGACGCTGCTCAGCCTCATTGTCATCCCGGTCATCTTCACCTTCGTCGATGACCTGCTCGCGGCACTGAAGGGGCTCGTGAACCGGACCGGGCCACACCACGACATCGCCGGCGAGGAAACGCATGTCCCGAATGATCGCGAGCCGATCGACTTCGAGCGCAGGCCCGCGAAGCGAGGTCATGGCCAGAGATGACCGTGTCCCAGCAGGAAATTCATGACAGCCGGCGCGGCCGCCTCGTGACGAGCTTTGCCCAGGCCCTGACCAGAGCGCTCGTGGCTTTGGTTCCAATCGTATTTATCCTGTCAGGCTGCATGCAGACGTTCGACAGGGCGCTTGACGCGCAGGAGGCAGACAGGGCCTCGATCACCGGCTATGGCGATATCCGAAGCTATCTGGACGCCCGGCTCGACGAATTTCCGCGCAACGCCGGGGATTGGGCGCCGGCGACCAAGTCCAGTGGCCTTGATGTCCTGATGATCTCAGGCGGCGGTTCGGCCGGCGCCTTCAGTGTCGGTGTACTCTCGGCGTGGAGCGCGTCGCAGACCCGCCCTGAGTTCGATGTCGTCACCGGCGTCAGCACGGGAGCACTGATCGCACCTCTGGCATTCCTCGGATCGGCTTACGACGATACCCTGGTGCATCTCTACACGAGCGGCGTCGCCAAAGACCTTGCGCGAAGCAAGAGCCTTGGCGGATTGTTGGGCTCGAGCTTGCTGAGCGCCGAACCATTGTCACGGATGGTCGAGCGCTTCATCACGCCCGAGGTCCTTGAGCAAGTTGCTGCCGAGCACCGAAAAGGCCGTCGCCTCTTCGTCCTGACCACCAACCTCGACACCCAGCGTGCCGTTATCTGGAACATGGGCGCCATTGCCGGCAGCAATCGCCCGAACGCGCTGAAGCTGTTCCGGAACATTCTCGTGGCGTCAGCCAGCATCCCAGGCGTTTATCCGGCAGTAATGATCGAGGCCGAGGCGGGCGGGCGCCACTTTAAGGAGATGCATTCGGATGGAGGGTCCGCGTCGCAGGTCCTGATGCTTCCGCAGACTCTGCTGGCAAGCGGCGAAAGCCTCGTGCCCGCCAAACGGCAGAACGTCAATTTCTATGTAATCGTCAACAACGCACTGATGCCGGAGTTTGCCTCCACGCCGGATAGAACGCTGTCCGTGATCGCACGGGCATACTCGATCTTCGTCAAGTCGCAGACGCAGAGCGCGCTGACGGCCCTCTATAACTATTCCAAGCTGACCAGGGCACGGTTCCAGCTTGCGTCAATCGACGTCCAACTCCCCTATTCGATGTCCGATCCGTTCAACACCGACTACATGCGGGCCGTCTATAATCTCGGCTACGCGGAGCTCTCCGCTGGAACGCTATGGAAAGACAGCCCGGTCTTTCGGTGAGAGACTGTTGTAACTGGCATCCGATGAGGCGTTTAATGTCGTCCCGGTGCGTATGTCGTACACCGCTTCACCTTGTCGACTGCACTTCATTGAACGATCCTGACGGGGCCTCACCGCACTTGGGCCGCGACGCGTCCTCATTCACCGATCTGATTCTTGGCGACGGCGATCTTCCCGCAACAGCCGATTTGCGCGGGATGCACATCATCCATGCCAACATCGCACTGCACAAATCCGCGCAGCCGCACTATATTCAAGATATCAAGCGGCGTCGGCGGTGAAGAACCAAAGAGCCCGCGGATTGGTCCCCGCCCGGCCTTCCGGATAGACCCGAGCCGAAAGCTCGACGGAATTCGAAACAGCGTACTCCTCCTCCCAGCGCTGTTTCGATAGGGTTGGCAACACTCCTCCTCCCGGTTGCCAATCATTCTCATGACGCCCGCTGGATCTCCTCCCCCAGCGGGCGTCGTTCGTTTTCGCAGGTGCGAGAAACACTTTCCAAGTCCCTTGAGCCGTGCTGCGCAAATTGCCCAGTATCGAAGCAATTCTGTTAGCGAGCGCCCTCAGCCATGCAGTAGGCGCATATGTGCCATTCCACAGTATCCCTACACAAATTAGGGGTCCGGGCCTATCTTCAGATCATCGGTCGGCAGCGCACTCCTCCTCCCAGCGCTCCCGATACGGATTGGCAACACTCCTCCTCCCAGTTGCCAATCAGAACAGGCAACGCCCGCTGGATCTCCTCCCCCAGCGGGCGTTGTTTTTTGCGCTGTTCGAACAACATTTCAATCCCTGCCGCTCACCCCTTGGGCCGGTTCGTTGTCCACCGCCAGCCCAATAGATTAAGGCGGGGTTAGCGGCCGACGGAGGATTGCAAGACTTGCATGGGTGCGATGCAGCATCGTCTCTGTTTTCGGCGCTCAAAACGATTATATTCAGATCCATAAGATGACGGCCAGCAAGAGAGATAGAGCGCTGGCAAACGACCCTGAAAGGAATAGGATCATGAACCTCGCACGTTCTTTCAACAACTGGCGCAAGTATCGTCAGACCTGCAGCGAACTCGGCCGCATGAGCGACCGCGAACTGAACGACCTTGGCATCGGCCGCTCCGATATCCCCTACGTCGCTCGCCAGGCAGTCAAGTAAGCGACACAATAGGTACTGTTTCGAAACGCCCGCCGGCCCCCCGGCGGGCGTTTTTCGTTGCAGGGTTCCACTGATTTTGAAGAGAGGGCGACGCTGCTTTTTTGCAAGTGCGAAATCCCTTACAAAGCTGTCTCGCCAGCGTTCCGCTTCGCCAAAGCGGCGGCGGCGGAAAACCGCGACGAAACAAGACCCTGCACTGCGTATGTCGCCCTTGCTCCGCCTTTGTGGCGTTGACGCATTTTCGGGCTTCCTCACCCCGCTGCCCAGCAAATCATCGATGCAGTGCACAAATGCATAGCAGATGCATTTTCTTTGCACTCCACCTTCCAATTAGACAAGCGTATAAGAACCTCAACGACGCAGACAAATCACTGTCGCGCTCAACTGATCTGAGGAAACGACCATGAACCCCATTCGCCTTGCAAAGAGCTGGATCAACTACCGCCGCACTGTCGCCGAACTCGGCGGCCTTTCGAACCACGCGCTGAGCGATATCGGCATCACCCGCTACGATATCCGCAACATTGCGGCCCGCTCCTTCCGTTAATCGGAACGAAGCCTGGACTTCAAAGACGGCGCCCAAGGGCGCCGTTTTTGTTGGAAGCGCGAGATGGCTGTGGTAGGAAGCCGCGCATGAACAAGACTACCTCTCGCTATTCACCCATTCACGTCATCGGCGGCGGGCTTGCCGGCTCGGAAGCCGCCTGGCAGATCGCTGAGGCCGGCGTGCCGGTCATCCTGCATGAAATGCGCGGCGTGCGCGGCACGGACGCCCACAAGACCGACGGTCTCGCCGAACTCGTCTGCTCCAACTCCTTCCGCTCCGACGATGCGACCAGCAATGCGGTTGGCGTGCTGCATGCGGAAATGCGCCTTGCAGGCTCGCTGATCATGCGGGCCGCCGATCGCAACCAGGTGCCGGCCGGTGGCGCGCTTGCCGTCGACCGGGACGGCTTCTCGCAGGCGGTCAGCACTCAGATCGAAAGCCACCCGCTGATCTCGGTCGTCCGCGAGGAAATCAGCGACCTGCCGCCGCGGGAGTGGGACCTGGCGATCGTCGCCACCGGCCCGCTCACCGCCCCCGCTCTCGCCGAAGCGATCCGCCGCGAAACCGGCGCCGACGCGCTTGCCTTCTTCGATGCCATCGCGCCGATCGTCTACACCGAGACGATCGACATGGACGTATGCTGGCACCAGTCGCGCTACGACAAGGTCGGTCCCGGCGGGACGGGCAAGGACTACATCAACTGCCCGATGACTGAGGAGCAGTACAACGCGTTTGTCGATGCGCTGATCGCCAGCGACAAGACCGGCTTCAAGGAATGGGAAGGCACGCCCTATTTCGATGGCTGCCTGCCGATCGAGGTGATGGCGGAACGCGGCCGCGAGACGCTGCGCCACGGCCCGATGAAGCCGATGGGGCTCACCAATGCCCATAATCCTTCGGTCAAGCCCTATGCCGTCGTCCAACTGCGCCAGGACAATGCGCTGGGCACGCTCTACAACATGGTGGGCTTTCAGACCAAACTGAAATACGGCGCCCAGACGGACGTCTTCCGGATGATCCCGGGCCTCGAAGACGCCGAATTCGCAAGGCTCGGCGGCCTACACCGCAACACCTACATCAACTCGCCGATCCTGCTCGACGGTTCGCTGACGCTGAAATCCCGACCCGGCCTGCGCTTTGCCGGGCAGATCACTGGCTGTGAGGGCTATGTGGAAAGTGCCAGCATCGGCCTTCTCGCCGGACGATTCGCCGCTGCCGAGCGCAAGGGTGAAAAACCGTCGCTGCCGCCGGCCACGACCGCCTTTGGCGCGCTCCTCAATCACATCACCGGTGGGCACATCGTTTCCGACGACGAGCCCGGCAAGCGCTCGTTCCAGCCGATGAACATCAATTTCGGGCTGTTTCCGCCACTGGAGGCGGGCGCCCTCACCAGGCCGGAAGGTGCCAAGCGCTTCCGCGGCAAGGAAAAGGCACTGGCCAAGAAGCAGGCGACGGCAGGGCGGGCGCTCGAGGACTGCGCCAAGTGGCTGGCTCACGAAACATCATAAATCAGCCCTCTACCGGAACCGAGCCCTTCTTGTTGGTCGAATCGATGCGCGCCGCCTGCTTCCGGCCGAGAGAATTGACGACGATTACCCCTGACAGAATCAGCAGACCGCCGATCACCGTCACAAGAGCCGGCGTTTCCCCGGCGATGGCCCAAGCGATCAGCATTGCGAGAGGTGCGACCAGATAGAGCAAATTGCCTGAGTGGGCGACACCGAAGTATCCGAGCGCATAGACCCAGCATGCAAGGCCGATCGCCGTGGGGAAGACCCCGAGAAAGACGGCCCATCCGATCGTCGCGGTGGATGCCGCTTGCATCTGCGTCACCGCCTGCGGCAGCCACGGAGACAGGGCGAGCGCCGCCACGATGAAGGTGACGGCCGCTACGTGCAACGCGCCATGACGCAGTGCCAATCCGCGTTGCAGGGTGAAGCCCGCCGCCGAGCACAAGGCTGCGGCCAGAACCAGGGGTGCTCCTGTGCCCAGCGTGATTCCGCCGGGCTGGGCGGCAGCAATCAGGCCGACGCCGACGACGCAGGCCAGCATGCCGGCCCATGCCCATCCGGTGAATCGCTCCTTGAGCAAGAACACTGCGAACGCGGCCATCCAAAGCGACTCCGTCTTGACAAGGAAGCTGGCTGCTCCGGCGGAGACGGTCTCCTGGCCGAGATTGAGAAACACGCTGTAGCCCACGCCCGAGACGATGCCGCAGACGATGCACCAGGCGAGATCGGCCAGCGGCATCATGCGCGGACGCGCCCATGCGAGCCAGATCATGGCAAACGACGCCGCGATGGCGAACCGCACCGCCGCCAGCGGCAAGGGATCGATCTCCTTGAGGGTCAAGGTAATCGCCGGAAAGGCGGCCGCCCAGACGAAAATCGTCGTAGCAACCGAAAGGATGGGAATAAGGGGAGAAGCGGACTTGTTCATAGCGACTGAATAGAACAACGCCATGCCTTGACATAGACCACCGCACAGACATGAAGTGTGAAAATGGATCACAGCTCATATTGGCGTAATCTTCCATCCCTGGATGCTCTGCGCGCTGTTCTGGCTGCCGAGCGCACCGGCTCGTTCTCCCGCGCCGCCGATGACCTCGACATCACCCACGGCGCCGTCAGCCGCAGGGTTGCCGCCGTCGAACAGTGGGCCGGGATGCCCCTGTTCGAGCGGCACGGGAGAGGTGTTCGTCTCACGACACAGGGCCAGCATCTTGTACGCCTGCTGCAACAGGGGCTCGATACGATCGGTAGCGGCGGCGCAGAATGGCGGGAAAGCAAACTGCCCGAGGCGATTCGTGTCAGCGTGTTGCCGTCCTTCGCGCGGCTGTGCCTGCTCCCTAACCTCGCCGTGCTGGAAGGCTCGCCACCCGATCTGCGCATCGATCTCGACCTCGACCATCGATTCGTCCCGCTGGACGAGATTGACGTCGCCATTCGCTACGGCCGGGGACCATGGAAGGATGGGTCGGCGACGGCGCTGTTCGAGGAAAGGCTCTTTCCCGTGGCATCGCCTGGGATTGCCGCTGCATTGGGAGACTGCTTTTCGGTCGACGACCTTATGGCGCTGCCGCTTATCCACGATGCCTATCCGGACGCATGGCGGCTGTGGCTCGCGGAGCACGGGTGCCGCTATCATCTTCGTCCCCAGGACCGGTGCTTTCCCGATTACGATCTCGGCCTTCAAGCCGCGGCAGCCGGGAGCGGCGTCGCACTCATGCGCGAGCCCTATGGAGCCTCGTTTCTGAAGTGCGGCAGCCTTGCGAGGCTGGCCGGGCATACGGTCGCCAGCCCACTGCATTTCTGGGTGGTGACCGGATTTGGAGCCAGACGGCGCGGGGTGCAGTCGTTCATCGCGCGTCTCTTGGAGTTGCCGCGGTCAGGCAGGCTGACGCTACCGAGTATGAAGGACAGTGCATAAACGGCCAGCTTGCAGGCCGTCACGCAGAGCATCGCGATCAAGACAACACTCGGTACAGGGCGAGACTTGGTCTGACTGCCGCCTTCAGTCGATCGTCTGCGCCGCTGCTCTCCCTGCGAGCGGTGCGTCGATTTCGGATTTCGGGCTGAAGCTACCGAGCAGCCACAGCGAGACCTCGGCCGCCTCGGCCGCGGTTTGGAATTCGAAATTGTTGTCCAGATAAGCGAAATCGGGGAAATGGACGATGAGCCCCTGCCCGCTTTCGGAACTGTTCACCCGAAGCTTTCCCGGATGAATGACATGGCACACATAGTGCGTGCCGTGGGATTGAATGAAGCCGGCCTTGCCGTCATGCAGGCGAAGAAAAATGGCCTTGCCATCGATCGTCGAATGCAACGCCCGTATAGCCTCGTCGGGAAAGGCTCGGCCAAACTCGACCATCGCCGATCCGGTGTCGGGATTGCTGGCGTCGTGCTCGGCGCGCGCGTTCATCCGGACATAAAATGCACCGACGACGGCAATCACAGCGATGAGAATCAACCAGAGCATATATCCGTCCCTTTCGGACGACAGGATTCCGTGAGGCCCAACCTCTATCGCTCGAGGCTTGCGCCAGCTTGAACAACGAGACGCGTCAAAAGCGGCGGCGACGGCTTGCGCGCCACATCCGCCATTGCCGCTGCCACTGGGGCGGCTGGATCGAGTGCCGCAGAATCCGAGCTCCGGCGGCTTCGGCACGCGCGAACACCGGCTCCGCAAGAGCGACGGGAATGAAGGCGGAGAAATTCTGCGCAGAGATCGAATCCAGACTGTTGCGAGCCTTGACGAGGTGATCCCGGCCGAGCCCGCAGAACGCGTGAACGGCCCTGCCGATCGCCAGCTCGTCGCGCCCGTCCAGCAGCATCTCCCTGTCGAGCCCGGTCGCCCGCAGCAGGTCGGCAGGGAAATAAACCTGACCCCGCCGGGAGTGGATCGGCAGAAGAAGCAGCAGGCCGGCGATCGTCTGCGCAACGCCGGCATGCCCTGCAGCGTCCGCCGATTTCGCGGCATTCGTCGGGTCGAGAACCAGCGAGGCAAGCTGAATGAGTGCCGACGCCGTTTCGCCGGCATATCCTTCCAGCGCCGTCGTGTCCTCGATCGGGTCGTCATAAAGGTCGAAGATGCGGGCGTCGATCATGTTCTGCAGAACGGCGACGGGCAGGCGATGCTCGTCAATGCAGCTGAGGAGCGCCTGCGCCAGCGGGTGGCCCTCGCCCCCCGATCGGCTCTCCAGCAGGTCACGCCACCATTGCAGCCGGATCTCGCCCGGCAGCGGCTCATGTATCACGTCGCGGATGCGGGCAATCTCGGCATGGAAGGCATAGAGACAGGCAAGCGAATGCCGCCTTTCCGGCGGGGCGAGCAGGCATGCAAGGTATCGATCGCGATCGGTATCCCGCAGAATCGCAAGGATCTGGGCATCGGGCTCTTGCACGCTGGGATTCCTTCGATACTCGGTCACACCGCAATCAATGCGGCAGCGACGGCGCGCGATTCCGCCAGCATGACGTTGTAGGTGCGAACCGCTGCGCCGGTATTCATCGGATCGGACGAAATATCAGCCGCTTTAAGTGTTGCCTTCAGATCTGCCGGCAAAGGTCTGATTTCGCGCCCGGTCCCGACGAGCAGGACCTCGATCTCTTGAGCCTCGTCCAGCACGCGCCGGAATTTTTCGATCGCCAACGGGTCGCCCTCGACCACGTCCCAGGCGTAGACGCCGGAGGGCAACAGCAGCACCGAGCCGCGGTGCGACATGTCGGCGAAGCGAAAACCGCCATTGCCATAGGCGTCGATCGGCGCACGTCCGGGAAAGTGCGCTTCGCGCATTTCGATACCCTTTGCCATCAGGCTGCACCCGTTGCTTTGTCGTGCCGGATCGTACCGCGTCCTCCCAACGTCCCGTCGAGGCGATTGTTTCGGCGGTTGAAGAGAATGAGGACCGGCCCGGCGATATAGATCGACGAAATCGTCCCGATAACCACTCCGAAGAGGAGCGTCGCGCTGAAGGACTGCACGACGCGGCTCTCGCCGAAGAGGTAGAGTGCAACGAGGGCCAATGCAGTCGTTATCGCCGTCAGGACGGTACGCGAAAGGGTCTGGTTGATCGACGCGTCGATCAAGACCGACAGCGGCATCCGCCGATAGCGCGCCAGGTTCTCCCGGACGCGGTCGTAGATCACCATTGTGTCGTTCAGCGAATAGCAGACGATCGTCAGCAGCGCAGCGAGGCTGGCAAGGTTGAACTCGATGCCGGTCACCACGAGAAAGCCCATGGTCAACAGCACGTCGTGAAGTGTGGTGATGACCGCACCGGCGGCAAACTTCCAGTCGAAGCGCACCCAGACATAGAAGATAATGGCGAGTATCGCCGCCGCGACGGCGAGCGTTCCGGCCCGCGTCAGCTCTCCGGAAACGGCCGGGCCGACCACCTCGACGCGCCGGAAGCTATAGTCATCTTCGAGTTCGGCGCGAACCAATCCCATCGCAGTCTGGTCCGCATTGTCGCCGGCTTCCTGCGACGGGATGCGCAAGAGGATATCCCGTGCCGAGCCAAGTTCCTGAATCTGGACCTCCGCCAGGTTCAGCTCGTCGAGGCGGGCGCGGAGATCCGCGACATCGGCGGCGCCTGCCTTCGACCGGAGCTCCAGGAGAGAACCGCCCTTGAAATCGGCGCCCATGTTGAGGCCGAGGCTCACCAGCAAGACAAGCGAAGCAAGCGAGAGAGAGGCCATCACGATGAAAACGGGGTTGCGGAGGGCCATGAACCGGATATCGGCCTCGGCAAAGAAACCTGTGCGAATGCCCCTCGGCAGATGTTTCGGCCGGCGACGGCGATACCATCCGCGGATCAGCCGGCGCGTCAGGCTGTGCGCCGTCAGGATGGTTGTGATGCTGCCGATCGCAAGCGTCGCCGCAAACCCTCGAATGGCCCCGGTGCCGAGAAGGAAAAGCATGGCGCCCGCAATCAGCATCGTCAGATTCGCATCGAAGATGCTTGTCAGGACGCGCGAGAAGCCGTTGTCGAGAGCTTTGCGCAGGGGTTCGCTGCTGCTGCGCACCTCCTCTCGCAGCCGTTCGTAGATGAGCACGTTCGAATCGACCGCGACCCCGATCGTGAGAATGATCCCCGCGATCCCCGGCAAGGTCAGCGTGATCCCAAGAAGTGACAGCACGGCGATGATGAGCACGACATTGACAATCACGGCAATCACCGCGACGAGGCCGAAGAAGCCGTAGAACCCGATCATGCAGGCGGCGACCGCGGCTGCCGCGACCAGTCCGGCTGTCAGGCCGTTGGCGATGGCATCCGTTCCGACTTCCGGACCAACGGTGCGCTCTTCGATAACCGTCAGCGAGACGGGAAGCGGCCCGGCTCTGAGCAATGCGGCAAAATTCTCTGCCCCCTCCTCCGACAAGTCGGCGGAAAGCCGGGCCGTATCGCCTTCGATGACGTCCCCAAGCGCAGGTGTCGAGACCACTTGTCCATCGAGCACGATGGCGAATTGTCGCCGAGACGCGGATTGCAACAGCGACGTGAGCCGCTCGGATGCATCTGTCCTCAGCTTGATGTCGACGACGGGCTCGCCGGTCTTCGGATCGAGCCCGGGTTGCGCATCGGCAAAGTCCGGGGTGGAGACGAAGGCCTGCCTTTCGACGAGGTAGGGAACCGGCGGATCGTCCAGCGAATAGAGAACCTCCGACGCGGCAGGTGGCCGCGTGTCGAGGGCCTGCTGCGGCGGCATCGATGTATCGAGCCACCGGAAGGCGAGGTCGCCGCGCTGGCCCAGGAGATCCTTGAGCCGCTGCGGATCCTCCAATCCGGGTATCTGGATGCTCAACCGGTCTGTGCCACGGCGTCGGATCACCGGCTCCACGGCCACGACCTCGCCGACGCGGCGGCGCACGGCTTCGACCGCCTGAGTGAGCGCTGCGGACAGCCGGAAATCGATCCCCTCATCCGTCAAGCGAAGCCTTAACGGCTCCTGCCCCGAGGCCCCGTCAGCGATCAACTCCCGGATCGGGCTTCCAGTGTGGTCAGGCGCTTCGACGGGCGCGGTCAATGCGCTGAGCGCCTCGCGGGCTGCCGCCGCCTTCGATGCGTCGCGGAGCCGGAACTGAATTTCCTGGCCACTGCCGGAAAGACCCGTATAGCCGATGTCGGCATCCCTCAGCGCCTGGGCAATTCGCGCGATCGTGGTCTCAAGCCGCTCGGCGACGAGGTTGTCGCGGTCGATTTTCAGGACGATGTCGGAGCCGCCCTGCAGATCGAGGCCGAGCGGCACCTGCCGATGCGGAAGCCACACCGGCCATCCGGCCAGGTGCTCCCTGGGAACGATGTTCGGCAAAGCAAAGGCAAAACCGGCCAGAACGACCAGCCAGATCAGGATGTTCTTCAACGGCGAGAATTTCGGCATGCCTCGAAATGCTCCATCGCCAGACCCGGGTGGTCGTGGCTGGTTTATTCCTTGACAGGCTCACCCTTCACGCGAACTTCGGAAACGCCGCTGCGAACGACGCGGACCTTGATCCCTTCGGCAATCTCCACTTCGAGTTCCGAATCGTCGACGACCTTCGTCACCTTGCCGACAATACCGCCACCGGTAACGACCTGATCGCCGCGGCGGATGTTCTTCAAGAGCTCTTCGCGACGCTTCATCTGCGCACGCTGTGGGCGAATGATCAGGAAGTACATGACGACGAAGATCAGGATGAACGGCAGGATAGACATCAAAATGTCGGCCCCGCCGGTAGCGGGAGCGGCAGTCTGCGCAAAAGCTTCGGTAATGAACATCGATCACTCCTTGAGTTCAACCCACGCGGTTACCTGCCCGCGCGAAATCCGTCGGGAATATAGGGACGCAATCCCACGACACAACTGGTCGGCACCCTTCTCCGTTGCTCCTGCCTCTGACATAATTTCCGCAACAGGAGAACCCCTTGAGGGCGGAGAGCCGGGCTTTTCCAGCGCAAACCACCGTGCTACCGACAAAATCGTCACGGCCGGAGGCGAAGCGGCCCGCAAATCAAGCAATTGCAGCGGCTCCGCACGCTCCGCCACGGCTGCAGACCAAGACTCCTGGAGATATACAGATGCGTGAAAGCAAGCTCGACATTCTGATCAATGAAATGCAGAAGCTTTCGGCTGCGCTCGACCGCATTGCCGGACCGGCGGCTGCGGACAACGACTGGAACGTAGCCGATTGCTTCGTCTGGGCTCCCGCCGCCCGCCATTTGCAACCCGTGGCCAGGCCGAATCGCATCGATCTGTCGCTGATCACCGGTGTCGACCATGTCCGCGACATTCTCTTCGACAACACGCTTCGTTTCGCCGACGGCTACCCCGCGAACAATGTGCTCCTCTGGGGCGCCCGCGGCATGGGCAAGTCGTCGCTGGTCAAGGCGGTCCACGCGAAGGTGGCGCGCGATAGCGGCAGCGGCCTGAAGCTCGTCGAGGTGCATCGCGAGGACATCGCCTCGCTGCCTGCCCTGATGGACATCCTGCGGCAAGCGCCGATGCCGGTCATCATCTTCTGTGACGACCTTTCCTTCGACCACGACGATACGTCCTACAAATCGCTCAAGGCCGTTCTCGACGGCGGCGTCGAGGGCCGCCCGGCGAATGTGGTGCTCTATGCGACCTCGAACCGCCGGCATCTTCTGCCGCGGGATATGATGGAGAACGAACAGTCGACCGCCATCAACCCTTCGGAGGCCGTGGAGGAAAAGGTCTCCCTTTCGGACCGTTTCGGGTTATGGCTCGGCTTCTACAAGTGCAGCCAAGACGACTATCTGGCCATGGTCGACGGATATGCGCGCTATTTCCGCCTGCCCGTCGAGCCCGAGACCTTTCATGCGGACGCCCTCGAATGGGCGACGACGCGGGGATCGAGATCCGGCCGCGTCGCCTGGCAATTCATTCAGGATCTGGCCGGTCGTCTACGCCGTCAACTGGACGCAACGGCCTGATCGGGCGCGCAGACAGCGGCGCGCTATGACGATTACTCGAGGAATGTCGCCGGGTTCACCGGCGTCGCATTCTTGCGCACTTCGAAGTGCACCTGCGGCTGGCTCGCCTTGCCGGTCATGCCGGAAGCGGCAAGCGTCTGGCCGCGCTGAACCTTCTCGCCGCGCTGAACCTTGAGCTGCGAGGCATTGCCATAGACCGTGACCGTCCCGTCATCGTGGCGGACCAGAACGGCATTGCCCAGTTCTTTCAGGCTGCTGCCGGAATAGATGACGACGCCGTTCTCGGCCGCCTTGATCGGCGTGCCTTCCGGCACCGAGATGTTGATGCCGTCATTGCGATTGCCATCCACATTCGCGCCATAGCTGGCGACGACTGCACCGCGGACCGGCCAGCGATATTTGCCGATGCCGGTCGACTTCGGCGACTCCTCATCGATATCGGTCTTGATGGCGACATCGGAGACGCTTTCCTTGGCGACAGGCGGCTTGTACTCTGCGGGCTTGCCCTGATCGAGCGATGCCACCTTCGTTTCCTTCTTCGCCGGAACGGAGGCCGTGACGACCGCATCGGTCGCCGATGCAGCGGCACCAGGCATCTTCAGCTTCTGGCCGATGCGAATGGATTCCGCCGTCAGGCCGTTTGCCTGCTTCAGGGCCGCAACCGACACGCCGTTGGCCTTCGCAATCTTGTTCAGCGAATCCCCCGGCTTGACGGTGTAGGCACCATCCGAGCCGTCACCCGCACCGGCGTTATTGAGTTTGCCCGCAGCCACGTCGCTGCGACCTTCGTTCTTCTCGCGAGACTGAGACTGACCGGGAAGGATTGCCATTTCGCGCTGGCCGTCCGGCAACGGCGAAGGCTGCCTCTTGCCGCCTTCGAAGTCGGCGATCGAACCAGACGCCGCAGCCTTCGCGGCACTGCTCGCACCGCCGAAGGTCGGCACGACGAGACGCTGCCCCGGTTCCACCTGGCTCGCGGATTTCAAGCCGTTCGCCTTGAGGATTTCCTTTTCAGGAACGCCGAAGCGGCGAGCCAATACGGCAACCGTATCACCCGGGCGAACCATGATCGTAGGCGCATTCGCGGTCGTCCAGCCACCCTTGCCAGAAGTCCCGCCAGAAGACGAAGACAGAGGCTCAGCCTTCGCAAGTGTCGGCTGCGGCTGACGGGCAGCAGGAAGCGGCTGCGGCTCCGGCTGACGCGGCAGCGCGGGTGCCGGCTCCGCCAAGGCGGTGCGCTGAACGCTGACCGGGGTCGAAGCGGCCCGGGCGCTGGAGACCGGCGTGCTTGCAGTGCTCATCGGATCGTAGGATCCGCTCTGACCGCCACTTGGGAAAGTCTGACCGTAGGACCCGCCGCCAGCGCCGGCGGACGAAGCCAGTTGGCCGCCAGAGACATCGCCGCGCGGCACGTTCCCCGGAATGGAACTGGTGGTTATATCGTCGGAACTCGAAAAGAGCCCGTTAAAGCGGCTTACGTCGGAGCTGCAACCGGTCGCAACGCTTGCCAGCAGGACCGCCCCGCTGAGGCGGACCAATGATTTCCCTGCACTGGGAGATGAAAACTTACGCATGACGCTTACCCACTCCGAACGCAACTCGCTGTGGAATGATTAAAGCGCATTAGAGTTACCGGCCGGTTAAGGGCGGTATTGATTTGACGGAATGCTAACCATATGGCGCCCGCCCGTCGGTGAGGCGGAAATGGCTTTGCATGAAAAGGCGCAGCGGCGGAAGCTCAAAGGAGCTCGGAGTAGAGGCGCTCGATTTCCGACAGCGCCCGCGATTCAGGCGGTTGCTCCTCATAGCTGATGCTGCCGACATCCCAGCCGACGAACGGGGCTTCCCGCGTCGGCAAGTCAGCAGAGCCTCCTGAAGACACAGCCTTATCCTGCTCCAGGAAGACGCTGACGAGCCTTTCGAAATTTCCGCTGGTGTCCAATCCGCTTTCGGCATCGTATTCAAGTGACCGCAGGCCTGCCACGGCCGCGTCACGCGTACCGAAGTAGCGCAGACTGTTCTGGTCCTCCGGGCGGAGATTGTCGTAATAGTCGATGAAGGAACTATAATAGGCCCTGTAGTCGCCAGTCTCGGCATGCTTCCCAAAGGCCTGATACTCGCGCGCCGCCAGTTGCGGCGACAGCACGTTGTTCCATTCGTCCCCGGTCAACGGCGGCAGTTTCTCGGGCGCCTTTCTTGTCCGGCTGAGATAGAGCAGCGCGTCCACCGACAGCGAAATGCGCGGCGTCGGATCGAAGAAGCCTGCCGGCGTCGCTTGGCCCACGCCGTCGTCCTTGCTTCCGGAGACAACCTGCCCGGCGGGACGGCCGGCGAGATTGCCCAAACCGTCACCGGTTGTTGCCGCAGTCAGCCTGTTTGCAATCTCCATCCACCGTCTCCGTCGCTGACACGATGGAGCGGATCAACGCTCAAGCGCGACGCAAACGCGCCTTCAGCCATCGTGCCTGTCCGGGCTACGGGCACAAGCTTGCGCGAAACTGGATTTCGTTAAGAATTGGTTAAAACGACATCCTAAAAGGAGGCCGCATCAGAGAAACGAGGCGAGCTGCGGGACGATCGGAAGATAGGGTGCGTCGAACAGGTCCTCGCGATCGAAACGGCTACCGGTGCGGCTGACCCGTACGATGCGGCACTGCGTTTCGCTCATCATGATCGGCACCAGCAGAGTACCACCGGAGACGAGGTGGTCGGAAAACATGCGAGGCAGGCTGTTGAAGGCGGCGGTGATGAGAATTCGGTCGAAGGTCCCCTCGCCCGGCACCCCGGAACTGCCGTCCGCGTGCCTGACCACGACATTGCGGATGCCGGCCTTTTCGAGGTTCTTCTGCGCCGAATTCACCAATGTCTGATACCGGTCTATCGTCAGGATGCGTTCGGCAATGCGCCCCATCACTGCAGCGGTGAAGCCGCTGCCTGTGCCGACTTCCAGGATACGCTGGCCCGGCTTGATGTTGAGACAGTGCAGCAGGCGAACGGCGAAGTCGCAGCCTTCCATGAACGAACCGCAATCAAGCGGTATCAGCCGCTTGGAATAGACGTCGTCCTGATGCTGCGGCGGACAAAAAATGCTGCGCGGGCCCTGCTCGACGGCCTTCAGCAAATCGTGATTGACCACGCCGGCCGAACGAAGGCGCAGCGCCATCGCTGCAAACCCCTCCTGCTGCGAAACGCGTCCGTTCAAGCGCCAGTCCCTTCCCGCAGTGCGCGCGCTAGGCGCTCCTGGACGGTATAGTCGGTCAAGTCCAGTTTAAGCGGGGTTACCGAAATCCTGTTTTCGCGCACGGCATGAATGTCCGTTCCGGAGCGGAAGTCGCCGGATCGCTCGCCGAAGCGGAGCCAGAAATAGGGAAAGCCACGGCCGTCGATACGTTCGTCGATGCTGAGGCCGAATTCGAGCTTGCCTTGGGAGGTCACCTCCACGCCCGCCACGGCGTCGGCCGCACAGTTGGGGAAATTCACATTGAGGAAGGTTCCATCCGGAAGCTCGACATTCATCAAGGTGCGGATCAAAGCGGGCGCATGAGTTTCGGCCACGTCCCAGGAAACGGCGCCGCCGACGGCATGCTGGTAAGCCTGGCTGACGGCGATCGACCGGATTCCCTGCAGCGTGCCCTCTATGGCGCCGGCTACCGTGCCGGAATAGGTAACGTCGTCCGCAAGGTTGGCGCCGATATTGACGCCGGAAAGAACGAGATCCGGCTTGCGGTCGAGGATCTTCCGCGCCGCCATGATCACGCAGTCCGTCGGCGTTCCCCGGAGCGCGAAATGCCTCTCCGAAACTTGCCGCAGCCGCAGCGGCTCCGAAAGCGTCAGCGAATGGGCAAGGCCGCTCTGGTCCACTTCCGGCGCGACGACCCAGACGTCGTCGGAGATCGTCAGCGCGATCCGCTCGAGGACGGACAGCCCTTCGGCATGAATGCCATCGTCGTTGGTCAGCAAAATGCGCATTGCGGTTTCTTTCGCTTGCCTGGCTTCAGGCCGCTTTCTCGACGCGTCGCAGGCCGCCCATATAGGGAAGGAGAACTTCCGGCACGGAGACCGAGCCATCCTCGTTCAGATAGTTCTCGATGACGGCGATCAGCGCCCGGCCGACGGCGACGCCGGAACCGTTCAGCGTATGGACGAACTTCGTACCCTTCCCTTCCTTGCTGCGATAGCGGGCATTCATGCGCCGCGCCTGGAAGTCGCCGCAGACCGAGCAGGACGAGATTTCGCGGTAGGTGTCCTGTCCCGGCAGCCAGACTTCGAGGTCGTAGGTCTTGCGCGCGCCGAAACCCATGTCGCCGGTGCAGAGCGTCATGATGCGGTAATGCAGGCCGAGCCGCTTCAGAACCTCTTCGGCGCAGGCCGTCATCCGCTCATGCTCATCGATCGAGGCCTCGGCGTCGGTGATCGACACCAGTTCGACCTTGTTGAACTGGTGCTGGCGCAGCATGCCGCGCGTGTCGCGCCCGGCCGAACCCGCTTCCGAGCGGAAGCACGGCGTCAGAGCCGTGAACCGCAGCGGCAGCTTCTCGCCCTCGAGGATCTGCTCGCGCACCATATTCGTCAGCGGAACCTCCGCGGTCGGAATCAGCCAGCGATCGTCCGTCGTACGGAAGAGATCTTCCGCGAATTTCGGCAACTGGCCGGTCCCGTACATCGCATCGTCGCGAACAAGCAGCGGCGGCTGCACCTCGATATAGCCGTGCTCCTGAGTATGCAGATCCAGCATGAACTGGCCAAGCGCGCGCTCCAGTCGGGCAAGCTGCCCCTTAAGAATGGTGAAACGCGAGCCGGCAATGCGTGCGGCCCCCTCGAAGTCCATGAACCCCAGGCCCTCGCCGATCTCGAAATGCTCGCGGGGCTTGTGGTTCCAGGTCGGCTTGGTGCCGACGAGCCGCTTGACGACATTGCCGCTCTCGTCCCGACCGACTGGGACGTCCTCGAGCGGAACGTTCGGAATGCGCGACAGGATATCAGTGAGTTCGGCTTCGATCCGCCGGCTTTCTTCCTCGGCCGCCGGCAGAGCGTCCTTCAGCTCGGCAACCTCGGCCTTGAGTTTTTCGGCCAGTTCGCTGTTCTTCTGCGCCATGGCCGCGCCGATTTCCTTCGAGGCGGCGTTGCGGCGCGACTGCATCTCCTGGAGCGACTGCAAGATCGTGCGGCGGCGCTCGTCAAGCGCGATCAGCGATGCGGATAGCGGCTCCGCGCCCCGTTTGGCCAGGGCCTTGTCGAGCACGCCAGCATTCTCACGAATCCATTTGATATCGAGCATAGTCGTCCCACGCGTTGGTCAGGTCACGGCGCGAGAACGTTAGCCCTGGGCGGGCCCGACCGTCCCCGAAGAACCTTCCTGCGAAGACGCAGACTCGCCCGCAAGTGCCTCAGCTTCCCGCCGTCTTTCAACGAGTCGCGCCGTATAGATTGAAATCTCGTAGAGAAGGATGGCTGGCAGCGCAAGACCGATCTGGGAGACCGGATCCGGCGGTGTCAGCACGGCGGCGACGATGAAAGCGATGACGATCGCATATTTGCGCTTCTCGGCGAGCCCCTGCGAGGTGACGAAACCGACGCGCGCCAACAGCGTCGTGACGACGGGCAGCTGGAAGACCAGGCCGAAGGCGAACACCAGCGACATGATCAGGCTCAGATATTCCGAAACCTTCGGCAGCAGCTGGATCGCCACCTGCCCCTCTCCGCCGCCCTGCTCCATGGCCAGGAAGAACCACATGACCATCGGGGTGAAGAAGAAATAGACGAGGGCACCGCCAAGGAGGAAAAGGAGCGGCGAGGCAATCAGGAACGGCAGAAAGGCGGCTCGCTCGTTCTTGTAGAGACCGGGCGCGACGAATTTGTAGACCTGCGAAGCGATGACCGGAAAGGCGATCACCAGCGCGCCAAACATCGCCACCTTGATCTGGGTGAAGAAGAATTCCTGCGGGGCGGTGTAGATCAGTTCGACGTTGCGATGGCTGAGGCCAGCCCAGCTCACCGCCCACTTGAACGGCAGGACGAGCAGGTTGAACAGCTGTTTGGCGAAATAGAAGCAGACAAGGAAGGCGACGAAGAACGCGCCGACCGCCCACATCAGCCGGGCGCGGAGCTCGATCAGGTGCTCGATCAACGGCTGCGGCTTATCCTCGATGTCGCCGCTCATGCGTCACCCTTTTTCTTACGCGAAGACGCGCTTGTCTTCTCGGTCTTGACAGCAATCGAGCCTTCGCCTGCTGCGATCTTCCTGGCGGCTGCTTTCTTCGGCGCCGACGTAGACGCGGCCCTCTTCGGAGCTACCCCTTTCGTGGCTTCTTTTACCCGCGGCGTCTTCTGCGCAGCAGTTCCTGCCCTGGGCTTGGCGGCGCGTTTCGGCGTCACCTCGGTGGCCGCCGCCACCCTTACCTCATTCGCCTCAGCACGTTCCATCTGCCGGGAGGCAGACCCGACCGCCGCGGCTGCCACCGCGTCGACGGACTTCACAGGCGCCGTGGCGGGCGCGCTCGCCGTTTCGACCTGGGGCTCAGGCGTCACAGGCGGCTCCGGCGTTACGGGTTGAGCCGGCGCGTCGGGCGTCGTGGCCTTCTGCAGATCCGATTTGATCTCGTTGCCGAGCTGCCGCAGCGGATTCATGGCGTCGCGCAAAGCCGTGGTCGGATTGAGACTTTGCGCGTCGCTGATCGTCTTGCGGACCTCGTCGAGATCGGCCTCCCTGAGCGCGTCATCGAACTGACGACGAAAATCGGAAGCCATGCCGCGCATCCGCGCCGTCATTCGCCCGAAAGCCCGCAGCATGGGCGGCAGGTCCTTCGGTCCAACGACGACGATCAAGACGACTGCAATAACAACAAGCTCGGTCCAGCCGATATCAAGCATCCGACGCGCCCTACAATCCCGTAATGCGGCTCACCGGCGCGCACCTATGTCGCACCGGTTTCGCCATCTTTCGATCGTCAGCGGACTTCGTCGGACTTGTGCTCGACGGTCTTGCCGTCGATCGTCTTGTCAGCCGAGGCGGCGTCGTCGTCGGTCATGCCCTTCTTGAAGTTCTTGATGCCCTTGGCAACGTCGCCCATCAGTTCCGGAATCTTGCCGCGGCCAAACAACAGCAGCACGACCACCAGGACGATCAGCCAATGCCAGATGCTAAACGAACCCATCCACTTACTCCCTCGAGGCTTTATCGATTTAAAGCCATCACGTTGTCATTTTTCAGGCGCGGCTCGAAGGCGCGCCGTCATTCTGACCGAACCTAAGATGTCGAGGCGTCTTTTTCAAACACCAATATGTCGCGCTCGTTAACGGAAAGCGTGACGTCACGCAATCCTTGCGGCAACAGATCGGCGCGGATGCGGGCCCGGACCGGCCGTTCCGACTGCGGAACGGCGAGTTCAAGGAGTTCGACCACGCCCAGAAAACGCCGCGACAGGATGCGCGCCGGGATGTCGCCGCCTTCCGGCTTCAACTGAACACCGGAGAGCCGCACCGCCACACTCAAGGGCTGCCCCTCCTTGTACTCTCCGGCCGGCACGCCGCCGAGCGGCGTTTCGACGCGGCCGCCGCGCACGCGCGCATCGAAGACGTTGATCTCGGAAAAGAACCCGGCAGCAAAAAGATTGCGGGGCTTGCGATAGAGCTCGTCGGCCGTGCCGACCTGAACCAGGCAGCCATCCTTCAGCAGCGCGATCCGGTCGGCCATGCGCATCGCCTCTTCCGCGTCATGGGTCACGACTATCGCCGTTGCGCGCGTCTCGCGCAGGATGGCCAGCGTGTCGGCACGGATGGAGTCCTTCAGGCGGGAATCAAGACCGGAGAATGGCTCGTCCATCAACAGCACCGCCGGCCGCGGGGCGAGCGCCCGGGCAAGCGCCACTCGTTGCTGCTCGCCGCCGGAAAGCACATGCGGATAGCGATCCGCGTAATGAAATAGGCCCACCCGGTCCAGCGCCGCATCAGCCTGGATCAAAGCCTCCTTCTTCGGCAAGTCTGTCAGCCCGAAGCAGACATTCTCCCGGATGGTCATGTGCGGAAAGAGCGCGAAATCCTGGAACATCAGCCCGACGCCACGCCTTTCCGGCGGCAAAAACACGGACGGGCCCGATATTTCCCGGCCATTCAGCAGAAGTCGGCCGCCGGTCTGCATCTCGATACCGGCGGCGATGCGCAGCAAGGTGGTCTTGCCGGAGCCCGAGGGGCCGAGCAGACACAGAACCTCGCCGGCTTCGGCGGTCAGCGAGACATTCCTGATCGTCTCCTTGGAATGATAGCGGTGGCTGATGTCTTCGAATGCGAGGCTTGCCGCAAACGACACGCCGGGCCGTCTCGTCGTCTGAACGGCGCCGTTGAGCGTGTCTGAAACCATACCTGCATTCCTCGAACCGAAGGCGCTCGGCGGGCATAGCGGCGTTAAAGCCGATACACCCACTCAGGATTTCTAATCCTCTTCTTCAGCCTTCGGAGTCAAGAGGCCCAGTTCCTCGAGATCCATCGGGGTGATGGGATCCTCGTTGTCGGAAAGCTCGTCCTCGCCGACGGGCACCGGGATATGCAGATTGGAGGGAACGCGGCCGGAAAGGAGGCCGGCGCCTTTCAGTTCCTCGATGCCCGGAAGATCGCGGATTTCCTCCAGCCCGAATTGGTCGAGGAAATCGCGCGTCGTGCCGAAGGTCACCGGCCGCCCCGGCGTGCGTCTGCGGCCACGAAAACGCACCCAGCCCGCCTCCATCAGCACATCGAGCGTGCCTTTCGAGGTCTGTACGCCGCGAATGTCCTCAATCTCCGCACGGGTCACCGGCTGGTGATAGGCGATGATCGCCAGCACTTCGAGAGCGGCGCGGGAGAGCTTCTTGACTTCCTGCTCATCCGTTTCAACGACGAAGGAAAGATCGGCCGCGGTACGGAAGGCCCAATGGTCGGCGACCTGGACGAGATTGACGCCGCGGCTCGCATAGGAAGCCTTGAGCCGCGACATGATCCTTCCGACATCGATCCCGCGCGGAATCCGGCTGGCGATATAGGTCTCGGAAATCGGCTGTGCCGATGCGAAGACCAGTGCTTCGGCAATCCTCTCTGCTTCCTCCTCGAGCCCCGGATCGATGAAAACCTCCTCGAACGCGTCCTCACCGGGTAACCCGGGCAGGTATTTTTGCGCCTCAGCCACGCGCCGCCTCCATTTCCGCCAAGCTTGCGGCATCGATCGGTTTCGGTCCGCGCCGCAAGTAGATCGGCGCGAAGGCGCTTTCCTGCCGGATCTCCAGCCTCCCCTCCCGCACCAGTTCAAGCGATGCGGCAAACGAACTCGCGATGGCGGTTGCGCGCTCCTTCGGGCTTGTCATGTAACGAATGAGGAAATGATCGAGCGCGGTCCAGTCTTCGAGGCTCCCTACCATTCTGGCAAGGATCAGGCGCGCATCGGCGAGCGACCAGACATGGCGCTTCTCGATCGTCACCTGCGTTATCGCCTGCCGTTGCCGGAGCGAGGCATAGGCTGTCAGCAAGTCGTAAAGCGAAGCGTCGTAGTCGGATTTTCTCTCCGATACGAGATGCTCTGGCGCCCCCCGCGCGAAGACGTCGCGACCCAGCCTGTTGCGGTTGACCAGCCGCGTCGCGGCATCGCGCATCGCCTCGAGGCGCTTCAGCCGGAATGCGAGGGCGGAAGCCATCTCCTCACCGGAGGGGCCTTCGTCCTTCGACGGCTGGGGGATCAGCAGGCGCGATTTCAGATAGGCAAGCCACGCCGCCATGACGAGATAATCGGCGGCAAGTTCTATGCGGATGGAGCGCGCCCGTTCGATGAAGGCGATGTATTGCTCGGCAAGCGCGAGAACCGAGATGCGGGAAAGATCGACACGCTGGCTGCGGGCAAGATGGAGGAGCAGATCGAGCGGCCCCTCGAAGCCGCCAATGTCGACGACAAGCTCTTCCTCGTGCAGGCCGCGATCGGCGGATTCATCCTGCCACAAAGGCTCCATCGGCGCCTTTGCCACAGGCTTTCCCTGCCTTTCGTCGGAACCCATCGCCACCATGCCCTTCGGCGCGGCCAGAGCCGCCTTTTCCTCATCCCGCTTTAGAGCGCCGCGCGTTCATACGGAACGCGCAAAGGACGCCCTAGCACTTTGAATCTAGAACACCTTTTCTGCTTTCAGTGATTTCATCTGAAAGCGGGATGCCCTAGGCGAGCGCGAACATCGCATTGAACTCCGCTCGCAATGTGTCTTCATTCGAACCATCCGGCTGCCGGAAGGCCGCCTCCGCCGCCCTGGCTCGCCGGAACCGATCGCCCGAAAGAACCGGCACCACATCGGCGACGGCCTTCATTTCTTCCATAATGCCATGACAATGCAAGACGAGATCGAGCCCTGCCCCGATAATCGCACGGGCGCGGGTGGTCATATCCCCTGCAAGGGCGTTCATGGAAACATCGTCGGACATCAACAAGCCGTCGAAGCCGATATAGTCGCGGATGATTTCCCGCACGACCCTTGGAGATGTCGTCGCCGGATTGTCCGGGTCGATTTCCGTGAAGACCATATGCGCCGACATGGCCATCGCCTCGTCCTTCATGGCGGCGAAAGGCTGGAAGTCGACGCGCTTCAGTTCCTCCAGCGAGGCGTCGACCACCGGCAGATTGTGATGCGAATCGACGAAAGTGCGGCCGTGGCCCGGCATGTGCTTCATCACCGGCAGCATGCCGCCTGCTTTCAGGCCCTCGCTCACCGCGCGGCCGATCGCCGTCACGGTCACCGGATCGTGTCCATAGGCACGGTTGCCGATGACGTCATGGCTGCCGGGCACCGGCACGTCGAGCACCGGCAGGCAATCCACCGTGATGCCGAAGCGCATGAGATCAAACGCATGGAGGCGCCCAAGCAGCCAAGCGGCGCGCAACCCCATCTGATCGTCGCGACGGTAAATCTCGCCGATCGCCGCACCGCTCGGATATTGTTGCACGAGCGGCGGGCGAATGCGCTGGACACGGCCGCCCTCCTGATCGATCAGGACCGGTGCTTTCGGATTATCGACGCTGTCCCGCAAGGCCGCGACGAGATCGCAGATCTGCTCTTTCTCACCGATGTTGCGGCCGAAGAGAATGAAGCCCCAGGGGCGTTCGCCGGCGAAGAAGCTGCGCTCTTCCACCGTCAGGGAAAGGCCTTTGCAGCCCGAGATGAATGCCTTTGATTCGTTCATGACTGGATCATAGTGTCCTGCGGTCAAACCGCGAAGCCGCAAACCAACGCCCGGCCTCTCCATGCACAGGCAAACGCCTGGTAAAAAAGATACGGGCGCGACATTCCTGCCGCGCCCGTTTCTTTTACCTGAAGCTGCCTCGACTACTTCGTCACGAGGCAGCTACCGCCGGCGCTCTTGTAGCGCGAGCAAAGCGCGTTCGCTTCATCCCGCGAGCCGGCCGGTATCCTCACCCGGTAATAGGTACCCTTGCCGGCAATCTCCGCCTTGCGGATATCCACGCCCCGACCGCCGATGACGCCCGCAAACTTGGCCGCGAGGCTGTTGTAGCTCTTCTGCGCCTCGGCCTCGGAAGGCAGAGAGGCAATCTGGACAACGTAGCTGCCGGCCGGAACGGATGCAGTCGCGAGCGGCGCTGTGGGCTGTGCGGCCGCCGTTTCCGTTGCAACCTGGCCTTCCGGCGCCGCGCTCGGTGCCGCGGCTGCCGGCGTTTCGGCCGCAGGGCGCGCCTGCGGGACAGGTTCGCCGCCAACGGCCGTCGTCTTGACGCTGCGGACGGGAGCAACTTCGTCTTGGGTCGGTTCGCTGGGTGCCGCGAGCGCGACCCTCCCGGCAGGCGAGCCCGGCTGTTCGGCGGGGCGCAGCTCGCCTGCGGCAATAGCGGCGGCGGCCTCCCCTTGAGAGCCGGCAGCGCCCGCTTCCGCCGAAGCACTGGCCGGGATGGGTTGACCCGCAGCAGCATCCGAGTTGCCGACTTCGGCCGCCGGCTCGTCACGAGGCACGAGCGTGCCATCCGGCTTGACGATCATGGTCCGGACTTTGCGCGGCGCAACAGCCGGCGCACTTTCCTGCTCGGCAGCGGCATCGTCCGCAGACGCATCGGGCGTCAGGCGCGCGACTTCTTCCTCTTCCGGAGGAGATACGCCAGGCAAAGCATCCCCATTGTCACTGCCTTCAAGCGGCAGGGTTTCGGGTGTCAGCGTTTTCTGCACCACGTCCATCGGCTCTTCCGTCGAGGAGACCAGGGCCTCCTGACGCGGCGCGTTGCTCTGGTCGCCCGCGACGCGATCGTAGACGGCCTTGTTCTGGTTCGGCACCAACTTGCCGCCCTTCTGTTCGGGAACGACCTTGACCGGATCCTTGTCGGCAAGGATGATCCTGGGGCCGTCGCCGGACAGGACTGCGCTGCTGCCGCCCATCCAGGCGTAGACGGCGGCACCGCCGAGGATGATCACACCGGCAACACTTGCGGCCAGCAGCATCGTCCGCTGCGAGCGGCGGCCATAGCCCTGCTCGGGAAAGTCGTCGGTCTCTGCCCGGACTGCCGCCGGTCGCTCGACGTCTTGCGCCGCGCTTCGGCGCTCCGACATGGAACGCTGGAAGTCCTCTTCCATCGCCTTCTCGAATTCTTCGAAATCGTCGAGCGAGGCGAGCGGAGCTGCGCCGTTGCCCGCTGAACCGGCGCGCGCCGGAGGAGCAAGCTCGGGCTGGCCGGTGCGAACTGCGCTCTTGGCGGCCGGGGCCGGCGTGCTGAAGAGCTGCGCCATTTCCGCGTCGATATCCAGGTCGAAATCGCCCGGATAGGAAGCCGGTTTCTCCTCGGCCTCCAGCGACGGCAACTGCGGGACATCGAGATCGGCGATCGGCGCGACGCCGCTTTCCATCTCGCCGATCATGGCGGGATCGAAAGGCAGCGGACTTTCGGTTGATGTCTCTTCGGTCTCGGCGATCGCGGGCGCCTGGGCAACCGTGGGCGCCGCTGCCTGTTCACGACGCGGCTCAGGCTCACTCGCCGGGGCAAGTGCCTGCAGGAATGGCTGAGCAGCCGGCTCTACCAGAGCAGGATGGCCTATCACCGGCGGGGCGTCCGCCGCCGCTTCCGGCTCGTCGCCCTTCGACGCATCCATATCGAGCGCGATGTCGGCGAGTTCGAGTTCGAAATCGTCGAGATCGAAGCTCGGTTCGGTTTCACCCTGCGGAAGCCTGTCTTGTGCGGTCTCAAGCGCGGGTTCGGCGAGCGCCTCCGGCGGGGCGACCGGAGCGACCGGTGTCTGTGCGGAAACCGGGGCCGGCAGAGGGGTCGCGAAGGCGCGCTGCTGAGACGGACCGGCGGTCGACGCGACCGGCGTCGCGCGGCTGAACATCGGCGTGAAAGGATAGGTGTTCTTCTTTGCGACCGGAGCGGAAACGGCGGGCGCCACTTGCGCCGGGGCGGACGCGGCCGCCAAGCCTGCAGCTGCTGCGACTGGTATTACCGGGAACCGGTCCACGTCGGCGAGCAACCGATCGACGTGATCGGAGGCAACCGGGTCAGACGGCATGGTCGGCGACACATGCGCAGCAATCGCCTCGGTGACGGCCGCCTCCTGCGGCAGGTCGGGTTCGGCCATGTCCAGGTAAACCGGTTCCGCGATCTCCGCGCGCTCGGCAGCCTTGCCGGCGGCAGCGAGCCTGGAGGCAAGCGGCTCCTGCCAGTCTTCGAAGGCCGGAAGCTCCGGCGTCTCGGACTGCAGATCGGATTGCACCATATCGTCGCGTTGCGCCGGCTCCGCCGACAAATCTTCATAGCCGAGCGACAGTTCGAGTTCACGCTCCAGATCAACCGTAGAATCGACATCCTGCGCCGCAGCAGGCTCGTGATCGGCCGAGACCTGATCATCTTCGGAAGCCGGAGAAGAGGCTACCGGCTCACGGGACACATCGTCGGCAAACTCTGCGTCCGACACGAGAGGCTCTGCGACCGCAGGATCCTGGACTTCCAACACGGGCTCGGCAGGCGAGCCAGCAGCCGCGTGCTCGACAAGTCCGCTGTCGGGGTGGACCGGCGCCGCCCGCGGCGCGTCATAGCTGTCAAAGGCGCGCAGCAGCTCGTCTTCGAGGTCAAAGGTCGGATCGCGCCGGATCGCCTCCTGGTGTCGCTGCAACTCCTGCAGCTGCTGAACTGCTGGCCGAGCATCGTAACCGACAATGCGGGCAAGTTCGCTCAACGGATCATCATCGGCCAATTTATCGAATTCTGCCGGCCCGCTTCGTGCGAATTGTTTGTCTGCCATAGTTTCCACTCACAACTGCTGCGTTGATGCCAGCGCATTGTGGGGAAATGGTGACACTACTTACCGCATCTCTTCCGGCGCCGAGGTGCCCGTAACGGACAGACCCGACTTCAATACCGAGGCGACAGCATGCACCAGCCCGAGTCTGGCAATGCTTAATTCTCTGTTCTTATCGTTAACAAAACGTAATTCCGGATTTTCCTTACCTTTGTTCCAGAGTGCGTGGAAGGCTGCAGCAAGATCATACAGGTAAAAAGCGATTCGGTGAGGCTCCTGCGAGAGTGCTGCAGCCTCGACGACGCGAGGATATTCTGCGAGCTTGGCGACGAGCTGCAGTTCGGCAGGATCAGCGATTGCCCCGATCACTGCGCCGGCAAGATCGATCGAAGACAAATCAAGATCGGGGAAAGCTTCTTTCGCCTGGCGGACCACCGAGCAGCAACGCGCATGCGCATACTGCACGTAGAACACCGGATTGTCCTTCGACTGTTCCGTGACCTTGGCAAAGTCGAAGTCGAGAGGCTCGGAATTCTTCCGGTAGAGCATCATGAACCGGACCGGATCGCGACCGACCTCGTCGACCACGTCGCGCAGCGTCACGAAGTCGCCCGAACGCTTCGACATCTTCACCGGCTCACCGTTCCGGTAGAGCTTGACGAGCTGGCACAGCAGGACCGTGAGCTTCGCCGTCCCTTCGGATATTGCCCGCGCCAGCGCCTCCAGACGTTTGACATAGCCGCCGTGATCGGCGCCGAGGACGTAGATCATCTCCTGGAAGCCACGGTCGAACTTGTCCTTGAAATAGGCAACGTCGGCGGCGAAGTAAGTGTAACTGCCGTCAGACTTGATGAGCGGCCGGTCTATGTCGTCGCCCACCTCGGTCGAACGGAAGAGCGTCTGCTCGCGGTCTTCCCAGTCCTCCGGCAACTGGCCCTTCGGCGGCGGCAGCGTGCCTATGTAGACATGCCCCTTGAAGGTCAGGTCGTTGATGGCCGTGCGGATCCGCGCCGCGCCATTGTCGTGCAGCGTCCGTTCGGAAAGGAAGACGTCGTGGTTGACGTTCAGCGCCGCCAGATCTTCGCGGATCATCGCCATCATCGCGTCGATCACGCGTTCCTTGACGAGCGGCATCCATTTGTCTTCCGGCATGATCCTGAGGCTCGTGCCGAACTCGTCGGCAAGCGCCTCGCCGACCGGCACGAGGTAGTCGCCGGGATAGAGCCCGGCCGGGATCTCGCCGATTTCCTCGCCGAGCGCCTGCCGGTAGCGCAGGAATGCCGAGCGGGCGAGCACGTCGATCTGCGAGCCGGCGTCGTTGATGTAGTATTCCTTGGTGACGTCATAACCGGCGAAGGCGAGAAGGTTGGCCAGGGCGTCGCCGACGACGGCGCCACGGCAATGGCCGACATGCATCGGCCCCGTCGGGTTCGCCGAAACATATTCGACATTCACCTTCCGTCCGGCGCCGACGGTGCTGCGCCCGAAGTCCGTCCCGGCCCGCACCATCGCCGAAAGCAGCTTCTGCCAATAGGAAACCGACAACCGGACATTGATGAAGCCCGGCCCGGCAACCGAAACCTCCGCCACCTCAGGATCCTGGCGCAACTTGTCGACGATGAGGTCCGCAAGGGCGCGCGGGTTCGTGCCCAGAGACTTTGCGAGAACCATCGCCGCATTCGTCGCTACGTCACCGTGGCTCGGATCACGCGGCGGCTCTATGCTGACTCTGCCGAAGTCAACGTCTGATCGCTTTTCACGAACGATATCAAGTGATTCCAGAATATTCTTAATTCTTGATTCGAAGTCTGTGAAGAGGTTCATCTGATCCATCCGCTCTTTCCAGTCCAACTGGAAAATGGCGCAAAACTATAAAAGAGGCCGGGTCCCAGGGGGAACCTGCAGCCTCCGCGCGGCGCGTCACTACCGCAAATCGGGCGTGTGGTCAAACAAGCGCCGGTGCACGCTGATCGCGAAGGTATCGGTCATGCCGGCGAGATAGTCTCCGACATGGCGCGCTCGGGCCGGCTCGGCCATACCGGCGATCTGGTCGATCCAGTAGTGCTCCTTCATCAGCAGCGGGTCGGCCATGAACGCCCGATAGAGGTCGGTGACGATCGACGCCGCCGCCTGCCGCACGCGCATGACCTCCGGGTGGCGATAGATGCGCGTCATCAGCAGGTTCTTGATTTGCCGGTCGGTCTCGCTCATCGCCTCGGAGAAGGTCGCGATGACCCTGCCGGCCTTGCGCACGTCGCTGACGCTCTTCGGTCGAACTTGGCCCAGACGCGCCTGGGCGACGCCGATGACGTCCTCGACCATGGCGGTGATCTGCCGGCGCATGATTTCATGGGTGAAGCGGCTGCTTTCGAGTCCCGGATAGCGGTCATGGACCTCGCGCATCAGCCGGGCGAGAAACGGCACTTCCTCCAGCATCTCGAAGGTCAGGTAGCCGGCTCGCAATCCATCGTCGATGTCGTGGGTGTTATAGGCGATATCGTCGGCAATCGCCGCGACCTGCGCTTCGAGGCTGGCGAAACTCGCCAGTTCGAGATCATGGAGGGCGCAATAGTCCAGGATCGGCTGCGGCACCGGACCGCGGGTGCCCTCACCTTCCGGGGTCATCAGCGGCCCATTGTGCTTGACCAATCCTTCGAGGCTCTCCCAGGTGAGATTCAAGCCATCGAATTCGGCATAGCGGCGCTCGAGCTTCGTGACGATGCGCAGCGACTGGGCATTGTGATCGAAGCCGCCATAGGGCTTCAGCATCTCGTGCAGCGCATCCTCGCCGGTGTGGCCGAACGGCGTGTGGCCGAAGTCATGCACCAGCGCGACCCCCTCGGCCAAATCCTCGTCGAGCTTCAATGCCCGCGCCAAAGCGCGCGCGATCTGCGCGACTTCGATCGTGTGCGTCAGCCGGGTGCGGTAGTGGTCGCCGTCTGCGGCGATGAATACCTGGGTCTTGTGCTTCAGGCGACGGAACGCGGTCGTATGGACGATGCGGTCGCGGTCGCGCTGGAAGTCGGAACGCGTCGGGCTGGAGGCTTCGGGATAGAGCCTGCCGCGCGACGCCCAGGGATTGGAAGCGAAGCCTGCGTGTTCACCATAACCGAAGCCCAGGGCCTGTCTGTCGAAAGCCATTTCACACCTGTGATGCCGCCCCATTGACGGGACATTCCAGCCTTCATACCTATAGTATGCGTTGCATGAAAGCGACGAGGGAATAGCTTCAGTCATCACGGGCGATCCCGAGGCTCGCTTCTCAAGCCCAGCAATTGTAACGCCAGGACGCAAACGAATCTCTCCGGTTCTTGACCCCGGCAGGAGGCCAGACATGATGCAGGAAACAGTGACCCTTTCGGATGCGGCCGCCCGGCGCATCGCCGCCATACTTCAGACCGAACACGACAAGACGGCGATGCGCGTCTCCGTCGAGGGCGGCGGCTGCTCCGGCTTCTCCTACAAGTTCGACCTGGTGGATCGGGAGAACGACGACGATCTCGTTCTCGAAAAGGGCAATGCCAAAGTGCTGATCGACAGCCTTTCGCTGGTGTATATGGGCGGCTCGGAAATCGACTTCGTCGACAATCTGCTCGGCCAGTCCTTTCAGATCAAGAATCCGAATGCCGTCGCAAGTTGCGGCTGCGGAACAAGCTTCTCGGTCTAGAAGACTCCTCCACTCATCTTCTCGTTCTAGAGATAGGGCGAACCGAGCCAAAGAAGGCGGTTCGCCAGGCGGTTCAGCATGGGCTCAGCCTCAAGGCTCGCGAGCGTCACCTCGGCGGCCGTCTCGCGCGCCGCGCAAAACTTGTCGCTGATCGCCCCTGCAAAGGCGTCGTCGAGGACCTCGAGATCGAACTCAAAATTGAGGCGGAGCGAGCGTGGATCGAGGTTGCTCGAGCCGACATAGGTCCAATGATCGTCGACGACGATCAATTTCGAATGGTTGAAGCTTCCTTTCGCCCGCCACACGCGACAATGGCCTTCCAGCACCTGGTCGAATTGCGCGGTCATGGCGCGATCCACGAGGGTGAGGTTATTGACGGCCGGAACGATGATGTCGACTTCGACGCCCCTTCGCGCAGCGGTCACCAGCGCGCTGATCAACTCCCTGTCCGGGAGGAAATAGGGCGACATCACGCGGATGTGCCTGCGCGCGATCGAGAAAGCCCCCATCAGCATCTTGTGGTTGGTTTCATTGGTGCTGTCGGGGCCTGAGGGAACCGCTCGCATCAGCACGGATGGCGCATCGCCTCGCTCCTCCAGCTCGGCCAGCCGCCAAGCTTCGCCCGCCAGCAGCTCTGCGCTCGCGAACTGCCAGTCTTCGGCCGCCACCTGGAAGATGTCTGCGACGATCGGTCCGGTAAGGCGGAAATGCGTGTCGAACGAAGCGGCGATGCCTGCGATCTCCGCCGTGAAACCGGCCCGGATGTTCATGCCGCCGGTGAAGGCGACCGCGCCGTCGACGACGACGATCTTTCGGTGTGTCCTGAGATTGGCATAGGGCAGCCTCAGGCCCATGATGATGTTGCCGTTGAAGACCGCGGTCGTGACGCCGCCTTCCTGCAGATAGCTGACGATGCTCGGCACCGAATAGCGTGCGCCGACGGCATCGATCAGGACCCGCACGCTGACACCGCGCTTGACCGCGGCGATCAGCGCATCGGCGAAGCGAAGCCCGATCGGATCGCGATCGAAGATATAGCTTTCGAAAAGGATGCTGCGGCGGGCGCCGGCAATCGTCTCGAGCATCGCCCCATACACTTCGTCGCCGCCCTCCAGCATGGTTATGTGGTTGCCGGTCGACATCGAGAAACGCGACACCCGGTCGCCGAGAATCTTCATCGCCGCGAATCGCTGCCCGAATCGAACCGCAACATTCTCGTCCGTGACATCGGAAGCGAGAAACGGGTCCGGCCCACTCGTGCGCAGCAGCGAGCGCTGCAGACCGATCGAGGACCGGCGAATGCGGTTGATGCCGGCGACCGCATAGATGGCTGCGCCGATCACCGGCGAAAGGAGGACGACGCCCACCCAGCCGGCGGCCGCACGTACGTCGTCCTTCGTCATGGCTGCATGAATGATCGCCGGCACCCCCAGCGCGAAGGACAGGAGGGCCAGGAAATGCGGCCAATAATTCTCGATGAACGCGATCATGCGCGGGACTATAGACGGACCGAATGAGGAATCAATTCCACTACCGACGGCTGCATTTCCGTGTGCGAACGCGCGAAGAAACAGGCCGTCGCCAGCCACGGCTCCTACTGCGTAATTCCTTAGGTCGGAATCGATTTAAGGACAAAATCATGCAGCATTTCAAAGTGCTACAGCGACCTTAGCGCGTCCGATTGGATGCGCGGCGCTGTAGCACACGGATCTTGCAGCCAGCGGATTTGTCAAAAGAAATCGCAGTCGCTACAACGACTCGGCGCCAACGCGAGACCATAAATGAAAGGCGGATGCGGCCCATGAAGATCGCCACCTGGAACATCAACGGCGTCAAGGCACGGCTCGACGGTCTCGTTGCCTGGCTCAAGGCATCGAACCCTGATATCGCCTGCCTGCAGGAGATCAAGTCGGTCGACGATGCCTTCCCGAGGGAGGAGATCGAGGCGCTCGGCTACCACATCGAAACGCACGGTCAAAAAGGATTCAACGGGGTGGCTCTGCTGTCCAAGCTGCGCCCCGACGAGGTCAACCGCGGGCTGCCGGGCGATGATACCGATGAGCAGTCACGGTTCATCGAGGGCGTCTTCTCCGTCGCTGGCGGCGCGATCCGCGTTTGCTGCCTCTATCTGCCGAATGGCAATCCGGTCGAAACGGAAAAATATCCCTACAAGCTTGGATGGATGCAGCGGCTCACCTCCTTCGCACGGGAGAGGCTGCTGCTCGAGGAGCCGCTTATCCTCGCCGGCGACTACAACGTCATCCCGGAGGCCCATGACTGCTGGGACGTGAATGCCTGGCGCAACGATGCGCTCTTCCTCCCCGAGACGCGCGCAGCGTTCCGGAGTCTACGCAATCTCGGCCTAACCGACGCCGTTCGTGCCACGACGGATGAAGTACCGCTCTATTCCTTCTGGGATTATCAGGCCGGATGCTGGCAGAAGAATTTCGGCATCCGCATCGACCACCTGATGCTGTCGCCCGAGGCGGCCGACAAGCTCGTATCGACATCGATCGAAAAGCATGTGCGCGCCTGGGAAAAGCCATCCGACCACGTGCCGGTCGCCGCCCAATTTGCTTTCTAAGCGGAAGGGCTTGAGAAGCGGAAGGCGAAACTCCCTGACAGATTTCACAGAAGCCGACTCGGTGAGCTCACTCGTCGGCCTGCGGATGCATGTTCTGCGCCATGGCGATTGCGACGCGACGGTCGTCTTCGGTCGCCAGCGAGAAGGCCTGCTCCTGCATGGACTGGAGCCAAGGCCTCTCCTTCGGCGAACACTGGTCGAGCGCCGCCGTCATGTAGGCGAGCCCGCGCACCGTCTGACCTTCCTGGAAGATCACGTTTCCGAAGACGCCCATGGCGCCGGCATGGCCGTTCTTGCGCGCCCGGTTCAGCCATTTCTTGGCCTGCTGGACATTGACGGTGCCGCCCTCTCCGGAAAGCAGCATCCGCGCCAACTGGAACTGCGCCTCGGCGATGCCGAAAGTCGAGGCCGCCTGAAAATACAGCTGTCGCGCCTGTGGCAGATCCGCCTGCACCGGGCTGTCCGGAATACCGCGCCGGTAATAGCCGGCAAGCGCGATCAGCGCGTTGACGAAATAGCCGGTGTCCTCGGAACCGGGCTCGACGCCCTGCTGGGCGATCTCGCTGTAGATCTTGAACGCTTCGAGGTCGTTCTCGGCGACGCCGTCGCCATAGGCGTACATATTGGCGAGCGCCCAGCGCGAACCCGTATGGCCCTTCTCGGCAGCGTAGCGATAGGCCTCGACCGCCTCGTCCTTGCGGCCGCTCTTGTAAGCGGAGAAGCCGAACTTGAAGAGCGCGAACGGACCCGATTCCTTCGTCACGCCCGCGGACGGGTCAAAGGCCCACGCCGGCGCGGCAGCGGTGGCGCCAACCGCCAGTGACATGCCCAGTACCGCCATCCTAAGCGACTTTAGTTCACCCGCGCGCATCACAATCAGTTTCTTCCGTTCCGGCCGGCTACGCCGACCCAACCACCACGCACAACATCGCCCAGTCCGTGGCCTTGTGTCGTTCGAGCGTTCTCTTGCAGCGCCAGTCGGCCCATTCGGGTACCGCGCGCGTCAGCCCTCTCGCGATCGATGTCGGCCCGACCACGCGCCAAGCGCCAGTTGCTAGGGGATGTCATGGCGGTACACAAACTCAGTTCACCTCAAACGCAAACACTGCACTCGCACGTTTGTCGCTATTATCGCTGCTCCCATTTTGTGGCGGGAAATGGACATAGGCGACACGGGCCGGATACTAGCAAAGCATAGTAATAAATGTGTTGCTGAATCGTCACATTCGCGATTGCTTATAAGCAACAGCCGAGATGCCCCGCCGCGCCAAAAAAAGGCCCGGTAGAACCGGGCCCGGAGACGCTGATCAATGGAGATCAGAACCTGACTTTTAGCGATGTCGAGATCGCCCCGACGAAATCATTGTCGAAGTCATAGGAAACGTCGTCGCCAATCACGTCGCCTTCGAAAGTGACCGGACCCGAACTGCCGCTTGTCATGATCCCGACGACGCCGGCAACTCGGAATTCAAGGTTTTGTGTGGGCGTGTAAGAAACGCCCGTACCGACCGTCCAGGTATCGGTCTGCGTTCCATAGCCATGGCTCGTGCCGCGGTCCCAGGTCAGACTGACGGCTCCGCTCCACTGATCGTTGAACTTGTGGCCGATGCCGCCGGTAACGGTCCATCCGTCGCGGTAGAGGAGATCTAGTGTGGTGCAAGGCTGCGCAAGGGTGCCACCGCCAGCAGGGCAGAATTCCAGTACCTGCAGTTGGCTCCAATCGGTCCACTTCACCGAGCCGAATGCCAGCCAACCGGGTGCAATGCCCGATTGCACCTTCAACTCAAGCGAATCCGGCATCGAGGCCGACCCGGACACATCGTAGAAGTTCACGGGAGCCGGACCCCGGACGTTCCGAAGGTCAATCGTGCCCGCCAAGTTATCGAGATCGACGGCGCTATTGTACACGAGGCTGGCTCGCATTGCGTATTCCGGGATCTCGTAGGCCACACCGCCCCGCCAGCCCCAGCCGTCGCCCTCGAGGTCAAGCCTGCCAACGCCCGAGAGTGGTACACCGGTACCGGTGAAATCCTGCACGAGCCGCTCTTTGAAACCGCCAACCTCCTGGTAGAAGGCTCCCCCGATGACGCGAACAAAACCAGGCCCCATATCCCATTTGTAGGAGCATGTCGCCGCGTAGTTGTCGCTTTCGACCTTCGTTTCGATGTTGTTGTTCGCACCCGCCCAGTTCTGGCCGGGATTGGTGTGGGCGCCCCAAGGCTGCGAGTAGTCCGCCATACAGTCAATACTGTCACCCAAGCCAGCCTTTACACCGATGCGGGGCGCCCAATAGCCCTCCGTGTCATCAGCGGTATTCGGACGAGAGTTAAGGTCACCGCCGCCAAAGCCGGTCCCGGGCGGGGGAAACCCAGTTGTCGTGTCCGTGTCGACAACGTTCTTCAATTCACGCTGCGGATTGACATAGGTCGCCGTCGCTTCCGCCGCGTAATCCGATGGATCGAACAAGAGATCGATATTGTAACCGCTGCGCTCCAGCCCCCCAGCCTGCGCAGCCGACGCGACAAGCACTCCAGCAACCGCGGCGAGAATGCTCTTCTTCAGTCTATTTTGAGCCATTCAGCTCCTCCCCTCGCATTTCATGAATGCGGCGTTCACCTCGCGCCGCCGCACTTGGACCCGAATATTCGACACGATCCCTGGATTGGCAATTCGCAAGACCGAGCCTAAACCCGACCAATTCGGTCACCAAATTTACGTAAGAATTTCACGATTCGGCCATATTCCGAATGGTGAAAAATAAATTTCTCAGCCGCCAGTATCAGATCGCAAAAATAAGAAAAATTTTCCAACAAAAGAGCAATGTGTGACGTACCGACAACAACATTGCTTTTTGCAAAACGGTCCGCCCGATGCCCCTTGGAAAAGACCCCGTCAAAACCCATGCGTGCAATTCGACGGCTGATCGCCCGACGGCGGGGCGATTCGAAGTTGCATTGCGACAATAAAAATCCGCGGCACTTCTGCCGCGGATTTTCATAAGCATTCAGGCATCAAGCGATCTAGCCTGCTTCCGAAACGCGGCTTAGAGCGACGCCGAGCGAGTCCTTCTGCAGGTTGAGTTCGGCCAGCCGCTCCCGTTCCGCCTCGACGAGTTCAGGCTTTGCGTTGGCGACGAATTTCTCATTGGCGAGTTTGCCGAGAATTCGCTCGCGCTCGACGTCGACCTTGGCGATTGCTTTCTCAAGGCGGGCCTTTTCGGCGGCCAAATCGATGAGGCTGCCGAGCGGAAGGCAGGCAGTCGCCTCGCCGATGACGATCTGCGCGCTGCCGCGCGGCGCCGCTGCGGCGTGCTCGATGCTCTCCACCCTCGCCAGCCGCTTGATCGCGGGGCCATGGCGATCGAGCCGCTCGCTCGTCAGACCCTTGGCACCGACGATGACCAAGGGCGCCATGGCCGCCGGCGGAACGTTCATTTCCGCCCGGACCGAGCGGATCCCGGACACGAGGTCGATCAGCCAGTTGATTTCGTCGGCCGCCAGGTCGTCCGCATAGAAGGCAGCCGGCCATTCGGCGTGGCAAAGGAGCGTGGCGCGGTTGCGCCCCGGTCCGGCGGTCTTTTCCCAGAGCTCTTCGGTCATGAACGGCATGAACGGATGCAAGAGCTTGTAGGTTTCGTCCAGCACATAGGCGACGCAGGCCTGCGATTCGCGCTTGGCCGCCTCGTCCTCGCCGCCGAAGACCGGCTTCAGCAGTTCGAGATACCAGTCGCAGAACTGGTTCCATATGAAGCGGTAGAGACTTCCGGCCGCATCGTTGAAGCGATATCCCTCGACCGCTTCGGTGACGTCGGGGATCGTGCGCGACAGTTCGGTGAGGATCCAGCGGTTGACCGTCAGCGAGGCGGCTTCCGGAATGAAGCCGTCGCTGCTCGTGGCGCCGTTCATCTCGGCAAACCGCGTGGCGTTCCAGAGCTTGGTGCCGAAGTTGCGATAGCCGGCAATGCGGGCCGGATCGAGCTTCACGTCGCGCCCCTGGGCGGCCATGATCGCCAGCGTGAAGCGCAGCGCGTCGGCACCGTATTCATCGATCAATTCGAGCGGATCGATGACGTTGCCCTTCGACTTCGACATCTTCTGCCCGTTCTTGTCGCGAACGAGCGCGTGAACGTAGACAGTGTGGAACGGCTCGACGGGCGTGCCGTCGGCATCCTTCATGAAATGCAGGCCCATCATCATCATTCGGGCGACCCAGAAGAAGATGATGTCGAAGCCGGTGACCAGGACATCGGTCTGGTAGTATTTTTCGAGCTCCGGCGTCTCCTTCGGCCAGCCGAGCGTCGAGAACGGCCAGAGGGCGGACGAGAACCAGGTGTCGAGCACATCCTCGTCGCGCGTCAGGATTTCACCCGGCTTGAAGTTCTCGAGCAGGTCCTCGACATAGGCCTTCATCGGTCCTTCATGCGCGATGTAATGCTGAATTGCCGCGTGCAGCGCCTCTTCCTCGGTCTTCTCGACGAAAACCTGGCCGTCCGGACCGTACCAGGCCGGGATCTGGTGGCCCCACCAGAGCTGACGCGAAATGCACCAGGGCTGGATGTTCTCCATCCACTCGAAGTAGGTCTTTTCCCAATTCCTGGGGACGAAGGCCGTCCGTCCTTCCCTGACCGAGGCTATCGCCGGCTTGGCCAGCGTCCTGGCGTCGACATACCATTGCTCGGTCAGACGCGGCTCGATCGGCACGCCGCCGCGATCACCGTGCGGCACCGTATGCCGGTGCGGCTCTACGTGGTCGACGAGACCTGCCGCCTCGAGGATCTCGACGATCAGCCGGCGCGCCTCGAACCTGTCCTTGCCATCGAGCTGATCCCAGGCGCCGTGGAGCGCAGCCGGGTGATCCAGGCCCTCGAGGAAATCCTCGTTGTTCTTGATGGTGATCCGTCCGTCCGGCGTCAACACGTTGACCTGGCGAAGCCCTCTGCGCTTGCCGGCCTCGAAGTCGTTGAAGTCGTGGGCGGGCGTCATCTTCACGGCGCCGGTGCCGGTCGTCGGGTCAGGATATTCATCGGCAACGATCGGTATGCGCCGTCCGACGATCGGTAGGATGACGTGCTGGCCGACGATCGCCTTGTATCGCGCGTCATCGGGATGCACGGCGACACCTGTGTCGCCGAGCATCGTTTCCGGACGCGTCGTGGCAACGACCAGATAGTCGCGGGTTTCCCACTCGGTGGCATTGCCGTCGTCGTCGAAACCGACCGGGTGCTGATAGGTGACGCCTTCTTCGAGCGGATAGCGCAGGTGCCAGAGATGACCGTTGACCTCGACCTGCTCGACCTCGATGTCAGAAATCGCCGTCTGCAGCTTCGGATCCCAGTTGACGAGACGCGTGTCGCGATAGATCAGGCCTTCCTTGTAGAGGCTGACGAAGACCTCGACGACCGCTTCGGACAGCCCTTCGTCCATCGTGAAGCGCTCGCGCGACCAGTCGCAGGAGGCGCCGAGGCGCTTCAACTGGTTGAAGATCAGGCCGCCGGATTCGGCCTTCCATTCCCAGACCTTATCGATGAAGGCCTCGCGCCCCATCTCGTGGCGCCCCGGCAACTTGCGTTGCGCCAGCTGCCGCTCGACGACCATCTGCGTGGCAATGCCGGCATGGTCCATGCCCGGCTGCCAGAGCACGTCCTTGCCGCGCATGCGCTCGAAGCGCACCATGACATCCTGCAGCGTGTTGTTGAGGGCGTGGCCCATATGCAGGGAGCCGGTAACATTCGGTGGCGGAATCACGACGCAGAAGGTTTCGGCGCCCGGCTCTACGCCGGCGCCGGCACGAAACGCGTTTTCATCGTCCCACTTCTTGGCAATACGCGGATCGACGGATGCGGAATCGTAGGTCTTATCGAGCATTCTTTGACCAATTTTCGAGATTGATGTCAGCGTTTTGTAAACCGGAACGGCCCGGCCAAGTCAACACAAACACGGAAAAAGCCGCGACGATTGCAGCGCCGACGTGTCAACTCAAAGGTGTCTGGTAGCGGCCGCCTTGCGTAACGGCTCCATGCACCGGAGCCTGAGAACCGGCGCTCAGTCGCTTTTTCGAGCGCTTCGAACCGGCCTCCCGGCAATGGATCAGCGACGGGGACCGCGTGCCACCCGCTCGATTTCCTCACGCACCAGTCTTTCGACCAGCGTCGGCAAGTTGTCGTCGAGCCATTCCTGCAGCATCGGGCGAAGCATGGCCTCGGCAATCTCGTCGAAAGAGCGCCGCGGCCCGTAGTCCACGGCGTGCGCCAGATCATCAAAAGCCCGCGCCACCTGACGGCCGACGGCGGGTGAAACGATCGCCCCGCCGCTGGTCTTGTCGCCCTTCTCCGCCACTTCCGCAGCCGGCAGGTGAGCCGGCGCCGTTGGCGCGGCGGCCGCCGACGCGGGCACTTCAGCAAAGTTGCGCGACGACACGGCCTCGGGCGTCGATTCGGCTGCGGCCGAGGGGGCTTTCGGAAATGAAACTGCCGCCATTCGCTGTGTGATCACCGGGCTGTCCCCCACCGGACCGGCCGACTCGGGACTGGCAGGCTCGGGATCAGCAGGCTCCTTGGCGGCGTAGTGCGATGCATGCCGCTCGGAGGCCGCGCGAACCCGTGCCGCCACGTCGGCGAGGGAAAGCGGCGGCGAAGAGGATGCCGGCACTTCCGCGCCGCTACTGGTCGACTCCGCGCCCGATGACGACATGTGGGAACGAGTGTCGGATGAATCGAATATCGCTGCATCGATTTCGGAGTCGATCGTCAATTCGATCGCATCATCCGTACCGTCCTCGAAGGTTTGCGCTGCGCCGGCAAGACCAGGCTCGTTGTTCTCGATGATCTTGCGAATGGATGCCAGGATCTCATCCATCGAAGGTTCTCGTGCGACATTGAGCTGTGCCATTTCAATCCTCGTTTGCTGCGGACAAGCGCGTGTCGGAAGCGGTCCGCGTGCCGATTTCGAAAGACCTTATGTGAGTCCGCGAACGAAACAAATGTCGCGAATCAGTTGAGGAAATTCTTGCACAGATTTGTTTTTTTGCAGCAGGTTCCGCAGCAACCAAAGCAAATCGCGCGCCCATGGCAAACCACGGGCGCGCGATACTTCCTTGCAATATGATCTGATTTCCTGAACCGAATTCAGTTCAAGAAAAGCGAAGCTTGATAACCTCAGCGACCGTCGACGGTACGCAGGCCGAACCACTTGTCCTTGACGGCTTCGTAGTGCTGCTCGGGGCGATACTCGGCCACCTGCAGTCCCTGGTCCCTGACGGTCAGCCTGCCCATAGCCGCGAGCAGAGCGTAGCTCGCCACCACAGCGTCGCGCTGAGCCGCGGCAAGCGCTTCCTGGGCATCCAGAACATCCTGTTGCGAGTCGAGGACGTCGAGGGTGGTGCGCTGGCCAACCTTGCGTTCCTCGATGACGCCTTCCAAAGCGAGGTTCGCGGCCGAAATCTGCGACCTGCTTGCGGTGATCCGGGCGAGCGCGGATTCTAGCTGCGCATGGGCGGAAACGACCGTCTGCTGCACCGAGGCGCGCGCCGAATCGACAAGAATGCGCTGCTGACCCAAGACTTCCTTCGCCTGGCGAATCTGACCGTATTCAGCGCCACCCTGATAGATCGGCACTTCGAGGCGGGCGGTAACGCTCGCCGTGGTGTCGTCAAGGCTGGAATTGCCGGTGTTGCGCGTCACCGATCCCTGCAGGACGACACCGGGCAGCATCGTGCCCTCGGCCGATTTCACCTGGAAGCCTGCCGAATCGACGTTGTATTGCGCCGCGAGAATCTGCGGGTTCTCCCGCAGGCCCGTGGCAACCGCCTGATCGAGAGACCTCGGCATGGCCTTCGTTGCCGGCCGCGGCTGCCGGATGCCCGTCGGGGCGTCGCCGACGATCTGCACATAGACTGCTTCGCTCTGCTTCAACTGTGCAATTGCGGTGACGAGCAGCGATTGCGCGTTGGCGAGTTCCGCATTAGCCTGGCTCACGTCCGTCCGGGTCCCCTCGCCCACATCGAGGCGAGCCTGGGCGGCATTCAACTGCTCCCTGAGGAAGGCCAGGTTCTGGCGGCGAATGGCGACGATCTGCTGATCGCGGGCGATATTCGCATAGGACTGGGCGGCCGCCAGAAGAATCTGGATCTCGTTGGCCTTCAGCGTCTCCCGGCCAGAGAACACGTCCGATTGCGCTGCCCTGACGTTGTTCAGGGTTTGAAATCCGTCGAAAATCGTCTGGGTGATCGAGATGCCGACCTGCCCGTCATGGAGATCGCGGGTCCCCGTTCTCTCCTGATCGACTCGTGTCAGCGTACCGGTCGCCGCGGCAGAGATCTGCGGGCGGTAACCGGACTTGGCTATCGGAACGCCTTCGTCGGTGGCACGCAGGCCGGCGCGCGCGGCATTGAGATCCGGATTGTTCCCATAGGCCTTGGCCATTGCCCCGGAGATCGTCTCAGCGAGCACGGTGTGCGGCGCAAGCAACACACTGGTCGAGACAGCCGCCCACAAGGCTGCTTTGCGGACAATCGACACCATCTTCCCTCCGTTCAGCCGAGCGGCACGCGCCCGGCAATTTCCAGCGGATCAAATCCCCCGTGGGCGACCCGCTCAATCCAATGCGACGAAGCTCCCTGCCGCCCCTCGGCGGGCAAATCACCGCTTCTTTCCACTTTGAACCCCGGATTCGAACTTACGACAACCGTACACTGCATTCGAGGGGGGTATTTCAAAAAGAAACACATGATACGTTGCCGATTGGCAACATTGCAGAATTGGCCTTAACACGCGCATGCTGAGATGCCTCAATAAGTGGCACCTCAGAAAATAAACGGCCGCTCGCGATGGAAGCCAGGCAGCGGCTTCACGGACGTGTTGAAATCGGATCGCTCGGAAGTTCTGCCCGATTCGCGCATATAGAGTTTTGCACGTGAGGCGTTACCAAACCCTTCAACGGCGATAAGGCGACCGCCGTCCCGAAGCTGCTCGAAGAGCGGGGCTGGGATAGCTTCGACCGCACCGTTGATGAAGATCACGTCATAGGGCGCTTCGGCTGCATATCCGTTGGTGAGAGGGCCGCTTGTCACCGCAACGTTGCCATAGCCGAGACGCGCCAGCGTTTCGGTTGCTGCGGCGAAAAGCTTCTCATCGCTTTCCAGCGCCACCACAGAGCCGGCTATCAGCGACAGCAAAGCGGAAGCGTAACCCGTCCCCGAACCGATCTCGAGGACCTTGTCCGATTTGCTGATTCGGGCGAGTTGCAGCAATTTCGCCAGTGGCGACGGCTCCATGAGGTGGCGCGGGGCGGCCCCGCCGACAAGCTCGATATCGGTGTCGATATAGGCAAGTTCCTTCATCTTCGCCGGCACGAATTCCTCGCGTGGCACGGAGAGGAAGGCAGTCAGAACCGAATGGGAGGTCACATCCGTCGTTCGGATCTGGTTGTCCACCATCTTAATGCGCGCTGCTTCGAAGTTCATGATACTGCCTCATGTGCGAATGGGCGCGGCGCCGCCAACCCGGAACCCCCGCGCGATCTCAGCCTGGCTGCGTGACAGCCTCTTGCCTAAGCTCATAATTCGCCGCACCGCCGGTTTCAAGCGACCGCGACATTCGGACCGCAAAAAGGAAAGCCGCCAGCGGGCAAGGCTGGCGGCTCGATGCGGTTGGATTGATGGCGGCCGGCGGGCGAGATCCGTCAGCGGCCGGGTGCGGCCTCGAGCCCGACGAGGGCTATCTTGCCGTAGCCCGCTCCCTGTATTAGGTTCATGACTGCCATCAACTCGCCGTAGTCGACCAGTCGGTCGGCGCGAAGCAGAACGCGGGTTTCCTTGTTTGCGTTGGTGATCCGCTCGAGTTCCGCCACGAAGACGTCACGTCCCGTCTCCTCATTGCCGATCGCAAGCGAGAGGTCCGCCTTCAGCGTCACGAAGACCGGCTTGTCGTCGCGCGGCGTCGGCTGGGCGACCGATTGCGGCAAATCCACCTTCATGTCGACCGTCGCCAAGGGGGCGGCTACCATGAAGATGATCAATAGAACCAACATCACGTCGATGAACGGCGTGACGTTGATCTCGCTGTTCTCGTCGAGATCGCCGCTGCCCTCGGATATCCGTCCTGCCATGGCCCTTACCCGATCCTGGCGATCGACGCGTCGGCGCCGTAGCCGTCCTGCCGCCGCGGCTGCGTCTTGCGGACATGGCGATAGTCGAGATCGCGGCTCACCAGCCTTTCAACCGCAGCGGCGGCATCCGCCAGGATCAGCTTGTACCCACCGACCGAGCGGGCAAAGTAGTTGTAGATCACCACTGCAGGTATGGCGGCGACAAGCCCGATGGCGGTCGCCAGCAGGGCTTCGGCGATACCGGGCGCGACAATCGCCAGATTGGTCGTTTGCGCTTTGCTGATGCCGATGAAGGAATTCATGATGCCCCAGACGGTACCGAACAGGCCGACGAAGGGGCCGACAGAGCCGATCGATGCCAGAATGCCGGTGCCTGCGCTCATCCTCTTGCCGGCGCGGATCTCGATGCGGGCGAGCAGCGAGGCGACACGCTCCTTGACGCCTGCTACGGGTGCCTGATCCAGGACCGCCTCGGAACGGGTGATTTCGTCGACGGCGGCAGCGATCATCTGGCCCGCCGCTCCCGCCTTGCGGTCGAGTTCCACCTCGGCCAGACCCTTTGCTGCGGTGAGGAGGCGAAGTGCGCGCTTCATCCGCGATTTCGCAAAGGCAAGCTCCAGCGTCTTCACCAAGAAAATCGCCCATGTGACCACAGAGGCGAGAGCAAGGGAGATCATCACGCTTTTGACGACCACGTCGGCGGCAAGGAACATGCCCACTGGTGACAGGTCATGCGGAAGGATCGGGGCGCCGGCGATCGCGCCGCCTTCGGCCGGCAGAGGCGCCGTTATCGGGGCCGGCTGGGCCGCAGCTTCAACCGGCAACTGAACGGCCGTCGGCACCTTCACCGGCTCCGATGGCGCCGTCTGGGCCGCGACCATTGCCGGAGCGGAAAGGAGAATGGCGAGCGTGGCCGCCAGCAGCATGTTCAAAGTCGGACGGCTCCGATTGGACATCTCGTTCCTCATAAATCGTGCGCTTACCCGATCGGCGTCGGCGCGTCGGGCAAGCGAGTTCAACGCGTCACCGATGGCAGGTTGCCAAGCTTTCCTCGCCAGCATGCTCCTTACGACAAACCGGGTTCGGATGACAAGGATATCTGGAGTATAATAATCATGAATAACGGCGAGGCAACGCCAGAACGAAGCTGTAGGCCCCGATCCCTTTTAGAACGCGGCCTGTTCGGAGGAAAAAGTATCGCTGCGCCAATCATAGCGCCGGTGTTGTTGCCAAGGCCTTTGTGTCGACGGGAACGACGTCACGATGCGCATCCGCTCAGGCGGCGCCGCATCGGCATAAATCTCGATCGCGCCAGTCTGCCGCAATGTCGTGCCTGTCACGACCAGGGGTTTGCCTGACGGACAGGCCGGCAGCGTCCGCCGTGTTGCGGCGACCACCAGATCGACACGGCCGCACAGGGCTGCGAAGACCTCCGGAGCATCGACCACGGCTACCACCCAGCCTTCCCGGCTGCGGCCGACGCACCACTCACCCTTGCGGCAGGAAAAGGCCCCCGGCTTCGCAGCGCTCAAAGCCGTCGCCGCTTCGGCCGCGCTCGCCATTGCGTCGACCGGATGCGCGGCCGTGGAATTCCGCGGCGGGCGCTCAATGCCGTTCCTCCTCCGGCCTCCGGCAGGCATCTCGACCGGGGCGATATGGCCTCCGAGAGCAAGCGCCCGTTGCCATTGCGAGAAGATGAACTCCGGCGGCCGCGCCTTGTTGGTGGCGATCGCTTCCCCGGTGATCAGGCCGACCAACTGGCCGTCTTCGGATATCGTAATCGACGGCCGTTCCGCCTGGCGTTCCAGCGCGATGGATGACCCGCCCAGAAGGATCAGCGCCGCGCCGGCAAAAGCGAGTCGGGTTCTCAGCACGCACAGCAACACTCCGCCGAAAGCGAGCAGGAAGAAACCTGTGACGCCGATCCGACCAGTGGCCCACTCACCGTCGAGCGTCGCCACATAGCGCGCGACGGCAAGCATCCAATCCAGCCCCTGCCCCATCACCATCAAGGGGTAGTGTTCCAGCCCGAAGGGCATAAGCAGCATGGCAAAGAGCCCGAACGGCATGATGAGAATGCCGATCAACGGCGTCGTCAGGACATTGGCTAGGAGCCCGTAGGCGGGCAGCCGATGGAAATGCGCTGCCGCATAGACGGCGGTGGCCAGGCCGCCAATGAGCGACGTGGCGACAGTGGCGACGAGCGGACCGGAGACTTGGCCCAGTCGAGATGTCTTGGCATCCGCATTCCGCAGCCGATGGTCGCGCCAGCGCGCATAGCCGGCGACAAGTGCCAGCGTCGCAGCAAAGGACATCTGAAAGCCGGGACCGGCCACGGCCGAGGGCGACCATGCGATGACGATGAGGGCGGCAATCGCGACATTGCGCAGGCTGATGGAGACGCGGTCGAAAAGAACGGCGACGAGCATGATCGAGATCATGATCCAGGATCTGAGGGCCGACACCGCGCCACCGGAAATCAGGATGTACAGGAAAACCATGGTGAGCGCGCCGGCGGCGGCAAACTTCTTGATCGGGCGCCTCGCCGCAAGGCCGGGAACCAGGCTCAGCAGCGTTCGCGCCCCGATGAGGAAGGTGCCCGCCGCCAGAACCATGTTAAGCCCGGAGATCGCAAGGACGTGCGAAAGCCCGGCGGCCCGCAATGTCTCGACGGTCTCCCGGCTGATGGCGCGTTCCTCGCCGGTCACCAGTGCTGCGGCGATGGCGCCGGTGTCGCCGCCGATTGCCGAGCGAATGCGATTGCCGACCGCTTCGCGCAAGGCCACCAGGCGGGCCGTCATCTGTAACGAGAGCGAGAGACCGCCATTGCCCTCCTCTGGTCTGCGCGGCGCACCGTAGAAAAAGCCGACGGCGCCCACACGTTTGAAATAGGCATCGAATGCGAAATCGTTGAGACCCGGAAGCGCCGGGCCGGAGGGCGGCGAGAGACGAACCTTGCCCTCGATGGTGGAGCCGATGGGAAAAGGTTCGTGGCGGCTGCGTGCCAAGAGCGTCGCCTTCTCGGGAGGCCTGCGGAGCTTCGGCCCGGAAGTCCCGGCGATCTCGACCAGGTAACGCCAGCGCCCCCTGTCGTCCGGCTCACGCGACAGCACGGTGCCACGCAGGTTCGTCGTCACCGGACCATCGAGGATGACGGTATCGACACGGCGCGTCTCGATCGCGGCAAGCAGCATGCCGGCGACAAGGATGGCTGGCGCGAGGGCGAGCGGCCGCCAGGCACGCAGATCTCCCCGGCACAGCAACGCAGATATGCCGAAAATGCAAAGCAGCGCTGCGAGTTTGGCAAGTCCGACGTTGTCGGGCAGCGAAAACCAAAGGACGGCACCAAGCGCCAGAAGCACCGGAATCAACACGAAGCCATGGCCGAAATCATCTTCCTCGCGCAGCTTGGCGCGCAGAATACCGGCGATGGAGCCTGCCGACGTTCGAAGCCGGCCGGCGGAAAAGCGGCGATCGAGCCGCGCCAAGGGATCTTGAGCCACCTTGATCTGCAGGGCTTCGGGAGTATCGAGAACGACCGCGGGGCCTGATAGACGCCATGCGCCGCGCTCCGCGTCGCGCATCCCCGCAGGTCCTCTCCCCTCCCGCATTTCGACCTGCTCTGCCCCCTCTGGCTGCCCGCAGCGATCCTGCAACCAAAGGAACCGCATTGCAATCGGAAGACTAGCTGCCGAAAAAATAGGCAGAGCCGACCACGCAAGGCTGCGCCGCCAGATTAGCGATCATTGATCTTTGCGGATATATTGCCATAACATGCGATTGTTGCGCCGCCATATGCACATTTTCGCATCGCACAATTTGCCTTTCGTACAGCTTGGCAGTCGAAACTAAATCATATAGCAAATTCGCAACGCTTAATTTGGTGGCATAGGACGATGTGCCACAGCGCCAAAAGACGGAGGGTCCCATGTCAGGAACAAGCGCGACAATCTCAATCGATGGAAAAGCAGCTGACCTGCCAGTGAGATCGGGATCCATCGGTCCGGACGTGGTGGACATCGGCTCGCTTTACAAGCAGACCAAGATGTTCACCTACGATCCCGGCTTCACGTCGACGGCATCGTGCGAATCCAAGATCACCTATATCGACGGCGACGAGGGCGTGCTGCTGCATCGCGGCTACCCGATCGAACAGCTTGCCGATCACGGCGACTTCCTGGAAGTCTGCTATCTTCTTCTCTACGGCGAACTGCCGACGAAGGCACAGAAGGATGACTTCGACTATCGCGTGACGCATCACACGATGATTCACGAACAGATGTCGCGGTTCTTCACCGGCTTCCGTCGCGACGCCCACCCGATGGCCGTCATGTGCGGCTGCGTCGGCGCGCTGTCGGCCTTCTATCACGACTCGACCGACATCACCGACCCGCATCAGCGCATGGTCGCGTCGCTGCGCATGATCGCCAAGATGCCGACGATCGCGGCAATGGCCTACAAGTACCATATCGGCCAGCCTTTCGTTTACCCGAAGAATGACCTCGACTACGCCGCAAACTTCCTGCGCATGTGCTTCGCCGTGCCCTGCGAGGAATATGTCGTCAACCCGGTCCTGTCGCGGGCGATGGATCGCATCTTCATCCTGCACGCCGACCACGAACAGAATGCATCGACCTCGACGGTCCGCCTTGCCGGCTCGTCGGGCGCCAACCCATTTGCCTGTATTGCTGCCGGCATCGCCTGCCTGTGGGGGCCGGCGCATGGCGGCGCCAACGAGGCGGCCCTCAACATGCTCGCCGAGATCGGCACGGTCGATCGCATTCCGGAATACATCGCCAAGGCCAAGGACAAGAACGATCCGTTCCGCCTGATGGGCTTCGGTCACCGGGTCTACAAGCACTATGATCCGCGTGCGAAGATCATGCAGAAGACAACGCACGAGGTTCTTGCCGAGCTCGGCCACAAGGACGACCCGTTGCTCGAAGTGGCGATGGAGCTCGAGCGCATCGCGCTGACCGACGAGTACTTCATCGAAAAGAAGCTGTACCCGAACATCGACTTCTATTCCGGCATCACGCTGAAGGCGCTGGGCTTCCCCACCACGATGTTCACGGTGCTCTTCGCGCTCGCCCGCACCGTCGGCTGGATCGCCCAGTGGAACGAGATGATCGAGGATCCGGAACAACGCATCGGTCGGCCGCGCCAGCTTTATGTCGGCGCACCGCTTCGCGACTACGTGCCGATCTCCAAGCGCTGATCGCAACAGCCCGCCCGTTGAAAAAGCCCGGTCAGGAATGGCCGGGCTTTTCGTTTTGGAGATAGCTAAGGACGATTTCTGCCGCCTTCTCGCCCGGCGGGCTGTCGGTTGCCATGCGCTGTTGCACTATCGCGAAGCCATCGAGCATGGCGGCGCGCTGCGGCGTGTCGCTCGAAAGCCTCTCGAACCAGCGGCTGAGCGTCCCGGGCCGAATGGCCTTGTTGAAATATTCGGGAACGATCGGAAAATCGGCAATCAGGTTCGGCAGCGCCGCCGTCCAGATGCGGATCTTTTCATGGAGGAGCGTGACCAGCCAGTCCGCACGATAGGTTGAGACAACCGGAACGCCTGCCAGGGCCAATTCGAGGATGACCGTGCCCGAAGCCGCGATCGCCGTATCCGCCTCGCTGTAGGCCCGCCACTTCATTTCCGAATCAACGGAGATCTCCGGCTGAACCTTCCAGGCTGCCGTCAGTTCCCGCACGCGCCGTTCCTGACGCGGTACCGTCGGCAGCAGGAAGCGCGTGCCCGGATTGCGTGCTGCGATTTCCAGAACGGCCTCGTCGAAGACCGGCAGCAGGCGGCTGATCTCGCTGGCGCGCGAGCCAGGAAGCAGCAGACAGGCCTTGGTTCGGTCCCCCTGCCTCGCCTGCTGCCTCTGACGCCGGTGCTCCCGAACCGCGAGCAGATTGGCGTCCGAGGCCAGCCGGTGGCCGACATAGGTGGTTGGCGGGCCGCCGAGCTTCGCCATCACCTCCGGTTCAAAGGGAAGTACGGCAAGCACATGATCGACATAGCCGAGCATTCGGGGCGCCCGCTCAGGCTTCCAGGCCCAGACGCTCGGACAGACATAGTCGATGATCGGCAGGTCAGGCAGGGCGGCGCGCACCCGGCGCGCGACACGATGGGTAAAATCGGGGCTGTCGATGATGATGAGGGCATCCGGGCGCGCCGCCACAATGGCGCGTGCCGTCTGTCTTATGCGCAAAAGAAGTTTCGGCAGCCGCGCCAGGACCTGGGAGAAGCCCATGATCGACAGTTCGGAATAATCGAACAGGGAAACAAGGCCCTCGGCCTCCAGCCCATCGCCACCGACCCCGACGAGTTCAATCGCCCCGTCGATCCGCCCCCGAAGCGCCCGCACCAGATCGGCGCCGAGCAGATCTCCCGAAACCTCCCCGGCTATGATCGCCAGCCGGTGCGCCCGCTCTGTCATCGCGAGCGCTCTCGAGCGTTGCGCTCGATCCCCAGAACGAAAAGACCGCTGCGGTTCGCCGTCTCGATGACCGCCGGCCGTTCGAGGACGAGTGCGCGCCCCGCCTCGACAGCTATGCCGGCGAGCCCAGCCGCCTCGGCACCCGCCACGGTCGAAGGCCCGATCGACGGCAGATCGGCGCGCTCGTCCTGCTGCGGCTTACAGAGCTTGACGAGAACCCCGCGACGGCGGCTCGACACACGGCCGTCCGCTTTCAGTTCGGCGACCCGCGCCAGCATTGCATCCGTTCCCTCGGCGCCCTCCAGTGCCACCACCCTGCCCCCGATAGCGACGGCCCCCTGTCCGACGTCAAGCGTCCCCAGGGCGTCGGCGGCAGCGATGCCCGCCTCGATGTCACGCAGGTCCTCGTCCGTCGGGGCGTGTTCTCCAATGGGGCCGATGTCCGCCAGCAGGCCGGGAACGACCTCGTGCGCGCCAATGACCCGGGCCCCACTTGCTTCGATCAGGTCCATGGCCATGCGCAAGACCGCGTCGTCGCCACCGGAGACCAGCGTCCTGAGCACGCTCGGTACTTTTGCCAGCGTTTTCAGGGTCGGGCGGATATCGCGCCAATCCGGCCGCCGCCGGACCGCGCCGGAAAGCACGACCCGATCGATCCCCTCCGCCGCAAAGGTTTTGCTGATTGCGGCAAAATCACCAATGGCCAGAGTGGCGTGGTCGAAGCCGCTCCAATCGGCATCGGCCTCCCGCGACAGCGCAATGATGAACGGGTCTTCTCCCTGCCCGCGGGCGGCCTCTGCAACATGGTGCGGCAGCGCGCCGGCGCCGGCGATGATGGCAAGCCTGCCGCTGCTACGCGGCAGACGCGGAGCGGCCATAACCTTCAACCCTTGCCGCCACGGTTCGGCGATGACAGAGCGCGGTCGCTCTCCGCGGCGATGAAATCGAGAATCTCCATCGCCGGCGGGCAGTCGAGATACTCGTCGCGAACGGCAGCTGCGTTGGCGCGGACCGATTCCAGTCCCTCGAAGATCTGCTTGTAGCAGCGCCGTACCGCATGGATGACCTGACGCTCGATGCCGGAGCGCGTCATGCCGACGACATTGAGACCGCTCAGCACACCCGGATTGCCGTTGAGCATTCCATAGGGGATGACGTCGTAGCTGACGGCCGACAGCCCGCCGATGAAGGCCTGCTTGCCGACGCGGGTGAACTGATGAACGGCCGAGCCGCCGCCCAGAATAGCGCGATCCCCGACGGTCACATGGCCGGCAAGCATCACGTTGTTCGACAGGATGATATTGTTTCCAAGCCGGCAATCATGCGCCACATGCGAATAGGCGAGAAACAGGTTGTTGTTACCGACAACGGTTGTCCCGCCATGTTCGACGGTACCGGTGTTCATCGTCACGCCTTCGCGGATCGTGCAGTTCTCGCCAATCACGAGAGTCGTATCCACGGCGCTGTGATGCACGCTCTGGGAATCGCCGCCAATCACCGCACCGGGGAAGATCTTCGTCCCTTTTCCGATCGTCGTGCGCCCGATCACGACCACATGGCTGAGGAGTTCAATGTCGTCGCCCAGAACGACATTCGGCCCGATATGGCAAAACGGGCCGACTTTGACGTTCTCACCGATCACCGCGCCGTCTTCGACAACGGACGCCGGATGGATCTTGGCACTTGATGCAATCATGTTCAGGCGTCTTCCTTGCTGACAATCATCGCGCCGATATCAGCTTCCGCGACGAGTTGCCCGTCAACTTTTGCGTCACAGTGAAATTTCCAGATATTGCCCCGCTGCTTCTGCTTCGTGACGTGGAACTCGACCCGGTCTCCAGGCACCACAGGCTTGCGGAACCGCGCGTTGTCGATCGTCATGAAGTAGACGAGATTGCTGCCGATGCCCGTCTTGCGCGCGCAAATGGCGCCCGCCGTCTGGGCCATGCCTTCGATCAGCAGCACGCCCGGCATGATCGGCTTTTCCGGGAAATGGCCGGTAAAATGCGGCTCGTTCGCCGTCACGTTCTTGATGCCGATCGCCGAATTGTCGTCATCGATCTCGATGATGCGGTCGACGAGCAGGAACGGGTAGCGATGGGGAAGAAGTCTGAGGATCTCCTGAAGGTCCGCCGTGCCGAGAACTGTCGCAGCGTCATTCATCCTTGCCACCCTTTTTCTTATGCCGTTCGCTTGAACGCATGGCAATTTCCGCGACTTCTCGCAGAAAGTCCCGCATCGGCCGCGCCGGAATTCCGCCGTAACGCTCGCCCGCAGGCACATCGCTCGCCACACCGCTCATCGCGGCGATCTGCGCTCCATCTCCAATCGTGGTATGTCCGTTGACACCGGCATTGCCGCCGATCATCACGCCATCGCCGATCCGCGCGCTGCCGGCAATGCCGACCTGGCTGACGATGCCGCAATAGCGGCCAATGCGGACGTTGTGGCCGATCTGGACGAGATTGTCGATCTTCGTGCCCTCGCCGATCACCGTATCGTCCATCGTACCGCGATCGATCGTCGTATTGGCACCGACCTCCACATGATCCTGGATGATCACGCGGCCGACCTGAACGATCTTGATCATTCCGCCTTTGGGACCAGGCGCATAGCCGAAGCCATCCTGACCGATGCGCGCACCGGGATGAATGATGACATTGTTGCCGATCAGCGCACAGAGGATGCTGGCACCAGCCGAGATCGTGCAATCCCTGCCGATCCGAACGTGTGGCCCGATGACCGCCCCGGCCGCGATCCGCGTGCCGCTGCCAATCTCCGCACCGGCACCGACAACCGCCGTCGGCTCTACCTCGACCCCAGGCTCGAGGCGGGCCGTCGGGTCGACGAAGGCTCCGGGTGCGATACCCCGCCCGCTGGTGTTATACGACGGGCGCAGCGCCTCCCCATGCAGCAACGCACCGGCAAGAGCGAATGCCGTGTGCGGCTTCTGGGTCAGGAGAACGGGAATGTGGCTCGGTACGATCGATGCGATCGCCTTGTCGCAGATGATCGCGGATGCCTGGCAGCTCTCCAACTCATCGCGGCTCTTGCGCGACAGCATGTAGCAGATGTCGCCGGGCTTGGCGCGGTAGACCGGTGCCACCGCATGGATGGCATGATCGGCCACGTTGGCATCAGAGAGTTCCGCCCCAATCCGATCCGCGAGGTCACCCAGGCGAATCCCCTGATGGGGCGGAAAAAACCAGTTCTGTTCCATGGACACTCCAGAACGATTTCTTGGCAGTTCTGGACTGCACTTATCAGAACGACGAGTTGATACCAAACTTGAAGTTCTGGATCTCGTCGAAGTCTTCCTTTGCAACCGGCACTGCGTAGTCGACGCGAAGCGGGCCGAACGGCGAAGCCCAGATCAGGCTGACGCCGACGGAGGCGCGCAAGGAGGCATCCGTACCCTCAGCAAATTCGCCCGCGCCAGTCAGCGCCACGTCGTTGCCATAGAGCGTACCGGCATCGACGAAGAACGCGCCGCGGAATCCGCTGTCACGCGGGATGCCGGGCAGCGGGAACGATGCCTCGGCCGAAGCCGTGAAATATGTCGTACCGCCCAGCGCGTCGCCATTGTTGACGCGCGGACCGATACCGTTGCGCTCGAAGCCGCGGATGTCGTTGCTGCCCAGCTGGAACTGGTCGAAGACTTCCATCGAGCCCGAGGTCTTGAACAGGTGCCCGGCGCTACCGGCGAGCGAAGCGATGATGTCGGCTTCGTCGTTCACGGTGTAGTACCACTTGGCCTTACCCGTCAGCTTGTAGAAGTCGGACGTGCCGCCGAGGCCGGCGAACTCCTGGGTCACCGACGCGAGGATACCCTCGTGCGGCAACTGGGCGTCATCCAGCGTGTTGTAGGTGACGGACTGCGATACCGACGAACGGGTCCACGGGCTACCGTCGATCACACGGTCGTAAGGCGACGACAGATCGTCCTTGTCGCCGAAATATTCGAGCTCCGTGTAGTTGTAGCGCAGCGTCGTCGACAAGTTCTCAGTGATCGGCGCGGTGACGCGCAGGCTGAAGCCCTGGTCGTTGTAGCTGTAGTGATCGTCGTCGAAGTCATGCTCATTCTTGAAGAGATCGAAGCCCGCCGCCAGGCGGTAGCCCAGGAAGTAGGGCTCCGTGAACGAGACGTTGTAGGTCTGGCTGTCTTCGCCCTTGCCGGCGGCCAGGCGGATATACTGACCGCGGCCGAGGAAGTTCTTTTCCTCGATCGAGGCTTCGACGAGGAAGCCGCCGCCGCTGCCCGCCGCATAGCCGGCACCGATGCCGAACGAACCCGTCGACTGGTCCTGCACGTCGACGACGACGACGACGCGGTCGGCCGCGCTGCCCGGCGCGGTAGTAATATTGACCGACGAGAAGTAACCGAGCGCCTCAAGCCGGCGCTTGGCGCGCGCGATCATTTCCTGGTTGAAGGCATCGCCTTCGCCGACATCGAATTCGCGACGAATGACATAGTCGCGCGTGCGGGTGTTGCCGCGGATCTCGATGCGCTCGACATAGGCGCGTTCGCCCTGGTCAACGAGATAGTCGACGGCGATCGTGTGGTTGGCGAGGTCGCGATTGCCGCGCGGCGTGACGCGGGCGAAGGGGTAGCCCGCCGATGCGACACGCTTCGAGATCTCGCTCATCGTGTCCTGGATGTCCTTGGCCTTGTAGACGGAACCTTCACGGCTCTGAACGAGACCCTTCAACTCCTCGGCATTGACGCCTTCGACGGTCGATTCGACGTTGATCGCGCCGAAGTCGTAACGCGGCCCTTCCTCGACGGTGATTGTCACCGTGTATTCGTTGGTCGCCTCGTTGAGCGTCGCTTCGGACGAGATGATGTTGAAGTCCGCATAACCGCGGTTGTAGTAGAATTGCCGCAACAATTCTTCGTCGGCGCGCAGCTTGTCGGGGTTGTAGACATCCTTGCGCGTCAGGAAGGAGAATATCCCGGATTCCTTGGTGGCGATCACCGACTGCAGGCGACCGTCGCTATAGGCTTCGTTGCCGACAAAATTGATCTGCGTGATCTTGGTGCGCTCGCCCTCATTGATGACGAAGGCGAGGTTGACTCGGCCCTCGGCGATCGGAACGACCTGAGTCGTCACGGTCACGTCGCTGCGGCCGATAGCGGCATAGGCGTCCTTGATGGCCTGGATATCGGTCTCGACCGTCGCCTCGCTGAAGGGGCCGAGCGGCTGGGTGCGGACGACGCCCTGCAGCTTGTCGTCCTTGATCTTGCGGTTGCCGTTGAAGACGACCTGATTGACGAGCTGGTTCTCGCTGACATTCACGACAAGCGTGCCGCCCGATACGCTGATGCTGACGTCGGAGAAATAGCCGGTTGCGTAAAGGCGCTTCACCGACGCGTCGATGTCCGCATTGCTGAAGCTCTTGCCGGGGACGATCGTGATGTTCGCGCGAACGGTTTCCGGGCTGACGCGCGTAGCACCGCGCACTTCAACGCGGCTGATGACCGCGGCCTGGGCGACCGACGTGCTGGCAACCAGTGCCGCTCCGGTTCCTGTCGCAACCATGCTTGCCGACAGCGCAATCGCCGACACCGCGTTCAAAAACCTTGAACCAGCTTTCATTGCAATTCTTACCTTTTTCCAACGTCCCGCGGCAAATTCGTACCGACTCCGGTCACGGTTGCCGTTTTAACCGCTTTTCCCATACAAGCAAGCCAGCTCGTTAATTTCTGTTTACTTCAATTCGAACCGTGGCTTAACAGCCACTACGGCGTTGCGTTATCGTAAACAAATCGTTGCAAAGCAAGCTTGTGAAGCCCGATCGTTCACAGCTTTCCTGAAAGAACCGATCCCCCTCGTTCAGCCCCGGCAGTCCTAACCGAACAGCCAGTTGATGTCGTTCCAGGCGGCAAACACCGTGAGCATCAGCACCATGGCGAAGCCGATCCGGAATGCGAGTTCCTGGGCGGCCGGACCGACCGGCTTGCCGCGCAGCGCCTCGACCGCATAGAACATCAGGTGGCCGCCATCAAGAACCGGCACCGGCATGAGGTTAAGCAATCCTATCGAAACCGAAAGGACGGCGGCAAAGTTGAGGACTTCGGCGATGCCCAGTTTTGCCATCTGTCCGGACATCTGCGCGATGCGGATCGGCCCTCCCACCTGATCGGCGTTCATCCGGCCGACGAAGAGATTCGACAAATAGTCGAACGTCCCAGTGACGATCCGCCAGCTCTGCAAGGCGCCCTGACCGACCGCTTCGAGGGGACCATAGGTCTCGACGCGGAAGTTGCCCGCCTCTTGATTCGTGCCGATGCCGATCTTTCCTTCCTCGACCTTGTTGCCGAGCGGGTCGACGGATTCGGTGCGTTGCGGCACCATGTCGAGATCGACTTCGGCGCCGGCGCGATCGATGCGAACCTTGATCGGGAGGTCGGGGCGGACGCTGACGTAACGGCGGACGTCGTCGAATGTGGCGATCCTCTTGCCGTCGATCGAAATCAATCTGTCGCCAGGCAGGACGCCCGCCTTTTCGGCCGCACTGCCGGGTGCGACGAAGGCCACCACCGGATCGGCGACGGCGCGGCCGTAGATCGAAAAGAGGACGGCAAAGATGGCGATCGCCAGGAGGAAGTTGGCGATCGGACCTGCGGCGACAGTTGCCGCCCGCTTCCACAGGCTGGCGCCCAGGAAGGTGCGGGCGCGCTCCTCCGGCCTTATCGATTCCAGCCGCCGGTAGTCGGGCGTGCTTGCCGCATCCTCGTCGCCGAAGAATTTCACATAGCCGCCAAGCGGGATCGCGCAGAACTTCCATCTCGTTCCGTGGCGATCCGTCCAGCCGAACAGTTCCGGACCGAAGCCGACGGAGAAGGCAACGATGCGAATGCCTGACCAGCGACCCACAAGGTAGTGCCCCATCTCGTGGACGAAGACCAGCAGGGTCAGGAGGAACAGGAAGGTGGGAATAGTGTATTGCAGATTGTCTAGCAGAAGGCTCATATCGATTCCTATCGCATCCGCGTTGCCGCCGTCAGACTTCGGATTGCCGCGCGATCTTACCCTGATTTCTATTGGTATTTAAGAAACTATGCAGCAGCCCCGGATGCGATGACAAAAGTGTGAGGCGTATTGCTGGCTAGAAGCCCAACAGGACGGAAGCGAAGTTCTCGCTCCCCTGGCCGCCGACCAGGAGCTGAACGAGGACCAGCAGCAGCGCCGCGACACTGGCGAAGATCAACCCGTCGACCCGATCCATGACGCCGCCGTGCCCCGGGATCAGCCGGCTCGAATCCTTCACACCGAAGCGGCGCTTGACGAAGGATTCGAACAGGTCACCGATCTGGCTTGCCACAGAGAGCAGCAGCGCCACGGTCGGGATGCGCACATCATCGAGCGAGAAATGCGCCATGAAGACGGCGACGCCCGCGAGAACGCCGCAAACCGCGCCACCGATCGCCCCCGACCAGGTCTTGCCGGGCGAAATCGCCGGGGCCAGCTTCGGGCCCCCGACCGCCCGCCCGACGAAATAGGCGAAAATATCCGTTCCCCAGACGACGGCGAACACGAAGAGCATGGCGATCAGCCCCAGGTAATCCGCACCACGGATGGCCGCAAGCGATATGCCAGTCAGGCCGGCATAGGCGACGCCAGCGGGCAGCCACCAACTCGTCTTCTTGATCAGCGCCCAAAGAGCGGAGAGGACAACGCTGCCGGCGAGCACCGGCAGGCTGTAGGGCATATAGTCCATCAACACCAAGGCGGCGATGACGACCTGCGAAAGCCACCCCACGGCATTGCCCTGAAAATCCTCCTCGGCAAGCTTCGTGATCGTCGACCATTCGTAGTAGACGAGCAGGCCGATCGCGACGGATAGAAGCTGGAAGGCAAAGCCCCCTGCCCAGGTGGCACCGAGGGTTATCGCGGCGAGCACCAGGCCCGATGCGATGCGAAGCTTAAGTTCTCTCTGCATTAGGACCCGACCGCCAGTGTCGGTTGCGGCAACCCGCCGAATCGGCGTTCGCGGGAGGCGTATTTCTCGATTGCGGCGATGAATGTGTCGCGCGTGAAATCCGGCCAGAGTTCGGGAACGAACAGCAATTCGGAATAGGCTCCCTGCCAAAGCAGAAAGTTGGAAAGGCGCTCCTCGCCACTCGTCCGAAGAATGAGATCCGGGTCGGGAATCCCTGCCGTGTCAAGCGACGCCGCGATCCTGTCGACGGTGATATCGTCCGGATGAAGACGCCCAGCGGCCACCTCTTCTGCGAGACGCCGCATCGCTCTCGCCAATTCGTCGCGTGCACCGTAATTGAATGCGATCACCAGGGTTATGCCGGTGTTGGCTGTCGTCGTCTCCTCGGCCTCGATCAGGAGCGGCAGGATGTCGCCGCTCAAATTGGCGCGATCGCCGATGACGCGGATACGGACATTCTCGCGATGAAGGTCCGCGAGATCCCGCCGGATGAAGGCCTTGAGCAAGCCCATGAGGTCGCTGACCTCGTCTTCCGGCCTGCTCCAGTTCTCCGAGGAAAAGGCGAAGAGCGTCAGATAGCGGATGCCGAGCTCCGCGGCCGTCTTGACGGCACCGCGTACCGCCTCGACACCCTTGCGGTGCCCCATCGTGCGGGGCAGTCCACGCGCGTTCGCCCAACGACCGTTGCCGTCCATGATGATGGCGACGTGCGCCGGCACGTTTGTGGAAACGAATTCTTGCATGGGCTGTCCGAAACTAGAGACTCGATTTTCCGCGGTCAGACCTGCATGATTTCCTTTTCCTTCTCCGCGAGCAAGCGGTCGATTTCGGAAATCACTTCGTCGGTCATCTTTTGCACCCGCTCGGACTGAGCGCGGCTCTCGTCCTGGCTGATGTCACCATCCTTTTCGGCTTTTTTCAGACCATCCATGCCATCGCGGCGGACGTGACGCGCGGCGACTTTGCTCTTTTCGGCATAGTCATGCGCGACCTTGACGAGCGATTTGCGGCGCTCCTCGTTCAGTTCCGGCAGAGGAATGCGCAGGTTCTGGCCATCGATGATCGGGTTGAGCCCAAGGTTGGACTCCCGTATTGCCCGATCCACGGCCCCGACCATGGACTTGTCCCAAACGGAGACCGAGAGCATCCGCGGCTCCGGAACCATAATGTTCGCGACCTGGTTCAGCGGCATGCGCGAACCGTAAGCTTCTACGGTCACCGGATCGAGAACGTTTGCTGAGGCGCGACCGGTACGCAGCGATGCGATGTCGTGCTTGAAAGCAGCGATCGCTCCATCCATGCGGCGCTTCAATTCCTTCAGATCCACATCACTCATGGTTCAGACTCCCATTCTTGAACTCGAGGGCCGTTTGGGCCTCTCCAGATTATCAACTATCCGACACGATGGTGGCGCGGCCGCCACCGGTCAATATGTCCGCGAAGCCACCCTTCTCATGGATCGAGAATACAACGATCGGAATGGCATTTTCCCGCGCCAGCGCCACGGCGGCAACGTCCATGACGGCAAGCCCCTTTTCGAGAACCGCGCTGTGGGTGAGACGATCGAAGCGCGTCGCCAACGGGTCCTTTTTCGGATCGGCGGAATAGATGCCGTCGACCTGCGTTCCCTTGAAGATCGCTTCGGCGCCCATTTCCGCGGCACGAAGTGCTGCCGCGGAGTCCGTCGTGAAGAAGGGATTGCCGGTCCCGCCGGCGAAGATCACGACGCGGCCGAGCGACAGATGATAAAGGGTGGCGCGCTGCGAGAAGCTCTCGCAGATCTCCGGCATGGCGATCGCCGACAGCACCACCGTATCAATGTCCAGCTTGCGCAGCGAGGTCGCGAGCGCAAGCGCATTGATGATGGTCGCCAGCATGCCCATGTGGTCGCCGGTGACACGGTCGCCGCCCTTCGAGGCGACAGCGACGCCGCGGAAGATATTGCCGCCGCCGACGACGACACCGACCTCGACGCCCATGGCACGGGCCTCGGCAATGTCCGAAGCGATCCGATCGGCCACGGCCACATCGATGCCGAAGCCTTGGCTTCCCATCAAGGCTTCGCCGGATGCTTTAAGAAGAACACGCTTGTAGATTGGCTTGGCCGACATCATCACTCCTGAGCAGATCGGCACGCAAGCGCGACAGACGCGCACAGCGGCGTGAGGACAAATCGTCTTGCGTGGTATCGACCGCCCCTGGCATAGCCCCGGCGGGTCCGCCGCAATAACGCATGCCGGATACACGAAGGGCACCGCGTTGTCACGCGATGCCCCCAGCTTTTCCCAATCGGGAAGAAGAAATCAACCCTTTGCGGCTGCTGCAACTTCCGCCGCGAAATCGGACTCTTCCTTCTGAACGCCTTCGCCGAGCAGCAGGCGCGCGATGCCGGCAACCTCGATCGGTGCACCGACGGTCTTTTCGGCTTCCTTGATGGCTGCCTCGACGGTCTGGTCGGGGTTCATGACGAAAGCCTGCGACAGAAGCGCGACTTCCTCGAAGAACTTGCGCATGCGGCCGTCGACCATCTTCTCGATGATGTTGTCCGGCTTGCCCGAGGCGCGCGACTGCTCGATGAAGACGTTGCGCTCACGCTCGGCGACCGCCGGGTCGATCTCGCTCGGGCGGACGGCGAGCGGGTTGGTCGCGGCGACATGCATCGCAACCTGGCGGCCGATCGCGTTCAGCGCTTCCTTATTGCCGGTCGACTTCAGCGCGACCAGAACGCCGAGCTTGCCGATACCGTCGCCAGCGGCGTTGTGGATGTAGGTCGCAACCACGCCGTCCTCGACCTTGAGCGCGGCAGCGCGACGCAGCGTCATGTTTTCGCCGATCGTTGCGATGGCGTCCTTGACCGAGTCCTCGACGGACTTGCCGGTCGCCGGATAGGTCGCCTGGGAAACGGCTTCTACAGTGCCGTCCGTTCCAAGCGCCACATTGGCGACGCCGCGGACGAGGTCCTGGAAGGCATCGTTGCGGGCAACGAAGTCGGTCTCGGAGTTGATTTCGACAACGACGGCCTTGTTGCCAGCGCTCGCGATGCCGATGAGGCCCTCGGCAGCCGTGCGGCCCGACTTCTTGTCGGCCTTGGCAATGCCCTTGGCGCGCAGCCAGTCGATGGCGGCTTCCATATCGCCATTGGTCTCGGCCAGCGCCTTCTTGCAATCCATCATGCCTGCGCCGGTCTTTTCGCGCAGATCCTTCACCATTGCGGCAGTAACAGTCATCTTCTTGCCTCTTGTCTGTTTCGCTGGCGCGCCAACCGCGGCGTGACGCCGTGCCAGTGGGTTTGGCAGGGAATGGCCCTACAGTGTGACATCGTTATGACGCCGTCATCCGATGCTTGCGCGGGTAAGGGTGGCCCCGGCCGAGCCATTCCCTTGCTGAAAAGAACGAGGCCGTTCAGATTTTCATCCCAAACGGCCTCGTCCCGCTATTTCCTGGGTCCGGCAGCTTAAGCTGCTGCGCCCGATCAGGCTTCGGACGATTCGTCGAGAGCCGGCTCGACCGGAGCCTCTTCGGCGGCGCCGAGGTCGCGGCCGGCAGCGCCCTGCTGACGGGCAATGCCGTCGATGGCGGCACGGGCGATGAGATCGCAGTAGAGAGCGACCGCACGCGATGCATCGTCATTGCCGGGGATCGGATAGTCGATCTGGTCCGGATCGCAATTGGAGTCGATGACGGCAACGACCGGAATGCCAAGGCGCTTGGCTTCTTCGATCGCGATCGATTCCTTGTTGGTGTCGATGATGAACATCAGATCCGGCGTGCCGCCCATATCGCGGATACCACCGAGGGCGCGGTTCAGCTTCTCGCGCTCGCGCTCGAGGTTCAGGCGCTCCTTCTTGGTGAAGCCGGAAGCTTCGGAAGCGAGGATTTCGTCGAGCTTGCGCAGGCGCTGGATCAGTTCGAGATCGTCTTCCAGTTGGTCATCATGCCGCCAAGCCAGCGAGCATTGACATAGTACTGGGCAGAACGCTTGGCAGCGTCGGCGATGATCTCCGAAGCCTGGCGCTTGGTGCCGACGAAGAGTACCCGACCGCCATTGGCGACGGTGTCGCTGACGACCTGGAGGGCGCGCGACAGCATCGGCACGGTCTGGGCAAGGTCGATGATGTGAACGTTGTTACGGTCGCCGAAGATGTACGGCTTCATCTTCGGGTTCCAGCGGTGCGTCTGGTGGCCGAAGTGTACGCCTGCTTCGAGAAGCTGGCGCATGGTAAAGTCAGGCAATGCCATGCCTTTTCTCCTTTTCCGGTTGAACCTCCGCAAGGCGTAGAGCATCTTGATGCGCCCACCGGCGGAATAATCCGGATTTCTCCCGGAAAATCCCATGCCTCACGTGTGGAATGGCAGCCCCTTAGCCGCAACTGCTCGATAAATCAAGACGGGAAGCCTCTTTTTATCGCTCCTAAAGCTTGTCGCCGGTTATTGGCTCGCAAGCGATGCGCGGTTCGGGTGATATGCGCTATTTACACTCTTCCGCGTTGAAGACTTCGAGATCGGCAAGCTTGCCGGAGAGCACGAAGTCGCCATAGTCCATCGTCAGATCGCGGGTGACGCCGTTTTCGTAAAGCTTGAATGACATGCGGTAGATGGGCAGCGCGTCGCCGCTCGCCTCGTCGTTGAAATAGGAAATCGTCACCGGCCAGGAGCTTTCGCCTGCCAGCTTCCCTGCCTTGCCGGCATCCGCATCGTCGGGCGCAGGCTTGCTCGGCTTGCCAACGAAGGTCGAGGTGATCAGCGTCTTGTCGCCCGAATCGGAACCGTCGAAGATACGGGCTTCGAAGAAGGTCTCGCCTCGCTTGGCCCGCTCGATCACCTCCAGCATATGTTCGGTGGGAAACCGGCTCTGGGCCAGCGCCACTTCGCGCTTGTCAGGCGCGGTGAGTTCGACCTTGACGCCGGACTTGTCGTCATGGGCGTTTCCACGCACCTCCTTGTCCAGCTTCTCGTCCGTGAAGGAACGCGTGAGGAAGCGGAAGCTCCTATTCTTCAAGTCCTCGTAAGTGGTGGTCTGCTGGTCGGTCAGGCGAACTTCCTCGCCGGTGTCCACCTGGGTGACGAAGCGGAAGCTCACCGTATATCCCTCGCAGGCAGATCCGTTGAACTCATAGACCATGCGTCCATAAATGCCGGTGATGCCAGAACGATCGGAAGCATTCTTCAGTTCGAGGTCATAGACAGCGCGGTGCGGCGCCAATGCGCTCGCATAGGCAGCGCCCGCGACGGTCACGGCGGCGAGGCAGGCGCTCCCCAGAGTGAGAAGACCGAAGCCTTTACGAAACATCCGTTTCCTCCTGTTGGACTCGCCGGCAATGGGATAAACAAACATTCGGCAGAAGCGAGGCAGACCCGTCCGTGCCTGTCACGATCCGGTTTGCATGCAGGATTTTACCACAAAAGACAACAAGGGAGCCCCCCATGTCCGCAGAGATCGAAACGCGTCTCAACGAACTTGGCATCGTCATTCCACAAGCGGTCGCGCCGGTCGCCAACTACGTGCCTTACGCCATCACCGGCTCGACGCTCTACATCTCCGGCCAGTTGCCCATGGAAGGCGGCAAGGTCGCGGTGACGGGCCATGTCGGCAAGGATGTCGATGTTGCGGCTGCGCAGCGCGCCGCCGAGCTCTGCGCGATCAACATCCTGGCTCAGGCGAAAGCCGCGCTTGGCGGAGACCTCGGCCGTATTCGCCGCCTCGTTAAGATCAACGGCTTCGTCGCCTCTGTTCCCGAGTTCACCGAGCAACACCTCGTCATCAACGGCGCGTCGAATCTTCTTGCCAACGTGCTCGGCGAAGCAGGCAAGCATGCGCGCGCCGCCGTCGGCATGGCTGCCCTGCCCTTCAACGCGGCGGTCGAAATCGACGCCATCCTCGAAATCGCCTGATCAGGAATGCCCATGAAGGATACTTCCTGGCTCAAAGCCCAGCCGATCGCCCATCGCGGTTATCACGACATGAACCGAGAGGTCTGGGAAAACACGCTTTCGGCCTTTTCGCGCGCCGCGGATGCGGGCTTTGCGATCGAGTGCGACCTGCAGTTCACAGCCGATAGCGTGCCGGTCGTCTTCCACGACCACGACCTGCAGCGCCTCTGCGGCATCAGAGGGGACGTTCGGGAGAAGACCGCCGGCGAGCTCGGCCTTTTGTCGATCGGCGGCACGAAGGACAAGGTGCCGACGCTCAAGCAGATGCTTCGTCTCGTCGACGGAAGAGTGCCGCTCGTCATCGAGCTCAAGGGACGCAAGGACGACGACGAAGGGTTCGCGGCGGCCGTGCTCGACACGCTCGAGGATTACCAGGGGCCGGTGGCGCTGATGAGCTTCGACCACTGGCTGCTCAAGGACCTGAAGGCACTCGACGCCCCCTACCCGCTCGGCCTAACCGCCGACGGCGTAAATCCCGAAAAGTTCTTCGTGCACGAGGAAGCCATGCAGCTCGGGCTCGATTTCATCTCCTATTTCTACGGCGACCTGCCGAACCCCTTCATAACCAAGGAGCGAGCCCTGGGCCGCACCGTCATCACCTGGACGGTGCGCGACGGCCGAGCGCAGGGGCACACCTTCGCCCATGCCGACCAGATGACGTTCGAGGGTTTCGATCCACGGGAGACCATGATTTCCTAGGCGCATGTCAGACGCTATCAACATCCGCATAGAGCATTCGTTCGCTTCGATCCCGCCGGCGAGCTGGAACAGGCTCGCCGGCGCCTCGAAGGACGTGCCCGGCACGCCCTACAATCCCTTCCTGTCGCACGCCTATCTGTCGGCGCTCGAAGAATCGGGTTCCGCGACGGTGGAGACGGGCTGGCTTGGCCAGCACCTGCTGATGGAGGATGCGGACGGCTTCCTGCGTGGCGCCCTCGTCTGCTACATGAAGAACCACAGCCAGGGCGAATATGTCTTCGACCACGGTTGGGCGAACGCCTTTGAGCGGGCCGGCGGCCGCTACTATCCGAAGCTGCAGTGTTCCATACCGTTCACGCCCGTGACCGGGCCGCGCCTGCTGAGCGCGGCGGGCCCTGATCCGCGCCCGGTGCGGGAAGCGCTTGCCGCCGGCCTCAAGGAGCTCTCGCGCCGCCATGGCGTCTCCTCCGCCCACGTCACCTTCGTGCCTGTCGAGGAGATGCCGATCTTCGAGCGGGCCGGGTTCCTGCATCGGACCGACCAGCAGTTCCATTTCATCAACGAAGGCTACGGCTCGCACGACGACTTTCTCGCCACGCTCGCGTCACGAAAGCGCAAGGCGCTGAAAAGGGAGCGCCGGGTCGCCGTCGAGAACGGGATCAACATCGAGTGGCTGACCGGCAGCGACCTCACCGAAGCCATTTGGGACCAATTCTTCGCCTTTTACATGGATACCGGCGGGCGCAAATGGGGCCGGCCATATCTGACCCGGACTTTCTATTCGCTGATCGGCGAGCGGATGGCGGACGACGTTCTGCTGGTCATGGCGAAGCGCGGCGGCCGCTATATCGCCGGGGCGATCAATTTCATCGGCGGCGACGCGCTCTACGGCCGACATTGGGGCTGCATCGAGGACCATCCCTTCCTGCATTTCGAAGTCTGCTATCACCAGGCGATCGACTTCGCGATTGCGAAGGGCTTGCGGCGCGTCGAAGCGGGCGCTCAGGGCGAGCACAAGCTGGCGCGCGGCTACATGCCGGTGACGACCCATTCAGCGCACTTCATCACCCATCCGGGCCTGGCAAGGGCAGTTGCGGACTACGTCGAGCAGGAGCGCCGCGACGTGGAAGAGACCGGCGAATTCCTTGCGGAACACGGACCCTTCCGCAAGGGTGAGCGCCAACAGAATTGACCGGCGGCGGGACTTGCCGCTGCAAACCAGCAAGAGGAAGCGATATGAGCGGCTATGACATCAACAATATTTTCGCCAAGATCCTGCGCGGCGAAATTCCCTCGCAGCGGGTCTATGAGGACGAGGCGACGGTGGCGTTCATGGACGTCATGCCGCAGGCGGAAGGACATGTGCTGGTCCTGCCAAAGGCGCCATCGCGCAACATCCTCGATGCGGACGCCGCCACCCTGCCGGCACTGATCACGACGGTCCAGAAGGTCGCCGTTGCGGCCAGGGAGGCCTTCGACGCGGACGGCGTGACGATCATGCAATTCAATGAGGCGCCGGCCGGCCAATCCGTCTTCCACCTGCATTTCCACGTGATCCCGCGCCGGGAAGGCGTTCCGCTGAAGCCGCATTCGGGAAAGATGGAAGATGGCGAGGTTTTGGCAGCGAATGCCGAGAAGATCCGGCGGGCGCTTTAAGCGCCCTGCTCAGAAGCCCAGCCACCACAATCCGATAGCGAGAACGGCAATCGAGGTCGCAATACCCGCCACCGGCTTCTGCCGAGCGACGAAAAAGGCGATGGCGCCGACAGTGACGGCGCCCACCCGCAGCCACAACGGCGATTGCGCCAGGACTCCGGTCGGATAGAGGATGAGCTTGGCGATCACGGCGGCAACCAGAGCGGTCGCGACAGCCCTTACCCAGTTCAATGCCTCCGAATCATCGCGGAGCCGCTTGCCGGCGAGCACACCGAGCCAGCGCCAGAGATCGGTGGCGAGCCAGCCGGCTATCGCGATGAAGGCGTAGGCCCACCATCCGTCCGTCCAGGTCACGGGCGTGCCTCCCGGCGCGAACGCCAGAGACGCTCCGCGCCCCAGGCAAGCGTGCCGCCCACGACGCCGGCCAGGAGGATGTCGAACTCCGGTGCGATCCAGTAAAACAGCGGGCCCGCGACAAGGCCGACCGCAAGCGCCAGATAGACGACCGGATGACGAGCCGAATGCCAGATCGAGGCGAGGAAGTAGACCGGCGTCAGGAAAAACAGGCAGCCCGCCACCAGCGGCGGAAACTCGGCGACAAGATGATAGACGACGCCGACCAGCACCATGTTCGCCGCAACCAGCGTGATGCCGAAGCCGGCGAAGAACGCGACGCGATGGTCGCGCGGCACCTTTGGCACGCGCTCCATGGCAAAGACCCACGCGGTAATGGCAACGAAATGCGACAGGAGGAGCAACAGCCAGGTTGGCGTCTTCGAGCTGCGCAATTCCGGAACGAGCGCCGCGACCATCGGCATCAGGCGGACGGACGAGAGGCTAACGGCCAGGAACGCCGTCGCGAGGCTCGCGCCGCTCATGATCGAGCTGACGAGAATGACCTTCGCCGGCAGAGCCCAGACGATGCCGGTCATGAAGACCACCTGCTCCGGCGGAATGCCCGCCTGAACCGTCAGGGAGCAGAAGCCGACGAAGGAAAGCATCAGAATGACGGCGGGAAGGCTGAAAATCCCCCTCGCGCCCGTCAGAAACCAGGCAAGCGTTGAGCGTTCGTCTTCGACATCATCCATGGAAATCACGCGGAATTGGATCGCCCCTCAACAAGACGGTGCCGGGTGAAGCCACCCGGCACCGTCAAGCGAAAATCGCGATTGCGCTATTTCTTGCGCGGAACTTTGGGAACCGTTCTTCCCTTCAGCGGTACCGCATCCGAAGCGGTCTTGGTCGCCTTTTTCGGTTTCGGCTTCGGACCCGGCTCGGCGGAAACGGTCTCCTTCTCTTCCGATTTCTTCGGCTTGGCGCTCTTGCCGCCCGGACGCGACACTTCCGCCTTCGGCTTGATCGGTGCCGTCTCCGGCACGGCATCGAGGATAAGCCCCTTGGTGCCGTCCTCCTTCGTGCCGATCGTCACCTTGACGACGCCGCCCTTCTTGAGCTTGCCGAAGAGGATTTCGTCGGCAAGCGGCTTCTTGATGTTCTCCTGGATGACGCGCGCCAGCGGCCGCGCGCCCATCTTCTCGTCGTAGCCCTTGTCCGCAAGCCAGGCGATCGCCTCGGGCGCGAGGTCGAAGGTGACGTTGCGCTCGGCGAGCTGCGTCTCAAGCTGCATGACGAACTTCTGCACGACCTGATGGATGACCGGTGTCGGCAGCGAGTTGAACGGGATGACTGCATCCAGCCGGTTGCGGAACTCCGGCGTAAACAGCTTGTTCAGAGCCTCGATGTCCTCGCCCTCGCGCTTCGACGAGCCGAAGCCGATTGCCGGCCGGGCCATGTCGGAGGCACCCGCATTAGTCGTCATGATCAGGATGACGTTGCGGAAGTCGATCTTCTTGCCGTTATGGTCGGTCAGCGAACCGTGATCCATCACCTGCAAAAGGATGTTGAAGAGGTCGGGATGCGCCTTCTCGATCTCGTCGAGCAGCAGCACGCAGTGCGGATGCTGGTCGACGCCGTCGGTCAGGAGACCGCCCTGGTCGAAGCCGACATAGCCGGGAGGTGCGCCGAGCAGCCGGGAAACCGTGTGCCGCTCCATATATTCCGACATGTCGAAGCGCAGCAGTTCCACGCCGAGCGACGTCGCCAACTGTTTCGCCACTTCCGTCTTGCCGACGCCGGTCGGGCCGGAGAACACGTAGCAGCCGATCGGCTTGTTCGGTTCGCGCAGGCCGGCGCGGGCAAGCTTGATCGACGAGGCAAGCGCCTCGATCGCCAGATCCTGACCATAGACGACCGAGCGAAGTTCCTTCTCGAGATTGGCGAGAACGGCTTCGTCGTCCTTGGAGACCGACTTCGGTGGAATGCGGGCCATGGTGGCGACCGTCGCCTCGATCTCCCTTTCGGTGATCAGCTTGCGGCGCTTGCTGACAGGCAGCAGCATCTGCGCCGCACCCGACTCGTCGATGACGTCGATCGCCTTGTCCGGCAGCTTGCGGTCATTGATATAGCGGGCCGAAAGCTCGACGGCCGCCCTGATCGCCTCGTTCGAATATTTGAGGTGGTGATACTCCTCGAAATAGGGCTTCAGCCCCCGCATGATCTCGATCGCGTCGGCAACCGTCGGCTCGTTGACGTCGATCTTCTGGAAGCGGCGGACGAGCGCTCGGTCCTTTTCGAAGAACTGGCGATACTCCTTGTAGGTGGTCGAACCGATGCAGCGGATCGAGCCGGACGACAGCGCCGGCTTCAGGAGGTTGGATGCATCCATCGCACCGCCCGATGTCGCGCCGGCGCCGATCACCGTATGGATCTCGTCGATGAAGAGGACTGCGCCGTGGTATTCCTCGAGTTCCTTGACGACCTGCTTCAGGCGCTCTTCGAAATCGCCGCGATAGCGCGTACCGGCGAGCAGCGTTCCCATGTCGAGAGCAAAGATCGTGGCGTCCTGAAGCGCCTCCGGCACCTGCTTCTCGACGATGCGCTTGGCGAGCCCTTCGGCGATCGCCGTCTTGCCGACACCGGGGTCCCCGACATACAGCGGGTTGTTCTTGGACCTGCGGCAAAGGACCTGGATGGTGCGGTTTACCTCGGCGTGCCGGCCGATCAGCGGGTCGATCTTTCCGGATTTGGCCTTTTCGTTCAGGTTGACGCAATAGGCCGTCAACGCATCCTGCTGCTTTTTCGGACCGGTTTCCTCGCTCTCGCGCGGTGACTTCTGTTCCGACTCCTGGTCCTCTGTGCCCCGCACCGGCCGCGATTCCGAGCTGCCCGGTCGCTTGCCGATGCCGTGCGAGATGAAATTCACCGCATCATAGCGCGTCATTTCCTGTTCCTGCAGGAAATAGGCCGCATGACTCTCGCGCTCGGCAAAGATCGCGACGAGCACATTGGCTCCCGTCACCTCTTCACGGCCGGAGGATTGCACATGGATGACGGCACGCTGGATGACGCGCTGGAAGCCCGCCGTCGGTTTCGAGTCTTCATCATAGCCCGTGATCAGATTGGACAATTCGTTGTCGACATAGTCCGTCACAGTCTTGCGAAGTGCTTCCAGATTTACGTTACATGCGCCCATCACGGCCGCCGCATCGGCATCATCGATCAATGCCAGCAGCAGGTGCTCGAGCGTCGCATATTCATGATGGCGCTCGTTGGCAAAAGTCAGTGCCTGATGCAGCGCCTTTTCGAGGCTGGGCGAAAATGTTGGCACGTTAGGTCCTCATTTCTTTTCCATGACGCATTGCAAGGGATGCTGATGCTGCCTGGCGAAATCCATCACCTGCGTCACTTTGGTTTCGGCGACTTCGTAGGTAAAGACGCCGCATTCTCCAACGCCGTGGTTGTGGACATGAAGCATAATGATCGTCGCTTGCTCCCGGTCCTTCTGAAAAAAACGCTCCAAGATATGGACGACGAACTCCATCGGCGTGTAATCGTCATTCAAAAGCAGAACGCGGTACAAACTCGGCTTCTTGGTCTTCGGCTTGGTGCGGGTGATAACGGACGTGCCACGACTGGGGCCGCCTCCGTTTCCATCGCTTCCCTGCTGCATCCGGACCGGCATGGCGATCATTCTGTTTCATTCCCTTGACAGCCGCAATCCATGAAAATGGCTGCAGCCTGCTTGCCTTTATCTAATGGTTCGTTCTTGGATTTTAAGTCCGAACCAACGCACTGCAATCATATTCGCACGGCCAAGCACAAGATTGATCAATTTTCTTCGGCCGCTGCGCTGGAAATCAAGCCTCGCCTCAATCTGTCGAAGCAGGCCCCGGCGGGCAGACCCTGACCGGACTGACTGGGGGCCGCATGCGGCGCCAGACAGGGCACACAGAACAACAAGGCCGGCCGCGACAACCGCGACCGGCCTTGTTGTGACAGCGATGGTCTTTACCGTCAGGCGGCGGCAGCAGACTTCACGGCTGCAGTTGCCTTGGCGACAGGAGCCTCATAGGGCTTATAGGCGTCCTTGGCGAGATCGGCATACATCTCACCGATCTTGGATGCTTCGGCGACGAAAGCTTCATAGCTCGACTTCAGATAGTTCGTCTGGAGTTCGAAGGCAGCTTCGAGGCTCTTGGCACCCGACAGCTTTTCGAAATGGGCGATACTGTCTTCGAAGGACTTCTTCGAGTAGTCTGCTGCTTCGGTTGCAATGGCCTGGAAGCCCTTGGTCAGGGTAGAGTAGCTCTTCACAGCCACGTCCAGTGCTTCCTTGCTCTTCTTGTTTGCGTCGTCGATGTTAAACATCAAGTTTCTCCTTGTGGGCGGTGGGCAAGCGTCAGTCTAGGTGCACTGCACAAAAAGTCAAGTTCAGTGTGCAATGCAGTAAAACACAATTCTTGCAACGACTTGATGAAGATCCGGCCGGCCCCGACTATTTTCTGTAAAAATATGACTTTATAAGAAAAAGCCGGCCCGATTGCTCAGGGCCGGCACCGGTGGATGATGGAGCGCGCGGCTGGCCGCGCGGCGTGCCAATCACAGGTCCACGTCGAGGATCGCCATCGAGAAACTATAGGAAAGCTCGCCGTCTTCCTCGTCGCGAAATATGACGCCAAGGAATTCATCGCCGAGATAGACCTCGGCGGATTCGTCCTTCCTGGGACGAGCCTTGACGACCATCGCCGGGTTCAAGGTGCGCTTGAAATAGGCCTCAAGCTTGCGGATCTCTTCGGGCTTCAAATCTATTCTCCGTATCCGGTTGATTTGCGGCGCTTCTCGCATGCGGCGTTGCCAAGTGTAAACCCACACCCAACCCGGCACTCATGAAGAAGATCGCGAATAGCCGTAACGCATTGGAATGTCGCAAAGATTTTTCCGGCTCGTGCCCCTCGGCGTCAGATATCGAAACTCGCCAGGATCTGGTCCATCTGCCGCGACGGCTCGGAACATCCAGCCTCGCCGACCACCTTGGCCGGAACGCCGGCCACCGTCGTCTTCGGCGGAACCGCCTTCAGCACGACCGATCCGGCCGCCACCCGCGAGCAATGGCCGATATGGATATTGCCGAGGATTTTCGCCCCGGCGCCGATCAGCACGCCGTCGCCGATCTTCGGGTGTCGGTCGCTGCCCTCCTTGCCGGTGCCGCCAAGCGTCACGCCGTGCAGGATCGATACATTGTCGCCGATCACCGCCGTTTCGCCGACGACGAGGCCCGTCGCGTGGTCGAGGAAGATGCCCCGTCCGACACGTGCGGCCGGATTGATGTCGGTCTGGAAGACGCTCGAGGAGCGGCTCTGGAGATAGAGGGCGAAATCCTTCCGCCCACGGTTCCACAGCCAATGGGCGAGCCGGTGCGTCTGGATGGCATGGAAGCCCTTGAAATACAGCACCGGCTCAAGGAACCGCGTGCAAGCCGGATCGCGGTCGTAGACAGCCTGGATGTCGACGCGCAGGATCGTGCTCCATTCAGGCCAATCCTCGAGCATTTCCAGGAAGGTCTGGTGGAGCAGATTTGCCTGCAGGTCGGGATGGTCGAGCCGCTCGCAAATCCGGTAGACCACGCTCTCTTCCAGCGAATGCTGGTTGACCACCGTCGAATAAAGAAAGGCGGCAAGCATCGGATCGCGCTCGGCGGCCAGGCGCGCCTCTTCACGCAGGCTGTCCCAGATGGGGTCGACCGCTTTCAGCGGTTCCGTGTGGCGAAGTTCGGTCTTGGCGACCATAGTCGCGCTCCTTCCTGGTCAATCCGTGGCCTGCGCTGCCCCATATATAGGGCAATTCCCGAACGACATAAATGGGCTCGCAGCGTTTCAATCGGCGGTCGCTTCGAGCCAGCTACGCCCGACTGACCTCGCCGAGAAACTCGAGGACCGCCTTCTTGAAGACGCGGTCGCCGACCGCCAGCATATGATCACGGCCCGGAATATCCAATGCCCTGGCCTGCGGCATCAGAGCGGCAAGCTCCTGCGCGGATCCGGCGACGTCATCCTTCGTGCCGACCCCGATCAGAACGGGCACATCGATCCGCCCGACATCCTCGACGGAGAGCAGGTCTCGCGAGGTCGAGATACAGGCGGCAAGCGCCTGACGGTCGCTTTTCGTCTGGTCGGCAAAGGCGCGGAACATGCGGCCGCGCGCATGCGTCACGTCTTCGAGCGACGGCGCCAGCAGCGCTTCGGCAATCGGATCCCAATCCCCCACCCCGGTCACCATGCCTATCCCCAGACCGCCGAACACGAGCGAGCGGACGCGATGCGGGTGATGCAAGGCCAGAAATGCCGAAACGCGCGCGCCCATCGAATAGCCCATGATATGCGCGTCGCCGATGCCAAGATGGACGAGAAGGGCGGCCGCGTCGCCGGCCATCTGGTGGGGATGGTAGACTGCCGCGTCATAAGGCTTGCTGCTTGCGCCGTGACCGCGGTTATCGAACGCGATGACCCGGTAGCCGGCGTCGCCGAGCGTCTTCAGCCAGCCCGTATAGACCCAGTTGACGTTGGCGCTCGAGGCGAATCCGTGAATGAGCAGGACCGGGTCTCCGGACGGGTCACCTTCGTCGAAATAGGCGATTTCCAGACCGTCATGCGTGAAGCGCGAGAATGGCGGAGGGTTCAAATCCATGGTTTTCCCAGACATCATCTGTTTTGGCCGCAAACTAGGCGGGATTGGTATGGTCGGAAACCCCCCGCCGGCCCAAAAACCACAAGCGCTTCATGATTGCTGCTACACATTTGTCCCAAAGCTCACTATGGTGCCGGCAAAATCGACACCAGACTTGCATTCATCGGAGTACGACATGGCCGGCCACAGCATCCCCCATTTCCAGAATGACGGCGGGCACCGGGTCATCGAGATCGGCGTCAAGGAATTCATGTGCACCGGCGCATCCGTTCCCTTCGACCACCCCCACATCTTCATCGACATGGGCGACGACAACGAGAAGGTCTGCTCCTATTGCTCGACGCTCTATCGCTACAATGCGAACCTGAAGGCGACCGAAACGGTTCCGCCGGGCTGTCTCTTCGAGACCAAGGCTGCCTGACCAATCCACATCCGCTGGTGCGACGTCGATGCAACAGGCTGATCCGGTCGCCATCGTCGGCGCCGGCATTGCCGGACTGACGATGGCGCTGTGCCTTGCACGGCACGGGATTCTTGCAGATATTTTCGAGCAGGCGGACGCCTTGGACGAAGTGGGCGCGGGGCTGCAAGTGTCGCCGAACGCCTCGCGCATCCTGATGGAACTCGGCCTCCTCCCTGCCCTTGAGGACGTGTGGAGCGAACCAGACTCGATCGCGCTTGTCGACGGACGCACGCTGCGATCGCTCGCCGACGTGCCGGCTGGTCCCGCGGCGCGCAGCCGTTGGGCAGCCCCCTACGGGGTGCTGCATCGCGCCAGTCTGCAGAAAATCCTTCAGGACGCCGTGCAGTCGGAGCCACGCTGCCGCCTTCATCTGGGAACCCGAATTGCCGGTGATCCGGCCGCTGCGGTCGCTGCAGCGGCGGGACGCCGTCCTTCCGTGGTCATCGGCGCCGACGGCCTCTGGTCGCAGGCAAGAGCCGCGATCGCCGGGGCCGGCACCGTCCGGTTCTCGGGCAATATCGCCTGGCGGCTGTTGCTGCCGCGCGCCGAAGCGTCCGGCTGCCTTTCGGCAGATAGCGTCACGGCCTTCCTTGGAACGAAGGCGCACCTGGTCGCCTACCCGCTCCGCGAAATCGATGGCTTCAATCTCGTCGCCATCGTTGGCGGCAAGCCGGCCGGGACAGCCTGGACAGGGCAAGACTCGGAGGAACGACGACGCGAATTTGCCGTTGCTTTCGAGGCCTGGCACCCGGATTTGCGTTTAATGATCGAAAGCGCCGCATCAGCCACCTACTGGCCCTTGTGCACCGTCGACGAGGGGGCTTGGCACAATGGACGGGACCTTGTTGTCATCGGCGATGCCGCCCATGCAATGACGCCCTTTGCTGCTCAGGGTGCCGCGATGGCAATCGAGGATGCCAGCGAACTGGCGTGTTGTCTTGCCGAATGCGTCGACGCTCCGGCCGCGTTCGTGCGTTACGAGCAGGCGCGCCGGGCTCGGATTTCCCGGGTGCGTAAACGCGCGGCCTTCAACCGTTTCGCCTATCACGCCCGTGGGCCGGTGCGGGTCGCGCGAAACCTCGTCCTCGCGGTGAGGGGGCCGACAGCGCTCGCGGCCGATCTCGATTGGCTCTATGGATACGGCGCCTCGGGCCGCCAGAAGGCATAGGTGGCAGGCGGAACACGTTTTCCGCCTGTGCCGCACCGCCTCTTCATCACTCAGACGGCATTGGCTGCAGCAAGTCCCGCTTCGATGTCGCGTCGCAGATCGGCGACATCTTCAAGGCCGATCTGCAGCCGGATGACCGGGCCCCCGGACGGAGCCTTGGCGACCTTGCGATCGGAGAGGTTCACATGGAGCGCGAGGCTCTCGAAGCCGCCCCAGGAATAGCCAAGACCGAAGAACGACAGCGCATCGAGGAAGGCATGCGCCTTCGCCTTGCTTGTTTCCGGCTCGGCCTTCAGGACAAATGAGAAAATGCCGCTCGCCCCGCCAAAGTCGCGCTTCCAGAGCTCGTGCCCGGGGAAGCTCGGCAGAGCCGGATGCAGCACCCTCGCCACCTCTTCGCGGCTTTCGAGCCAGCGGGCGAGCGCCAGCGCGCTTTCCTGGTGGCGCTCGAGGCGAATGCCCATGGTCCTGAGGCCACGCAGGATCTGGTAGCTGTCGTCCGGCGAGACGCAGACGCCGAGCGTCACCATCGCCTCGGTCAAGGCCGGCCAATGCGCCGCGTTGGCGGAAACGGTCCCAAGCAGTACGTCCGAGTGGCCGGACGGATATTTGGTCGCCGCGTGGATGGACACGTCGACGCCGTGGTCGAGCGGACGGAAGTAGAGCGGCGTTGCCCAGGTATTGTCCATGGTGACGACACAGCCGTGGCGGTGGCCGGCATCGGCAATCGCCCGGATATCCTGCATCTCGAATGTGTTCGAGCCCGGCGCCTCTGTGTGCACCAGCCGCGTGTTCGGCCTGATCAGGCTCTCGATGGCAGCACCGATCATCGGATCGTAGTATTCGACCGTGACGCCCAGTCGGGTCAGCATCGTGTCGCAGAAATGCCGGGTCGGGAAATACACCGAATCGACGATCAGAGCGTGGTCACCGGAGGAAAGATAGGTGAGAAAGGGCACCGTGACCGCGGCAAGCCCCGAAGGGACGAGAATCGTTCCGGCCGCTCCCTCGAGTTCGTTGATTGCATCGCAGAGCGCATCGGTCGTCGGCGTGCCGCGCGTGCCATAGGTGTATTTCTGCGCCCGCGTTTCCATTGCCTTGGCGTTCGGGAAAAGCACGGTGGACGCGTGGACCACCGGCGGATTGACGAATCCATGGAAGTCGGAAGGATTATTGCCGGTGTGCGCGAGGCGGGTGTTGATGCCGATCTCGCCACGCGCGCTCATTTTGTCTGCCATTTTAACGAATCCGCCGTTGAAAACTCGATGGAAACTCATCGAACGCGGCACGGGTGGGGTCAAGGAAAAATTCAGCGCCGAGGCGTTAAGCTCTTAGATGCGCGCATCTGGCGGTTTTTTATCCAGAAGTGGACGATTTCCAGCAGAATCTGCTTAAAGTTCTGGCGAATTTTCAGTTTTTCACATCGAAAATCAGAAAATCAGCAACATCACTTGACCCTCATGGATTTTGAGCATGAGATAGATTGCACTCATGCCAGGAGGGTGGCTGAGGCTGCACGCGCCGACAGAACGCACGGTGCAGACGGGAACTTACGAACAACCGAAAAGGTTCAAAAAAATGGCAAGAAGAATTCTGACAGCTCTTTTTGGCGCTGCTGTCATGGGGATTGGCGCGCATGCGGCATCGGCTGCTACCCTTGACGACGTGAAGGCCAAGGGCTTTGTCCAGTGCGGCGTGAACACCGGTCTCGCCGGTTTCGCAGCCCCTGACGCTTCGGGCAATTGGAGCGGTTTCGACGTCGACTATTGCAAGGCGATCGCTGCAGCAGTTTTCGGCGATGCGACGAAGGTGAAGTATACGCCGACCTCCGCGAAGGAGCGTTTCCCGGCGCTGCAGTCCGGCGAGGTCGACGTGCTCGCCCGCAACACGACCTGGACAATCAACCGCGACACGGCGCTCGGCTTCAACTTCCGCCCGGTCAACTACTATGACGGCCAGGGCTTCATGGTTCGCAAGAGCCTCAACGTGAAGTCCGCGCTCGAACTCTCCGGCGCAGCCGTCTGCGTCCAGACCGGCACGACCACCGAGCTGAACCTCGCCGACTACTTCAAGACCAACAACCTGCAGTACAACCCGGTCGTCTTCGAGAAGCTCGAGGAAGTGAACGCCGCCTACGACGCAGGCCGTTGCGACGTCTACACCACCGACCAGTCCGGCCTGTACTCCCTGCGCCTCACCCTCTCGAAGCCGGATGATCACATGATCCTGCCGGAGATCATCTCGAAGGAGCCGCTTGGACCGGCCGTGCGCCAGGGCGACGACCAGTGGTTCGATATCGTCACCTGGGTTCACTATGCCCTGATCCAGGCCGAGGACTTCGGCGTCACCCAGGCAAATGTCGAAGAGATGAAGAAGTCGGCCAACCCTGACGTCCAGCGATTCCTTGGTGTCGAAGCCGACAGCAAGATCGGTACGGACCTGGGCCTGACCAATGAATGGGCCGTCAACATCATCAAGGCCGTCGGCAACTACGGCGAAGTCTTCGACCGCAACATCGGAGCTGGCAGCCCGCTGAAGATCGAGCGCGGCCTGAACGCGCTTTGGAGCAAGGGCGGCATCCAGTACGCACCGCCGGTCCGCTAAAGGCTGGTCGGCTTGAGAGTCTCGGAGGAGCGGCACGCCGCTCCTCCGTTCTACAATAAGAACGCCCGAAAACAGGGCGGATCGGGGAAAGAGGCATTGTATGGCCATTGGCGTTACAGGCACGCCTGAGAAGCGCAAATCCTCGGGATCTATCATCAACGATCCTCAGGTGCGCGGTATATTCTACCAGGCAATCACCATCATCATTCTCGCGGTTCTCGTCTACTGGACCGTCCAAAACACGGTCGAGAACTTGCAGCGCGCGAACATCGCATCCGGCTATGGCTTTTTGAACGGCCGGGCGGGGTTCGATCTCGGACAATCACTGATCGCTTTCACGAGCGATTCCACTTACGGCCGCGCTCTGGTCGTCGGTTTCGTCAACACACTGCTGGTGGCGATCACCGGCATCATCACGGCAACGATCATCGGCTTCATTGTCGGCGTTGGACGTCTGTCGCACAACTGGATCATCGCCAAGCTCTCGCTCGCCTATGTCGAGGTGTTCCGCAACATTCCACCGCTGCTGGTCATTTTCTTCTGGTATAGCGGCGTTCTGGCGATCTTGCCCCAGGCGCGTGAGGCGCTCGCCCTACCTTTCGATATCTATGTGAGCAATCGCGGCGTTGCCTTCCCGAGAGCCATCTTCGGAGAGGGTTCGCAATACACACTGTTCGCCTTGATCATCGCCGTCGTCGCGAGCTTCGTTTTCGCCCGCTATGCGCGGCAACGGCAGGAGGCAACCGGTCAGCGACTGCCCGTTTTGTCGATCGTGCTCGGCTTGCTCATCGGTCTGCCGCTGATAACGTTCCTGGCGACCGGCGCTCCGCTGACATTCGACATTCCTGTCGCCGGCAAGTTCAATCTTACGGGCGGTTCGGTCGTCGGACCGGAATTCATGTCGCTCTTCCTCGCGCTGTCTTTCTATACTGCGGCCTTCATCGCGGAAATCGTCCGGGCGGGCATCCGGGGCGTTTCGAAGGGGCAGACGGAAGCCGCTCACGCACTTGGCATACGCCCAAGGCTGACGACCCGCCTGGTCGTCGTTCCGCAGGCAATGCGCATCATCATCCCGCCATTGACCAGCCAGTACCTCAACCTCACCAAGAACTCATCGCTCGCGGTGGCCGTCGGCTATGCGGATCTCGTCGCCGTCGGCGGCACGATCCTCAACCAGACCGGACAAGCGATCGAAGTCGTCAGCATCTGGCTCATCGTCTATCTCAGCCTGAGCCTTGCAACCTCGCTGTTCATGAACTGGTACAACGCCCGCATGGCGCTGGTGGAGAGGTGAGAACATGAGCACGCATCAGGCAAGTTTCGTTCGTGCTTCGATGATCGAAGCCTCACCTGCCCCCGCGCTGGAAGCTGGCATCGTCCGATGGCTGCGCAAGAATCTCTTCGCCACGCCGAAGGACAGCGTCCTGACGATCATCAGCCTGCTCATCCTGGCATGGCTGGTGCCACCCGCGATCCAGTGGCTTTTCGTCGACGCGGCGTGGACGGGCGGCGGTCGCGGCGTCTGCGCCACCCTCTCCCAGGGCGGCTCGCAACCGGAAGGCTGGAGCGGCGCCTGCTGGGCTTTCGTCAATGCAAAGCTCGGGCAGTTCGTCTTTGGCCGCTATCCGCTCGAGGAGCAGTGGCGCCCCGCTCTCGTCGGCATCCTTTTCGTCCTGTTCCTCGTTCCGATGTTGATCCCCAAGATTCCTTACAAGGGGTTGAACGCGGTTCTGTTGCTGGCGGTCCTGCCGATCATCGCCACGACCCTGCTTCCCGGCGGTTGGCTCGGCCTTCCTTATGTCGAGACGGCGCTTTGGGGCGGTCTCATGGTCACCCTGGTCCTCTCGTTCGTCGGGATCGCTGTTTCGCTGCCGCTCGGCATTCTGCTGGCGCTCGGCCGGCGGTCCGACATGCCGGTGATCAAGATGCTCTGCACGGTCTTCATCGAGATGGTGCGCGGCGTCCCGCTGATCACGGTTCTGTTCATGGCGAGCGTCATGCTGCCGCTGTTCCTGCCGCAGGGCGTCACCTTCGACAAATTCCTGCGGGCGTTGATCGGTGTGTCGTTCTTTGCGTCCGCCTACATGGCGGAGGTCGTGCGCGGCGGCCTGCAGGCCATTCCGAAGGGCCAATATGAAGGCGCGGATTCGCTAGGCCTCAGCTACTGGCAGAAGATGAACCTCATCATCCTGCCGCAGGCGCTGAAGCTGGTGATTCCCGGCATCGTCAACACCTTCATCGGCCTGTTCAAGGACACGTCGCTCGTTTCGATCATCGGCATGTTCGATCTGCTCGGCATTGTCCGCCTGAACTTTAGCGACGCGAACTGGGCTTCCGCCGTAACGCCGTTGACGGGCCTGATCTTCGCGGGTTTCATATTCTGGCTTTTCTGCTTCGGCATGTCGCGCTACTCAGGGTTCATGGAACGCCTGCTCGACAAGAGCCACCGATAAAAGGGGAAAACATATGGCAAACACTGCCACCGCTACAAAAAAAATGGCCATCTCGACGACGGATGTCGCGATTGAAATCACCAATATGAACAAGTGGTATGGTGACTTTCACGTGCTGCGCGACATCAATCTCAAGGTGATGCGCGGCGAGCGCATCGTCATCGCCGGCCCGTCGGGCTCCGGCAAATCGACGATGATCCGCTGCATCAACCGGCTCGAGGAGCACCAGAAGGGCAAGATCGTCGTCGACGGCATCGAGCTTACCAACGATCTGAAGAAGATCGACGAAGTGCGCCGCGAGGTCGGCATGGTGTTCCAGCACTTCAACCTCTTCCCGCACCTGACCATCCTCGAAAACTGCACGCTTGCGCCGATCTGGGTGCGCAAGATGCCGAAGAAGCAGGCCGAGGAAGTCGCGATGCATTTCCTCAAGCGCGTCAAGATCCCCGAGCAGGCACTCAAATATCCGGGCCAGCTCTCGGGCGGCCAGCAGCAGCGCGTCGCGATTGCCCGTTCGCTTTGCATGAACCCGAAGATCATGCTTTTCGACGAGCCGACGTCGGCGCTCGACCCGGAAATGATCAAGGAAGTGCTCGACACGATGGTCGGTCTCGCCGAGGAAGGCATGACGATGCTGTGCGTGACGCACGAGATGGGCTTTGCACGCCAGGTCGCCAACCGCGTCATCTTCATGGACCAGGGGCAGATCGTCGAGCAGAACTCGCCGGCCGAATTCTTCGACAATCCGCAGCACGAACGCACCAAGCTGTTCCTGAGCCAGATCCTGCACTGATTTCGGACGTAGGCTCCGACGCAAAATGGCCCGCCTCGATAGGCGGGCCATTTCGTTTCGAGGCTTGCGTCTACCCCTCCCCCTAACCTTCTCCCCGCAGCCGGACGAGGTGCCGACGCTGCAACTATAAATCCAGCTCAGAAAGCCGGCAGCGTCGGGCGCTTTGCGAGCGCGGCTTCGATAATGCCCTGGACCCGATGACGTTCGGCGCCGACGAGCGGCAGACGCGGCGCGCGGACGCGATCATTGGAATCGATCGCGGAGACTTCCGCGAGCTTGATGTTCTGGACGAGGTTGGTGGAGACGTCGAGATCGAGCAGCGGACGGAACCAGCGGTAGATCGCCCTCGCCTCTTCCAGACGTCCGGCCTGGACCAGCTTCCAGATCGCAACCGTCTCCTTCGGGAAGGCGACGACAAGGCCGGCGACCCAGCCATGGGCGCCCATCAGCAGGCTTTCGAGCGCCAGGTTGTCGACGCCGGTGAAGCAGTCGAAACGCTCGCCGAAGCGGGTCAGAACCTCGGTGACGCGGCGGATATCGTCGGTCGATTCCTTCATCGCGACGACAAGCTCGTTCCTGGCCAGTTCGTCGAACATCGAAAGCGTCACGTCGACGCCGTAGGCGACCGGGTTGTTGTAGACCATGATCGGCAGGCCACCAGCGGCAGCGACCGCCTGAACGTGGGCGAGTGTCTCTGTCGGCGCCGATTTGTAAGGGACGCCCGGCAGAACCATAAAACCGTCGGCGCCGGCCTTGGCGGCGGCCCTCGCCGCCGCCTCACCGCGGCGCGTGGCACTTTCGCATATGGTCATCAGCACCGGCTTGCCACCAGCGACCGACTTGGCGATCTTGAGGATCTCGATCTTTTCATCCGCCTCCAGCGTCATGTTCTCGCCGAGCGAACCGCAGACGATCATGCCGTCGACGCCTGCCTCGAACTGCAGCGCGAAGCAGCGCTCCATCTCGGCCTTGTCGAGATCGCCCTCAGTCGTGAATTTCGTCGTTACTGCCGGAAATACGCCGCGCCACATGGCAAGCCTCCTTGGTTCTGATATATCAGCTTACTTGCCATGATTTCCGAACTGTGTCAATCTCTGATATATCACAAACGCAAGGACGTTCATGTCATCGCAGTCACAGGCCCACCGCGCCTATCTGGCGCTCGAACGCCTCGTCGTCACCTTGAAGCTGAAGCCGGGAACGCTCGTCACCGAACGGCAGTTGCTGGAACTCGCCAATCATGGGCGCACGCCGGTCCGCGAGGCGATCCAGAAACTCGCCTGGCAGGGGCTGATCGAGGTTCGCCCGCGGGTCGGCTTGCAAATCAGCATTATCCGGCCGGACGATCGGATCCATGTGATGGAGACGCGCCAACAGCTCGAGCCGCTGGCGGCGGCGCTTGTAGCGGAGCATGCAAGCACCGAGACCCGCCAAGTGATGAGCGACTGCAGGCAGATGATGCAGGACTGCGCCGGTCGCGGCGATCTGGAGGGCTTCCTGGTCGCAGACAAGATGTTCGACGAGGTGATGGAAGAGGCCTGCCCGAACCGATTCCTGACGGCGGCACTGGCACCACTCCAGACCCATGCACGCCGCATCTGGTTCGCATCCGCATCGCCGGAAAAGATGAAAGGCTCGGTGGAGCGCCACGTCAAGGTTATGCGCGCGATCGAGGCGGCCGACTCTGCCGGCGCTGCCGCTTCGATGTCGCAGCTAATGGACTATCTTGCGGACGGGTAGCGTTCGTCTCCCTACAGCGCCGCGCGCCTTATCAGGCGCGCAAAGGTCGCTGTAGCACTTTGAATTGCTGCATGTCTTTGTCCTTAGATCGAGGTCGATCTAAGGAGACATGCAGTAGCACGGCCGGCAAATGAAAAAGAGGCGCATCGCAGGATGCACCTCCTCTTCCGATCAGATTGACGGCTACCGTATCAGCCGACGAAAGCGCGCTCGATGACGAATTCGGCCGGCTTGTTGTTGGCGCCTTCGGTGAGGCCCGCTGCCTCGAGGATTTCCTTGGTGTCCTTCAGCATGGCCGTCGAGCCGCAGATCATGCCGCGGTCAATCGCCGGGTCGAGCGGCGGCAGGCCGAGGTCGGCGAAGAACTTGCCGTTCGTCATCAGGTCGGTGATCCGGCCCTTGAAGGGATAATCCTCGCGCGTCACGGTCGCATAGTGGCGCAGCTTGTCGCCGACGATCTCGTTCAAAAACTCGTGATTGCGGATTTCCTCGACGAGATCGAAGCCGTACTTCAGTTCGGCCACATCGCGGCAGGTATGGGTGAGGATGACCTCCTCGAACTTCTCGTAGGTCTCCGGATCGCGCATCAGGCTCGCAAAGGGAGCAATGCCGGTGCCAGTCGAGAACATGTAGAGCCTGCGGCCGGGCACGAGCGCATCGAGCACCAGTGTGCCCGTCGGCTTCTTGCGCATCAGCACCTGGTCGCCCGGCCTGATACCTTGCAGATGCGAGGTCAGCGGGCCGTCCGGCACCTTGATCGAGAAGAACTCCAGTTCCTCGTCCCAGGCGGGGCTTGCGATCGAATAGGCACGATAGACCGGCTTGTCGCCGACCATCAGGCCGATCATCGCGAACTCGCCGGAGCGGAAGCGGAACTCCTGCGGGCGCGTCATGCGAAAGCGGAAGAGCCGGTCCGTGTAGTGTTCGACGCTCGTGACCGTTTCGGCAAAGACACCCGCCGGTGCCTGTACTGCGAAATCTTCCTTTTTTGCCGGCGCATTCATCGTGGCTTCAGTCCTGTAATAGTGAGGCTTTTTATCAACTACGAGCGGATATTCCAAACCCTGGCACATTGAAAGGAATTCCCTTCCAAATATAGGCTCTTTCTGGGATTTCGGCTTGCTTCACTCTGTCGCGGGCCGCGTTTTTTTTTAAAAAACACGGCGCCAGCTGTAGGATTTGGCGTCCGTCGACGGTTTTGCCGTCGGCTGATAGTGGTTGGCGATGCCCGGCAGGCGCCCTTCCGAGAGCCTCTTGATTGCCGTCGCATTCGTCACTGCGAAACTGTCGATGCCACAACGCAGCATCAGCGGGATCTGGTCGATCAACACATCGCCTACCGCGCGGACTTCGCCTTCGAAGCCGAGCCGGCTGCGCAGGAGCGAAGCGTGGCTGAAGGCGCGCCCGTCGTTAAAGGCGGGGAAGGCCAAGGCTACCAGGGCAATGCGGTCGAGATGCGGCGCCAAGCGCGTCACGTCGTCCGCAGGGGCGATCAGGACACCAAGACCGGAAGCACCGCCTGCCGCCTGCTCCAGGAAGGCGTCGAGGCCGAGGATCGCCTTCTCGTTCGAACCGGCCTTCACCTCCTCGGTTTCGACGACCCACGGGTCATCATTCACGAAGCCGCCTTCTTTCCAGATTTTTGTCATCTTCTCAAATCCTTATGCGGCTTTGTTCACGCAGCTTCCTGGGCGCCGCCGTAGAGGGCATCCTTGAAAGGCTGCGGCCCGACCCGGCGATAGGCTTCGAGGAAGGTTTCCGACTTGTCGCGGCGCAGGCCGAGATAGGTGTCGACGATCGTCTCCACCGCATCCGTCACCTTCTCGGGCTCGAAGCCGCGGCCGATGATCTCGCCGATCGAGGTGTTCTCGTCACCGGAGCCGCCGAGCGTGATCTGATAGAGTTCCGCGCCCTTCTTCTCCACGCCCAAGAGGCCGATATGGCCGACATGGTGGTGCCCGCAAGCGTTGATGCAGCCGGAAATCTTGATCTTCAGCTCGCCGATTTCGGCCTGCCGCTCGAACGAGCCGAAGCGGTTGGAAATCTCCTGCGCAACGGGGATCGAGCGCGCATTGGCAAGCGCGCAGTAGTCGAGGCCGGGACAGGCAATGATGTCGGTGATCAGTCCGGCATTGGCGGTGGCGAGGCCTGAGGCGACCAGCGCCCGGTAGAGCGGCTCGAGGTCAGCCAGCGCCACATGCGGCAGGATCAGGTTCTGCTCGTGGCTGACGCGGATCTCGTCGAAGGCATATTCCTCGGCGATATCCGCCACGAGATCCATCTGGCTGTCGGTCGCGTCGCCCGGAATGCCGCCAATCGGCTTCAGCGAAATCGTCACCATGCCATAGTCGGGATGCTTGTGAGGCTGGACGTTCTGGTGGACCCACTGAGCGAAGCCCTCGTCGGCCTTCTTCCAGCGGGCAAGATTGCCCCAGCCTTCCGCACGGTTCGGCAGTTCCGGCGGCGCGAAATAGGATGCGATCGCCTGGATGTCGGCGTCGGGCAGCTTCAGTTCGGTATCCTTGAGGCTGGCGAATTCGACCTCGACCTGACGCGCCAGTTCCTCCGCACCGGTCTCGTGCACGAGGATCTTGATACGTGCCTTGTACTTGTTGTCGCGACGGCCATGGAGGTTGTAAACGCGCATGATCGCCGTCGTGTAGGAAAGCAGATCCTCTTCCGGCAGGAAGTCGCGGATCTTCTTGGCGATCATCGGCGTGCGGCCCTGCCCGCCGCCGACATAGACGGCAAAGCCGAGCTTGCCGCTCTCGTCCTTTTTCAGATGCAGGCCGATGTCATGCACCTGGATGGCGGCGCGGTCGCGTTCGGCACCGGTAACGGCGATCTTGAACTTGCGCGGCAGGAACGAGAATTCCGGATGGACGCTCGACCATTGCCTAAGGATTTCCGCATAGGGGCGCGGATCGGCGACCTCGTCGGCCGCGGCACCGGCGAAATGGTCGGCCGTGACGTTGCGAATGCAGTTGCCCGACGTCTGCAGCGCGTGCATCTCGACGCTCGCCAGGTCGTTCAGGATGTCCGGCGTGTCGGAAAGGGCTGGCCAGTTGTACTGGATGTTCTGGCGGGTGGTGAAATGCCCGTAGCCGCGGTCGTATTTGCGGGCGATATGGGCGAGCATGCGCATCTGGCGGCTCGACAGCGTGCCATAGGGAATGGCGACGCGGAGCATGTAGGCGTGAAGCTGCAGATAGACGCCGTTCATCAGCCGCAGCGGCTTGAAGGCATCCTCGGCCAGCTCACCAGACAGCCGCCGCTGGACCTGATCGCGGAACTGCTCGACGCGTGCGGATACGAAGGCGTGGTCGAATTCGTCGTAACGGTACATGGAAGCTCAGGTCCTCAGGCAGCAAAGTTCTTGGGGCCGGAAAGGCCGTGATAACCGGGGGCATAGGCGATCGACGGGCCTTCCGCCCGGATCCGCTCGCGCATGCGAAGCGGCCGGAGTATGCCGTCTACCTCTTCCACGTCAACGACATTGACGTCGACGACCTTGTTGTCGGCGAAGGCGGTCTTGCCGGTTGCCTCGAGGGCGGCGACAGCCTCGGCATGCCGGGCGATGAAGGCGTCCTGCAGCGACTCCACCCAATTGCCGGAAGCGTCGAGCCAGACGGAAATGCCGTCCGCCAAGCGATTCGCCGTCAAAACCTTGCTCACCATCACGTCGTCCTCAATTCAAAATCTGTTCGGCGCGTTTGGCGCCGGAAGTATCACTTGCATCGGCATTGTGACGCCGGCCGGCAGCGAGCGGCTCCGAGCGGTCGAAATTCGCGCCGGCGACCGCGTCGCCGATGATCACCATGACCGGGCCGTCGAGCTCCGTCCTGTTCTCGAGATCCGGCAGTTCACGAAGGATCCCGTGCAGCAGACGCCGCTCGGCGCGGCTGGCATTCTCGATGACGGCGACGGTCGTCTCTGCCGGCAGTCCGGCCTGCATCAGCCGGGCGGCAACCGAAGCGGCCACCGTGCGGCCCATATAGACCGCAATCGTCGCGCCGGAAACGGCAAGCCGCGCCCAATCGGGAAGCACGTCACCGGCAAGATCATGACCGGTCGTGAAGACCAGAGACGACGCAACACCGCGAAGCGTCAGCGGCAGCTCGAAATCCGCCGCCGCGGCAAAGGCCGAGGTGATGCCGGGGACGATTTCGTAGGTCACGCCGGCCTCACGAAGGGCGGCCATCTCCTCACCAGCGCGGCCGAAGATCAGCGGATCGCCGGACTTCAACCGCACGACGCGCTTGCCTTCCTTGGCGAGCTTCACCAGAAGATAGTTGATCTCGTCCTGCGATTTGGTGTGGCAGCCCTTGCGCTTGCCGACCGAAAGCCGCTCGGCATCGCGGCGGCCCATGTCGACGATCGCCTGAGGGACAAGCGCATCATAAACGATGGCATCCGCCTCCATCATCACCCGCTGCGCCCTGAGCGTCAGCAGATCCTCGGCCCCCGGACCCGCACCGACCAGCCAGACATGCCCGGAAACGCGGTCGGCCGCATCCAGGAGGCGGGAGGCTTCGCGACGGGCGGAAGCAAGATCGCCGAGGGCCACATGATCGGCCACCGGACCCGAAAAGAAGCGCCGCCAGAAGACACGGCGTGCCACGCCGCGCGGAACAAGGCGATCGACGGCTTCTCGGTAGCTTGCAGCCAAGGTCGCGACGATGCCGAGCGAGGGCGACAGCAACTGATCGATCTGCGCGCGGATCATCTGCGCCAGAACGGGCCCCGCCCCTTCCGTGCCGATCGATACGGCGACCGGGGCGCGATTGACGAGCGCCGGCGTCAGGAAATCGCAAAAGTCCGGCTGGTCGACGGCGTTTGCAGGGATCCTCCGCTCGCGTGCCGCAGCGACGATCACCCGATCGGCGGCCGCATCGCCGGTGGCGGCAAAGACCAGTACGGCGCCTTCGACCTGATAATCGGCAAAGGCTTCGCGAACCGTCTCGATTCCCCTTTCCTTCAGGAACGCCTCGAAGGCCGGCTCCGGTTGATCCGCATAAGCGAGGATGTGCGCCTCGGTGTTCAGTAGCAGCCGCACCTTGGCGTAGGCCTCGTCCCCATTGCCGAATATCGCCACGCGCTTCTGCGCGACGCGAAAGAATGCCGGAAAAACGGACAGTTGCTGCGACATATCGAGGGGGCGGCTCCTTCTACAGGCTGCGGCGAATATCCCTCATAGCCGCAGACAATTGAAGAAACAGAAATTTCTATGGCTTTCCGGCCACGTATTGTTTTGCTCGACAGCCAATCTTTTTGAGCAAATATCTCCGGACGATGATCACCAACCGCATCGGAACCGGCATTGCGCCAACCGCCGAACCTCCGTTAAATGCCGGCAGACATGTGCGGAGACTGCAGCATGAAGCAATCCGAATTGGCAGAGCGCCTGCTGGCGGTCATCGAGAACGACATACTTCCCTTGACCGAAAAGGGTGTGGCGGCCGGCAACAAGGTGTTCGGTGCCGCGATCCTGCGCAAGTCCGATCTCTCGCTGGTGCTGGCCGAGACCAACAACGAGACCGAAAATCCGCTGTGGCATGGTGAAGTCCACACGCTGAAGCGCTTCTACGAGATGGCGGAGAAGCCCGACACGCGCGACCTGGTCTTCCTGTCGACGCACGAGCCCTGCTCCATGTGCCTCTCCGCGATCACCTGGGCCGGCTTCGACAATTTCTACTACCTCTTCAGCCACGAGGATTCGCGCGACAGCTTCTCGATCCCGCACGACCTGAAGATCCTCAAGGAGGTCTTCCGGCTTGAACCCGGCGGCTATGCCCAGGAAAATACGTTCTGGAAATCGGCCTCGATTGCGGCGCTGATGCGCGATGCCGATCCGGAAACGGCGAAGCGGCTCGCGGCACAGGACACCCGCATCCGCGAACGCTACAACCGCCTGTCGGAAGCCTATCAGGCGGGCAAGGACAACAACGCCATACCGCTGAATTGAGTCCGATGGAACCTTCTCGCGACATTCAACGCCTGATCGATATCATGGTCGCCCTTCGCGACCCGAAGACCGGCTGCCCGTGGGATATCGTCCAGACCTTCGAGACGATCAAGCCCTACACGATCGAGGAAGCCTACGAGGTCGCCGACGCGATCGAGCGCCATGACATGGACGACCTTTGCGACGAGCTCGGCGATCTGCTGCTGCAGGTGGTCTATCACGCACAGATGGCGGAGGAAGCTGGCGAATTCTCCTTCGGCGACGTGGTCGAAGCCGTCACACGCAAGATGATCCGCCGCCATCCGCATGTCTTTGCCCGCTCCGATGCCGATACGCCCGAGGCGGTCAAGCTGCAATGGGACGAGATCAAGCAGGCCGAGAAGGCCGACCGGCACGCGCGCCGCCTGCGGCGAGGCTCGCCGCTCGAGGAGCATTCCGGCCATCTCGGTTCCGTGCAGCGCAGCTTTCCGGCGCTGGTCGAGGCCCTGAAGCTCCAGGAGCGCGCCGCCAAGGTCGGCTTCGACTGGTCCGAACCCGCTCCAATCCTCGACAAGGTCGAGGAGGAAATCGGCGAGCTGCGCCAGGCGCTGAAAGATGGCGACCGACGCAAGGTCGCCGACGAGCTCGGCGATCTGATCTTCGCGCTCGTCAATATCGGCCGCCATGTCGGCACCGATCCGGAAATGGCATTGCGTGGCACCAACACGAAATTCCGGCGCAGGTTCAGCCATATCGAACAGCAACTGCAGGCGGGCGGCGAGACACTCGATGCCGCATCGCTGGAGCGCATGGAAGAACTCTGGCAGGCGGCAAAGGCGATCGAAAGGCAATTGACGTAGCGGCATGCCGTTACGTGAAGTCGATCACCAATCCTCTTCGGCGGGCTTTGGCCCGTTGCCCAGCCGCCTTTCGAGCTCGGCGGCCTCGGCCGCGGTCAAGCGCAGGTCGAGGCTGATCCTTCCGTCTTCGAGATCATCGCGGCCATCGACGATCGCGTGCTCATAGATCCAGGGCAAGAGCTGCAGCTGGTCCAACCCCAACGCGACAGTGCACTCGGTCATGACGCCGGAAAGCCGCCCGCCGATCTCAGCAAGCAGATCGGCAACGCCTTCGCCGGTGATCGCGGAAACGGCGATGGTGTTTTCGGCGCTCGCCGCTTTCTTCACCAGCGCCTCGCGCACCTCCGGTTCGAGCCTGTCTATCTTGTTCCAGACCTCCACGATACGCTCTGAGCCTTCCTTCTCGTCGATGCCGAGATCGGTAAGGATGCGCAGCACGTCGCTTGCCTGCGCCTGGTTGTCCGGATCCGAAAGATCGCGGACATGCAGGATCAGATCGGCTTCGAGCACCTCCTCCAGCGTTGCGCGGAAGGCCGCGACGAGGTGGGTCGGAAGGTCGGAGATGAAACCGACCGTGTCGGACAGAATGACCATCCGGCCATGCGGCAGCTTCAGGCGCCGAAGCGTCGGATCGAGCGTCGCAAAGAGCATGTCCTCGGCCAGTACGCCTGCACCGGTCATCCGGTTGAAGAGCGTCGATTTGCCGGCATTGGTGTAGCCGACCAGCGCGACGATCGGGTGGGGCACCTTCTTGCGCTTCGAACGATGCAGCTGGCGCGTGCGCCGCACCTGCTCCAGTTCGCGCTCCAGCCGAACGATCCGCTCCTGCAGGAGACGACGGTCCGCCTCGATCTGCGTTTCACCCGGGCCGCCCATGAAGCCTGCCCCGCCGCGCTGGCGCTCGAGGTGGGTCCAGCTTCGAACCAGCCGGCCCTTCTGGTAATTGAGGTGGGCCAGATCGACTTGAAGCGTGCCCTCCTTGGTGGAGGCGCGCCGGCCGAAAATCTCGAGAATGAGCCCCGTCCGGTCGATGACCTTGGCGTTCCATTCCTTCTCGAGATTGCGCTGTTGGACCGGCGTCAGAGGGTGATCGACGATGACCAGGCCCGCATCCTTCTCGTTCAGGATGTGACCGATCTCCTCGATCTTGCCGCTGCCGAGCAATGTGCCGGGTTTCGGCTGCGCGACGGAAACGATCGTGCCGTGCACAACGTCGAGATCGATGGCGAGCGCAAGCCCGGTCGCTTCTTCAAGCCGGCTTTCGTCCGAACGGGTGTTGGCCGTCGCCACTTCGGCGGCTGGCTTGCCCGTCTTCTTCAGAACCGGCACGACAACGACCGCGCGCATGTCATCGCGGCGCTTTTCAAGCTCCGGTATGATCGACGACGGCGATTTCGAATTGCGTTTGGTAATGGTCCTCAGGTCCCGTCAGGAGGCCGCTTCCTCATTCTCGAACATCTGCAAAGGCTGGCCCGGCATGATGGTCGAGATGGCGTGCTTGTAGACGAGCTGAGAATGGCCGTCACGGCGCAACAGGACACAGAAATTGTCAAAAGATGTCACGACACCCGTCAGTTTCACGCCATTGATAAGGAAAATGGTCAATGAAATCTTTTGCTTGCGAACCGTATTAAGAAAAAGATCCTGCAAGTTTTGAGAACGTTCCGCCATCGCGCCGCTTCTTTCTTATTTGCCGGCTTTGGCGCCGGTGCATTTTGTCAAATTTGCGATCCGAAGTGTCACAGAAGCCTTCCCCCGACACCTCTTCAAGTTTGGTATCAAATCGCCGTCTTTTCCGCAACGTCGAAAAAGGCTTCACGAATATTCTGTGCTATGCTTCCCGGATGGCCGTTGCCGATCGTCTTTCCATCGATTGAAACGACCGGAAAGCAGATGCTCGTCGCAGCCGTGACGAACACCTCCCGGGCGGCGAGCATTTCCTCGACGGAAAAGGCTCTCTCCTCGATCGTCAAGCCGAGCGGCTTCGCCACGTCCATCAACGTCGTGCGCGTGATGCCGCGCAGGATGCCGTGCTCGGCCGGGCGGGTGCGCAGCATTCCCTCGCCGTCAACGATCCAGACATTCGTCGCCGCTCCTTCTTTGACCATGCCGTCCGCATCGACGAAGATCGCCTCCTGCGCGCCGAGTTCCTTCGCCTTCTGGCGGGCGAGAACATTTGGAAGGAGCCCCACCGTTTTGATATCGACCCGGTCCCAGCGGTTCTCCAATACGGTTATCGCGGCGATGCCTTCGGCATTCTTCCGAGCGATCGCGGCGGCATCCGTCCGCTTGGCCGTGACGACGATCGAGGGCGGCGTGTCCTTCGCCGGGAAAACGTGATCGCGCCGGGCGACCCCCCGCGTCACTTGAAGATAGAAGAGCCCGTTGCCGACCCGGTTGCGGCGCAGCACCTCACGGATCACATGGATGAGCGCAGCCCGGCTCATCGGCCAGCCTATCCTGAGTTCGCTGAGCGATCGATCGAGGCGATCGAGGTGGCGGTTGAGATCGACGATAACGCCGTGACGCACTTCGCAGACTTCGTAGACGCCATCGGCAAATTGGAAGCCGCGATCCTCCACATGGATTGCGGCTTCGGAATGCGGCACATAGGCGCCGTTCACATAGGCGGTTCTCGGCATGGAGCTTCGTGGCCTCAGACGCCCAACGATTTCAGCTTGCGATGAAGTGCCGAGCGCTCCATGCCGACGAATTCGGCCGTGCGCGAAATGTTTCCGCCGAAGCGATTGATCTGGGCGATCAGATAATCCCGCTCGAACATTTCGCGGGCCTCCCGCAGCGGCAGCGTCATGATGTGCTGGTCGCCCTTGGCGGAAATCTTCGGCAGCGTGTCGCCCACCTCGCTCGGCAGCATGTCGGCACTGATCGGCGTATCCGGCCCGTCGCTGCGGGCGAGGATCATCAGGCGCTCGATGTTGTTGCGCAACTGCCGGATATTGCCGGGCCAGTCATGCGCCTGGAGCACGGCGAGAGCATCCTCGCCGATCTTGCGTGGACGGATGCCGGCATGTTCGCTCACCTGTCGCATGAACATGTCGACCAGGAAGGGGATATCTTCCCGCCGCTCCGCCAGCGCCGGAACACGCACCGGGATGACGGCCAGCCGGTGATACAGATCCTCCCGGAAGAGGCTATCCGCGATCATGTTTTCGAGGTTGTAGGCGGTCGAGGAAATGATGCGGACGTCCACCTTGACACGCTTGGAGCCGCCGACACGCTCGAACTGCTGATCGACGAGCACTCGCAGGATCTTGTTCTGCGTCTCGCGCGGCATCTCGCCGACCTCATCGAGATAGAGTATGCCGCCATGGGCTTCCTCCAGCGCACCCGTGCGCCGCGGTTGACCGGACGTGCCCTCGGTGCCGAAGAGCGCGATCTCCATGCGGTCCGGCGTGATGGCGGCCGCATTCAAGGCCACGAAGGGCCCGGTCGCGCGCGTCGACTTGCGATGGATCATGCGCGCCACCAGTTCCTTGCCGGAGCCGGAGGGTCCCTGGATCATGATGCGGCTGTTGGTCGGGGCAACCTTTTCGATCGTCTGGCGCAGTTGCGAGACCGCGACCGAGGTGCCGATGAGTTCCACCGGATCGCCGGACCTCTTCTTCAACTCGGAGACCTCGCGCTTGAGCTTGGAGTTCTCCAAAGCCCGCTCGGCAATCAGGATCAGCCGGTCGGCCTTGAACGGCTTCTCGATGAAGTCGTAAGCGCCGCGCTTGATCGCCGAAACGGCCGTCTCGATGTTGCCGTGGCCGGAGATCATCACCACCGGCAGGTCCGGATGACGGCCCTTGATCTCGTCGAGCAGCGCCAGCCCGTCCAGCCGGCTGCCCTGCATCCAGATGTCCAGGAAGACGAGCCGCGGCACGCGGTCGTTTATCGCCGCGAGCGCGCTGTCGCTATCGAAAGCCGTCCGTGTCTCATGGCCCTCGTCCGAGAGGATGCCCGAGACGATCTCGCGGATATCTTCCTCATCATCCACAACCAGAATGTCAGCCGCCATTGGTATTACCCTTATCCTTCACAGTCTCATCGCCCCCGGTTTCGCCGGCGAGCGGCAGGATCACGCGGATCATCGCCCCGACGCCGCCGTCGAAATCCGCCGGTGCATCGTGCAATTCCAATTGTCCGCCATGGTCCTCGATGATCTTCTTGACGATCGCGAGACCGAGCCCCGTGCCTTTCTCGCGCATCGTCATGTACGGCTCGAGAATCCGGTGCCGGTTCTCGGTCGGCAGCCCCTTGCCGTTGTCGATGACATCGACCACGAAGCGGCCCGTGGCATCGTCGCGACGGGAGCGCACCAAAATCCTGGGCGCGCCGCGCGCCGCCTCGGCCGGGACAGCATCGATCGCCTCCACCGCATTCTTGACGATATTGCCGAAGGCCTGGCCGAGCATGCGGCCGTCGAACTGGCCCTCGAGCGCCTCATCGCCGAAATCGCGAATGAAGGTGATGTGGCTGTTGCCCATCTCGCGCAGGAAGACGGCATCCTTGAGGATTGCGCGCAGGTCGGACATTTCCTTCGTCGGTTTCGGCATGCGCGCGAAGGCCGAGAACTCGTCGACCATCCGGCCGATGTCTTCCACCTGGCGCACGATCGTATCGGTGCACTGGTCGAAGACGGCCCTGTCCTCCTGGTCGATCTGCTTGCCATAGCGCCGTTTCAGGCGCTCGGCCGAAAGCTGGATCGGCGTCAGCGGGTTCTTGATCTCATGCGCGATGCGCCGGGCCACGTCCGCCCAGGCCGTCGACCGCTGGGCAATGACCAGGTCGGTGATGTCGTCGATGGTGATGACGTAGGAGCCGAGCGACCCCTCGCCCTCCTCACGCGTCACCTGAACGTTCAGCGTGCGCTCGGTTCCGCCGCGCATGATGTTGATCTGTTTGCGGTAGTCGTTGCGATAGCGGCTTTCCGCCTCGACCAGCACTTCCTCGATCTCCGGCGCCACCTCGCGCAGGCTCGCGCCGAGCAGTCCCGGAGCCGATTTTCGCAGGAATTCCTCCGACGAGGGATTGGCGATCGTGATGCGCCGGTCCCGGCCGACACCGATCACGGCCGCCGTGACGCCGGAAAGCACCGCTTCGATGAAGCGGCGGCGCTGATCGACCTCGTCCTTGGCGACAAGGATCTGGTCCTGCTGCGTCCGGATCTCGCTGACCATCTTGTTGAAAGTGCGCGACAGGTTGCCGACGTCGCCGTCGACGGCGCGCACCGGCACGACGACGTCGAGATTGCCGGAGGCGACGCTGTCCGCCGCGCCGATCAGCTGCCGGATCGGACGAACGATGCGGTCGGCAACGGCAATGGCGTCCAGATTGCCGCCAAGAGCACGATCAGCGCAAAGCCGATATAAAGAACGCCAAAGGCGATCTGCAACGAGGTGCGCCCCGCCTCGAGCGCCTTGTACTCGGCGGTGTTCTCCTCCATCAGCCGCATGGAGCGCATGACTTCGGGATCGACGTTTCGAAGCGTGTAGAGGTAGATCCCGGGGAAATTCTCGAGCGGAACGACCGCGCCCACCAGATTCGTCACCCCCGGGGGGATGAGCGTCGGCTGGCCGGCGACCGTGCTTTTCAACGCGTCCTGCGGGATGGCGGGCAAGGGCCGCTCGGTGGAGATATTGGCCTGGAGGATGGCACTGCCGTCGGCGCGAACGAGGAATGCCCCGAGCATGCCGCGTCCCCTCGCCTGCCGCGTCATCAGTTCGGTGAAGCCGGTGCGGTCGAGGGCGTAGAGCTGCCGGTTGCGCTCGAGGTCATTGGCCATCGAAACCGTCTGCCCCTGGAGATAGCTGGCATTCTCGAGAACATAGGCCTGGGCGACGTTCAGCGAGGAGCGCACGATCGCCTGGGTGCGCAGCGAGAACCAGCGGTCGAGGCCGACGTCGAGGGTGATGCTGGCAAAGATCGCGACGAGGATCGCCGGTGTTATCGCGACGATCGAGAATAGGGCGACGATGCGCACATGCAGCCGCGCCGCGGCCCTGCCCTTGCTGCGGGCGCGAAGCAGCCTGATGATTTCGCGAGCGATGAGATAGATCAGTCCGACGACGAAGACGCCGTTGACGCCGGCGCAGGCGATGACGATGTTTCGTTCCGGCCGGACCGGGGTGAGGCCGAGGAGGACGAGCAGCGACAGGGTGGCGCAGACCAGCGCACCGGTGGCCAGCATCAGGCCCGGGAACGCGAAGGAGGCTCGCCGATCCTGGGCAGCCGCAACACCCTCCTCCGTGCCCAATGGCAAGGCCATTCCATCCACCATGAAAAAAGCTTCCCCCAAAACCGGCGCCCCGAAGACACCGGCACCCGCCTGCAATTCCGGACCAAGATCTTGAACGTGCCGGCCGGACGGACGCCGGCATTCACCGCGTCACGCGAGCCGCCTTGCCCAGGTGCAGATCGAATCGACCGCCCTATGAGCCCTTCAAGCAACGCATTGTGGCGAAAATGCAACGGTGTTGCAAAGCAGTCAAGCGGTGCGTGAGCTCCGATAGACCGAGACGCCCAACTCCCGGATCTTCTTGCGGAGCGTATTGCGGTTGAGCCCGAGGAGATCGGCAGCCTTGATCTGGTTGCCGCGCGTCGCCGTCAGCGCCGCGAGAATCAACGGATACTCCATTTCCGCAAGCACGCGGTCATAGAGGCCCGTCGGCGGCAGCGCTTCGCCGAAGCTTGCGAAATACTGCCGCATGTTCTCTTCGACCGCCTGGGAAATCGACATCGAGCCTGGACGCGCCGCGGCCTTGTCGATCGGGCTGTCCGGCACCTCCGAACGCAGTTCGTTCTCGATGATCTCGCGGGTGATCACATCCTGTGGATAAAGTGCGGTCAGGCGGCGTACGAGGTTCTCGAGTTCGCGAACATTTCCGGGCCAGGGATGGGCCTTCATCAGTTCCAGCGCCTCCTGGTCGAAGCGCTTGACGTCGAGCCCCTCCTTTTCGGCCTGCTGGACGAAATGCCGAACGAGATCGGGAATATCCTCGGCACGGTCGCGGAGCGGCGGCAGGCGCAGCGGCACGACGTTCAGGCGATAGTAAAGGTCCTCGCGGAAAAGACCCTGGTTGATCGACTGTTTCAGGTCCTTGTTCGTCGCCGCGACGATGCGCACGTCAGAGCGGATCGGCGTGCGGCCGCCGACAGTCGTATATTCGCCCTGCTGCAGGACGCGCAGGAGGCGCGTCTGTGCATCCATCGGCATATCGCCGATTTCGTCGAGAAAGAGCGTTCCGCCCTCGGCCTGCTCAAAGCGGCCGGTGGAGCGCGTCTGGGCGCCGGTGAACGCCCCCTTCTCATGACCGAACAACTCCGATTCGATGAGGTCGCGGGGGATCGCCGCCATGTTGATAGCGACGAATGGACCGTTTCGGCGTTTGCCGTAGTCATGCAGGGCGCGGGCGACCAGTTCCTTGCCGGTTCCCGATTCGCCGGTGATCATCAGCGTCAGGTCGGTCTGCATCAGCCGGGCCAGCACGCGGTAGATTTCCTGCATGGCGGCGGAGCGGCCGACCAGCGGCATGCCGTCCTGCGAATCGTCGTCCAGCTTGGAGGGCCGGCGTTTCGGCTCGGCGAGCGCCCGTCCGATGATGCCGATCAGCTCGGTCAGGTCGAAGGGCTTCGGCAGGTAATCGTAGGCGCCCTTCTCCGAAGCCTTGATGGCGGTCATGAAGGTGTTCTGCGCGCTCATCACCAGGACCGGCAGGTCTGGTCGGGCCTTCTTGATCCGCGGCAGGAGATCGAAGGCATTCTCGTCCGGCATTACGACATCGGTCACGACCAGGTCGCCGTCGCCGGCAGCGATCCAGCGCCAGAGAGTCGCGGCATTCGATGTGATGCGCACATCGTATCCGGCACGACTCAGGGCCTGGTTGAGCACGGTGCGAATGGCTGCGTCGTCATCCGCGACAAGGATCGTGGCGCCGGTCATGCATTGGTTCCTTTTGTCATCGGAGTTACGTCGTCTGCCGCCCGTCCCTTGGAGGCCGGCATCAGAACGCGAAAGGTCGTGCGGCTGTGCTGGCTGTCGCACTCGACGATGCCGCCATGGCCACCAATGATCTTGGCCACCAGCGCCAGCCCAAGGCCCGAGCCATTCGTTTTCGTCGTGATGAACGGGTCGAAGAGATGCGGCAGCAGGTCGGAGGGCACGCCCGGCCCGTTGTCGTGGACGCAGAATTCCAGCGGAAGCGAGATCTTTTCGCGCGTTCCCGCCACCGAGAGCCGGATGCCCGGGCGGTAGGCGGTCGTCAGCATGATCTCGCCTTCGGGCCGATCGCCGATCGCCTCGGCGGCGTTCTTGACCAGGTTGAGGAATACCTGGACGAGCTGGTCGCGGTTGGCGTAGACCGACGGAAGCGAGGGGTCATAGTTTTCGGAGATCTTGATGTTGCGGGCAAAGCCCGCCTTGGCGACCGCCTTCACGTGGTCGAGGACGGAATGGATGTTGAGCGGCACGCGGTCAACCGGCCGCTCGTCCGAAAACACCTCCATGCGATCGACGAGTGAGACGATGCGGTCGGTCTCGTCGCAGATCAGCCGCGTCAGCGCCCGATCCTCGTCATTGGCCGAGGTTTCGAGCAGCTGCGCCGCGCCCCTTATGCCGGATAGCGGGTTCTTGATCTCGTGGGCGAGCATCGAGGCGAGCCCCGTCACCGAGCGCGCGGCGGCGCGATGGGTGAGCTGCCGGTCGATCTTGTCGGCCATCGAGCGTTCCTGAAAGACGATCACCACGGATCCCGGCTGCGACAGCACCGGCGCCACGTAGAGGTCGACAAGCTTGTCGGCGCCAAGGCGCGGCGAGCTCAGATCGACCCGGTATTCGTTGACCGGCGCGCGCCGCTCGCGCACCTGTTCGATGAGCGTCAGGAGCGGGCTGCCGAAGGGAATGAAGGCGCTGATATCGTGACGGGCCAGATGGTTGGCGCTCGCCCCGAAGAACGACTCCGCCTCCCAATTCGCGAAGGCCACATGGCCGTTCTCGTCGACGAGAATGACCGGGTTCTGTATGGCGTTCAGTACAGCCATCGACAGGTCGTTTGCGGCTTCCGCCGATTCCGGGGCCATTGCCTTTTCGGTCATGCCGCTATCTCCCCCCTCATCGGCTCCACGCCGGAGCAAGCAATCGCGGCCGCGACCCGATCGCTCACAAGTTCCATGTCCTTTGACATCAGGATCTCTGCCTTTTGCGCGGCGGGCAGGCCCGGCGCGAAGCGCTCGAGATACCAGCCGACATGCTTGCGGGCATGGCGAAGACCGATCTCCGAGCCGTAGAAGTCGAGCATCATCGCGTAGTGTTCGACGAATATGGCTGCGATTTCCGCTGCATCCGGTCCATCTGCGGCACCGGCCAGCACGCCCGCATGCCACGGCCGACCCTGGCACGAGCGGCCCACCATGACGGCGTCGGCACCCGAGCGACGCAGGATTTCCACGGCATCGGTTATCGTGTCGACGTCGCCGTTGGCGATCAGTGGAATGGAAATCACGTCGCGAACCGCGCGGATCGCATCCCAATCCGCCTTTCCCGTATAGAATTGCATACGGGTTCGGCCGTGAATGGTGATCGCCTGCACACCCGCTTCCTCGGCCCGGCGCGCGATCAGCGGCGCATTGATGGAATTCTCGTCCCAGCCCAACCGCATCTTCAGCGTCACCGGGACGCGGACGGCCTTGACCGTCGCCTCGATCAGCGAGAGAGCATGATCCGGGTCGCGCATCAGCGCCGAGCCGGAATAGCCGCCGGTGACCTTCTTTGCCGGGCAGCCCATGTTGATGTCGACGATGTCGGCGCCATTGGCCTCGACGATTTTCGCCGCCTCCGCCATCCAGTGGGCCTCTCGCCCAGCAAGCTGCACGATGTGGGGATCGATCCCGGAATTCCTTAGCCGCGCCCAGGATTCGGCGGCATTGCCGACCAGTTCGCGACTGGCGACCATTTCCGTCACGACAAATCCGGCGCCGAAGCGCCAGGCGAGCATGCGGAAAGGCAAATCGGTCACACCGGACATCGGCGCGAGCGCCACCCGATTGCGGATTTTAATATTCCCGATCCGGAGAGACGATGACAGGGCCGATGGTGGCAAATGCATATCTTTCAGGCACATAATTATGATGCACTATTTTTAGACATTGTTGTTCGGCTTGCCAAGCGATTTCCGCGCGCCGGACAAAATTCCTTGAAGCGCGTCGGCACGCTTCAAATCCTTTCCATGCAGGTCGATCGCCCCCTACCGTTGCAGGCTTTTGGGCGATATGCACAGATGGCTGGCAATGACGGAACCTTCGCGGTACATGACGGCGGAGATTGGCGAATTGCGGGACCCCATACAGAAAATGCAACCGAAAGAACAGTTCTCCTGTGGCGTCGTCGTCGTCGCGGCCGGCCGCGGCGAGCGCGCCGGCCAATCGGCAGAAGGCCCGAAGCAGTACCGCACGATCGGCGATCGCCCCGTTATCGCCCATACACTTGACGTTTTCGCGACATGGCCGAGCATCGGACCGGTCGTCGTCGTCATCCATCCGGACGATGAGGCGCTTCTCGCCGCGGCGATCGGGCGGATGTCCTGCCCGATCGCGGTGTCGGTGGTTCACGGCGGTGCGACGCGGCAGCTCTCGGTTCTTGCCGGTCTTGAAGCGCTCGCCAATACCGGCGCGCGGCACGCGATGATCCAGGACGCCGTGCGCCCGTTCATCGACCATGCCCTGCTCGACCGTTGCCGCACGGCGCTCGAAGGCGGGGCCGAGGCGGTGCTGCCGGCAATCGCCGTCGCCGACACGCTGAAACGGGCGGCAGACGGCCGCCTCGTCGAGGAGACGGTGCCCAGGACCGGCCTCTATGCCGCCCAGACGCCGCAATGTTTCCGCCTCGAGTCAATCCTTTCCGCCCATCGGGCAGCAAGTGCCAGCGGCCGGAGCGACTTTACCGACGACGCATCCATCGCCGAATGGGCGGGCATCCCGGTCGTGCTCGTCGAAGGGTCGCCGGACAACGTCAAGCTCACCCTTCAGAGAGACATATCGATGGCCGATGAAAGGCTGACCCACCACGCAATCCCGGATGTGCGCACCGGCAACGGCTATGACGTGCACCAGCTCGTCGAGGGCGACGGCGTCACGCTTTGCGGCGTTTTCATACCGCATGACCGCAAGCTCTCCGGCCATTCCGACGCGGACGTCGCCTTGCATGCCTTGACCGACGCGCTGCTCGCCACCTGCGGCGCCGGCGACATCGGCGACCATTTCCCGCCTTCCGATCCGCAATGGAAGGGCGCACCCTCGCGCATCTTCCTGGAGCATGCCGCACGAATCGTGCGCGAGCACGGCGGCATCATCACCAACGCGGACATTTCGCTGATCGCGGAAGCGCCTAAGGTCGGCCCGCATCGCCAGCAGATGCGCGAGAGCCTCGCCGCCATGCTCGACATTGCGCTCGACCGCTGCTCGGTCAAGGCGACGACCAACGAGACGCTCGGCTTCGTCGGGCGCAGGGAAGGCATCGCGGCAATCGCCACGGCAACGGTCGTCTATGGGCCGGGGACCAAGGCCTGATGTGGCCGGCCGACATCGAAGCGACGGCGCGCGCCATCATTGCCGACTTCACCGCGCGCGGGCTGAAAATCGCTACGGCCGAATCCTGCACCGGCGGCTTGATCGCCGCTGCGCTGACCGAAATTGCCGGCTCGTCCTCCGTCGTCGACCGCGGCTTCGTCACCTATTCCAACGAGGCGAAAATCGAGATGCTCGGCGTTGACGCCGCGACGCTCGCGGCCCACGGCGCGGTCTCCCGCGAAACGGCCGCGGAAATGGCGCGGGGCGCCATCTCCCGCTCCGGTGCCGATCTCGCGGTCGCGGTGACGGGCATTGCGGGGCCAAGCGGCGGCTCGGCCGAGAAGCCGGTCGGGCTTGTCCACCTCGCTGCGGCGGGGCGGTCGGGCAATCTTCTTCTCCGCGAGATGCGCTATGGCGATATCGGTCGCGATGCGGTGCGCCTGGCAACGGTGACAACGGCGCTCAATCTCCTCAGGGAGATCGCTCAGGCACCGTAGATCACGTCAGCGCGTTTCTCGAAGGCCTCTGAAAACATGCGGAAAGCGCGATCGAACATGGAGCCCATCAGGGCGCCCAGAATGCGGCTCTTGAACTCGTAGTCGATGTAGAAATGGACAATCGACTGGTTCTCGCTAACCGGCTCGAACCGCCAGACGTTATCGAGATACTTGAACGGCCCCTCGATGTAATTGACGTCGATCATCCGCTCGGCCGGCTTTAGCAGCACCTGCGTCGTAAACGTCTCGCGGATCGCCTTGTAGCCGACCGTCATGTCAGCAAGCAGCAAGACCTTGCCGTCGCGTTCCTTGCGCGAGCGCACGCTCAGCGCCTCGCAAAGCGGCAAGAACTCCGGATAGCGCTCGACATCGGCGACGAGGTTGAACATCTCTTCGGCCGAGTGCTTGACGACGTGGTTGGTTTCGAAATGCGGCATGATTTCGAGTTAAGGCCGCGACGCGAGAAGATCAAGAAGCAGGTGCATTTGTGCCTTCATAATTGCAACCACCCGAAGCGACAGTGCCACCGCTTAGGTCTTGAAACGGGCCGCCTCCTCAGACCCGCGGGTCGCATCCCCCGCGCTATAAGAATGCGCACCGGCGCCGGCGAGCTTGCCGCCTGCGACGATCAGATATTCCTCGCGGATCGGCCGGCCTTCGAACCAGCATTCCAGAATCTCTCGCGTGCCGGCCGCATAGCGCGCTTGGGCGGATAGCGACGAACCCGAAATATGCGGGGTCATGCCGTGATGGGGCATCGACCTCCACGGATGGTCCTTGGGCGGCGGCTGCGGGAACCATACGTCGCCGGCATAGCCGGCGAGTTGACCGCTCTCGAGCGCCCGCGCAACGGCATCGCGATTGCAGATCTTGCCGCGCGCCGTGTTCACCAGATAGGCGCCGCGTTTCATTTTGGCAATCACCGCATTGTCAAAGAGGTTTTCGGTCTCCGGATGGAGCGGCGCGTTGATCGTGACGACATCGCAGACGGGCACCATGTCTGCCGCAGTTTTGTGGAACGTAACGGCGAGCTCCTGCTCGACTGCCTCAGGGAGGCGGTGGCGATCGGTGTAGTGCAGCTTGACGTCGAACGGCTTCAGCCGGCGCAGCACCGCGCTGCCGATCCGCCCGGCGCCAACCGTGCCGATCGCCATGCCCTCGATGTCGTAGGAGCGTGCGACGCAGTCGGCGATGTTCCAGCCGCCTTTCACGACCCACTGGTAGGAGGGGATATAATTCCGCGCCAGGCTGAGGATCATCATGACCACATGTTCGGACACGCTGATCGAGTTGCAGTAGGTCACCTCGGCGACCGTCATGCCGCGGTCTATCGCGGCCTGAAGATCGACATGGTCCGAGCCGATGCCGGCGGTGATCGCGAGTTTCAGCTTGCTCGCCTTGGCGATCCGCTCGGCGGTCAGGTAGGCCGGCCAGAAAGGTTGCGATATCACGATGTCGGCGTCGACGAGCTCACGTTCGAAGACGCTGTCTGGACCATCCTTGTCCGACGTCACCACCAGGCTATGCCCCTGGCCTTCGAGGAACGTCCTCAAGCCGAGCTCGCCGGAGACGCTGCCGAGGAGCGTACCCGGCTGAAAATCAATAGCCTTCGGTGTGGGAAGCGTCTGGCCGCCGGGGAAGCTCTCAAGCTTCGGCAGCCCATCCCGCGCATAGGCGTTGGGAAACCCCTCGACCGGATCGTCATAGAGGACGCAAACGACCTTTGCCATTTCCATCTCCCTTCAGTGGAAGCGAAGAGGAAGGCAGGTGACTCCTTCAAAGCCGGTCAATGCGGACGAACAGCAGGGCGATATGCTCTGTTGAATTATCTGTGGCCAGCAGGGTCGCTCCTGGCGCTCCCACCTTCTTAAATTCGTACCACTCCCAAGAAGGTGGAGAAGCCGGACACGGTTTCAAGTAGCGCCAAATGTCGCATGGGACAGAAACTCCGGACAGGGCTCGACATCGAGCTCGACCATCTATTCGGCCGAATGTTTGACGACGTGGTTGGTTGCAAAATCCGAGTTAGGACTGCGGCCGAGAAAATCGAGGAGAAGTCGCATTTGTGCCCGGCTTCTTATCTGCAAGACGGGAACGCAGTGCTCCTTGAGGCCCGCGACAATTATCGGCGCGTACCTGCGTTCGAATGTCCATATGTAGCGCACAAACTCCCAGTTCACTCGTTCGGGGCAGCCGTCGGCCATTTCCGGCCGCGCTTGTCCGCGCCATTGCAGCCAACGGCGTAAGGCTCCCGATAGGCAAAGCAGACGCGGCATCCGGACCCAAATGACAATCTCTGTGCGCGGCAGTCTCAGGTCGAAGCTCGATGAATTGGTTCCGTCCATGATCCATTCCGGCTCGTCGATCCTGGCCGTGATCATTGCCCTTTGTTCTGCACGCGGCCTCGAAACCCAACCGGGTAGCCAGAAAAACTCTCGGTCCATCGAGACGAAAGGCAGCGCGAATCGTGTGGAGAGCCACCGCGCCAATGTGGTCTTGCCGCCGCCCGAGCAGCCGATGACCAGAATCCGTCTCGCCCGCACGAGAAGAGAGACCGCCTGCGTCATGTCGGTCAGATCGTTCACCGGTCCCACCTCGACAAACCACGACGTCAAAAAACCGCGACGTTCAGATGCCGCGGCTGCTTTTCCTTCAGCGATGGCCGGCGGACTAATCCGCTGCGGCCAGCAGCTTCTTCTCCCGCGCCGCCTTCAGCCGCGCGAAATCGTCGCCGGCGTGATGCGACGAACGGGTCAGCGGGCTCGACGCGACCATCAGGAAGCCCTTGGTGTAGGCGACCGTCTCGTAGGACTTGAACTCATCGGGCGTCACGAAGTTCTCGACCTTGTGGTGCTTGCGGGTCGGCTGCAGGTACTGGCCGATCGTCAGGAAGTCGACGTCGGCGGTGCGAAGATCGTCCATCAGCTGCAAGACCTCGTTCCGCTCCTCGCCGAGGCCGACCATGATGCCGGACTTGGTGAACATCGTCGGATCGAGTTCCTTCACCCGCTGCAGCAGGCGGATCGAATGGAAATAGCGCGCCCCCGGGCGCACCGTCAGATAGTTCGACGGAACGGTTTCGAGATTGTGGTTGAAGACGTCCGGCTTGGCGGCGACGACCCGCTCGAGCGCGCCGGGCTTTCTCAAGAAGTCCGGCGTCAGGATCTCGATCGTCGTCATGGGCGAGGCCTCGCGGATCGCGAAGATCACCTTCTCGAAGTGCTCCGCGCCGCCGTCCTCGAGGTCGTCGCGGTCGACCGAGGTGATGACGACGTGGCTCAATCCCATCTGCTTGACCGCCTTGGCGACGTTCTCGGGCTCTTCGAGATCGAGCGCGTTCGGCTTGCCGGTCGAGACATTGCAGAAGGCGCAGGCACGCGTGCAGATCTCGCCCATGATCATGAAGGTGGCGTGCTTCTTGTCCCAACATTCGCCGATGTTCGGGCAGCCGGCCTCCTCGCAGACGGTGACGAGCTTGTTGCTCTTCACGATCGAGCGCGTCTCCTGATAGCCCTTCGAGGTCGGCGCCTTCACCCGGATCCAGTCCGGCTTGCGCAGCACTTCCGTGTCCGGCCTGTGTGCCTTTTCCGGGTGGCGGACGCGTTGAGCCCGATCCGAGACCGCGTCGAAAACCGTTACCATCTGTCTTCCTTCATCGCATCGAGCAAGCGGCCGAGGGCCGTTGGTTTTTCGATCTATATAAACAGCCGGACATGAAAAGTCAGGCCACCATTTGCATGGCAGCCTGACCGCTATTGGATGGCGGGTGTATCCCTATCCGCGGACGGCGCGCCCTGCGGCGATCAGCAGGCAGGCGCCAATGAAGCCGACGACCAGATAGGCGATCCAGCCGGTATAGGCCATGCCGAAGGCCGCCAGGATGAAGTTCAAGACGACCGCGCCGATGATGCCGAGAATGATGTTCATGAACAGGCCCATTTGGCTGTTCATGAATTTCTCCGCCAGCCAGCCGGCCAGTCCACCGATGATGATCGCTGCCAAAATACCCACGCCGTTCATGCTCATGATGACCTCCGCGCGCTGAAGATGCTACGCAATCACTGCGTGAGTATACCGCAAGTTCCGGACGGCCGCACGTCATCAGGCGTTCAGCACTTTTCCGTAGGCGTCGAGCACGCTTTCCTTCATCATTTCCGAGAGTGTCGGATGCGGGAAGATCGTGTGCATCAGCTCTTCCTCGGTGGTCTCCAGGTTCATGGCGACGACGAAACCCTGGATGAGTTCGGTCACCTCGGCGCCGACCATATGAGCGCCGAGCAGTTCGCCGGTCTTCTTGTCGAAGATCGTCTTGATCAGGCCCTGGTCTTCGCCGAGCGCGATCGCCTTGCCGTTGGCGCCGAAGCTGTAGCGGCCGACGCGGATGTCGCGGCCGAGCTCCTTGGCTTTTGCCTCGGTAAGGCCGACGGAGGCCACCTGCGGGTCGCAGTAGGTGCAGCCCGGGACCTTGCCCTTGTCGAGCGCATGGACGCCCGGGACGCCGGCGATCTTCTCGACGCAGATCACGCCCTCGTGTTCGGCCTTGTGCGCCAGCATCGGCGGGCCGGCGACATCGCCGATCGCATAGACGCCGGCGACGTTGGTCTTGCCATAACCGTCGGTGACGATGCAGCCGCGGTCGGTCTTGATGCCGAGCGCCTCGAGCCCGAGGTTCTCGATATTGCCCTGAACACCGACGGCCGAGATCAGGCGGTCTGCCTTGATCGGCGTTGTCTTGCCGTCCTTCGTCTCGACATGCGCCGTGACGTCGTTAGCGCCCTTTTCGACCTTGGTGACCTTGGCGTCCGTGAAGATCTTCATGCCGCGCTTCTCGAGCAGCTTGCGGGCAAGGGCGGAAATCTCGGCATCCTCGACCGGCATTACCTGCGGCAGGAGCTCGACGACGGTGACATCGACGCCCATCGAGAGGTAGAAGCTTGCGAATTCGATGCCGATCGCGCCGGAGCCCATGACGACCATCGACTTCGGCAGTTCCTCGGGCTTCATCGCCTCGAAATAGGTCCAGATCAGCTTGCCGTCCGGTTCGATGCCGGGCAGCGCGCGCGGCCGTGCGCCGGTCGCAATGATGATGTGCTTGGCCGTGTAGGCGCCCTCGCCCTTCACGCCCTTCGGAACCGGATTCTGCGGCTGGACGGCCGGCTTCGACGGCGCACCGACGACGATCTCGCCGGGCTTGGTCAGCTTCGCCTCGCCCCAGATCACGTCGATCTTGTTCTTTTTCATGAGGAAGGCGACGCCGCCGTTCAGCCGTGCCGAAACGCCGCGCGAGCGGGCGACGACATCCTTGACATTGGCGGTCATCTTGCCTTCGAGCGTCAGGCCGTAATTCTTGGCATGGTTGGCATGGTCGAGGATCTCGGCGGAGCGCAGCAGCGCCTTGGTCGGGATGCAGCCCCAGTTCAGGCAGATGCCGCCCAGATGCTCGCGCTCGACGATCGCCGTCTTCAAGCCCAGTTGCGCCGAGCGGATGGCGGTGACATAGCCGCCCGGGCCCGAACCGATAACGATGACGTCGTAATTCTCAGCCATGTGTTTCCTACCTTTGTTTCAAGCGACCTTGCGGGTGAAGAGCACCCAATCATGTTTCCTGCTGTCTTCGAAGAGCGGCACGGCCTCGGCGCGCGTCACCTCTTCGAAGCCGTTCCTCTTATAGAGCGCCTGTGCCTTTTCGTTGTGGCTCTCGGTGATCAGGCTCACCAGCGCCCCGCCGGCGCGGACAAATTCATTTTCGAGCAGCGCCAGGCCAATCCCCTTGCCGCGATGCGCCGTGTAGACGCCGAGGCTGTCGATGAACCAGTGGCCGACAATCTCTCTCTGAAGGGCAAGCAGCGGTCCGAGCACCGGGTGCTTCGGCTCGATCTCCGTCACCGACGCATCGATCCCGTAGGACACCGAAACGCCGACGACTTCCTCTTCGAGGACGGCGACCACCGCGTCGCGCCACGTCCCCAAGCCGCTATCCTGGCGCAGCCTGTTGCGGCCGTGCTCGAAAGCGGTTTCCGCCGATCCGCTCAAGACGCCGCCGTACCACAGCCAAGAGGCAAAGCCGTGCGAGGCGATATCGACGAGGACCGCCAGTTCCGCCGCCTCGCTTCGTCGTGCGGGCCTCAAGGTTGCGACAGCCGCCATCATCAAAGCCCGAGCATCATCCGGACGACCGGCTCCACGCCGCGACCGATCGCGCGGGTATTCTCGGCGTCGAGATGTACCCCATCGAGCGGCGTCGTCCGGGCGACCGACCCGGCGTCGAAGAAACCGCAGTCGACTTCGTCGGCGAGATCGCGATAGAGCGACGCCAGCATTGCCGACTGCTCGACGCCGCCGGCAAACATGGCGGCAAAGGCGCCGTTGGCGGTTTCGCAAAGCGGCGGCGGCGAGACGACGAGGATATCCGGCCCCTCCTCCGTCTCTACGGGCCAATCATGCCGGCGGACCAGACGAACGAGACGCTCGATGCCCTTGACCGCGCCGAAGGCCGTGCCGTGGATTATCGGCTTCATGTCGTTCGAGCCGAGCATGAAGATGATGAGATCGAGCGGCGCGTGGCTGTGCAGCACGGTCGGAAGGACACGCGCGCCGTTGCGGTCGCAATCGGCGAGGTGATCGTCATAGGCCGTGGTGCGGCCGTTCAGCCCCTCGGCGATGACGTTGACGCCGACGCCGAGCGCTTTCTGAAGCAAGGTCGGCCAGCGATCTTCCAGGGCATGGCGACCCGCGTTGCTCGCGTCATAGCCCCAGGTCAGACTGTCACCGTAGCAAAGGACTGTCTTCATCTGCCCACTCGCATGTCAGGGAGAGGACGGACCGGCGTGATGCCGGTCCGGTTCGCATCAGACGAGCATGCCCATCGGGTTTTCGATGTAGCGCTTGAAGGCCCCGAGCAGTTCGGCGCCGAGCGCACCATCGACGCAGCGATGGTCGGTCGAGAGCGTGACGGTCATCATGTTGGCGACGACCATCTCCTTGTTCTTGACGATGACCCGTTCCTCGCCGGCACCGACCGCGAGGATCGTCGCATGCGGCGGGTTGACGACGGCCGCGAAGTTCTTGACGCCCATCATCCCCATATTGGAAACCGCCGTGGTACCGCCCTGGTATTCCTCGGGCTTCAGCTTGCGCTCCTTGGCGCGCTTGCCGTAGTCCTTCATCTCGTTGGAGATGGCCGAAAGGCTCTTCAACTCCGCCTGGCGGATGATCGGCGTGATCAGCCCGCCCGGGATCGACACAGCAACGCCGACATCGGCGTGCTTGTGCTTGACCATGTTCGTGTCGGTCCAGGAGACGTTCGCATCCGGAACGTCACGCAGCGCCAGCGCCAGCGCCTTGATCACCATGTCATTGACCGAGAGCTTGTAAACCGGCTTGCCGTCCTTTTCGGGGGCAGCCGCATTGAGCTGGGCACGCAGCGCCAGCAGCGCATCGAGCTGGCAATCGAGAGAGACGTAGAAGTGCGGGATCGTCTGCTTCGATTCCTGCAGGCGCTTGGCAATCGTCTTGCGCATGCCGTCATGCGGGACGAGCTCGTAGGAGCCCGGCTCGAAGAGCTTCAGGACGGCATCCTCGGACATGCCCTTGGCGAGCGGTGCCGCGGCCGGTGCCTGAGCGGCAGCCGGTGCTGCGGCCGGTTTGGCCGTGCCGCCGGAGACCGCAGATTCCACATCCTTCTTGACGACGCGGCCGTAAGGGCCGGAACCGGCAATTGCGGAGAGGTCGATGCCCGCTTCCTTGGCAAGACGACGGGCCAGGGGCGAGGAGAAGACGCGTTTGCCCTCACCCGCAGCCTGTGCCGGAGCAGCGGGGGCTGCGGCCGGTGCAGGTGACGCGGCGGGCGCTGCAGGAGCAGCTGCTTCCGCCTTGGCGGCGGACGCCGGCGCGGCAGCGCCATTGCCGCCCTTGGCCGCGGTTGCGACGTCCTCGCCGTCCGCGGCCAGAACCGCGATCAAGGCATTGACCTTGACGCCTTCGGTGCCGGCCGGAACGACGATCTTGGCGACGGTGCCCTCATCGACGGCTTCGACTTCCATCGTCGCCTTGTCAGTTTCGATCTCGGCGATGACGTCGCCGGACTTGACCTTGTCGCCTTCCTTGACCAGCCACTTGGCGAGATTGCCTTCTTCCATGGTCGGCGAGAGGGCAGGCATTGTGATGTTGATTGGCATCGAACGTCCCTCTCTTATTTGTAGCAGACGGCTTTCACCGCCTCGACGACTTCGGCGACGTTCGGCAAAGCGAGCTTTTCAAGGTTGGCCGCATAGGGCATCGGCACATCCTTGCCGGCGACCGTCAGGATCGGCGCATCGAGATAGTCGAAGGCCTGCTGCATGACGCGGGTGGCGATCTCGGTGCCGACGGAGGACTGCGGGTAGCCTTCCTCGACTGTGACGAGGCGGCCGGTCTTCTTGACTGATTCGATGACGGTCGGCAGGTCCATCGGACGGATGGTGCGAAGGTCGATGATTTCGACATCGATGCCCTGCGCCTCGAGCTCGGCGGCAGCCTTGACCGCATAGGTCATGCCGATGCCGAAGGAGACGATCGTCGCGTCCTTGCCGACGCGGTGGATCCGCGCCTTGCCGATCGGCAGGACGAAATCGTCAAGCTTCGGCACTTCGAAGGACTGGCCGTAGAGGATTTCGTTTTCGAGGAAGATCACCGGGTTCGGGTCGCGGATGGCGGCCTTCAGCAGGCCCTTCGCATCCGCGGCCGTGTAAGGCATGACGACCTTCAGGCCCGGAATGTGGCTGTACCAGGCGGCATAGCACTGCGAGTGCTGGGCGGCGACGCGGGCCGCTGCCCCGCTCGGTCCGCGGAAGACGATCGGCGCACCCATCTGGCCGCCGGACATGTAGAGCGTCTTGGCGGCCGAGTTGATGATATGGTCGATCGCCTGCATGGCGAAGTTGAAGGTCATGAACTCGACGATCGGCCGCAAGCCGGTCATCGCCGCACCGACGCCGATACCGGCAAAGCCATGCTCGGTGATCGGCGTGTCGACAACCCGACGCGGGCCGAATTCCTGCAACAGGCCCTGGGTGATTTTGTAGGCGCCCTGGTATTCGGCGACCTCCTCACCCATGACGAAGACGTCGTCATCGGCGCGCATTTCTTCGGCCATCGCGTCGCGCAGCGCTTCGCGGACGGTGATCGTCACCATTTCCGTCCCGGCCGGGATCGCCGGATCGGACGGGATTTCCGCTTTCGGCTGGGCGGCGACGGGGGCCGCAGCCGGTGCCGGAGCTTCTGCCGCTGCCGGCTTCGGCGCTTCCGTCTTGGCACTCGCGATGTCGCCGGCGGCCTCGCCGTCCTGGAGCAGCACGGCGATCGGCGTGTTGACCTTGACGCCTTCGGTGCCGGCGGCGATCAGCAGCTTGCCGATCGTGCCTTCATCGACGGCTTCGACCTCCATCGTCGCCTTGTCGGTCTCGATCTCTGCGATGACGTCGCCCGAGGCCACCTTGTCACCCTCGTTCTTCAGCCACTTGGAGAGCGTGCCTTCCTCCATCGTCGGGGAAAGGGCAGGCATGAGAATTTCTACTGGCATATTGGTCCCTCCCCGGATCAAAGCAGGATGTCGGTATAGAGCTCGGCTACATCCGGCTCCGGATCAGACTGGGCAAAATCGGCGCTGTCCGCCACGATGTCGCGAACCTCCTTGTCGACCTGCTTCAGTTCGTCCTCGCTCGCCCAGCCCTTTTCGACAAGGCGGGCCTTCACCTGCTCGATCGGATCATGCTCCGAGCGCATCTTCTGCACTTCATCCTTCGAGCGATATTTCGCCGGGTCGGACATCGAGTGGCCGCGGTAGCGGTAGGTCAGCATCTCGAGGATGATCGGCCCCTTGCCGGAGCGGCAATGTTCGACGGCCTCGTCGGCCGCAGCCTTGACGGCGCGCACGTCCATGCCATCGACCTGATAGCCCGGAATGCCAAAGGAAGCGCCGCGCTGCGAAAAATCGGTCTGTGCCGAAGCGCGCGACACGGAGGTACCCATCGCGTAACGGTTGTTCTCGACGATGTAGATCACCGGCAGCTTCCAGAGCGCCGCCATGTTGAAGCTCTCGTAGACCTGGCCCTGGTTGGCGGCGCCGTCACCGAAATAGGCGAGGCTGACATTGTCGTTGCCGCGATACCTGTTGGCGAAGGCAAGGCCTGTGCCGAGCGATACCTGCGCGCCGACGATGCCGTGGCCGCCGTAAAAATGCTTTTCCTTGGAGAACATGTGCATCGAGCCGCCCTTCCCCTTGGAAAGGCCGCCGCGGCGACCGGTGAGTTCGGCCATCACGCCGCGGGCGCTCATGCCGCAGGCCAGCATATGGCCGTGATCGCGGTAACCGGTGATGACCTGGTCGCCCTCTTTCAGCGCCAGCTGCATGCCGACGACGACAGCTTCCTGACCGATATAAAGGTGACAGAAGCCGCCGATGAAACCCATGCCGTAAAGCTGGCCGGCCTTCTCCTCGAAACGCCGGATCAGCAGCATTTCGCGGTAGGCCTTCAGTTCAGCTTCTTTGGAAAATTCGGCGATCGTGCCGCCGGCGAAGTCCTTCTTGGCCGGCTTGGCAGCGGCCTTGCGGCTGGAGACGGACGCGGTTTTTCGCGGTGCCATTCATTCCTCCCAATGGTTAGCCTTTGGTGGGCTACCATAGGGAAAGAAGAGCGCCTCAGCAATGCCATATTTGCATGGCTATCATTCCGCTTAATACGCTGATTTTAAAGCGTTATTTTTAATTAACTGAATTTCAGTTAATTCGCCGGCCGATGAAAAATGACGATCTCATCGCTGCGCGACATGTTGAGCGCGAGGCGAGCCTTCTCATCCAGCATGTCTCTTTCCAACGAACCGTCACTCATCAGCTCGACCTCCTTTTCCAGGATTTGCCGCTTCTGAGTGAGCTCGTCGAGCCGTGCCTGCCGCTCGGCGATCTGGCGGTCAAACTCCTCCGTCGCCGTCAAGCCGTAACCGCCATGGATCGAATGATAGCCGAAGTAAGACAGAAAGGCGACCGCGATCACCGGCACTACCAGCCGCCCCAGTCTCCGCTTCTTGTGATGCCGTGTCCACATCGTCAATGCCCTGCTACGCAATACCAAGGCAGACTAGCGGCGATTGATTAACCGACCGTTGACCATGAAGGGCAAGGAAAAGGAAACCCGCCTGCCGTGAGGCAGGCGGGTCGAAAGTTGGCGCTGATGCTAGTGGCAGCGATCAACCGCGCAGGATGGAGCGGCCGGCGTATTGCGCCTGCAGGCCGAGCTGCTCCTCGATGCGGATCAGCTGATTGTACTTGGCGAGCCGGTCGGAACGTGCCAGCGAACCGGTCTTGATCTGACCGCAATTGGTGGCAACCGCGAGGTCGGCAATCGTCGAGTCTTCGGTCTCGCCCGAACGGTGCGACATGACGGCGGTGTAGCGGGCCTTGTGCGCCGTTTCGACCGCATCGAGCGTTTCGGAAAGCGAGCCGATCTGGTTGACCTTGACGAGGATCGAATTGGCGACGCCCATCTTGATGCCGTCGCGCAGGCGCGCCGAGTTGGTGACGAACAGGTCGTCACCGACGAGCTGGCACTTGTTGCCGATGAGGTCGGTGAGCGCCTTCCAGCCGTCCCAGTCGTCTTCGGCCATGCCGTCTTCGATCGAGATGATCGGGTACTTGGCGGCAAGCTCGGCGAGGTACTCGGCCATAGCGCCCGGCTCGAGCGTACGGCCCTCGCCTTCGAGCACGTATTTGCCGTCCTTGAAGAATTCCGTCGAAGCGCAATCAAGCGCGACATACATGTCTTCGCCCGGCTTGTAGCCGGCTTTCTCGATCGACTTCATGATGAAGTCGAGCGCCGCCGGTGCAGAGGCGAGACCCGGCGCGAAACCGCCCTCGTCGCCGACATTGGTGTTGTGGCCCTCGGCGGCAAGCTGCTTTTTCAGCGTGTGGAAGACTTCCGAGCCCATGCGGACAGCGTCCTTCAGGGTCTCGGCGCCGACCGGCATGATCATGAATTCCTGGAAGTCGATCGGGTTGTCGGCATGCGCGCCGCCATTGATGATGTTCATCATCGGGACCGGCAGGAGATGGGCGTTCGGGCCGCCGACATAGCGGTAGAGAGGCAGGCCGGCAGCTTCCGCGGCGGCCTTGGCGACGGCGAGCGACACGCCGAGAATGGCATTGGCGCCGAGGCGCGCCTTGTTCGACGTGCCGTCGAGCTCGATCATCGTCTTGTCGATCTGGATCTGGTTCTCGGCGTCGAGACCGCCGATCGCTTCGAAGATCTCGCCGTTGACCGCGTCGACGGCACGCTCGACGCCCTTGCCGAGATAGCGGGTACCGCCGTCACGCAGTTCGACTGCTTCATGCGCGCCGGTCGAAGCGCCCGAGGGAACGGCGGCGCGGCCGAAACTGCCGTCTTCGAGATGGACATCGACCTCGACGGTCGGGTTGCCGCGGCTGTCGAGAATCTCGCGGCCGATGATGTCGATGATTGCAGTCATGATCTCTTCCCTGCTTGTGGACGATAATGATGATGGGCCTGTCTTAATTCATGGCCTCGAAATTACAATGGCGCGCAGGTGGCAATGTCCCGAGCGTCATCGCAGTTCATGAAAATTTCATGCGCCGGCCTCAAGCCTTGGCGATCGCGTCGAAGGCGAGCAGCTTTTCGAGGAGACGCGGCATGTCCTTGAGCGGCACCATGTTCGGGCCGTCGGAGGGGGCATTGTCCGGATCCTCATGCGTCTCGATGAAGACGCCCGCAACGCCGACAGCGACAGCCGCACGCGCCAAAGTCTCGACGAACTCACGCTGGCCGCCCGAGGAACCGCCCTGGCCGCCCGGCTGTTGCACCGAATGAGTCGCGTCGAAGACCACCGGCGCACCGAGCGCCGCCATGATCGGCAAAGAGCGCATGTCGGAAACGAGCGTGTTGTAGCCGAAGGACGCGCCGCGCTCGCACAGGAGCACGTTCGGGTTGCCGCTCATCGTGAACTTGGCGAGCACGTTCTTCATGTCCCAGGGCGCCAGGAACTGGCCCTTCTTGACGTTGATGACGCGCCCGGTCTTCGCCGCGGCGACGAGAAGGTCGGTCTGGCGCGACAGGAAGGCCGGGATCTGCAGGATGTCGACGGTCTCGGCGACCAAAGCGCACTGTTCTTCCGTGTGGATGTCGGTCAGCACAGGAAAGCCGAATTCGCGCTTCAGATCGGCAAAGATCTCCATCGCATTATCAAGGCCGATGCCGCGCTTGCCGGAGATTGAGGTGCGGTTCGCCTTGTCGAAGGAAGACTTATAGACGAGGCCGAGACCGAGCGAGTTGCAGAGCTCGGCGAGCTTGCCGGCCACCATGAAGGCGTGCTCGCGGCTCTCCATCTGGCAGGGGCCGGCGATCAGCGTCAGCCGCTCCTTCTGCGAGAACACCACTTGGCCGGCACCCTCGCCGACGACGACCCTTGCATTGGTTTCCATCGTCACACTCCAAACGCGAAAATCACCCCCTGCCCCGGTGCTTCCGGGACAATGAGGCGTCCGCCCATTTCTGCAAATTCGATATCGTTCTGCGCAAATAGCGCGCGCGTCGCTTCCAGGTCGGTGACGCGGAACACCACCGCACGGCCGCGCAAGCCGCGTTCGGTCGCGCTGACGGAGCGCCCATAGAAGGCCTCCATCCCGGCGGGGTTCATGACCGAGAGCTTGGCGCTGCCGGCCTGGATGTCCATGCCAAAGGAATGGGCCGAGACCTCGCGCTCGTCGACGGCTTCCTGCAACAGATACTGGAAATCCGTCGGATTGGGCTCCGAAAGAACGACTTCGGCGATGCCGACCACACCATTCTCGTGGTTGTGCAGCGCGCTGTCGACCGGCAGGGCGCGGATACGCTGGCAACTGAACAGGAAGAAGTCCGGCGCGCGCAGATCCGCGGCGAAGGCCAGCCTGAATGAGCCGAGCCCTTCGCGTCCGTCCGGCAGTCGCATAGGCCGCGAAAATTCCAGCATCTCGCCGCCGGAGATGCCGCAGGACCGGTAACGGATGTGATCAGCGGCGGCATCGGGCGTTCCGAGCACGATTGCCGATAAGCCTTCGGGACCCTGACGAAAGCGGAACGCGTGGTCGCGCGCGATAAAGGCATTTCCGGCAAGCGCGGCAGCCTCGCATTCCTCGCGGGAGGCGACGGCGAGCGGTTCCAGATACGTGTTATCCGAAAGGAAGACGCAGGCGTTTTCAGTACCGAAGGGATGGCGCGCGTCTTCGGCGACTGTAAAGCCGAGATCGGCTAGGCGCCGCCTTGCCCGACCGAGTTCCGCCACCGGCAGCACGAGATGATCGAGCGGGCGGGCGGTGTGCGTGGGCAGGTTCATGGCGGTTTCCCTGATGACCGGTTTGCCGCTGTTTGCAACTTTTGACGGCCGATTGCAAGCGGCAGCCGGACAGGTGTCAAACTGCATCCCTCGGCCAACAGGCGGCACGAGTCAAATGCGGCCGGTCCCCTGGGGAACCGGCCGCGAGAACAATCGGCACCGTCAAAAAGGCGCGAGCCTACACGAGCCGCGACTGTTCGAGCGCCGCTTCGATGAAGCTCGCGAACAAGGGGTGCGGCTCCAACGGGCGCGACTTCAGTTCCGGATGGTACTGCACGCCGATGAACCACGGATGGTCGTTATATTCCACCGTCTCCGGCAACACGCCGTCCGGCGACATGCCGGAGAAGACCAGGCCACAGGACTCCAGGCGATTCTTGTAGTCGACATTGACCTCGTAGCGGTGGCGATGGCGTTCGGAGATGTCGGTCGATCCGTAGATCTCGGCAATCTTCGTATTCTGCTTGAGGGCCGCACGATAGGCGCCGAGGCGCATGGTTCCGCCCAGATCGCCGGAGGCCGAGCGCTTCTCGAGTTCGTTGCCCTTCACCCACTCGGTCATCAGGCCGACGACTGGCTCCTTGGTGGGGCCGAATTCTGTCGAGGTTGCCTTCTCGATGCCGGCCAGATTGCGGGCGGCTTCGACCACCGCCATCTGCATGCCGAAGCAGATGCCGAAATAGGGCACCTTGCGTTCGCGGGCAAAGCGCGCCGCGTTGATCTTGCCTTCCGAACCGCGCTCGCCGAAGCCACCGGGAACGAGAATGCCGTGGACCTTCTCGAGATAGGGCGCCGGATCCTCCTTCTCGAAGATCTCCGACTCGATCCATTCGAGCTTGACCTTTACACGATTGGCGATGCCGCCGTGATAGAGTGCCTCGATCAGCGACTTATAGGCGTCCTTGAGGCCGGTATACTTGCCGACAATCGCGATCGTGACTTCGCCCTCCGGCGTGCGGATCCGGTGAGCGACGTTCTCCCAGGCTTCCATACGCGGCTTAGGTGCTGGCTCGATGCCGAAGGCGGCGAGCACTTCGTTGTCCAGCCCCTCCTTGTGGTAGGCGATCGGCACGTCGTAGATCGACGCCACGTCAAGCGCCTGGATCACGGCCGATTGCCGCACATTGCAGAAGAGCGACAGCTTGCGGCGCTCCGCTTCCGGAATCTCGCGATCGGCGCGAACCAGCAGAATGTCGGGATGGATGCCGAGCGCCTGCAGTTCCTTGACCGAATGCTGGGTCGGCTTGGTCTTCAATTCGCCCGCCGCCGGGATGTAGGGCATCAGCGTCAGGTGGACATAGACGGCCGCGCCGCGCGGCAGGTCGTTTCCGAGCTGGCGGATCGCCTCCATGAAGGGCATTGCCTCGATGTCGCCGACGGTGCCGCCGATCTCGCAGATGACGAAATCATAATCGTCATTGCCTTCGGTGACGAAGTTCTTGATCTCGTTGGTGACGTGCGGGATCACCTGGACCGTTGCGCCGAGATAGTCGCCACGGCGTTCCTTGTCGATGATGTTCTTGTAGATCCGGCCCGTGGTGATGTTGTCGGTCTTCGTCGCCGAACGGCCGGTGAAGCGTTCGTAGTGGCCGAGATCGAGGTCGGTTTCCGCCCCGTCGTCGGTGACAAACACCTCGCCATGCTGGGTCGGGCTCATGGTGCCCGGATCGACGTTGAGATAGGGGTCGAGCTTGCGCAGCCTCACGCGGTAGCCACGCGCCTGCAGCAGCGCTCCGAGAGCGGCCGCAGCGATGCCTTTTCCGAGGGAGGAGACCACGCCGCCAGTGATGAATACATATCGCGCCATGGGAGTCACCGGATACCTTTTCACAAACGATTCCGCCACCGAAAAAATTCGTCTTCCCGAATTTTTCCGTTTTTCGTCGCGGCAGATTTCACACAAAACAAAACCGGCGGATGAAACATCCGCCGGCGGGTTCTTCTGACTTCGACCGTTACTGGCCGCTCGGAACTTGCGATCCGGTATTGCCGTTGGCGCCGGCGGCCGGAGCCGGGGCGGCCGGCTGAGCAGCCGGAGCTTGCGCCGGCGCAGCCGCGCCGTCAGCCGGAACCGTGCTGTTGGCGCCATTGCCGGTCGCCGGGGGGGGCGTGTTGCCACCGGCCGGCGCCGTCTGGCCGCCGCCGAGCGAATCCAGCACGCCGCCGCTCGAGCTCGTGCCCGGAATACGCTCGAGGATGTCGGTCGCCTGCGGCTCGTAGCGCGCCAGGATACCCATCGCAAGCGCCAGGCCGAAGAACAGCACTGCGAGAACCGCCGTCGTGCGGGTGAGCGCATTGGCCGTGCCACGGGCGGACATGAAGCCCGAACCGCCGCCAATACCGAGACCGCCACCTTCGGAACGCTGAATGAGGACGACGCCGATCAGGGCGACGACGACCATGAGATAGATGACGAGGAGTACGGTCTGCATCAGCTTCCAGTCCTGCCCTCTGCGGGGCATTCGAATCGAACGATCGCGGCCACGTAACGGGCCGCGTCCAAATTTCGCGCCTCTTTATACCAAGCAGCCGGCTATTCCAAGCCCCTGCCAGCCCCACGCGGCGGTCACGCAGTCAATTCTTCATAGGCCCGGTAGATGGCGAGGAAGTCTTCCGCTTTCAAGCTGGCGCCGCCGATCAGCGCACCGTCCACATTGGCGACGCCCATCAGTTCCCTGGCATTCGACGGCTTGACGGAGCCGCCGTACAGGATCCGCATCTTGCCGCCTTCCGCACCGAAGCGGGAGACCAGTTCACGCCGCATGAAGGCGTGCGCCTCCTCTACATCTCCCACAGTCGGCGTCAGGCCGGTGCCGATCGCCCAGACCGGCTCGTAGGCGATCACGGTGCTCTCAGCCGTCGCGCCATCCGGCAGGCTTTCGGCGAGCTGGCGCTTCAGGACGTCGAGCGTCTTGCCACCCCTGCGTTCTTCTTCGGTCTCGCCGATGCAGACGATGGCGACGAGGTCGGCGGCGTGCGCGGCTTCCGTCTTCGCCCTGACCAGCGCATCGGTCTCGGCGTGATCGGTGCGGCGTTCGGAGTGGCCGACGATGACATGGGTGCCGAAGCAATCGGCGATCATCTCGGCGGAAATCTCGCCGGTGTGGGCGCCCGACTGCTTCTGGTGGCAGTTCTGGGCGCCGATCATCAGCGGACTGTCGTCGCAAAGTGCGGTTGCAACATAGAGCAGCGTCGCCGGCGGGCAGATCAGCGTCTCCACCTTGGCGGAAAGTGCGCCCTTGACGCCCTCGGCCATCGCCTTGATCTGGTCCAGCGATCCACGCGTACCATTCATCTTCCAGTTGCCGGCAACCAGCGGGCGGATATCGGGCGTCATGAAATTCCTCCGGGATCAGGGCCTCTCGGGCAAGCGGCCTAGCAAATCGGTCGGGCAAATGAAAGCACTTGCGCGCAGATTCCGGGCCGACCAACGGCCATCCGATACAGGTGACGCGCGCCAATGATGCCGATGCCGGCCGAATTTGGGCAGCAACGCTCCGAATAAAACCGAGGCTTTGGGCGTCTCATCTCAGCGAAACAGCTCGCCGGCACTCCAGCCGAAATGGTTAAGTCATTCGATGCTGCGCAACAGCGATCATGGTTTCGGAACCGTCACGATCGTCCTCCACTGGACGATCGCGCTGCTGATCCTCGGTCTGATGTTGATTGGTTTCGTCATGCGGCGCACCGAAATCGATCCCGCCCTGCAGTTTTCGCTCTACCAATGGCACAAGTCGTTCGGCTTCACCGCTCTGGGCGCAGCGCTCGTGAGGGCGATCTGGTGGCTGGTAGAACGAAGCCCGCGGCCGGTGCCAGGACTCCGCCCGCTTGAACATGTCGCGGCGCGCGAAACGCACAGGATACTGATCACCCTCGGCTTTCTGACGCCGCTGGCCGGCTGGGCTGTCGCTTCTGCCTCGACGTTGAACATCCCGAGCTTCTACTTCAACATCATCGTCATTCCGCATCTGTCCCTGCCGCAATCTGATAGCTCCGAAGCGTTCTGGGCCTTTACCCACGCATTGCTCGCCTACGCCATGCTCGCCCTGGTGGTCATCCACGCTGCGGCAGCGCTCTACCACCAGTTCATCCGAGGCGACGCGGTGCTGATGCGCATGCTACGCGCCGGCTCTCGGCCGAGCCACGCAGAAGCGGCCGATCTTCGGGAAGCAATGAAGCCGTTGCCGGGAGGAAATGATCCATGATCGCTCCGCGCACTCTCTCGCTGAAAGCAGCCCTGCCATTGGTCTTGCTCGCTGTCGCTCTACCGGCCGACGCAAAGACCCCGTCGCTCGCGGACGCGGCCGGCAGCTACAGCATCGCCAGTTCCTCGCGCATCCAATTCAATGTAGGGCAGACCGGCGGCGGCGGTATTGCCGGCAACTTCGCGAAGTTCTCCGGCAAGTTCCGGATAGACGGCGGCAATGTCTCGCGATCATCGGTCGAATTCACGCTCTATCCGGAGAGCGTGAGGGCGAGAGAGCGCCGAATCGAGGATTTCCTGCGTTCCAGCGCGGTCTTCGACGCGGCCAACTATCAAACGGTGACCTTCCGCTCCACGAGCGTCACACAGACCGGACCCGACAGGGCAACCGTCGAGGGTGCGCTGACGGCACGCGGCAAGACACGCAAGGAACGCTTCGCCGTCACGCTGACCGATTGGAACAAGGGCTCGATCTCCTTCACCATCCGCGGCAGCATCCGCCGTGCGCCCTACGGCATGGACGTCGGCACGCCCATCTACTCGAACGTGGTCGAGTTCGACATGGACATAAAGGGAATGAGGCGCTGACCGTCCTCATCTGTTGAGCGCGAGCGCGGTGCGTCTCCAGAAATCCGAGACCAAGGCCGGATCGCGCCATGCTTCGAGCTTTCGCCACGAAGGGAAAGACGCCTCGAAAACGTCGGGGCTCATGCGGAGGTCCTTGCTTGGATTCACCGCGCCGCCGACCTCGACGACAATCCGGTCGAGATCATCGAGCAATTTGACGGTCGCTTCCCCTTGATTGGCGAAGTCCAAGGTCAGCGAGAAACCCGGCCGAGGATAGGAGAGTAAGCCTCGCCCTGCGGTGTCTCCGAAACGGTGCATGGTCGTCAGGAAGGAGGCGTGGCCGTGTTTGCGGGCAGTCTCCATGAGCCGAACTGTGGTCTGCTTGGCATTCTCTACCGGATAGACACTTTGGTGCTGGCAAGGACCCTGGCGTCCGTAAAGCCGATGCCAGGCACCGAGCCGGTCGAACGGATGGAAGTAGGACGTCCACTGTATCGTCGAAACCGTTTCCCCCCGCACCTCTCTGCGAAAGCGGTATTCGTTGAGTGCCTTCAGCGCCGGGGAATTCAGCGGATTGAACGGCAGAGAAAGGGGCAATGAGAGCTTCAGTCCCTTGGGGAGATCCGGGAATTCGCAGGACGCATCCGCATGGTCCGCAGCCCAGAGCACACCCCTTCCCGTCCGTCGGCCCCTCGCGAGCTGATCAATCCAGGCGACGGAATATTCGTGCTCTTCACCGACACGATCGACGAGCGCGAAATACTCATCGAGGTTTTCGAAGCGAATCGCATGCTGCTGGACATGCGGCGACGGCACTTTCATCAGCCGCAGCTCGACGTCGAGGATCAGGCCAGTCAGGCCCAGGCCGCCGATCGTGGCGGCGAAGAGCTCGGCATTCTCCTCGGCGGAGCAGGTCAGGCGCTCGCCATCCGAGCGCAGCAGCGTCAGGCGCCGAATATGATTGCCGAAGGAGCCGCGGGCATGATGGTTTCTGCCGTGAACGTCGTTGGCGACGGCGCCGCCGACGGTAACAAAACCCGTGCCCGGCGTCACGGGCAGGAAGAAGCGATGCGGTATCGCCTGGACGAGAATGTCGCGCAGCGTGGCGCCGGCCTCGCAGGTCATCATCCCGGTTCCCGGATCGAAGGCCAGGATGCGGCCGTGCCTCGCAATGTCGATCAGCGTGCCGCGATCATTGCGGCAGACGTCGCCATAGCTCAGCCCGTTGCCGAAGGGCAGATAGGCCATGGGGGCGACCGCGCCGAGCCGGTCCTCGTAGTCGTCCGGCGAGATGGCGCCTTGGGGCCGCTTGTCGAGCCGCCCCCAGCTTTCAAATTTTTCCATGCTCACTTTTCCAAAAATGCGGCCCGAGCGCTCGGCTAACGATCAAGAATCCAGTTCAACACATTCCGCCAGTCGGTCATGCGCACCGGCGTCCCATGCGAACCGGTCTCGAACAGCACGAACCGAATGGGATAGTCCTTGTTCTTCAGGGAGCGATAGAGTGCAAGCTGTGCCTCGGCCGGATAGACGCTGTCGTTGCTCCCATGGCTGAAGAGCATCGGCAGTCTTGCCTTGTAAGCGGCGCTCTCTTCAAACGCGGGATCGGCGACGCCGCCCATCACCATCATGCCGCTCAGCGCCGCCGTGGCCTTTTGATCGCGCGAGATGCCCCAGCAGATGAAGCTGCCCATAGAGGCGCAGGACAACACTACGGGCCGGCCGTCGGATTGCTCGGCGGCAAAGCGGATCAGCGCCGCGATATCGGCCACGCCGGCCGCGTCGAAGGAGCGTACGCTCGGCGCATAGTAAGTACCGCCATTGCCAACCGCCAGATTTTTGAGGCGGTTGAAGTTTCCGCCGAAAGAGAAATCGTTGGCGCCGAGGCGCCGGTCACCGCCGCGCCCATGGATGAAGATCACCGTGAAGGCCGCGCCGCGGTCCGGACCGACGCGCGTCACGTCGAGAGATCGACCACCGAGATCAAGCGTCTCGTTCACCTGCGAACTCTTCACGCCAAGCGACACATAGGCCCGCTTGACACGGCGCTCCGGAATCTGGTCGCGCCCGTTGATGTCTCTGAGCTCCTGATAATCGACAACGCGGAAATCGCCGCCGTCGTCCTCCCGCAGGATTGCGGGATAGCCGAACAATGCATCCTTGTAGGGCTGCAGCGGCTTGGCTGCGGCGGAGGTGGCGACGCTTGAAACAAACACCGCGGCGACCAGCAATCGGACGGAGAAAACAGTTGTGGACATAGACACCCGACGGGCTCCCTCGTTCGGCCAATGCCTTGCCATCGGGACATTCGCCACGCAACACTGAAGCGAGCAATTCGTCGCGTTCCCGGGCCATTTCGCCTTCTGACACATCGGAAATTCGCCTTTTGTTCGCGCTTTGGGCAAGACTCTGGCAGAATTCCGGTGATTCGCGCGGCAAGAGATGGCGGCAGCGCTCAGCTCTTGCTATGGCCTTGCCGACACAGACGACAGGAATGATCTGAACCACTCCATGGACGACAGCAGCGACCTCTTCTCCGCCATGCCCTTGCAGCCCAAGCCTGCCGACGCCGGCGCGCCGCGCAAACCGACGACGCCTGCCGCCGGCAGTGACGCGCCGCGACCCGCGCCGAAGGGGAGCGACGGCAGCGACTACGACGCTTCTGCCATCGAGGTCCTCGAGGGGCTGGAGCCGGTGCGCCGCCGGCCGGGCATGTATATAGGCGGAACGGACGAGAAGGCCCTGCACCACCTTTTTGCGGAGGTGATCGACAACTCGATGGACGAGGCCGTCGCCGGCCACGCCAACTTCATCGACGTATACCTCGACGCCGACGGCTTCCTGACGGTGATCGACAACGGTCGCGGCATTCCCGTCGAAAATCACCCGAAGTTCCCCAACAAGTCGACGCTCGAAGTGGTGATGACGGTGCTGCATGCCGGCGGCAAGTTCGACGGCAAGGCCTATGAGACCTCGGGCGGCCTGCATGGCGTCGGCGTATCCGTCGTCAACGCGCTGTCGGATTCGCTCGAGGTCGAGGTGGCGCGCAACCGCAAGCTCTATCGCCAGCGCTTCTCCCGCGGCATTCCGCAGGGCGGGCTCGAGGAGCTCGGCGAAGTGCACAATCGCCGTGGCACGAAGGTCCGCTTCCATCCAGACCCGCAGATCTTCGGCCCGCATGCCCGCTTCGAACCGGCGCGGCTCTTCCGCATGGCCCGCTCCAAGGCCTATCTGTTCGGCGGCGTCGAGATCCGCTGGTCCTGCGACCCGTCGCTGTTGCCGGAAGGTTCGGAGACTCCGGAAAAGGCAGTGTTCCATTTCCCCGGCGGCCTCAAGGACTATCTGGCCGCGACACTCGGCAAGGAGTTCACCGTCACGCGCGAGATCTTCGCCGGCAAGTCGGAAAAATCCGGCGGCCACGGCTCGCTCGAATGGGCGGTCACCTGGTATGGCGGCGACCAGCAGATCCACTCCTACTGTAATACGATCCCGACGCCGGAAGGCGGCACGCACGAGGCGGGCCTGCGCATCGCGCTGACCAAGGGCCTGAAGAACTACGCCGAGCTCACCCAGAACAAGCGAGCCGCGATCGTCACCACCGACGACGTGATGATCTCGGCGGCAGGCATGCTCTCGGTCTTCATCCGCGAGCCGGAATTCGTCGGCCAGACGAAGGACAAGCTCGCCACCGTCGAGGCGCAGCGCATCGTCGAGAACGCCCTGCGCGACCCGTTCGACCACTATCTCGCCGACAACCCGGCCGAAGCCGCGAAGCTTCTCGACTGGGTCATCGAGCGCGCCGAAGAGCGCGTCCGCCGGCGCAAGGAAAAGGAAGTCAACCGCAAGACCGCGGTGCGCAAGCTGCGCCTGCCCGGCAAGCTTGCCGACTGCGCGCAGAACACCGCGGAAGGCGCTGAACTCTTCATCGTCGAGGGGGACTCGGCAGGCGGCTCGGCCAAGCAGGCGCGCAACCGCGCCAACCAGGCGATCCTGCCCCTGCGCGGCAAGATCCTCAATGTCGCCAGCGCCGGCCGCGAGAAGCTCGGTGCCAACCAGCAGATCGCCGATCTCGTCCAGGCGCTCGGCTGCGGCACGCGGTCGAAGTACCGCGAGGAAGATCTCCGCTACGAGCGCGTCGTCATCATGACCGACGCGGACGTCGACGGTGCCCATATCGCCTCCCTGCTGATCACCTTCTTCTATCAGGAGATGCCGGAACTCATTCGCGGCGGTCACCTCTACCTCGCCGTGCCGCCGCTCTATCGGTTGAGCCAGGGTTCCAAGACGCTCTATGCGCGCGACGACGCGCATCGCGAAGAACTGATGCGCACCGAATTCAACGGCCGCGGCAAGGTCGAGATCGGCCGGTTCAAGGGTTTGGGCGAGATGCTGCCGGCTCAGCTCAAGGAAACGACCATGGATCCGGCCAACCGGACCCTGCTCAAGGTCGAGATCGACGACGTCGATTTCGAGGGCACGCGCGAGGCGGTCGACAACCTGATGGGAACGAAGGCCGACGCCCGCTTCCGCTTCATCCAGGAGCGCGCCGTGTTTGCCGACAATCTGGATATTTGAGAGTGGCGGAGGTCATTGCCGCCACTCATCGACGCGCTCGCGGGGAGAAGGTGGCCGGCAGGCCGGATGAGGGGCAAAATTAGAATTGCTTCAAGTCGCCGCTCCCACCCGTTTTTCCATGAACAGGCTCAGCGGATCAGCCAGATAGCTGCCGAAGGGCGGCCGCTCCACATAACCGGACGACTTGTAGAGGCCGATCGCCTCCGGCTGGTGGATGCCGGTTTCGAGGCGGATCGCGGTCAGGCCGCGCCTTTCCGCCTTGGCTTCCATCGCGGCAAGAAGCCGTCTGCCGACTTTCAGTCCCCTCGCCTCAGGATCGACGAACATCCGCTTGATCTCCGCCGTGCCATCGCCGGCTTCCACCAGCGCGCAGCAGCCGACGATCTCGCCGTCCGATCGCGCGACGAAGAAGATCACCGTCGGCTTTTCCAGAGCCGAGACATCGACCATATGGTTGCTTTCGGCCGGATAAAGCGATGCCGCATAGGCATCGGAAAGTTCGAGCAGGCGGAGGACAGGCGGCTGGCGCGGCGGCTCCTCGGCAATAGTGATGGCGGTCATTCCAAAACCTCAACGCAAATCTGTCGCCTATGCGGGCGACCAGGACGAAAACTATCCTCGATGGCGAACGGCGCCAATACGTCAAACAGCGCAGGAAGACTTGCAATCAATCCGAGTGACGAACAGAAACAATTTGTTTTGTGGGGCGGCTACTTTGCCGTACTTCGGAAACAATCGAAGCTCCATAAGATAAGAGCAAGAGACTTCTAACGGACCCAAGACATGAAAGCCGCCCTGATCGTCATGACAATCCTCGGTTGCGATGACAATGTCACGCAATGCCACTACATCTCGACCGTGAACGGCACCTGGCCGTCGATCGCCCAATGCGACACGGAATCGCAAAAGGAACTGCCGAAATTCTCCAACAGGAACTATCCGGTCGTCGTTGCCGTATGCGAAACGTCGGGGACGGACCTGGCGTCCGCCGACCAGGATCAGACGCCCACGGCCACCCCGGAGGTCAACGCAGCGCCGCAGCAAGCGGCAACGCCTCCGGCAAAGCAGGAGGAAAAACCCGGCCTGCCGAAGCGCGCCCTGACATGGCTCAGCGGCGCGGTGCCGGACCGCGAGAAGTTGCAAGCGATCGTCAGTGCCCCGGCGCACTATGTGGAAGACGGCTATTCCTGGGTGGCGCGTCGGTTCGGCGACTGAGGTTCCGATCAGGCTGCCTGGCGCGAAGCAAGTAGGGCGTAGTCCCGGGCGACTTGCCGCTGTTCGGCAAAGCCCAGTCGTTCCACGAGTTCTGCGACGGAGGCCGACGTTGAGGACGGGTTCCGACGAAGGCGCTCGAGGAGAGCGGCGAGCGAAGCGGGCTCGCCCTCGCCCGCCTGAGCCTGCCAATACAGAACGGCATCAGCGAAGGCTTGGCTGATATCGCGCGCCAGGCCGGCGCTCTGAAAGAGTGCGCGGATCGAGTGGACGCGTCCCCCGGACAGGATCGAGCGCACACGCTTTTCCGCCAGACCGGAAAGATCGGCCACCGCCAGGGTAAAGAATTCCGTGGCGCCACTGCAGAGCGCGCTCATCAGAAAAGCAGGCGTCAAGCGCCCTGTCTCGCGTAAATGGGCGACCAACTGGGACAAGTCATTCGGCGACGCGACTGCCGTCATTGCCAGTGCCGTGGCGTCGCATGCCTCCCTCGTGACCCGTGCCACGCGTGCCGAGCCGATGACCGCCTGGACGAGCCCGGAAGCCGAGAGCGCCGCACCGATCTTCTCGGCAAGCGCATGCCGCGCGTCGCTCGGCAGGTCGGCGCGAGCCAGCAGCCGGTCACGCACCGATGCAGCATGCCCGAGGCGGTAGACGATCCTTCTGAGAGAACCCTGCAAGAGCACGGCGCCGGTATTCTCGAGGAGAATCGAAACCTCCTCCTCGTCGCCGATCTCGGCGATCGCAGCGGCGACGGAACAAGACACGGCGCCCCGAGCCGCGATCAGCGCACGCGTCTCCGCAGTGCCGCGCGCCGCGAGGTCGACGAGATCCGCATCGGTAAGCACTGGCGAACGGGCGATTGCCGCGAAAGCGATTTCGGGCTGATCCTCTGCCAGCGCCCTGACGACCGCTCGCGGTGCCGTCGGACAATCGGCCAGGGCTTCGACCAGCGCCAGGCGCACCCTTGGCGAAGGATCGTCCAGAAGGAAGGTCATCGCCATTTCGGCCGCATGCCGATCCAGGCCGTTCATCTCGGCCCGGGCATAGGCTCGCCCAAGCGCATTGGCCGCGCGTGCGCGATCGCCGGTTCTCGCCGTTTCCACCCAGCAAGAAATGCTTGTATGATCACCTATGCCCCACTAGACACCCGACAGCCCCAATGTCCGAATATTAGCGGTCAAAGGTTTAAGATTGGTTCACCATGTCCGTTAACCGCGCACAAACCATGAAGCCTCTTCTGTATCTCGCGGCAGGCGAACAGCTTCCCGCCGAGAAGGTGCTGCAGGCCGTTCAAGCGATCGTTGTCGATGCGACGACGCTTCAAAGCCGGCCACGCCTGCGACACCCCGGCAACGGGCAGTCGGCCTGCCTTTTTCTCGCGCGGATCGGGCCGGCGGACGCCACCGATGTCGAGGGTCTTTCAGCGCTCCTCGCCGATATCGACGGCGTCGTGCTGACCGCGTGCCGGGGACCGGCCGATATCCAGAAGCTCGATGTGATGCTGAAAGTCGCCGAGGCGGGCGCGGGCATGCCCCAGGGCCGAACGGCGCTGCTGGCGGAATATGCCACGGTTGCTGAAAGCGTGCTCTCGCCTCACGCGATGGCAGGCGTTTCCCCGCGCCTCTCGGCACTGATATTCGACGCCTCCGCTCTCGCGGAAGCGTGCGGTTGCCAGCGCGTCACCGGGACAGGCGATGTGCCGGCTGTCGTCCGGGCCGGGCGCGCCGCGGTGGTGCTCCGGGCCCGGGAGGCCGACGTCGCGGCCTACGACATGCTGCCGGCCGACCCCGTCGACGAGGCGTCGGTGCGACGGCTATGGACAAACAGCCTCGAAAACGGCTTCTCGGCCGTGGCTTCCCGCTCACCGTTGCAGATCGATCTTCTCGCCGAAGCGCGGGCGCTGCGGGAAACCTAAGTCTTGGGCCAAATTTAGCGGGTTGGACGCGTCATCTGGAAGACATCGCCGCCATCGCAATAGTCCATGTAGCCGAGGCGCGCGAGCGGCTTCACCGCCGTCACATCGAACCGGCCGTCGCGGATCGCCTCGTCGCGGATGTGGATGCCGACGACCGCGCCGATGACGACATAGCTGTCTGACGCCGCGCCATCGAGGCCTTTCGGCTGGAACATCTCCGTCATTCGGCATTCGAGCGCGGCGAACGCCTCGCCGACGAACGGCGCCTTGACGAGCGTTCCCCCGACCGGCGTCAATCCGGCGATCTCGAACTCGCTGTCGCCATGCGGCGCCGCCATCGAGGTCATGTTGACCGCCTCGCTCAGGTTGCGGCTGGCGAAGCTCGCGGTGAACTCACCGGTCGCTTCGATGTTGCGCACCGAATCCTTGTAGCCGCTCGATGAAAACATCACGAGCTTCGGCCGGTCGCTGATCGCATTGAAGAAGGAATAGGGAGCGAGGTTCAACGCACCGTCCGTGGCACGCGTGCCAATCCAGCCGATCGGCCGCGGCGACACGATCGCCTTGAAGGGGTCGTGCGGCAAGCCGTGCTGATTGGAAGCCGTTTCGTAGAACATCAGGCGTCTTCCCCGACCCAGGTGACGATCTCGGCCAGTTCCGGCCGCGGCCGCTCGGTCGGCGGCACCATCGCCGTGCCTATGTGAATGAAGCCAGCGATCCTTTCGCCCGGCGCCACGCCCAGCAGCGGATAGGCTTTCTCGTCGAAGGCGTACCATTCGGTCAGCCAGTTGGAAGCATAGCCGAGCGCGTTTGCTGCCATCAACAGATTGAGGCACACGGCGCCGGCCGACATCATCTGTTCCCATTCCGGAATCTTGAAATGCGGCGCAGCCTTGCTGACGACGGCGACGACGACCGGCGCGCGCGTCAGCCGCGTCTCCTCTACTTTGATCAGTTCCTCCGAGAGATCCGGCCTGGCGGCAAGCGCCATCTTCTTCAACTCGCCGCTGATCCGCGCCCTCTCCTCGCCGCGATAGACGATGAAGCGCCAGGGCGCCAATTTGCCATGATCCGGCACGCGGGTGGCGAGCCTCAGCATTTCCTCTACCTCGGCCCTGCCCGGCCCCGGCGATCCCATCTGGAAGGCCGGGATAGACCTGCGGGAAGCGAGATAGTCGACGAGCTTAATTTCGGTTTTCATATCGAGCGAATTCCACTAACTTGCCGCCGGATCGACAGCCACGAAAATGCCATACCGGCGTCTCAAGTGGAGTCATCAAGTCAGGAAGTCAACTGTCCTCATGCGCATCCGCACTCGTATTCTGCTGAGAACCGCCTTGGCGATCACCCTCGCCGGTTTCGGTGCGGAGCGAGCGCTAGCCGAAGACGCGACCGACGCCTTCAAGAGCTTTCCGTCGATCTCCGGCAGCCGAAAGATGCCAAAGCTTACGAGCTTCAACCCGCTCGTCAGCGATCCCACGCAGAACGGCGAATTGAAGGACGTGAAACTCGAGGCCCTTCTGACGAAAGACGGCCAGGCGCTCGAGTCGGGCCTGACCTGGCGGGTCTTCAGCCCCATCCCCGGTGGCGACGGGAAACTGCCGCTGCTGGCCACCTCGGAAGGCGGCTCCACGGCCTTCAATCTCGTGCCCGGCGAGTATTTCGTCAACGTCGCCTTCGGTCGCGCGGCGGCCACCCGCAAAATTCGCGTGCCCGAGCAAGGCGCCTTGGACAAACAGGTCCTGGTGCTGGATGCCGGCGGTGTCATGCTGAACGCCGTCTCCGGCAGCGATGTGCGTATTCCACCGACCGAGCTCAGCTTTTCGATCTTCTCCTCCGATGAGAAGGAAGACGGCGAGCGCGCCCTGATCGTCGCCGACGTGAAGCCCAGCACGGTGGTCCGGCTCGGCGCCGGCACCTATCACGTCGTCTCCGACTACGGCTCGGTCAATGCGGTGATCCGCGCCGATATTCAGGTGGAGGCTGGCAAGCTGACCGAAGCGACGATCCAGCATCGCGCCGCGAAGCTGACACTGAAGCTCGTCTCGGAAGCGGGCGGCGAGGCGATCGCCGACACCGCCTGGTCGATCCTGACCTCGTCGGGCGACGTCGTCAGCGAAAGCGTCGGCGCCTTTCCGACCCTTGTGCTTGCGGAAGGCAGCTACACGGCCGTGGCGCGCAACAAGGACAAGATCTACCAGCGCGACTTTGCCGTGAAGGCCGGCGTCAATACCGATGTGGAAGTCCTGCTGAACGGCAATGTCGCGCCCGACGAGACCGCGAACGCCAGCGCCCAGGATTGACGACATCTGCAGCCTGGCTTGACGGCAACGAGCTCACTCGGCGTCAATGCATTCACGTTGCGGGAAGGTAGGGGTAGTTCGAATCCGCCCCGTTGGCGGCACTTATTTAGGCGCAGCAGGTTCAAGCCGCCGAAGCCTCATGAAGCAATCTGATAGAAATGTCGCGGGCCGACATGGGCTTGCCGACCAGGTACCCCTGCAATTAGTCGCAGCCGGTCTCCCGAAGTATCGCCGCTTGACGAGCGTTCTCGATCCCCTCGGCCGTGACGGGGATATCGAGGGCCGTCGCCAAGGAGATTGTTGCACGAAGCACCTCTATGCCGTTGACGGCATTCTCCACGCCGGACACGAGCGAGCGGTCGATCTTCATGCGATCGAAGCCGAACTGCCGCAAGGCACCGATACTCGCATAACCGCAACCGAAGTCGTCGAGAGCGAACTTGATGCCGGAGCACTTCAGATGATCGATCGACCGGCGCGCCTGATCGGGGCTCGTCATCAGTACGCTCTCGGTTATTTCCAGCGTCAGGCGGCTCGGATCGAAGTCGAACTCCTTGAGGACGGCAATCACCTGGGCGGCGAAGTCGGGATTGCAGAGCTGAATCGGCGAGACGTTGACCGAAAGTGCCAGGCCAGACCAGTCCTTGGCATGCCGAACCGACGTGCGCAGCATATGCACTCCGAGCGCGTCGATGAGGCCGGACTTCTCGGCGAGCGGGATGAATATTTCAGGGCTGATGTTTCCGGCCGGGCTCGGCCAGCGCGCCAATGCTTCCACACCGATGATCTCTCCCGTCGCCGCAGAGACGAGCGGCTGAAAGGCGGGCTCGATGAGCCCAGTGCTTATGGCGCTCCTTAACTTTCCTTCGAGTTCCGCAATATGCTGGCGTTCCCGGTCCAGTTCCAAGTCGTATTGCACCGCCTGGCCCTTGCCGTTTTCCTTGGCGCGGTAGAGAGCCATATCGGCCCGGCGGAGCAGTTCCAACGAGGCGATATCGTCCGTCCTGACGGCTGTCCCGATACTCGCACCGACTTCGATCGTGCGGTCGTCTATCTTGAAAGGCTCGACCAGAAGCGCAAGTATCGCGCGCTCGATTTCACCATGCGGCGCGGGTCCGACCTGTACCATGGCGAACTCGTCGCCACCCAGTCTCGCCGCGGCGACGATCTCCGGATGGCAGGCCGGCAGCGCCTTCGCGAAGAGGCGGATCAGGGCATCGCCCACCGCATGACCCCAGGCGTCGTTGACGGCCTTGAAGCCATCCAGATCAATCAGATAGAGCGATAGCATCGAAGAAGCCGAAGGCTCCGATCGTTCCAGGAAGTCCAGAAGTCCGTGCCTGTTGAGCAATCCGCTCAGGCTGTCGTGGTTCGCTTGAAACCGAGCTGTTTCCGCCAAGCGATGGAGGCGCCGCGCTTCGGATGCGCCGACAAAGAGGACGCCCCCCAGAAACACGACCAGAATGGCGGCGGCAGAGGCCACATAGGGATAGACCTCGTTGAAGACAACGCTTCCCGGGGCGGCGCTTGGCCAGGCAAGGCCCGGTGGCGGTCCATCCTGGAGGCGCAGCCCGTCAAGCCCGTGTTCGCTGGACAGTGTGGCGATAACTTCGGGCGTCAATAGCTTGTAAAAGGTCAGGACACTGAACCGGGAAACACTCGCGCTCGTCTGATAGGGTTGGACCGCTTCCGACCCGACCAGCGCGACGCCGTCTTCAGTCTTGAAAAAGCTGAGCAATGGAGACTGGCCGGGTTTTCCCGCGGTTTGGATCTGGCGATTGAAGGCTTCGCCGAAATAGGCGCGCGGCTCGAACGGCTCGCCCTTCCTGTAGGCAGAAACAATCGTACCGGTGGGCCCGGTGAGAATGGCGCCATCGTAAAGCGCATAGTCTTTCGAGGTTGATCCCCAATTGTCATAGGCCCAGTCTTCCGCAGCCACCGAGCCGACCGCCTCATAGGCTTCGTCCCAGACGGCATTGTCCGTGACGGTCGCGCTCAGGCGGCTGGCAAAAGCCGCAAGCGCTATCTGTGCAGCGTGACCGGCCCTTGCGTCATCGATCTTATTTGCGGAGCGCGTCATCGTCACGACAACATGGGCCATGAGACCCGTCAGCAACAAAGCGATCACAACGAAACAGATCGTCACGGTGACGATGACGGACGTCTGGGCCTGCGTGCGCCGGTCGGCGGAATTAGACGACATGATGAGTCTGCGGACGAGAATTGAAGGGCCATGCCTGTCGGACTGCAGGAGACATCATGTCCGCGCAATGCGCTGCGCCTCCTTCTTTAGCGTCCGATCATGTAAGGCCGATTAAGAGCCATGGTTAACGGCGGGAACGCCCGTGGAAACCCGGGCCGACCGACTCTTTCGCGTTCCGACAAGATGACGCACGTCCGTTCCGGCGTGCGCCATCACACTTCAAAACCACCGCCGGCCCTCAGGCCGCCCGGGCATTCCGTTCCGCCCTGCGCTTGAGATCAGGCGCCAGCGCTTCGCTCGAGAGCGCAGCGACCGCCTCCTCCAGCGACATCGCCGTCTGCGCCTGGGAGCCGAGCCGCCGGATATTCACAGAACGCTCCTCCGCCTCACGCTTGCCGCAGACGACGATCACCGGAACCTTCGTCACCGAATGCTCGCGGACCTTGTAGTTGATCTTCTCGTTGCGGAAGTCGGTCTCGACGGTAAGCCCGGCCTCACGCAGACGTGCCGCGACCTCGCGGCCGTAGTCGTCCGCGTCCGAGGTGATCGTTGCGACCACCACCTGCAGAGGCGAGATCCAGAGCGGCATATGGCCGGCATAGTTCTCCAGCAGGATACCGAGGAACCGCTCCATCGAACCGCAGATGGCGCGATGGATCATCACCGGCTGACGCTTCTCCGAATCCTTGTCGATGTAGAAGGCACCGAACCGCTCCGGCAGGTTGAAATCGACCTGGGTCGTTCCGCACTGCCATTCGCGGCCGATCGCGTCCTTCAGAGTGTATTCGAACTTGGGTCCGTAGAAGGCACCCTCGCCCGGCAGAATGCCGGTCTTGATGCGGCCCTCGGATTGCGCCTCGATGGTGTTCAGCACGTCCGTCATCACCGCTTCGGCACGATCCCAGAGCGCGTCGGAGCCGACGCGCTTGTCGGGCCGCGTCGAAAGCTTGACGACGATCTCCTTGAATCCGAAGTCCTCATAGACGGAGAGGATCAGATCGTTGATCTTCAGGCATTCGGCGGCCATCTGCTCGTCGGTGCAGAAGATGTGCGCGTCATCCTGGGTAAAGCCCCGGACACGCATCAGGCCGTGCAGCGCACCGGACGGCTCGTAACGATGTACGGCCCCGAATTCAGCCATCCGGACAGGCAGTTCGCGGTAAGACTTCAGGCCATGCTTGAAGATCTGGATGTGCCCGGGGCAATTCATCGGCTTCAGCGCGAAGACCCGGTCGTCGTCCGTCTCGTCGCCGGCAACCGTCACCTTGAACATGTTGTCGCGGTACCAGCCCCAATGGCCCGAGGTCTCCCAGAGCGACTTGTCGAGGACCTGGGGCGCGTTGACCTCCTGGTAGTCGACCTCAAGCCTCCGGCGCATATAGGCGACGAGGCTCTGGAACACGCGCCAGCCCTTGCCGTGCCAGAAGACGACGCCCGGGCCCTCTTCCTGGAAATGGAAGAGATCCATCTCGCGCCCAAGACGGCGATGGTCGCGCTTCTCAGCTTCGGCGAGCACGTGCAGATACTGGTCGAGCTCTTCCTGCGTATGCCACGCAGTACCGTAGATGCGGGTCAGCATCGGATTGTTGCTGTCGCCGCGCCAATAGGCACCGGCCACCTTCATCAGCTTGAAGGCCGTACCGATCTGGCCGGTCGAGGCCATGTGCGGGCCGCGGCAGAGGTCGAACCAGTCGCCCTGGTAGTAGATCTTCAGGTCCTGCCCTTCGGGGATCGCGTCGACGAGTTCTACCTTGTAGCTCTCACCCTTGGCGGCAAAGACCTCCTTCGCCTTGTCGCGCGACCAAACCTCCTTGGTGAAAGGGTTATTGCGCGCGATGATCTCCTTCATCTTCTTCTCGATGACGGGCAGGTCATCGGGCGTGAAGGGCTCGTTCTTGGCGAAATCGTAGTAGAAGCCGTTGTCGATGACGGGACCGATGGTCACCTGCGTTCCCGGCCACAATTCCTGCACGGCCTCGGCCATCACATGGGCCGCGTCGTGGCGGATAAGCTCCAGCGCGCGCTTGTCTTCGCGCGTGACGATCTCGATCTTGCCGTCAGCTATAGGATCGGAAAGGTCGCGCAGTTCGCCGTCGAGTGCGATCGCGACAGCCTTCTTGGCCAGCGACTTCGAGATCGACTCGGCCACGTCGCGGCCGGTCGTGCCGGCGACGAACTCGCGGACGGAGCCATCAGGGAATGTAAGGGAAACGGAATGCGACATCATGATCTCCTATCCAGTCCCGCCAACGAATGCGGGTGGTATGGTTTGCCGGACGGGCCGGTGAATTGACGCGGGCCTGATAAAGGTTTTTGACTGGTGAGTAAAGGCGCGGCGGCCTCTCAACCGTCAAGCATGGCGCGCAAACCCCTGACCGTGTTCCAGTTGCGCCACGTCCCGATGCCCAGCCGTTTCGGCGTTGAGGCGCCGAGCAGTTTCGACTCGCTCGCCTTCCCGCCGAAATCGACCCAGAGATCGCCGCCGACGACCACGAGGCGTTCGCCTCTCGTACAATAGCTGCGGAGTCCATCGGCCACATCCGGCCGAAGCGGCGAACGCATCACCCGAATGTGGACGCGAGCCGGATCCTCCTCGCTTGCAGCGACGAACGGGTTGTCGGCGGCGAGCTTCAGCCAGTCATCGGCCCTGCGCACGATGATGTCCACATGCCGGCCGAATGTCTCCAGGAACGCCTTTTCGAGCGCCGATTCGATCTCTGCCAGCGGCCGTTCCGGCGCCCCGAAAATGAGATTGCCGGTGGCGACAAGCGTGCGCGGAGAGCGATAGCCGAGCCGCTCCGCCATCTGGCGAAGATCCGCCATCACGACGCGCCGCCCCTCGCCCAGTATGATGCTATAGAGCAGCGCCACGTAGCTCGCCATTCGCCCCTCGAAATCACGCCCGCCAGAAATCGACGGCGCCCTGCGGAAGCCGCACAAGTACGCGGTCCAGCTTTGCTTCGTCAATGTTTCGCCGAAGGGCCGCCGCGACGTCCGCGATGGCCGAATCCGGCGACACATTGTGGTTGCCGCGAAACGCCTGGACCTCGCGCGTCATCGCGACACGGCCGGAAAAAGGCACCGTCGGCTCCTCAAGATCCCAATCGGCGACGAAGATCGCCCGCAGCACCGGCGGCAGTGCGTTGGCGAAAATCAGCGCTTCGGAAATCTCAAGACGGCGTCGAAAGGTCTGCAGCACCGCCTGCACCATCGTATAGGCCTGATTGGTCGTCTGCAGACCGGCTGTGTCGCGCGCATCGAGGATGAAGCGGTCAAAATCGGCGGACGCCTGCCGATATTCCATCGGGATCGTCATGACGCTCACGCATCCTTTCGCCGACGCCGCCAAAAGCGCCATGGCGCATACCAGCGCTGGCGCGGCGCAAGCATCTCCGGCACCGGATCGAATCCATGCGTCCCACCGGGTCCGCAGCGCACGACGCGGAACAGCGTCAGCCACCCCCCGGTCCAGAGACCGTGCCGGCCTATCGCCTCATAGCCATATTCCGAACAGGTCGGCATATGCCGGCAGGAATTGCCGATGAAACTCGACAGCGTCAATTGGTAAGCGCGGATAGCCGCCATGCCGAAGAGCCGGCCGGGTGTCTTGCGAAACGGCCCGGACCAATTGCGGCCGCTACCGGCGATACCGGTCCGGCTGCGTCCGGGAGCCTGGTCGGACTGCGGCTTTCCGCACATCGTTCACACTGCCGTTGCGAGGCGCTTTGCTTCGATCTGGCCGATCGCATCGACGACCGCGTCGAAGGTCAGCATCGTCGAGGCATGGCGCGCCTTGTAATCCCGTACGGGCATCAGGAAGCGCATGTCCTCGAAGCGGCCGATGGGGCCCTCTCCGTCCGCCTTCAGCATGGCCAGCATGTCCTCACGTGCCTTGCGGATTTCCGCCGCATGCGCGCCGACGACGTGGCGGGCCATGATCGAGGACGAGGCCTGGCCAAGTGCACAGGCCTTCACATCGTGGGCAAAGTCGGTGACGACGTCCCCATCCATCTTCAGCCAGATCCGAACTTTCGAGCCGCAGAGCTTCGAATGCGCCGCAGCTTCCGCATCAGCCTCGGCGAGCATGCCGACGCGGGGAATATTCCCGGCGAACTCGAGAATCCTGCTATTATAAATGTCATCCATCATTTGACGCGATCCGGCTGATTTTTCGCGGTTTTGAGTGATCGGCGCATGATTTTCTCCGCTAGAGGGGAAAAAAGCACGGCGTGCTACGTTGGGCCTCTTTCATCCATGTGGCACCATACTATATGCTATGTCGTGTTGGGGCGACAGTTCCGCAAGGGGATAAGTGTCGCCTGTTGTTTGGGAAACCGTGCTGGACGGTCCAGTGCACTGCTAAGCCAGGACCGGAAAGCCCCGGAGCCCGCCAACGGAACCCAAGCCTGCAGGGATAGGCGAATGGCCAATGGCGAGTTGTCCGAAAGATAAAACGTCAGCAATCTCGCATTGCTTAAAAGAGGCCATATGGACGCCATAGTAAAGAATTTCCCTCTGCTCGACGACACCAGCGGTCGGCCGACGCAGAAAGAAGCCGAGGAAGCTGTTCGCGTACTGCTGCGCTGGGCAGGCGAAGACCCAACCCGAGAGGGCCTGAAGGATACGCCGACGCGCGTCGTCAAATCCTATCGGGAAATTTTCGGCGGCTATGACCTGATCGCCGAGGACGTGCTAGGCCGGACCTTCGAAGAAGTCTCCGGCTACGACGACATCGTCCTCGAGAAAGACATTCCGTTCTATTCGCATTGCGAACACCACATGGTTCCGATCATCGGCAAGGCTCATGTCGCCTATCTGCCGAACGGACGCGTCCTGGGCCTGTCCAAGATCGCCCGTGTCGTCGATATCTATGCGCGGCGCCTGCAGACGCAGGAGTCGATGACGGCGCAAATCGCCAGGGCCATCGACGAGACGCTCGATCCGCGCGGTGTTGCGGTGATGATCGAGGCCGAGCATCTGTGCATGGCGATGCGCGGCATCAAGAAACAGGGCGCGACCACACTGACGACCACCTTCACCGGGGCCTTCAAGACCGAGCCGACCGAGCAGGCCCGATTCATGACGATGTTGAGGGGCTTCAAGTAAGACCCGCTTCTGCATGTTTTCCTCAAAGGGTGAAATCATGCAGCAGTTCAAAGTGCTGCAGCGAGCATTGCGCGCCTGAAAAGGCGCGCGGCGCTGTAGTGGAGCTTTCGCGATGGCGCTCACTTTTGTTGCTCCCTCAAAAGACAAGGCCGAACTGGAAACAGGCACGGCCTTTACCCCCCGCTTCGACGAGAAGGGATTGGTCACGGCCGTCGTGACAGACGCTCGCGATGGCGAATTGCTGATGGTCGCGCATATGAACGCCGAGGCATTGGCACTGACGATCGAAACCGGCATCGCCCACTATTACAGCCGCTCACGCAACAGCCTTTGGAAGAAGGGCGAAAGCTCCGGCAACGTGCAGACCGTCCAGGAAATCAGGACCGATTGCGACCAGGACGCCGTCTGGCTGAAGGTTAGCGTGGCCGGCCATGACGCCACCTGCCATACGGGACGCCGTTCCTGCTTCTATCGCGCCGTTGGGGTCGAGAACGGTAAGGCGCGAGTGACAATCACGGACGAGCACAGACATTTCGATCCGGCACAGATCTACGCCGAAAAATAGGGCTAGCCCGAAGCAACTGGATTTTCTTGGGGCATCCCCGTGTTATATTCATTCTTTAGAAACTAAACGGGCGCTTAATCATTAATTGTGAAGTCGGTTCCTGCGGTAACTGCAGCGTGCCGAGATGTGTTGCAACTTGTATCCAATGTTTACTGGGCCAGCCGCATTGGCGACAGGTTCGGTGCTAATCTCAATCCTGGTGCCAGTCTTTCAGCTATGAATGTACAAGGCCGGCACCACCGCCGGCTTGGCAGGGTCTCCTACAAGACGCGCGAGTAGTCGGTTCGGCGGTGTTGGAGGTGCCGGATGTTAAACTGGACGTTTACGCGCAACAACCAGATCGCCGACCTGTCCGGCCCCAATGGCACATCGCTGACGACCACCCCCCCTGAGCCGGTCCCGCTCCCCGCGAAACCGAAAATCGCCATAGCGCTCGGCGGCGGCGCAGCGCGCGGCTGGGCGCATATCGGCGTGTTGAGGGCGCTCGATGAAGAGGGTATCGAGGTCGGCATGATAGCCGGCACGTCGATCGGTGCGCTCGTCGGCGGCTGCTATCTCGCCGGCAAGCTCGACGAGTTGGAGGCCTTCGCCCGTTCTCTCACCGTCCGCCGCATTGCCAGCCTGCTCGATTTCGCGATCGGCGGCGGCGGCCTGTTTGGCGGCCTGCGGCTCACCAAACGCATGCAGGAGCACCTCGAACATACTAGCATCGAGGATCTCGACCGCCCCTTCATCGCGGTCGCCACGGAAGTTCACAGCGGCCACGAGGTCTGGCTGGAGAAAGGCTCGCTGATCACCTCTATCCGCGCGTCATACGCGCTGCCGGGGATTTTCGAGCCGATCCATGCAAATGGCCGCACGCTCATCGACGGCGCGCTCGTCAATCCCGTTCCCGTCTCGGTTTGCCGGGCCTACGAGCAGCAGCTCGTCGTTGCCGTCAACCTCAACTACGACCTCTATGGCCGTTCAGCCGTCGTCAAGCACAGCGCCGGCATGGAAACCCCCGATGCTCCCGTCAAGACAGGCAGTGCCTATTCGGCCCGCCTCGGCATGACGAGCGTCATGGTGCAGGCCTTCAACATCATCCAGGACCGTATTTCGCGCGCGCGCCTGGCTGGCGACCCGCCGGATCTCGCACTCCACCCCAGGCTCAACGACATCGGACTATCAGAGTTTCACCGTGCTGGCGAAGCGATCGAGCGTGGCTACTTGGAGGCAAAGGGCAAGCTCGCCGAGATCAAGCGAATGCAGGAAGCGCTTGCCCGCTAGCGCATGTCGCCCAGAAGTGCGTAGCGGTCTTGGGACAACGACATGCGCAAAAACAAAGATCTAAAGCGCATGAATACGATTGAATGCGACGTGCTTTGACGGCGGGCTGCCGCCGTTCGGTGATGACGTTTAATGTGACGAAGACTTGATCCCAGCAACGGAATTTCGAGTTGCTCGGCCCGTGCGATGGAGGGCGGCGTTGCACCGCCCTCGCCTTTCACCCGGCAATATAGGCTTTGATTTCCTCGGTCTCCCGTTCAATCGCGCGAATATGGTACTTGACCACGTCGCCGATCGATACAATGCCGGCGAGGCGCCCCTCCCGCTCGACGGGCAGGTGGCGCGCGCGCAACTTGCTCATCATCTCCATCAGGGTTTGAACGGACATTTCCTCGCGGCAGCAATAAACGTTCTGCCACATCACGGACGATACCGGCTTGTCGAGACAGGCAGCGCCATACTTGGCGATCGACGCGACGACATCTCGCTCCGTCATGATTCCGACGATGCTGTCATCCGTATCGAGGACAACGACGGCGCCAATATGATTGTCATGCAGAAAGGTCACCACTTGCTGCACCGTCACTTGCGGGGTGACAGTTACAACGTTGTAGCCTTTCTCATTGAGGATCGCTTTCACTGACATACGCACATCTCCCGTTTCGACAATTCCGGGGCTCGCGGGAAAGAGGTTCTCGCCGTATCAGCTGCTGCACTCGCATCCAGACGCTTGTGGGCGATGCCCTTCGCACAGTCGGCCGCAGGAACCTGACCCGATTATAGCGTTCGTGCCTCCACACGAAACCGCATCGATACCCGGTCTTTCAGCGGCCGCTTCACGTTGGCGATCGGCGACCGTAGTGAATGGTGCGTCAGTACTCCAATGAAATCAAGCCTTCGCGCAGCGTCCTTCGGTCTCTTCCGCGGAACAGAGGATCACGATGGGTCTGATATTGAAACAATCCATCATCGCGACCCGTGACCGGATGGGAGGTTGGCCCTCGGCGATCGCGCATCTCGGACGTCGCACTGTACCGCACCAACCAGCGGACAGCCGACGATCTTGCGGAACACGTCAAGCAGCTTGTCGTCCGTTCCACTTCTACCCGAGGCGCAAATAGCATAGGCGCAATTCCGCTTCCCGGGTACAATGGCCATATGGCCGAAGAACGCGTCCGGCGCCGTCTTGCAGCAATCGTCGTCGCGGACGTCGTTGGCTACTCGCGATTGATGGAGGAGGACGAAGTTACGACGCTGGCGGTGCTGAAGGAGCGCCGGGCGACAATTCTCCAGCCAGTCGTGCGAGCACATGGCGGCCGCATCGTCAAAGTGATGGGAGACGGGGTTCTCCTGGAGTTCGCAAGCGCGGTCAACGCCCTGTCCGGAGCGATCGACTTACAGCGGAAGATGGCGGATAAAAACGCGGCCCTCCCGGATGCGCGCCGTATCGTCTTGCGCATCGGAATCAATCTCGGTGATGTCGTCATAGATGGCGGTGACGTCTACGGTGACGGCGTCAACATCGCCGCAAGGATACAAAGCCTCGCCGAGCCGGGTGCCATCTACGTGTCGGCGGGCATCCGCGATCAAGTAAAGCGGAAGCTCGCGCTTGGCTTTGACGATCTTGGACCGAAGTCCCTGAAAAACATCGCCGAACCGGTTCATGTCTATCGCGTGCTCTATGAAGCCGCCGCCTCGATGGGTCACGAAGGACAAGCGGCGCTGCCGCTGCCTGACAAGCCATCCATTGCCGTGTTGCCATTCACCAACTTGAGCGGGGAAGCCGAATACGACGTTTTCGCAGACGGATTGACCGAAGACCTTATTACAGACCTTTCAAGAAATGCCGGCCTGTTTGTCATCGCGCGCCATTCAACCTTCGCCTACAAGGGGAAGTCGGTCGACGTTCGATTGATCGCGCGCGAGTTGGGCGTCCGCTACATCGTGGAGGGCAGTGCACGCCGCGCCGCCGGTCGCGTGCGCGTCAACGTTCAGCTCATCGACGCCGTTGGCGGAGATCATCTCTGGGCCGAACGCTTCGACCGAAATCTCGAAGACATATTCGGCGTACAGGACGAAGTCACAGATAAGATCGTCGAGGCCCTCGTTGGACGTTTGGCGCAATCACCGTCACGCAACCGTCCGAAGAGCCTGGAAGCTTATGACCTTTGTGTGCGCGGGCGAAGTCTGGTCTCAGCGTTGAACAGTTCCCCAGAAGCGCTTCGCGAGGCCGAGATACTCTTGAACCAGGCAGTCTCCATCGATTCCGAATATGCGGAGGCATTTCGCTGGCTGGCTTTTGTTTACTGGCAATTGTGGGCGCAGAGCATCGAATCCACGACAGAAAACCGATCACGAGCCCTTGAACTGGCCCGCAAGGCAGTAGCATTGGACGAGAACGACGCTGCCGGTCATTGGTTTATCGGATATTTGTTGGCCAATGAAAAACGCTGGCCCGAGTCCGATGAAGAGTTCGCAGCCGCCTTCACGCTGGAACCAAACAATGCGGATGCCCTGGCCATCTGTTCGGAGCTTGCGGCGTTCGCAGGTCGCCCATCGGAAGCGATTGAACTGATCCAAAGGGCGCTCCGACTGAATCCGCACCCGGCCGGGTGGTATTATTGGCAGCTTGGACTCGCGCATTACGCGGCCTGCCAATATGAAGAAGCCGTCAAGATATTGCGCATGGAGGCGATCTACCGCAGCCCCTCGCGCCGCATTCTGGCGGCTAGCCTGGCCCAACTCGGACGCAGAGACGAGGCGATGCGTGAGGCTGCTCTTTTCATGGCGATGACCCCAAAATTCACGATTACCCACTGGGCCGCAGCACAACCCGCCCGCGATCCGGAGACAGTCCAGCGCTTCGTCGAAGGCTATCGCATGGCCGGATTGCCGGAATAAACGGGAAGAGCCTCAATTGTCGATATTGCCGAGGGTGCCCTTGAAGGCGCAACGCTCCCAAACCGCTGCTCAACATTGAGCGGTGCCTGTTTTTTGGCGCTCCCTCCACAAACTCGTCTAGTCGCGAGGATCAAACCACCCGAACAGGAAGAAGCCGAAGAGGAAACCGCCGATATGCGCCTCCCAGGCGACGCTTCCCGCGCCGCCCATCGAGAAGAGGCCGAGTCCGATGAGAAAGTTGGTCAGGAACCAAATCCCCGTGAAGACCAGCACGGAGCGGTTTGTCAGCGTCTCAGCCAGCGAGAGCCGCCGATTGAGATGGGCGAACTGGCGGCTGATGCGGCCGCTCGGCGAAAAGACGAAGCGCGCCGCGGCGCCCATCAAGCCGGAGACGACACCGGAGGCGCCGACGACCACGGCCATCTCTCCCCAGTGGAAAACGACGTGCAGTGCGACCGCCGCTGCCGCCGATAGACACCAGAAGACGGCAAGCCGCGCAACGCCGATCCGCCGCACGACCGGCGCGCCAAACGCGACCATCCAGAAGATGTTGAAGATCAGATGCTCCCAACTGCCGTGGAGAAAGGAATAGGTCACGGGCGTCCAGAGCCAGACGAGACCTTGCTCACCAAGCGGGATCGTGTAGCGCGCCGGCAGGAACGCAAAGTTCAGGATGACTTCCTGATCCAGCGTCTCCGGCAGAACGTAGGTTCTGATCGCGTGGATCGCGACGAGGAACAGGAGGACGAAGGTCAGGCCCTGCGGAAGATTGAAGGCCGGTTCCCGGCTGCGGGTTACCGTGCCTTCGCCATCGACCGGCGTCGCCGGCTGATCCTGTTCCATCACTCTCTTCCTGCTCACGCGCCGTTGGCGGTCGTGTCTCTGCCGCCTCGACCGATGCAGGCGACGGCGCGCAAAGGGATAAGCAAACAAAAAAAGGCCGTCCAGCAAAAACTGAACGGCCGTCGAGCCCAGTGCGGTGCTCCAGTCGATGTGCCGAAGGCAACCCTTCGTGAAGTGATAGCGACGGAATGCCAGCCGGCAGCCTCGCGAGCAAGCGAAACCGATCATTAACCTTAATTTCGACGTGGCACGGAATTCGCTCCGTCTTTTCCAGGATCGAGCGAGAAAGCGCCGCCTGTATCACTCCGGCACAGCCGGCACGTAGCAAGGAAGTGAACCGCCCTGATGCACAGCAGAACGACAATGGAACTGTTCCAATATTGGAATGCAGTCCGAGGCGAGCGCGACCTTCCCCGCCGGGATGAAATCGATCCGGCGCATATCCGTTCGCTGCTGCCGGATTTGTTCATTCTTCAAAGGAGGGCAAGCGGCGACATTTGCTTCCGTCTTGCAGGCACGCGACTCTGTGCGCTGTTCGGTCGTGAATTGCGCGAACAGCACTTCTGCGACCTCTGGCTAGGCTCGGAAGCGGACGGGATCACCCGAACTACAAACCAGGTGATGACGCAATGCACCCCCATGCTGCTATATGCCCGCGGCGCCACGGAAGCCGGTGACGAGCTCGACCTCGAACTGCTGCTTGCACCACTTGCATCGTCCGACGGCGCGAACGACCGGCTGCTCGGCGCCCTCTCCGCCCTGGCCCGCCCGGCATGGCTGCACATGACGCCGCTCGCGCATCTTGTCGCGACCGGGCTCAGCGTTCCCGATATTGCCCGCAACCTGCCGGCCGAGCGGTCCTATGGGAAAGCCGCAGACACAAAAGTCAGCGTTGCAGGATCGGGCGGACGCAACAATCGGAAGCTGTTTCATTTACGCATTCTCGACGGTGGCAAAGGTGGCTGAAGAGGGGATCGATCCAGACTTCCGGCGAACCTTCTATTAACCGGCGACACCTATACTTCCGCGTGCAAGCATACGTCGATCGCAGAGTGACCATGTTCTCGTTTCAGCACGCCCAAAACAGCGGCCCGAGGCCACACCAGGAGAACGCCTTTCAGCGCGTCTCGGTTAATCTCTCTGGACGGCTGATGCTTGCCAATCGCGACGAATATGAATGCACCGCGGTCGACATGTCGCCGGGCGACGTCCTTTTTGCGACGGCCGCCCGCCCGCGCGCCGGCGAGCGCATCATCGCCTATATCGACCATGTCGGCCGGCTCGAAGGCACCGTCTCCAGGCTCGGCGAGGACGCGTTCGTCATCCAGCTGAACGCAACAGAGCGCAAACGCGAAAAGCTCGCCGCGCAGCTCACCTGGATCGCCAACAAGCACGAACTGGGGCTGCCGGAGGATCGGCGCCACGACCGACTGGCGCCGCGCAAGACGGTCACCGAGCTCACCGTCGACACCGGCGAGAAATATATCTGCCGCATCATCGACCTTTCGCTCTCGGGTGCGGCGGTCGATATCGACGTTCGCCCGGCGATCGGCACGGCGGTCAGACTCGGCAACGGCATGAAGGGCAGGATCGTCCGCCATTTCCAGGAAGGCGTTGCGATCGAGTTTTCCGGCATCCAGGCGCGCGAGGCGCTGACCGAGTTCCTCTAAAGCGGAACGAAACGACACACGTCGACCGCTGAAGCGACGCTGGCCCTAGCACTTAGTGTGTGGGCGTGGGCGTGGAGGCATGATCCTCGTCCGTGGCTTGCACTCGCAAGTCGCCCCTCCGGCGCTATCTCGGCATCGCTTCATATTGCGCCGACGCATCCGCGCTTGAAGCGGAAATATTCTTTGGTAAATCAACGGTTACCACAAGATCGCCGCTGATTAACTTTATCTCCACCATTTAAACCAGTTCTCGCTCAGGCCGCTGCGGTGACGCCGTTGCGCCACGCCTCCCGATCGAGGCAATAGACGTCAAAAGCTTCGCGTTTTCAAAGCCATACCCGCAGGCTCCATTCGCAGCCGATTTCATTCTCTAAAATTTGAATCGAATTTTATTCTTATTCGTCTTAAATTCTATTCTAGTTTTATTCTTATGCTATTCTCATTTGTACTTGTTTTTACCTCGCATCTTCGCCGGCGATAAAAATCTCTGTGCCATTGTCGAACCATAACGGGGAGACAAACATGCACAAGACAATCGCCAAGACGGTCGCCGCCGTGGCTTTGATTACGGGCTTTCTGGCCGGTCCTGCCCTCGCCCTTCCGGCAAACATGACCGTGGGCGGCTCGACCAACCCACCGGTCGGTCACTATGAATTCTGCAAGAGCCATTCGTCCGAATGTTCGCTGACAGGTCCCGATCGCGGCCCGGCCGTGCTGACGCGCGAGGGATGGAAGACAATTCTCGAGGTCAACCACGAGGTCAACCAGGCCATCACGCCGATGACCGACATGGAAATCCACGGCGTGGAAGAGAAATGGTCCTATCCGGACGTTGTCGGTGATTGCGAGGACTATGTTCTCCTGAAGCGCCGCAAGTTGATCGAGAGCGGCTTCGCCCCCACCGATCTCCCGATCACCGTCGTCCTGCAGCCGAACGGCGACGGCCATGCCGTCCTGACGGTGCGCACCGATCGCGGCGATTTCATCCTCGACAATATGCGCAGCAAGGTTCTGCTGTGGTCCGAGACCGAATACACCTTCCTGAAGCGTCAATCGTCGGAAAATGCCGGACGGTGGGTGAAACTGCAGGATGGCCGCGCCGTTGCCGTCGGCACGGTCCGCACCGAGTAAGGCGACCGCAGAGCCGCGACGATCCTATAGTCTTCGGGCTTCGGTCAGTCTGTCCCCGTCCAGACCAAGCCCTTGGGCCGGTTCCGTTTGTCCCCGGAACCGGCCCTATTTCATTATGAGAGACGCGGCGCCGCGCTTCATCGAAAATTAACCATGCTGAGCGAGCGTCAGGTAACGACCTCCGCCGGAATCGTTCACCAGTGCTGTGCGGATGAACGTGCCAATTACAGTCTGCCACGCCATCGCCACGGACGGCGCCTTTCGTGAAGAAGCCCCTTATTCCCGAACCGGATCTTGCCCCGCTTCTTTCGCCACGCTTCACCTACAGGCTCATTGCGGTCTTGGGGCTGTTGGCGATACTGGTGATGACCGTCTCCCTGTCCAGTCAGTGGCTCGGCGAGAACCTGGCGCGCGCCGGACACACCTCGAGCCGCGAGAGCGTCGATGTCTTCATCGGCCAGGATCACCTGCGCCTGCCGGCCAACGTCATTCGCTTCGAAAGCCAGCGCGTCACGGGTGTCGTCGAGCGCGTCGATCTCTACCTGACCTGGCCGGCACTCGAAGGCTATAGCGACGAGACCCGCCATGTGTTCAACGATGTCGATCAACCGGAAAAGCTGATCTTCGTCCAAATTGCACAAAGCACCATGTCACGCGACATGTCGGGGAGGCTCGAGCCGATCTATCGCCACGTCCTGGAGCCCAACCCGCAACCCGGTCCGGCGGGGCTGACCAGATACGACGCCAAGCCGAGTTCCAGCTATGCCGGCGAGGTCTTCTTCACCGCTCCTCGGCCTGACGGTCCTTCCTTCGCGCTGCGCTGCCTCCTGCCCGAGAGCCCTGCGGCGTCGACAAGCGCCGATTGCCAGCGGGACTTTCATGCCGGCAAGGATCTCAGCATCCTCTACCGTTTCTCGGCGAAGTTGCTGCCAGAATGGCAGGCAATCGATGCCTCGATGGAAAGATTCGTTCGAGACCGACTCGTGCCGTGAATTTGTCAAAGTGTCGTGGTGGAGGCTGCCTGCTCGTCGATGCGGCCAGCGGGTGTCATACCCGAACAGACAACCTGACCCGGAAACCAATCATTCATCATAAACCGATTGGTAACGCTATCCCGATACTGTCTCGGGAACGGTCGTATCCGGGACTTTGTCCGGACGACACCCACGACATAAGAATGAAGAGCAACGCAGTGTCTCGATCCGTTTTTTTTGATCTCGCGAAACGTCCGCTTGGCGGCATTGCAAAGGCGGTGGGACGCGTTGTCCTGGCGGGCGTTGTCGCCGGCCTGGTCTTCTCGGCGCCGGCATTGGCCAATTCGAAATATGCCGGCATCGTCGTCGATGCGAAAACCGGCAAGGTGCTTTACGGCGAGGATGCGGACCAACTGCGCTATCCGGCCTCGCTTACCAAGATGATGACGCTGTATCTGACCTTCGAGGCGCTCGAGGCCGGCCGGATCAGCAAGTCCACACCGGTTCCCTTCTCCAAGAAGGCAGCAGCGGAGCCCCCTTCGAAGCTCGGCGTCCGAGCCGGCAAGTCGATCACCGTCGAACAGGCGGTTCTTTCGCTCGTCACGCGCTCGGCCAACGATGCGGCGACGGCTCTTGGTGAATTGCTCGGAGGGTCCGAACAGCGCTTCGCCCGCATGATGACGAACAAGGCGCGTGCCCTCGGCATGACGCGCACGACCTATCGCAACGCCAATGGCCTGCCGAATACCGAGCAGAAGACGACAGCGCGCGATCAGGCCCGGCTCGGCCTGGCCCTGCGTCAGCATTTCCCGCAATATTACGATTATTTCTCGACCCGCAGCTTCCGGTTCGGCAAGCAGACGATCGGCAACCACAACCGCCTCCTCGGCAATGTACGCGGCGTCGACGGCATCAAGACCGGCTATACACGCGCTTCCGGCTTCAACCTGGTGACCTCCGCGCAGCTCGAGGGCCGCAGCATCGTCGCCGTCGTGATGGGCGGGACGTCCGGCGGTTCCCGCGATGCGCAGATGCGCAAGCTGGTCGCCAAGTACATGCCAGCCGCCTCTCGCCGCGGCAACGGCAACCTGATCGCCGAAGCGCCGGCAGCACCGGTCGAAACCGTCACGGAAACGGCAGTCGCCGCGGCCGAAGCGCAAGCCGTCGCGGCAGCAGCACCTGTCGCCTCGCCGGCTTCGGACCTGCCGAATACCGGTCCGGTACCGGATTTCCGCTACAGCGGCGAAAGCGTGACGAACGTCGAGATGGCCTATGCCGCCGCGAAACCCGCCTCGGACAACCCGGTCCTCGCCGCCAAGGCGGCGCCGAACACGCTCGATGCCCAAGGCGCCACGCTCGCCCGGCAGGCGGCCGTCTCCGCCGACGTCGATACGCAGATCACCAATTCGGTCGCCAAGGCAGAGGCTTCGGCCGGCGCGGCGGCGCGGCAGTCGGCAGACGTACAGCCACAGGGCTGGGTCATACAGATCGGTGCTACGTCCGACAAGGCGCAGGCCATGACGCTCCTCGGCAATGCCAAGGAAAAGGGCGGCAAGGTACTCCGCGATGCGACGCCATTCACGGTGGCTTTCGGTGACGGTACGGCCCAGGTCTATCGTGCGCGCTTCGGCGGCTTCGACGATCAGAATAAGGCCGTCAACGCCTGCAAGGTTTTGAAGAAAAAGGGATTCGCCTGCTGGGCCAGCCAGCAGTGACAGACACGACACGGCCGGACGCTTTTTTCGGCCGTCCTCCTCGGAATTTGTATAGCGTAACGAGGTTTGTCATGGCAGTGAACGAGAATATCCCCGGTATCGCAGAGATACCGGGAAAAAGGGGAAAGCCTTCGCGCATCGGGTTACATCCGCTCCATGAAGCGGCCATGCGCATAGCCGATGCCGGCCTCAACCGCTCCAAAGGAAAGACGCGCGATCTGGTGGCCATGCTGCTCACGCATGGCGCGCGCGCCTGGCGCTCGACCCAGCCGCGTGCAGGGATACATCTGCACGTCACCGCAGCAGGGCGTCGGCATCCCTTGCGAATCCGGCTCGGCTGAAACTCAGGCCTAGCAATTGATGGCTGCGATTTTAGAGAAGACCGAGTTCGGCAAGCTCACGCCGCAATTCGAGCGGCATTTCGCCGCCATCGGAGGACAGCGATGCAAGATCGCGCGGCGCCTCCTTTGCTTCGAGATACCGCCAGCCTTGGAAGGCGCGGCGCGGCTGGAGTTCCGTTTCCACCACTTGCGGCCCGAGGATAAGATTGCACCGGCCGATCCCCTCGCCGTCGGTGAAGGTCTCGATGCCGATCAGCGGCTGGCGCGCCTGTACATAACCCTTGATCACCCAGTAGAGCGATCCGCCCCCCAGAAGGTCGTCCGTGCGTTTCGGCACCATCCGGGTCGTATGGAAGGAGTGCGGCTCCAGTCCGGCCGCGATCGCCGCCAGGGCCTTGCGCGAAACCCATTCGCGCAAGTCTTCGACGGAATCCGCGCCGACGCAGAGCTTTATGAGATGCAAGGCCATGGCAATGCTTGAACACCCGTCCACCGGTCGCGGTCAAGCGGATTAAGCAGCCTCGTCCACAAAAGCCGCTTCGGCTTCAGCACTCGACGACATTGACAGCAAGTCCGCCGGTTGAGGTTTCCTTGTACTTCTCGTTCATGTCGACGCCGGTCTGCCGCATCGTCTCGATGCAGGCATCGAGCGGCACGAAATGCTTGCCGTCGCCCTTGAGCGCAAGCGACGCGGCGGTAACCGCTTTGACGGCACCGAGCGCATTGCGTTCGATGCAAGGCACTTGAACGAGGCCGGCGACCGGATCGCAGGTCATGCCGAGATGATGCTCCAGCGCAATCTCGGCCGCATTCTCGACCTGCTCGGGCGTGCCGCCCATCACGGCTGCGAGGCCCGCCGCCGCCATCGCGGAGGCCGACCCCACCTCGCCCTGACAGCCGACTTCCGCGCCGGAGATCGAGGCGTTGTGCTTGATGATGCCGCCGACCGCGGCGGCCGTCAGGAGATAGTCGCGAATGCCTTCCTGATCGGCATCCTCATGGAAATGCAGGTAGTACCGGACGGTCGCCGGCACGACGCCGGCCGCACCATTCGTCGGCGAGGTGACCACCCGGCCGCCGGCGGCGTTTTCCTCGTTGACGGCCATTGCATAGACGCTCAGCCAATCGTTGGCGAGCAACGGATTGGTCTTGTTGGAGCGCCACTCCTCCTGCAATTTGTCATGAATTGCGCGGGCCCGCCGGCGGACCTTCAAACCGCCCGGCATGATGCCGTCCTGGCTGAGGCCGCGATCGATGCAGGCGGTCATCGCCGACCAGATGCGATCGAGGCCGCCGTCGAGTTCCTCCCTCGACATCGAACATTCCTCGTTCGCCCGTTTCATCTGGGCAATCGTCAGTCCGGAGCGCGCCGCCATATCGAGCATCTGCTGGGCGGTGGCGAAGGGATACGGGATTTTCACGCCAGCCGGCTTGTCCTTCGACGCCCGCATCGCCTCGAGCTGCGTGTCGGTGACTACGAAACCGCCGCCGATGGAATAGTAGATCCGCTTCAGCAGCAGCCGGCCGTCGCGGTCGAAGGCGGAAAAGGACATGCCGTTGGCGTGGCCCGGCAGCGGCACCTTCTTGTCGAAGACGAGATCGGTCTTCGGCTGGAACGCATAGGAGGGATGCCCGGGAGGCGTGACACGACCGGTTCGTTCGACCTCGTCGATGACGGCGTCCATACGGTCCGGATCGACAAGGTCAGGCCGCTCGCCCATCAGCCCCAAGATCACCGCCCTGCCCGACCCGTGGCCGATGCCCGTATGGGCCAGGGAACCGTGCAGGCTCACCCTGATGGCCGCAACGGCGGCGTGCGACGGCCGCGGCCACTCGTCCGACAGGATGAGATCGAGGAACCGGTTCGCTGCCGACATGGGCCCCATCGTGTGCGAGCTCGAAGGGCCGATGCCGATCTTGAAAACGTCGAAGACGGAAAGAAACATGAATTGCCTGCCCCAGCGCCTGACAGAGCACCCCGCCGGAGCGGATCAAAGCCCTGTCGATAGATCGGACACCTGCCACCCGAATCCTTCCGACGGCGGTCCGATCGTCCTTATATAGGGTGAAACCCTATGCGATCCTATGCCGATCGATCAGGCGATTGACCGACATTCGGTTTTGTCCGTGCGACATTCCATCCGACGATGGTCTCGTCGGCATCAGCCGGGGAAAAACAAACAGCATGCGTGTCGCTGCGCGTCGTACATCACGCGATCTTACTCTGGCGCCTCAATAAAGGCTCTAATCGCTGCGGTGTAGCCTTGTGGGTCCTGGAACATGGCGAAGTGACTGACCTTCTCGAGGATCACCAGCTTCGCGCCGGGCACGGTCTGGGCGATGTATGCCGTATGTCCGCGATCGATTGCTTCGTCGTGATCTCCAATCACGATCGCCGTCGGCACCGTTATGGTCTTCAGCTCGTCGTCCGACCAATTCGGCTGGCTCGTCCACATGGCGTTCATCTCAGTCAAAAAGGCGTCATATTCGTCGCGCGTCGGTGAAATTCGTTTGTAGACGTCTTTGCAATGTTCGACATAGGCAAGCCAGGTCATGGTCTTGTCAAATCCATGCTTGAAGCCGTCAGTCTTGGTGTTGGCCGCGTGCGCGAAGAGCTTCGTCAACCGTTCCGGGTGCTTCATCGCGATGTCGAGGCCGATGATGCCGCCGTCGCTCCAGCCCACGAGCGCTACCTGGCCGACCTTCAAATAGTTCAACAGAGCGACGTAGTCGGAGGCCATGAGATCGTAAGCATAGGGCGCGGATGTCCGCGTGGATCGTCCGTGCCCTCGACTATCTGCGACGATAACAGTGTGCTCACGGGACAGGTCTGCAACCTGGTTGGCCCATATATCAGCATAACCAAGCCCGCCATGAATCAGCAGGATCGGTGTTCCGGCTGCAGAGCCATAAATGGCATAGTACATCTCAATCCCGTTTACAGGGGCAGTGCCACTCCTGACCGCCATCGGCATGGCCGGTGGCTGTGGAAATTCTGTCCAGCGATCGGCCGCCAACGGCCGCGAGAAGTTACAGATAAACGCCAAGCAGAAACTAACTACTATTCCAAAATTGTTCATCTCAATCCCCTCTGTGCGAAAAATTCCGTTGAGGCTTCAAGCTCAAGCAATTCTGTTTTGATATCGAGAATGCATCGATTTCTACTTAGTCGATTATGCGCTTTTGTCCGTTGGCTCCCCCTTCAAGCTCGAATGCGTCCTCCAGACTCTTTAGGAAGCTGCTCCTCCGATTGCCGACAAGGGGCTCAAGGCCAAACTATTTTGCCCGGTATTCAAGCAGGCGCGCAGCAAGAGATCCGAGCCATTCCCACGGCGCAGCAAACCGAACGTACCAGACGCTATCACAATCTCGCCTCATGGTTGAGGCCCCAATGTGAAGGCGCGTGCCGCGGCGATCTTGCATTTTCGAACGGCCATGCCAAAAGACGTGCATGACAATCGACGACTACATCGCGCTCTGCATCTTCATCCTGCTGTGGGGCAGCTTCAACTGGGCGACCGATGCCCGGCGCAATTTCAAGCGAGTCAACCTGACCCGTTTGATGAACGAATACAGGGCACGGTGGATTCGCAACTCCCTCAACCGCGACCTGAAGATGATCGACACCCAGATCATCGCGGGCCTGCAGGCCGGCACCGCGTTTTTTGCCTCGACGACCATATTCGCGCTCGGCGGCTGCTTTGCGCTGCTTGGCGCGACCGAGCAAGTGCAGATGATCTTCAACGACCTGCCGCAGGTTTTTCGCGGCGGACGGGCGGGTTTTGAATTGAAGGTCGGCGGACTTACCTGCCTTTTCGGTTATTCCTTCTTCAAGTTCGGCTGGTCCTATCGGCTGTTCAACTACTGTTCCATCCTGATGGGCGGCATTCCAATGACGGCCGACATGTCGCGCGATCGCCAGGCCGCAGAACGCGCCGCAGAACGCGCGATCAGAATGAACATCCTTGCCGCCAAGCATTTCAATGCCGGGCTGAGGGCAATCTTCCTGTCGATCGGCTATCTCGGCTGGTTCATCAGCCCCTATGTCTTCATCGTGCTGACGGGCTTTGTGATTTTCGTGCTGCTGCGCAGACAATTCTTTTCCGAAGCACGCGACGCGCTGATGGCAGACCCGCAATAGGTTGCACTGCTCTCGGTGGACTGCTTATCACCCGCATGGAGGCGCTTGGTGCTGGACAAAGCCGTGCATCTGCCTTCTTTTCTGCATAGTCGCGACGCGACTGCGATATGCCGAACGCACTCCTTTCCTCCCAACAGAACCGCAACGCCATGCCTGAGACTTCTGTGACGATCGACGAAACGCCGGCTCCCCAGCCGGGTGTGACGCGGCAGGGCCGAATTGATCTCCTCGACGCGCTGCGCGGGCTCGCCCTTGTCGCCATGGCGATCTACCACTTCACCTGGGATCTCGAATTCTTCGGCTATGTGGCGGCGGGCACGGCTGGCACGGGCGGCTGGAGGCTCTTCGCCAGGCTGATCGCCAGCAGCTTCCTGTTTCTCGCCGGCTACAGCCTCGTGCTCGGCCATGGTCCGAAGTTCCGCGCGCGCCCATTCCTGTGGCGTTTCGCGAAAATCGCCGGGGCGGCAGCGCTCATCAGCATTGGCACCTGGTTTGCCTTTCCCGAGTCCTTCATCTTTTTCGGCATTCTCCATGCGATCGCGGCGGCAAGCCTCGTCGGCCTCCTCTTCCTGCTGCTCCCGGCGCCGGTCTCCTTCCTCGCCGCCGCCGCTGCCTTCGCCGCGCCGCTCTACCTGCGCTCGGCCGTCTTCGACACTCCGGCGCTCTGGTGGGTCGGGCTCTCCGAAACGATCCCCCGCTCCAACGATTACGTGCCGCTGCTGCCGTGGCTGGCACCGTTTCTCCTGGGCCTCGGCACGGCGAAACTGCTCCACCCGATGCTCTCGGCCCGGTGGCGTTCCGCGCAAGGCGACGCGGGGCATCGCAAGCTGTGGATCAATCCGCTCGCCTTTGGCGGGCGCCACAGTCTGGCGATATACCTCATACACCAGCCGCTGCTCATCGGACTCGTCTACGCCTTTTCTCTCGTCGTCCCCGCCCCTGTTCCCGACCCGGCGCAGACCTATCGCCTGAGTTGCGAGCAGGCCTGCAACCGTAACGAATCAGGCATCTCTTGTGCCGCCTTTTGCGGCTGCACGCTCGACCAGCTGAAAGAGCAGAATCTGTTCGAGGACCTAAACCAGGGGAAGATCGACTTGAGAACGGATGAACGCATTGCGCGAATCGCCACTCAGTGCACAATGGAAGCACAGTCGGGGGACTAGGACATGAATGCCTATCGTGCCAAGCCGCTGAGTTTTCCATGGCCTCCGCTGATTTACGGCGTGGCGGCGCTGGCCGCGTTGGCGCTGGACCGCGTTTTTCCCATCCCCGTCGCCCACGGCCATGGCTGGGCCCCGTGGCTGGCGGGCTGCGCGCTGATCCTTCTGGCGGCTTTGCTTGATCTCTGGGCCGTCAAGACGCTCCTCGATCGTCACACGGCCGTACTCCCCCACCGTTGTGCGACCTGCCTTGTCACCGGCGGCCCCTTCCGCTTCACCCGAAATCCGATCTATCTCGGCTATACCTTCGTGATGGTCGGTCTCGGCCTGATCACCCTCAATCCCTGGTTCTTCGTCATGGGAATCTTCGCCGTCGCGCTGACGACGCTGATCGCCGTCCGCAACGAGGAGCGTCAGCTTCTGTCGCGTTTCGGCTTCGAATTCGAACGTTATTGCCGCCACACGACGCGGTGGATTTGAAAGGCGGACAGAAAAAAAGGCGGCGCGCGGCCACCTTTCCGACGAACCGCAGATTTTACTGCGTGTTATGTCCCGACGCCGATTTCGGCAAGGCGCGTCAGGCAGGCTTCCTCGACATTGTCGAGCTCGGCAAGCGTATCGTCGATGTCCTTGCGCTTCTGCCGCAGGTCCTCGCGCTTCTCCTCGACGCGCTTCATCAGAAGCTGCAATTGGCCCATTTCGCCCGGAGGGTCCTTGTAGACCGCAATAATCTCGCGGATTTCCGCGATGGTGAAACCGATGCGCCGGCCGCGCAGGATTTCCTTGATCAGATGCCGATCGGCTGGCCGAAACAGGCGCGTGCGTCCGCGGCGCTCCGGATGGATGAGACCTTCATCCTCGTAGAAGCGCAGTGTTCGGGTGGAGATACCGAATTCCCGCGTCAGTTCCGTGATGCTATAATATTTGTTCACGCCCGCCATTCCATCAAATCACAGGCTCACTATCATTGACTTTGACGTAAAAGTCAAACACGGACGATCATGTGACCTGGAACCACCAGGTGGCAATGCCGAGGAAGCTGAAGAAGCCGGTGACATCCGTAATGGCTGTCACGAAGACCGCGGAGGAAACGGCCGGGTCGGCGCCGGACTTATCCAGGAGAAGCGGGATCAGGATGCCGGCGAGTGCCGCCGCCATCATGTTGATCAGCATGGCCGTTGCGATGATACCGCCGATGTCCGGGTCCTGAAACCAGAGGCCCGCCACAAGACCGATGAGGCTGCCGAAGATCATGCCGTTCAGGAGGCCGACGCCCGCCTCGCGACGGATGATCCGCGGTGCGTTGTGGATATCGAGGCCGCGCGTCGCGAGCGCCCGCACCGTCACCGTCATTGTCTGAGAGCCGGCATTGCCGCCCATGCCGGCGACGATCGGCATGAGGATGGCAAGCGCGACGATCTGCTGGATCGTGGCATCGAAGAGGCCAATGACGGAGGCGGAAATGCAGGCTGTCATCGAATTGACGAACAGCCAGGGAACGCGCGAGCGGGACGCCTCGGCGACGGAGTCCGACAGTTCTTCGTCGCCGACACCGCTGAGGCGCAGCAGGTCCTCCTCGGCCTCCTCCTGGATGACGTCGACGACGTCGTCGATCGTCAGAACCCCGACCAGCCGTCCGTTGTCGTCGACGACGGCCGCCGACAGGAGGTCGTACTGCTCGAACAGCTGAGCCGCCTCCTCCTGGTCCATCTCGGCCGGGACGGAGTGACTGGTATCGCGCATGATCGCATCGATCTTCACGGATCGCTTGGTGCGCAGCACACGATCCAGGTCGACGGTGCCGAGCAGTTTGAAGGTAGGGTCGATCACGAAGATCTGCGTGAAGCTGTCCGGGAGATCCTCGTCCTCGCGCATGTAGTCGATCGTCTGGCCAACCGTCCAGAAGGGCGGCACGGCCACGAACTCGGTCTGCATGCGCCGGCCGGCGGTGCTTTCCGGATAGTCGAGCGAACGGCGCAAGCGAACGCGCTCGGTGAAGGGCAGCTTGGCGAGGATCTCCTCCTGATCCTCCTGATCGAGATCCTCGAGAATGTAGACGGCATCGTCGGAATCCATCTCGCCGATCGCCTCGGCAATCTGCTCGTTCGGCAGATGCTCGACGATATCGAGGCGGATCGCCTCGTCGACCTCGGTCAGTGCCGCAAGGTCGAACTCTTTTCCAAGCAGCGAGACAAGCGCCAGGCGCTGTTCCGGTTGGATCGCCTCGAGAAGATCGCCCAATTCGGACGCGTGGAGACCGGCGACGTGCTTGCGCAGATAAATCGTGTCGCGATCGGCGATCGCGGCACCCACATGCATCAGGAAATCCGAGCGCACCGACCCGTCGTCGGCATAGATGTCCGAAGCTTCAATGGCAGCGATCTCTTCGAAGCCGCGGTCGTTGTCGCCTGTATCGCTCATGGACCCGCCCTCCAAAAGTATACGCCGCCCGAACTTGCACCATGACAGTGCCCTGCTAGCGCAAAGCTCCGTCAAGGTCCACACATCGGTAACGGGCCGTGGACCTTTTCTCCAAGCTGTTGCAAATGCACATGAAAAAAGTGAAACGAGTAAGGCCTGCCGGCACCGTTCCGGAGCGACAGGTCGGTCATCCACGCATAAGAGGTCCGCATGGCACTTCGACCCATCATCCGCTTCCCCAACCCGACGCTCAGCATGAGCACCGAAATGGTCACCCAATTCGACAGCAGCCTTCACAGTCTCGTCGATGACCTCACGGATACGATGCGTGCGGCGCCCGGAATCGGCATCACCGCACCGCATATCGGCGTGCTGCAGCGGGTGACCGTAATCGAGCTGGACCGCCAGACAGGTCCGCGGACCTTCGTCAATCCGCAGATCGTCTGGTGCTCTGTGGAGACGGCACGCCACAGCGAGGGCAGCGTATCGATGCCGGGCATTTCCGAAGAGGTGGAGCGTCCGAGCAGCATTCGTGTCCGGTATCAGACGATCTCGGGCGAGGCGCTCGAGGAAGAGGCACGTGGACTGATGGCCGTGTGCCTCCAGCACGAGATCGACCAACTCGACGGCATCTTCTGGATCCGTCGACTGTCGAGGCTGAAGCGTGAGCGGGCGGTGAAACGGTTTGAAAAGCTGAGCTGACGCCTGATCGGCGTGCCAAGGTTGCACGACAGCGTCCAGTTCAATAGGGTCGCGACATTTCCGGAAGCGGTCTCGAATCGGACGCAGAACCGCCCGCAGCAGTGCCGGAATGAAGCCGAAGGACATGTGATGAAATTTGTGCGCCTCACCCTCCTCTGCGCCCTGGTCCTCACGGGATGCACGGCCACGCCAGACCTCGAGCCGCTTCCCGGAAGCCTCACCTATGGGGAAACGGCCACCTCCCGAAAAACCCAGGCCGCGCCGGGCACGAAGATACAGAACCGTTTCCTGCATGGGGGCAGAACTATCTACGAGACCTACGAGGTTCAGCCCGATCACACCTACAAGCTCATTCGCCGCAGCACGGTCGATTCCCTGGGCGACTGACACTCCCGGGAACATTGCAATGCCAGGCCCGTTCTCCAAGGTGAAACCTAAGGAGACGATGCGATGGCCAAATATCTCGATGAACGCGGCGATCCGGCAAACGCGACGCACGACGCCGGCAGACAGAGTTTCTCGGCCGAGGAGGCGAAGCAGGGCCGCAGTGGCACGGCCATACTGGCCGTACTCCTCGGCGGACTGCTTCTGGCCTTCGTCGCTTGGGGCGGGGTCGCAATTTGGGGCGAAAGCACGGACAGCGACCGAACGGCGGAAACCGAGCAGATGCAGCCCGGCCCGTCGACTGAACAAACCGGCAGTGTCAATCAAGATCAAGCCGCTCCGGCGGTACCCGCGCCAACGGACCGGGATCCGACCGCCCAAACCGGAACCGGCGGAGAAGCGCAGCAGGTTACGCCCGACGGTACGGAGAAGTGATCTACAGCGCCGCGCGCTTATCAGACGCGTGTGGCACTTTGAATTGCTGCAGAGCAGCCGACGTCGTGTCGGGTCGGCCTCAACCGCAGCGACTTTATCCCTGAGATGGTACAGCGAATGTCTGCAATGGCCCGCGTCGCTGAATGCGGGCCACGCTTCTATTCCTCTATATCCGCCGTCGAGCACTCGTAGAGCGTCTCGCCCGTTTCGGCCTCGACACCGGCGAGGCTGACCTCATAGCCCCATAGATGGCGGACATGTCGGAGCGTGGCGTCGCGGCTGGTCTCCTCGAGGAGAACGCCATTCTTGATATTGTGCTGCAGCCGCAGGTGGCGATCGCCCAGGAGGTCGACATCCATGACCTGAATGTCCGGCTGGTTCGCGCCGATATCATAGCTGCGTGCGAGGGCCGCGCGGATGGCCTCATAGCCGCGCTCGTTGTGGATCGAGGCGACCTCGCAGTATTTCTCGTCCGCCTCATCCGACAACAGGAACAGCCGGAACTTGCGTATCAGCGACGGGCTCAAATACTGCAGGATGAAGGACTCGTCGCGGTGGTTCGCCCAGGCGTCCAGCAACGTCTCACGCCAATTGCCGCTGCCGGCGATTTCGGGAAACCAGTCCCGGTCTTCGGGCGTCGGATCGACGCAGATCCGCTCGATGTCCTGCATCATGGCGAAACCGAGCGCATAAGGGTTGATCCCCGGAAAGCGCGGATCGTCGAACGACGGCTGAAAGACGACGTTGGTATGGCTCTGGAGAATCTCCAGCATAGCCCCTTCGGTTATTCTCCCCTGATCGAAGAGAGTGTTCATGATGGTGTAGTGAACGAAGGTCGCGCATCCCTCGTTCATCACCTTGGTCTGCCGCTGCGGATAGAAGTACTGGGCGATGACGCGGACGATCCTGAGGATTTCCCGTTGCCAGGGCTCAAGGATCAGGCTGGTCTTCTCCAGGAAATAGAGAAGATTTTCGTCCGGCAGGTTAAGGGCCTTCTTGCGCTCCATCACATCGCGTTCGACCGCGTCCGGGTCGCTGCTCTCGCTCGCCGTTGGAAGCGTCCGCCACAGGTCGCTAAAGGTCTGCTCCTCGTATTCGAGCCTCTCGCGCATCCGCTCCCGTTCCTTTTCCGACGACAGCCTCGGGGGTCGGCGGTAGCGGAAGACGCCCTGATCCATGAGGGCATGGGCGGAATCGAGAATGGCCTCCACGGCCGTGGTCCCGTAGCGTTCTTCGCATTTAATGATGTATTTCTTGGCGAACTCCATGTAGCTCAGGATGGCGCTGGCATCTGTCCATTGGCGGAACAGGTAATTGTTCTTGAAGAAATGATTGTGGCCAAAGGCCGCGTGCGCCGTCACCAGGGCCTGCATGGCCATGGTGTTCTCCTCCATCAGGTAGGTGATGCAGGGATTGGAGTTGATCACAAGCTCGTAGGCGAGTCCGCGCCTGCCCTTGCGATAAAGATTGTCCTCGAAGACGAAGCGCTTGCCGAAAGACCAGTGCTGATACATCAGCGGCATGCCGACGGAGGAATAAGCGTCGAGCATCTGTTCGGAAGAGATGATCTCGAGCTGGTTGGGATAGACGTCGAGCCCGAGGTTGTCGAGCGCGACCGTCTCGATCGCATCATAGGCGCGCGAGAGCGTTTCGAAATTCCAGTCAGAACCCTGGAACAGGAGGTTTGAGCCGCACCCTTTTTTGGCATTCCGGTCGCCTCTCACTTACGCACTTGTACAGCCGGCTGTTTGCCGAAGAGTTTCCGGAAGACGGGGTAGATGTCGGCCGGTTTGGCGATACGGGTCATCTGGAAGTTCGGCCACTCGCCGTCGACCGTCCGATAGGCGCGCCAGAGCGAGGTCCCGTTGTCGGTGGTGCCGAAAATCTCCGTTTCGCGCTCATCGATGATCTCGACATAGGCGTAGTATTGGCAAAGCCGCATCAAGTCGTCGTGCAAAAGCGACGCGCAACGCTCCGAGTCGCCGGAGATGTTCTCGCCATCCGAGGCCTGGGCAGCATAGATGTTCCATTCGCGGGCAGGATAGCGCTCCCGAATGACGCGGAGCATCTCCTCCAGCGCCGTCGAGACGATCGTGCCGCCGCTCTGCTTGCTGTAGAAGAAGGTATTCTCATCCACCTCGCCGGCCTCGTCCGTGTGGCGAATGAAGACGATGTCGATCCTATCGTATCGCCGCTTCAGAAAGAGGTGCAGCAGCACGAAGAAGCGCTTCGCAAGGTCCTTCTCGCGTTCGCCCATGGAAGCGGAAACATCCATCAGGCAGAACATCACGGCGCTGGCATTCGGCAGCGGCTGCTGCTCGAAGCGGTTGAAGCGGATGTCGACCGGATCGACGTAAGGAATGCGGCGGCGCCGCCGTTCCAGCTTTTCCAGCTTCTGACGCAGTTCCTCGAGATACTGCAGGTGTTTTGCGCCCGCCTTCGGCTCCGCCTCCAGCCTGGCGATCTCCTCGGCGATCGCCTCCATTTCCTTTCGCCCCGGCCGGTGCAGGGCGATGCGGCGGCCGAAGCTGTTGCGCATCGTGCGGCCGACATTGATGTTCGTGGGCGAGCCTGTTGCGGCAAAGCCGGCGCGGCGCCGTTTGAAGGCAACGGACTCCTTCATGTTGAGCTTCACCATATCGGGAAGTTCCAGGTCCTCGAAGAAGAGATCGAGTACCTCCTCGCGCGAAAGGACGAATTGAAATTCGTCCTCGCTCCGTCCGGTACCGGCACCTGCGCCCGTGGCGCCTGCGCCGGAAGACCTCTTCGGAAGACGATCCCCGGCAGCGAACTCGCGATTGCCGGGCAGGACATACTGCCTTTCGCCGGAGTCGCCGGCCGGCTGGAACGTCGGCTCACTGACGCCGCGCGCGGGCATCGACACGTTGTGCTCGGCGTCGACGTCGGCGATTTTGCCCGACTTGACCTGTTCCTTGATCGCCCGCTTCAGTTCCTCGCGAGCGCGCTTCAGGAAGCGCTGCCTGTTACCGAGACTCTTGTCCTTCGGGTTAAGGCGGCGGTCGATAAAGTTCGGCATGTGCTGCCCCCTGGAAACCGCACCCTTAACCTGCCTTGTTCACGCGCATGTACCAGTCGACCAGTCGACGTACCTGCCGTTCGGTGTAGCCACGCTCCGCCATGCGCTGGACGAATTCGGCATGTTGCTTCTCGGTCGCGCTGTCCTTCTTGGAACCGAAGCTGATAACCGGCAGCAGATCCTCGACCTGTCCGAACATGCGTTTCTCGATGACTTCCCTGAGCTTCTCGTAGCTCGTCCAGGACGGGTTGCGGCCGTGGTTCCTGGCACGGGCCCGCAGCGTGAACTTGACGACCTCGTTGCGGAAGTCCTTCGGGTTGGCGATGCCGGCCGGCTTCTCGATCTGCGACAGTTCGCTGTCGAGGATCTTGCGGTTAAGGATCTGGCCCGTATCGGGATCCTTGAAGTCCTGATCCTCGAGCCAGGCGTCGGCATAGGCGATGTAGCGGTCGAAGAGGTTCTGGCCGTATTCGCTGTAGGATTCCAGATAGGCTTTCTGGATTTCATGGCCGATGAATTCGGCATAGCGGCTGGCAAGCTCCGACTTGATGAAGTCGAGATAGGCCGCTTCGGTTTCCTTCGCGAACTGCTCGCGCTTGATCGCCTGTTCCATGATGTACATCAGGTGAACGGGATCGGCGGCGACCTCCTTCGTATCGTAATTGAAGGTCTCCGACAGAACCTTGAAGGCGAAGCGCGTGCTGACGCCGGTCATGCCTTCGTCGACGCCCGCGGCGTCGCGATACTCCTGGACCGAGCGCGCCTTCGGATCGACATCCTTGAGGTTCTCGCCGTCATAGACGCGCATCTTCGTGTAAAGCGACGAGTTCTCATGCGGCACCAGCCGCGTGGAGACGGTAAAGCGGCTCAGGATCTCCAGTACCTCCGGGGCGCAGCGATTGTTGAACAACTCGCTCTCGCGAAGAAGCTTCTCGTAGATCATCTTCTCTTCGGTGACGCGCAGGCAATAGGGAACCTTGACCACCAGGATGCGGTCGAGGAACGCCTCGTTGTTGCGATTGTTCTTGAACTGGAGCCATTCCGATTCGTTCGAGTGCGCCAGGATCGTGCCCTGATAGGGGAAGGCACCGAAGTTCTCCGTCCCGTTGTAGCTGCCCTCCTGGGTCGCCGTCAGAAGCGGGTGCAGCACCTTGATCGGGGCCTTGAACATCTCGACGAACTCGAGCAGCCCTTGCGAGGTGCGGTTCAGGCCGCCGCTATAGGAATAGGCATCCGGATCCGCCTGGCTGTAATTTTCCAATTGGCGGATATCGACCTTGCCGACCAGCGAGGAGACATCCTGGTTGTTTTCGTCCCCGGGCTCTGTCTTGGCAATGGCGATCTGACGCAGGCGCGACGGCGTAAGCTTGACGACACTGAATTTTGAGATGTCGCCGCCGACCTCGTCGAGCCGCTTCGCCGCCCAGGGGGAAATCAGGCCGGTGAGCCTTCGTCTTGCGATGCCGTATTTGTCCTCGAGGAGGTCGGCCATGCGCTCGGGATGAAACAGGCCCAACGGAGACTCGAAGACCGGGCTAATCTTGCCGTCGACCATCAGCGTATAGATCGGCCGCTGCTCCATAAGCTTCTTCAACCGCTCGGCAAGCGACGACTTGCCGCCGCCGACGGGACCGAGAAGGTAGAGGATCTGCTTGCGCTCTTCGAGGCCCTGCGCGGCATAGCGGAAATAGCCGACGATCCGTTCGATCGTGTCTTCCATGCCGAAGAAATCGGAGAAGGCCGGATAAATCTTGATGGTTCGGTTTGAGAAGATTCGGCCGAGACGCTCATCAGCGCTGGTATCGACGAGGATCGGTTCGCCGATGGCATCCACCATCCGCTCCTGCGCGGTGGCGTACATAGTCTTGTCGTCGCGACATGCGAGGAGATATTCCTGTAGACTTATCTCTTCTTGCGCTGCACTCGAATAGATCTCCGAAAAGAGGTCGAAGACGTCAGATTCACTCCTTTGCATCGTGCTCTCCCGCGGCAAGCCGCTTGGTTGAACCGGGATCGCTGCCAGTCGGCTATTGCCTCAAGTGAACGGTTTCCTGACTTCAAAGTTCCTTCTTAACCGGCACTGCAAGCGGATGCCGAAGCAGCAGCTCACGACGACATCCGCACATCAGTTCGGGACCGATCGATCGGCGCCTCATCAAAGGATTGAGAACGCCATTCCGCAAGACTCGTCGCTCTGTCACCCCGTCATGTCGGCGCTTCTCGCGAATCCGTCATGACAATATGAGCATAACCAAAACCCGGCCTTTCGCCGACTTTTTTTTTACGATTTCACGAATTTAGCGGTAAACAATGTTGTGTAGGGACGGTGACATCGTGAGTAGCCTAGCCGGGCACTCTCTAACGAGTCCGGGAGGGAAGCGACGCCCGTATGTACGAGAGCGAGCCGTTGCGGCCTGCCGGGCCGAGGTTATCGAAAAGTCGACGCGCCGACGCCAGATAAATAAAAACCCCGTTCAACCATCAGGTTACGGGGTCCTTTTAATCTTGATGGTGCGGTCGAGAAGACTCGAACTTCCACGGGTTGCCCCACAGCGACCTCAACGCTGCGCGTCTACCAATTCCGCCACGACCGCATCGTGGTAGGTGCCGATTGCGTCGGCGGGGCTGCATGTAGCAAAAGGATTCGGGGTGCACAAGGGTATGACGACAGAAATTTGACGGGAAACGGAACTATTTCCACGGCCCCTCCGCGAGGTGCTGGAAACGCTGGACTCTTGCCGCGCGCGGCCCCATGTACAGGCCGGAAAAATCAGCAATGCAGGCTTTCCATGCAGCGTGAAACCCTCAGCCAGACCATGTTTGCGGCGCCGGAGTCGCCGCCGGTGCGCTGGCGCATCGCCCCTTCCCTCGTCGATTATCCACAGGCGGTGGAGACGATGGAGCGGGAGGCCGCCGCCATTGCGGACGGCACCGCGGACGAGCTGGTCTGGCTGGTCGAGCACCCGCCCCTCTACACGGCCGGGACGAGCGCAAACGAGACCGATCTGGTGATGCCCGGACGTTTTCCGGTGTTTGCCACTGGCCGCGGCGGCGAATACACCTATCACGGACCCGGACAGCGGGTCGTCTATGTCATGCTCGACCTGAAGCGCCGCCGTCAGGACGTTCGCGGCTTCGTCGCCGCCCTCGAAAGCGTCGTCATCGCAACGCTCGATTCGATGAACATCAAGGGCGAGCGCCGCGAGGACCGGGTCGGCGTCTGGGTGCGCCGCCCGGAAAAGCCGCCGCTCATCGATGGGTCGATGGCCGAGGACAAGGTCGCCGCCATCGGCATCCGGCTGCGCAGATGGGTCAGCTTCCACGGCTTCTCGCTGAATGTCGATCCGGATCTCGATCATTTCGAGGGCATCGTTCCCTGCGGCATCCGGGACTATGGCGTGACCAGCCTCGTCGATCTGGGCCTGCCGGTGATGATGTCCGACGTGGATATCCTCATCAGGGACGCGTTCGAGACGGTTTTCGGGCCGACGCGCAGCGAAAATCTGCGGGAATAACCGGAACCGTGTTAATCCGGCCTTCGCTTTCCTCTTTCGCGCCAGATGATGAACAATCCGGAGCCGACGATGACGGCAATGCCGAGCCATCTGGAGGGTGTCGGAAAGTCGCCGAACACCAGGTAGCCGAGCGCCGTCGCCGAGACGATCTCGAAGTAATGGAACGGCGCCAGCAGTGACAAGGGCGCCAGGCGGAAGGCCTTGACGACGAGGAGATGGCCGTAGCCTGAAATCGCCCCCAGGGCGATCACGAGGATCCAGCCCAACGGCGATCGCGGCAACGACGGCTCGAAATCGACCGCACCGAATCCATTGCCGATCGCGATGACGCCCACCATGAAGAGCGTGCCGCCAATTCCGGCGATCGTCTGCATGGCGAGCGGCGAATCGACGCTGCCCACCGCACGGTTGAGGAAGAGATAGCAGGCGAATAGGAAAGCGCAGGCCATCGGCAGCAGCGCCGTCAAGCCGAATATGGCGAAGCTCGGCTGAATGACGATCATTGCACCGCCAAATCCCACGGCAATGGCGGTCCACCGGCGCCAGCCGACCTTTTCACGCAGGATCAGTGCCGAAAGGCATGTCAGGATGAAGGGCTCGACGAAATAGATCGCGAATGCGTCGGCGAGCGGCATGTATTTCACGGAAACGAAGAACAACAAAGCGGCCGCGGCGAGCAGCACGCCGCGCAGCAGGTTCGGCCAAAGCCGCTTCGGATAGATCGCCCGCAATCCGCCCGCCGTCAGCAGCAGCGGAACGATCGAGACGAGCTGAAAGAAGAAGCGGTAGAAGGTCACCTGGCCGGGCGACATGCCCTCGTGGACCGCCATGTATTTCGCGATGGCATCCATGCAGGGCAGGATGATCATGGCGAACAGCATGATCGTCACGCCCTGCATCACTGCGCTACGCTGGACGGCAGCCGTCTGTGCTATTCCGTTCACGGTCATTCCCAATTCGATGCTGGAGTTCGGTCCTGAACCTAACCTGTTTCATCGCGGTTTCAACGCCGGGCCGAGCACAATCGTCAAAGAAGCGAACGAGCCGCATTTGGCTGTGTTTATGACGCTTCGGAGTGCTCCGCCTGAAAGCGAATGCCGATAAGCTCGGCTCACCTTCGCCCCGCAAGGGCATTCCGGCGCCGTGCGGGCTATCGAAGATGTCAGGTGAAGAGGAGAGCGAGCCATGCGCTTATCCACCGAAACCGTGATCGCGCGCCTGCGTCAGACGGGAGACGGCGACACGCTGGGCGGCCGTATCTGGAGAGCGCGCGACGCAGCAAAACTATCGATCAAGGAACTGGCGGTCAGCGTCGGCGTGCGCGGCGAGACCATATCCGCCTGGGAGCGCGACCGTGCCGAGCCTCGCACGAACAGGCTCTTCATGCTCGCCAGCGTGCTCGGTGTCACGCCAGCCTGGCTGATTGCCGGAATCGGCCGTGCCCCGGACGAAGGGCCGTCCCATTCGCATGCCGCGCTTCGCGAGCAGCTCGAACTCGTCAAGAGGCTCCACGAACAAACCGGAGAAGCGATCGCGGCGCTTGAGAGCGAGTTGGAGCGGATCGAGGGAAATATCCGATAAGTCATGTATTTTCAGCTTACGCGCGCCGCATGTCGTTGTATTGACGATTGCAGTGCGATCGCCGAACAGTTGCGATTTTCGAGGGAGAAGAACAATGGACGTACGTGCCGCCGTGGCCGTTCAGGCCGGCAAGCCGCTGGAAGTGATGACGGTCAAGCTCGAGGGCCCGCGGGCCGGCGAGGTGCTGGTCGAGGTCAAGGCGACCGGCATCTGCCACACCGACGATTTCACCCTGTCCGGTGCCGACCCGGAAGGGCTGTTCCCGGCCATCCTCGGCCACGAGGGGGCCGGCATCATCGTCGATGTCGGTCCGGGCGTCACCTCGGTCAGGAAGGGCGATCACGTCATTCCGCTCTATACGCCGGAATGCCGCGCCTGCCCCTCCTGCCTCAGCCGCAAGACCAATCTCTGCACCGCCATCCGCGCCACCCAAGGGCAAGGCGTCATGCCGGACGGCACGAGCCGCTTTTCGATCGGCAAGGACAAGATCCACCACTATATGGGCTGCTCGACCTTCGCCAATTACACCGTGCTGCCGGAGATCGCCGTCGCCAAGGTCAACCCGGACGCACCGTTCGACAAGATCTGCTACATCGGCTGCGGCGTCACCACCGGCATCGGCGCGGTGATCAACACCGCCAAGGTCGAGATGGGCGCCACCGCGGTGGTCTTCGGGCTCGGCGGCATCGGCTTGAACGTCATCCAGGGGCTGCGGCTCGCCGGTGCCGACATGATCATCGGCGTCGACCTCAACAACGACAAGAAGGTCTGGGGCGAGAAGTTCGGCATGACCCATTTCGTCAACCCGACCGAGGTCGGCGACGACATCGTCGCCCATCTCGTCAACATGACGAAGCGCGGCGCCGACCAGATCGGCGGCGCCGACTACACCTTCGACTGCACCGGCAACACCAAGGTGATGCGCCAGGCGCTCGAGGCCTCGCATCGCGGCTGGGGCAAGTCGGTGGTGATCGGCGTGGCCGGCGCCGGCCAGGAGATCTCCACAAGACCGTTCCAGCTGGTCACCGGCCGCAGCTGGATGGGCACCGCCTTTGGCGGCGCCCGCGGCCGCACCGACGTGCCGAAGATCGTCGACTGGTACATGGAGGGCAAGATCGAGATCGACCCGATGATCACCCACACCATGCCGCTCGACGACATCAACAAGGGCTTCGAACTGATGCATTCGGGCGAAAGCATCCGCTCGGTGGTGATCTACTGAAATCTCAACGAAAATATCGGGGCGCCGGATCGGTTCCGGCGCTTTCCGTTCTGCCGGGAAGTCGATTGCCGATGATCTATGTCGATGCCGATGCCTGCCCGGTGAAGGCGGAAATCCTCAAGGTGGCCGAACGCCACGGCTTCGAAGTCACCTTCGTCGCCAATTCGGGGCTGCGGCCGTCGCGTGACCCGATGGTGCACAATGTCATCGTATCGGCGGGTTTCGACGCAGCGGACAATTGGATCGCCGAGCATGCAGGCGAAGGCGATGTCGTCGTCACCGCCGATGTGCCGCTTGCCGGGCGCTGCGTCGCCGCCGGTGCACTCGTCACCGGGCCCACCGGCCGGGTCTTCGACAAGGCGAATATCGGGCTCGCTTCGGCGATGCGAGACCTCGGGGCGCACTTGCGGGAGACGGGCGAAAGCAAGGGCTACAACGCCTCCTTTACCGGGCGAGACCGCTCCGCCTTTCTCGAAACGCTTGACCGGCTCTGCCGTCAGGTCAAAAGGTGACGCGCGGGAAACAACGGCGCGGAGCGGCGATGACATCGAAGACCCGGCTGAGACATTGGCCATTTTACCTGGCGCTTGCCGGCGCCCTTGTCAGTGCGCCACTCGGGCATGTGCTGTTTCGCGATGAGGCGATAGAGATCGCCGCCATCGTCTTCTTCTGCATCTACCTGACAATCACGGCCTTCCGGCTGACGAAACTCACCGGGAGCTATCTCGAGGCAAATGCGCGCGATACAGGCGAACCGGAGCCGATCATCTTCCTAGTGACGATTTTGGCGGCCGCAGTATCGCTGGTGGCGCTGTTCGTCGCGCTCAATCGTGCCGGCGACGGCAGTGCGGTCGAATTGATCCTCGCCTTCGCCTCGGTCACCCTCGGATGGGCAACCGTCCATACGATGGCGGCGCTGCACTATGCCCATCTCTACTGGCTCGCAAACCGCCGCGCCGATGGCAGCGATCCCGCCTCGCGTGGGCTGGCCTTTCCGGAGACAGAGGCGCCCGGCGGCTATGATTTTCTCTATTTCGCCTTCGTCATCGGCATGACCGCCCAGACCTCCGACGTTGCCATCACCACGACGGCGATGCGACGCGTCAACCTGATGCATGCGGTCGTCTCGTTCTTCTTCAACACGGTGCTCGTCGCAGCCGCGGTCAACGCCGCGGTCCAGCTTGCCGGCGGCGCTCCATCACTTCCAGGGAGCATTCAATGAAAGTCATCTCGCAGAACACCGCTTATGGCGGCATGCAGGGCGTCTTCGCCCATGACTCCAAGGCCTGCAAGGGCGAAATGACTTTCGCCGTCTACGTGCCGCCACAGGCGACCCGCGAACCGCGCCCGGTGCTCTGGTATCTCTCCGGCCTCACCTGCACCCACGCCAACGTCATGGAAAAGGGCGAATACCGCCGCATGGCCGCCGAGCTCGGCCTGATCGTCGTCTGCCCGGATACCAGTCCGCGCGGGGCGGACGTGGCGGATGAACTGACGAACTGGCAGATGGGCAAGGGCGCCGGCTTCTACCTCGATGCGACGGAGGAGCCGTGGGCGGAACACTATCGGATGTACAGCTACGTCACCGAGGAACTGCCGGCCCTTGTCCGCGAGCATTTCCGCGCCGACATGGACCGGCAGGGTATCTTCGGCCATTCGATGGGCGGCCATGGCGCCATGACCATCGCGCTCAAGAACCCCGAGCGCTTCAGGAGCTGCTCGGCCTTTGCGCCGATCGTCGCACCGTCTTCTGCCGACTGGTCCATCGGAGCCTTCGAGAAATATCTCGGCGCTGATAAAGCTGCCTGGCGAAAATACGATGCCTGTGCGCTGGTCGAGGATGGGGCGCGCTTCCCGGAATTCCTGGTCGACCAGGGCAAGGCGGATGGTTTCCTCGAGAACGGATTGCGGCCGTGGCTCTTCGAAGAGGCGGTGAAGGGCACCGGCATCAGCCTGACGCTTCGCATGCACGAGCGCTACGACCATTCCTACTATTTCATCTCGACCTTCATGGACGATCACCTGAAGTGGCACGCCGAGAGGCTCGGCTGAGCGGGCCTTCCCGTCAGGAGGCCGGCTGGAAACGCGGCTGGCCGGCAGACTCGATCACGCGCACGCTCGATTCCGCAAGGCCGTGATGGCCTTCGGTGTCGATCACCAGATGCCAGTGCGCAGTCTCGGGGATCGTCATCCGCAGCGGCGACTTCCGCGCCACGCCGCCGAAGAACTGATGCTTCAGCGTTTCCGTGTAGCGCGTGAAGTTGACATCGGTCATCAGGCGAACATTGGCAACGGCCGATAGCGTGATCTCGATCCGTGTGCCGGCCTTCTGGCCCTTCAGATCGTAATGCGTGTAGTTCAGAGCTTGCTTCGCCATCGCGCCGACCGGACATATATGAGACATCGCTACGACAGTAGCGGCGGGCGCTTAACGAATGGTGTCGTGGCTCCTCCACGGCGCCGTCGTTCTTTTGGCGCATGCTGTGTTCGCCGGACTGGTCCTGCTGCCCGCAATGGTCTAAAGCCACCCCTTGTAGAATTGGAAGCGGATCGCGGCAGATGGCAGGCATAGAACACAGGCAGGTGGACGGTGACGAGGCGGGCATGCGCCTCGACCGCTGGTTCAAGGTGCATTATCCGGGCTTGGGGTTCGGCCCGCTGCAGAAGCTGTTGCGTTCCGGCCAGATCCGCGTCGACGGGGCACGGGCGAAATCCGACACGCGCATACAGCCCGGCCAGACGATCCGCGTTCCGCCGCTTGGTGTCGACGCGAAGGAGACGAAATCCGGTCCGATCGGCGGGCGGGATCTCCGCCATTCCTCCGATGGTGAACTGCTGTCGCGCATGGTGCTGCACGAGGATGCCAAGGTCATCGTGCTCAACAAGCCGGCCGGCCTCGCCGTGCAGGGCGGCTCCGGCGTCAGCCGACACATCGACAAGATGCTCGAGGCCTGGACGAGCCAGAAGGGCGAGAAGCCGCGCCTCGTCCATCGGCTGGACCGCGATACATCCGGCGTGCTCGTCATCGCCCGGACGCGCGGCGCGGCTCAGCAACTGACGGCCGCCTTTCGCGAACGCGACACCCGGAAGATTTACTGGTCGCTGGTCAAGGGCGTTCCGCGCAAGCGCGAGGACCGTATCTCCACCTGGCTGGTCAAGGAGCAGACGCCGGACGGCGACCGGATGCGGATCGCCAAGCACGGCGACGACGGCGCCGACCACGCCATTTCCTATTATCGGATCGTCGAGCAGGCCGGCCAGAACCTCGCCTGGCTGGAAATGGAGCCCTATACCGGCCGCACCCATCAGTTGCGCGTCCACGCCGCCCATATCGGCCATCCGATCATCGGCGACCCGAAATATTTCGAGGCGGACGTCAACTGGACCTTCCCCGGCGGCATGCAGAACCGGCTGCACCTGCACGCCCGCTGTATCGATATTCCGCATCCGAACGGCGGCCGTCTGAAGATTACGGCCCCCCTGCCGCCGCATATGGTGCAGAGCTGGAACCTGCTCGGCTTGGACGAGAACGCCGCCGGCGAGGACGATTGATGAAGCTGGTGCTCTTCGATTGCGACGGAACGCTGGTCGACAGCGCCGGCCTCATCCATGAGGTGATGAGCCGCACCTTCGATGCTTTCGAGCTTCGCCGGCCCGAGGCCGGGGCTACGAAATCGATCATCGGGCTGACGCTCGACATCGCGATTGCCCGGTTGCTCGGCCAGCTTCACGTCGACGACCGCGCCACCGCGATGACGACACATTACAAGGCCATCTTCAGCTCGGTACGCAGCGAACGGATCTTCCAGGAAGCGCTGTTTCCGGGCATTGCCAAGATGATGCAAGTCCTGGCCGCCCGCGACGAAGTGTTGATCGGCGCGGTGACCGGAAAGTCGAGGCAGGGCCTCCGGCACATTGCCGCGACCCACGGCTTCGACAAGCTGTTCTTCGTCTCGCGGACTGCAGACGACTGTCCCTCGAAGCCGCACCCGGCCATGGTGATGGAGTGCTGCGTCGAGGCGGGCGTCGACCCGAGGGACACCATTGTCATCGGCGACGCGATTTACGATATGCAGATGGCAAAGGCGGCTGGCGCCGGCGCCCTCGGGGTCGCCTGGGGTTATGCCAGCGTTCCGGACCTGGTCGAGGCCGGCGCCGATCACATTGCCCGGGTGCCGGCAGACATTATCGAATGGATGGAAGCGAACCATGCCTGATATTCGCGACGACTTGAGCAGCCTCAGCCACGAAGATCCGGTGCGCCGCGCGCAGATCCAGATGCAGAAGCCGCTGGCAAAACGTTTCTATAAGACTGTCGGTGTCGCCCAGGCGGAAGGCGGCGGCCACGCCATCCTCCTCGACGGACGGTCGGTCCGCACGCCGGCAAGGCGGCCGCTCGCCGTCCCGACTGTCAAGCTCGCAGAACTGCTGGCCGCCGAGTGGGACGCACAGGCCGATATCATCGACCCTTCGGCCATGCCGCTGACCCGCATCGTCAACACGGCCATTGACGGCGTGGCGCTCGACCAGCGCGCGGTCTTCGACGACATCCTGCGGTTTGCCGGCAGCGATCTTCTCTGCTATCGCGCCGATAGCCCCGCCGGGCTGGTGGAACGGCAGAATGCCATCTGGAACCCGGTTCTCGATTGGGCTGCCCAATCGCTCGGCGCCCGCTTCATCCTCGCCGAGGGGGTCATCCACCAGGAACAGCCGCGCGAGGCGATTACCGCCTATGCCGAGGGCCTGCGCGCCTTTGCAACGCCGCTCGGTCTCGCCTGCCTGCACACGATCACCACACTGACCGGGTCGGCGCTGCTCGCGCTCGCCTTCGGCATGGGCCAGCTCTCAGCGGAAAATGCCTGGTCGGCCGCCCATGTGGATGAGGACTGGCAGATCGAGCATTGGGGCACCGACGAGGAAGCCTTCCACCGGCGCGAGAAGCGCTGGCAGGAAATGCAGGCGGCCACCGCCGTACTCGACGCGCTGAGGTAGGAGGCGCCTGCCGTTGCGGCAGAGGCCTTACTATGCGTTAGGCTGCGAGCTTGAGACCGGCAATACCGGCGACGATCAGGCCGATGCAGCCGAGGCGCGCGGCCGTGACTGGCTCTGCAAAAAGAATGATGCCGAGGATCACGGTGCCGACGGTACCTATGCCGGTCCAAACGGCATAGGCCGTACCGAGCGGCAGCGAACGCACCGCGATGCCGAGCAGAACGACGCTTAGGACCATGGACCCGACCGTCAGTACCGTCGGCGTGAACCGCGTAAACCCATCCGTGTATTTGAGACCGATCGCCCAACCGATTTCGAGAATTCCGGCGAGCAGCAGCGTGAACCAGGCCATTATCAAACTCCTTCATCTGGAGCGAGGCCGTCCCCGCGGGTGTTCGGATCTGTAGATCCGTGCAGCCGTCTGCGATCGTGGCTCTCCTATGCCACAAGCGCGTATGGGCAGCAAGAGGTTGGGCGGCAAACCAGCCTTGCACCGCCGGCACGGCTGGTCAGGAATTCCGCTCGCGGCGCAGTTTCGCCCACCACTCGAGCCGCTTGCGGATGTCCCGCTCGAAGCCGCGCTCCGGAGGATCATAGAAGGTCTTCCGGCCCATCTTCTCGGGGAAATAATCCTGGCCGGAAAATGCATCCGGTTCGTCATGATCGTAGCGGTAGCCGTCGCCGTAGCCCTCGCCCTTCATGAGCTTGGTCGGGGCATTGAGAATATGCTTCGGCGGCAGCAACGAGCCGTTTTCCTTGGCCGCGCGCATAGCCCCTTTATAGGCTGTATAGAGCGCGTTCGATTTCGGCGCCGTGGCGACATAGACGCAGGCCTGTGCCAGCGCCAGTTCCCCTTCCGGCGAACCGAGGTAGTCATAGGCATCCTTGGCGGCGTTGCAGATCACCAGCGCCTGCGGATCGGCAAGGCCGATATCCTCGACGGCCATGCGCACCAGCCGCCTGCCGATATACAAGGGATCCTCGCCTGCATCGAACATCCGGCAGAGATAGTAGAGCGCCGCATCCGGGTCGGATCCGCGAACGGACTTATGCAGCGCCGAGATCAGATTGTAGTGACCGTCCTGGCCCTTGTCGTAGACCGGCGCACGGCGCTGGACGATTTCCCGCAGCGCTTCGGTGTCGAAAACCTCGTCCTGGCGCGCCGCTCGCCAAACCTCCTCGGCTAGCGTCAGCACCGCCCGGCCATCGCCATCCGCCATGCGGATCAGGCTGCCGCGGGCGTCCGCGTCGAGCGGCAGCGGCTTGCCCTCGGCCTGCTCGGCGCGTGTCAGGAGTTCCTCCAGGCTCGTCTCATCATGCGGCTTGAATGTCAGCACCCGCGCCCGCGAGAGCAGCGCGGCGTTGAGCTCGAATGACGGATTCTCGGTCGTGGCCCCGACCAGGATCACCGTACCGTCTTCCATAACGGGCAGGAAACTGTCCTGCTGGGCGCGATTGAAGCGATGAATCTCGTCGACGAAGAGCAATGTCTGGCGTCCCGACATGCGCCGGGCACGAGCGGACTCGAAAACCTTCTTGAGGTCGGCGACGCCGGAGAAGATCGCCGAGATCTGCTCGAAGGCGAGGCCGGCCTCCCCGGAAAGCAGGCGGGCGACTGTGGTCTTGCCGGTACCTGGCGGTCCCCAGAAGATCATCGAGCCGAGCGATCCCGACGCGATCATCCGCGTCAGCGCGCCATCCGCACCGGTCAGATGTTCCTGCCCGGTCACCTCGGCGAGCGTGCGCGGCCGCAGCCGATCGGCAAGCGGTCTTGCCGAGGCCATCTCAGGCGGTTCAACGGGGGAGAAGAGATCGCTCATCGGAAGAACTGTCGGATAAGCTGGCCGTCGCGCTCGATCTCGACACGCCAGAACGAGGCGTCTTCGGCAACGACGCTTTCCAGCGTCTTCGAATTGTCGATCGGCGTTCCATTGACGGAGCGTACGATATCTTTCGGCTCAAGGCCAATGCGCGCCGCCGGCGAGCCGCGATTGACCTCGGTGACGACGACCCCCTGCAGCGATGTCGGCATGCGCAGTTCATCCGCGAGGCGCGGCGAAAGATTGGCGACGACTGCACCGGCAAAGGGGTTCCTCCCCTCGATCAGCCGTTCGTCGCGCGGCGCGGTTTCCGGTGCCCGCTCCAGCTTCAGGGTGATGTCGTGGGCCTCGCCGTGTTCGGCAACCGTCACCCGTGCTTCATGGCCGATGCCGACGGTCGTCAGCCGGTAGCCGAGGGCATCCGGGTGCTCCACCGATATGCCGTTGACGGCCGTGACCACCTGCCCCGGCTTCATGCCGGCATTCGCCGCCGGTCCGCCCGGCTGAACGGCCGTCACCAGCGCACCACGGGCGCGATCGAGGCCGAGCGCTTCGGCGACATCGGAGGTAACCGGCTCGAAGGTCGCGCCGACGAAGGGACGGATGAAGGAGCCGCCACCGCCCTCCGCCGACGCCACGAAGACCTTGACCAGATTTGCCGGGATCGCGAAGCCGACGCCGTTCGAGCCGCCGCCCCGCGAGAAGATCGCGGTGTTGATGCCGATCAGTTCACCCTTCATGTTGATCAGCCCGCCACCGGAATTGCCCGGATTGATCGCCGCGTCGGTCTGGATGAAGAAACCGAAATCGCCGGAAGAAACCTGGTTGCGGGCGAGCGCCGAGACGATGCCGCTGGTCACCGTCTGCCCGACCCCGAACGGGTTGCCCATCGCCAGGACCAGGTCGCCGACCTCGACCGCATCCGAATCGCCGATCGGGATGATGTCGAACGGACCATCCGATTCGATCTTCATCACCGCGAGGTCGAGGCGATCGTCCTTGAGGATGATCTTGCAGGGATACTCTCGCCCGTCGGCAAGCGCCACCTTGATGTCGTCCGCCCCCTCGATGACGTGGTTGTTGGTGACGACGATGCCATCGCGGCGGACGACCACGCCCGAACCAAGCGACGACTGCTTTTCCGTGCGGTTCGGCATCCGCTGGCCGAAGAACTCCTCGAAGAAAGGATCGCCGGCAAAGACCGATCGCCGCTCGACCACCCGCTCCGCATAGACATTCACCACGGCATTTGCCGTCTGTTTGACCAGCGGCGCGAAGGAGAGCTGCATTTCGGTGTGGGATTGCGGGACGGTCTTGTTATCCTGCGCTGCGGCTGGGCTCGACAAGGCAATCGCAAGAACAAGAGCCGGCAAGGCTCGGCGGCCAAAAATCATGAAGCGTTCTCCCTTTCGTTGCCGGTACGTTCAGATAGGATTTCGCAAGAAAAAAGGCAAACGCAAGGCTGCCGCTCCGAGATGCAATGCGCTGGAGATTCCTGCGCCTTTTCAGGCTTTTGAGGCGATTCGTCGAGGATCAGTGGCGGCTGTACGGCAATGCGGCCCCGCTCACGCGCCGCGCACGAAAACGTGGTCTCCTCCATCTTTCACAGTGATCGAATCTCTGGTCATCTTGGCCCAATGCAGCTTTCAATCTTTCTCGAGGAAGCACCATGCCCGCCTACCGCCCACCGGAGATCCCCGCATCCGAAATCACGCCGGAGCGTTTTTTCCTCGATCGTCGCAGCTTTCTCGCCGCCGCAGGCGGCCTCGCTCTCGGCGGGACGAGCGTGGCCCATGCGGCCGCGCTCAAGGTCACGAGCAGCCCTTACAAGGTCAATGAGACCCTGACGCCCGAGAAAGACGTCACAAGCTACAATAATTTCTACGAGTTCGGCACCGGAAAGGCCGATCCGGCCGCCAATTCGGGAAGCTTCAAGCCGACCCCCTGGACCGTGAAGGTGGACGGCCTCGTCGGCAAGCCGCGTGAGTTCGGCCTCGATGAGCTGCTCGCCTTCCCGCTCGAAGAGCGGATCTACCGGATGCGCTGCGTCGAGGCCTGGTCGATGGTGATCCCGTGGGACGGCTTTCCGCTGTCGACCCTTCTCGACAAGGTCGAGCCGCTTGGCAGCGCCAAATATGTCGCCTTCGAAACCGTGGTGCGACCTGAGGAAATGCCCGGCCAATCCGGCTACTTCCAACCGCTGCCCTGGCCGTATCAGGAGGGCTTGCGGCTCGATGAAGCGCGCCATCCCCTGACGATCCTTGCCGTCGGCCTCTATGGCAAGACGTTGCCGAACCAGAACGGCGCACCCATGCGCTTGGTCGTCCCGTGGAAATATGGATTCAAGGGGATCAAGTCGATCGTGCGCATCTCGCTCACCGAAACCGCCCCGCCCTGCACCTGGAACCTCGCCGCACCGGACGAGTACGGCTTCTATGCCAATGTGAACCCGGCCGTCGATCACCCGCGCTGGAGCCAGGCAACCGAAAACCGCATCGGTGAAGGCGGCTTCTTCGGCTCCAATCGCCGCGACACGCTTGCCTTCAATGGTTACGCCGACGACGTCGCGGGGCTTTATGCCGGCATGGACCTCAGGGTAAACTTCTGACCATGGCCCTCGTACCCGCTTTACCGAAACGCTTTCACGGTCCCTCGGTCTGGGCGCTCTACGCCCTCGGCTTCATCCCTGCGGCATGGGCGTTCTATCTCGGCGCAACCGGCCAATTGCCGGGCAATGCGGTCAAGGAATTCGAGCACCTGCTTGGCCTCTGGGCGCTGCGTTTCCTGGTGGCGACGCTGACGATCACGCCGCTTCGCGATCTCGTCGGCCTCAACTGGCTGCGATACCGTCGCGCTTTGGGCCTACTCGCCTTCTACTACGTGCTGATGCACTTCCTCGCCTACATGCTCTTGGACCAGATGCTGCGCATCCCGACGATCCTCGCCGACATCGCCCGCCGCCCCTTCATAACCATCGGCATGGCCGCACTCGTCATGCTGATCCCGCTGGCGCTCACCTCGAACAATTGGTCGATCCGCAAGCTTGGCCAGCGGTGGAACAAGCTGCACCGGCTTGCCTATGTGATCGCCGCCGCCGGGGCGCTGCATTTTGCCATGGCGGTGAAGGTCGTAGGCCTCGAGCAGATGCTCTACATCTTCCTCGTTTCGCTGCTACTTGCCTGGCGCGCGGTTCGGACGCCGTTCCTGCGCTGGAAGCGGCAGCGGACGGCCGTCGTGCGATCCAGTCCCGCAACACAAAAAGCGGCCGGGTGAAACTCACCCGGCCGCTTCAAATCGATTGCGAAGTCGGCTCTGATCAGGCTGCTTCGGCTGCTTCCGCTTCAGCGGAGACGCGAGCGCGATCCTTGGCGCCCTTGGCATCGACATCGCGGTCAACGAATTCGATGACGGCGAGCGGGGCATTGTCGCCCTGGCGGAAGCCCGCCTTCATGATGCGCAGGTAGCCGCCGTTGCGGGTGGCGTAGCGCGATGCGATCGCGTCGAACAGCTTCGAGACGACAGCAACGTCGCGGATCTGCGAGATCGCCTGACGGCGGGCATGCAGGTCGCCGCGCTTGCCGAGCGTGACGAGCTTCTCGACGATCGGACGGATTTCCTTGGCCTTCGGCAGGGTCGTGACGATCTGCTCGTGCTCGATCAGCGAAGCTGCCATGTTGGCAAACATCGCCTTGCGGTGGCTGGCGGTTCTATTCAGCTTGCGGCCGGCTTTACCGTGGCGCATGGCTAGTCTCCTTTACTTGCAGGCATTCGCCTGCAGTTTAACGGTTAGTATTGGTCTTCGTAACGCTTGGCGAGATCTTCGATGTTCTCCGGCGGCCAGGACGGCACTTCCATGCCGAGGTGCAGGCCCATGGAAGCGAGAACTTCCTTGATCTCGTTGAGCGACTTGCGACCAAAGTTCGGCGTCCGGAGCATTTCCGCTTCCGTCTTCTGAATGAGGTCGCCGATATAGACGATGTTGTCGTTCTTCAGGCAGTTGGCCGAACGGACGGAAAGCTCCAGTTCGTCGACCTTCTTGAGAAGCGCCGGGTTGAAGGCGAGTTCGGTGACTGCTTCTTCCTCGGCTTCCTTCTGCGGCTCGTCGAAGTTGACGAAGACCGACAGCTGGTCCTGAAGGATGCGGGCCGCGAAAGCGATTGCATCTTCACCGGTGACAGAGCCATCCGTTTCGATGGACATCGTCAGCTTGTCATAGTCGAGAACCTGGCCTTCACGGGTGTTTTCCACCTTGTAGGACACCTTCTTGACCGGAGAGTACAGGCTGTCGACCGGGATCAGGCCAATCGGCGCATCTTCCGAACGATTGCGCTCAGCCGGCACGTAGCCCTTGCCGTTGTTGACGGTGAACTCCATGCGGATCTCCGCGCCCTCGTCGAGCGTGCAGATCACGTGGTTCGGGTTGAGGATCTCGATATCGCCAACCGTCTGGATGTCACCGGCCGTCACAACGCCCGGGCCCTGCTTGCGCACGACCATGCGCTTGGAATCGTCGCCATCCATCTTGATGGCGATTTCCTTGATGTTGAGCACGATGTCCGTCACATCTTCCCGCACACCCGGGATCGAGGAGAACTCGTGCAATACGCCGTCGATCTGCACCGCGGTGACGGCAGCACCACGGAGCGACGACAGCAGCACGCGACGAAGCGCGTTGCCGAGGGTCAGACCAAAGCCGCGCTCAAGCGGTTCCGCCACCAGCGTTGCCTTGGTGCGGCCGGAGGAGGTGAAATCCACCTTGTTCGGCTTGATCAGTTCCTGCCAATTTTTCTGGATCATGTTTTCTGCCTTCCGTTCGTTGCCACCATCCAATCGTGGCAACCGAGCCCCGAAGTCCGGGAGAACGCGCCCGCGCTCTCACCGGAATCTTGAATACAAATGATCAGACGCGGCGCTTCTTGCGCGGGCGGCAGCCGTTGTGCGGGATCGGCGTCACGTCGCGGATCGACGTGATCATGAAGCCCGCGGCCTGCAGCGCGCGAAGTGCGGATTCACGGCCGGAACCCGGTCCGCAAACTTCCACTTCCAGCGACTTCATGCCGTGTTCCTGAGCCTTCTTGGCGCAGTCCTCGGCGGCGATCTGAGCGGCGAACGGGGTCGACTTGCGCGAACCCTTGAAGCCCTTTGCACCGGCAGACGACCAGGCAATTGCATTGCCCTGTGCGTCGGTGATGGTGATCATCGTGTTGTTGAACGACGAATTGACGTGCGCGACGCCAGACGTGATGTTCTTGCGCTCGCGGCGGCGAACGCGGGTGGCTTCCTTGGCCATAGGATCCCTTTCTTAGATCTCTGCACCGCCGTAATTCCAGCGGCTCCACCGGGAAAAGGATTGGTCGTCCCCTGCCCTGCATCTTCTTTCACGAAACCGGCACGCCGGCCCCGCTTTTATTTTGCTGAACCGCTAGCGGTCAGACACAGGTCGGGCACTGGCCCTTCCCAAACTGCAAAAGGAGGCCGGCGCGGACGCCAGCCTCCCGCTTTCCCTTTTCGGGAAATTACTTCTTCTTGCCGGCGATCGCCTTTGCCGGACCCTTGCGGGTGCGGGCATTGGTGTGGGTACGCTGACCGCGCACCGGCAGGCCGCGACGATGACGCAGGCCACGGTAGCAGCCGAGGTCCATCAGGCGCTTGATGTTCATCGACGTTTCGCGGCGCAGGTCGCCCTCGACCTGATAATCGCGGTCGATCGTTTCGCGAATCTGAAGGACTTCGGCGTCCGTCAGCTGGTGCACGCGACGGTCAGCCGGAATGCCGACCTTCTCGATGATTTCCTGGGCGAATTTCGTGCCAATCCCGTGAATGTAGGTCAGCGCGATGACGACGCGCTTTGCCGTCGGGATGTTGACGCCAGCGATACGTGCCACGTCTATTCTCCTTGCGTTCCAGTTGCCATCCGGCAATAGGTGCTTCGTTACGCGACCTCGAAGAGCCGCACGTTGATTGAGGTTCGAGACACGTCAAAAACGACCGTACCCGGACTTCTTTGTTTTGAAGACCGCGCCGATCGCTTCTCATGTCGCGAGTTGACGCTGTCTTTGGAGGAATCACCCGGAAAAGTCAACTCCCCGGCGCTTCCATTTTGGCAAAGACGACAGCCTATGCCAGAATCTTGTCGATCTCGGCGGTGACCGCTTCCACGTCCGCCATCCCGTCCACGGTCTTCAACTGACCGGTTTCGGCATAATGCTCCGAAAGCGGAGCAGTCTTTTCCCTGTATTCCGTCAAGCGACGCTTGAAGGCCTCGGGATTGTCGTCGGAGCGCACCGTACCGCCCGTAGCGATGGTTTCCGCTACGCGATTCTCCATGCGCCGGACAAGGGCGGCCTCATCGACCTTCAACTCGATGACCGCATCCAGTTTCAGGCCCTTGCTCTCGAGCATCCGGTCGAGCGCAATAGCCTGCGGCACGGTGCGCGGATAGCCGTCGAGAATGAAGCCCTTCGCACAGTCCGGCGCGTCGATGCGGTCGGAAACGATTTCATTGACGATTTCGTCGGAGACCAGCTGGCCGGCATCCATCACCGCTTTGGCGCGCTTGCCGACCTCGGTCGCCTGGGCAACGGCGGCCCGAAGCATGTCCCCCGTGGAAAGCTGCGGAATGCCGTATCTCTCCGTCAGAAGCTTGGCCTGCGTACCCTTGCCAGCGCCCGGCGGTCCCAAAAAAATAAGTCTCATCGTCCCCTCTTTCCTCCGCGCAGCTTCGACTTCTTGATCAGCCCCTCATATTGCTGAGCAATGAGGTGACCCTGGATCTGTGCTACCGTATCAAGGGTGACGCTGACAACAATCAAAAGCGACGTACCACCAAGGTAGAACGGCACGCCTGTCTGAGAGATGAGAATTTCCGGCAGGATGCAGACGAAAATCAGGTAGATGGCACCGATGACGGTGATGCGGGTCAGCACGTAGTCGATGTATTCGGCGGTGCGCTCACCCGGGCGAATCCCCGGAATGAAGCCGCCGTGCTTCTTCAAATTGTCGGCCGTATCCTTCGGATTGAAGACGATCGCCGTGTAGAAGAAGGCGAAGAAGGCGATCATCCCGCCGTAAAAGATCATGTACAAAGGCTGGCCATGCGCGAGCGCCCCAACGATCGTCGTCGCCCAGCCGGGCAGCGTCGCCGCATTGGCGAAACCGGCAAGCGTCGCGGGCAGCAACAGCAGCGACGAAGCGAAGATCGCCGGGATCACGCCGGACGTGTTGAGCTTCAGCGGCAGATGCGACGTATCGCCCTGGAACATGCGGTTGCCGACCTGGCGCTTCGGATACTGGATCAGCAGGCGGCGCTGAGCGCGCTCGACGAAGACGATCAGCGCGATGACCGCGACCACCATGACGATGATCGCCAGGATGAGCGGCGTCGACAGAGCTCCGGTACGGCCGAGCTCCAGGGTTCCCGCAAGCGCGCCCGGCAGAGCCGCGACGATGCCGGCAAAGATGATCAGCGAAATGCCGTTGCCGATACCCCGCGAGGTGATCTGCTCGCCGAGCCACATCAGGAACATGGTACCGCCGAGCAGCGAGATGACCGTCGAAATCCGGAAGAACCAACCCGGATCGTTGACGAGACCGCTGCCGCTCTCAAGCCCGACCGCGATGCCATAGGCCTGCATAGCGCCGAGGAGTACCGTGCCGTAGCGGGTATACTGGTTGATGACCTTGCGGCCCTGCTCGCCTTCCTTCTTCAATTGCTCGAGCGCCGGGACGACCGAGGTCATCAGCTGCACGATGATCGAAGCGGAAATATAGGGCATGATGCCGAGCGCGAAGATCGCCATGCGCTCCACTGCACCGCCCGAAAACATGTTGAACAGGCCGAGGATGCCGCCGGCTTGGCCCTGGAAAGCCTGGGCGAACGCGGCCGGATTGAGACCGGGCAGCGGGATATAGGTGCCAAGACGGTAAACCAGAAGCGCACCGAGGGTGAACCAGAGCCTTTTCTTCAGATCTTCCGCTTTGGCGAAAGTCGAAAAATTCAGGTTCGAGGCGAGCTGTTCCGCTGCAGAAGCCATGCAATTCTCCGCGTACCATGTCTCGGAAACAGCGGGAGAAACCCGGTCAGTTCCGGCAAGAGTAAGTCTTCGTCGTTGAAAACCGGGCGCGAGGCGATTGTCGCTGCAATCGGATGCCTCACCGTGGTTTCCGTTGTGTCCCGTCGCGGCAAGTGATTCGCCGCCCTCGGACGTGAGGCTCACATATGGGAGCAAAACCGCCCGGCGTGAAGCACCCCGGGCGGTTCATCAGTCATATTATTCCGCAGCGGCGGCGGCGAGCAGCTTTATCGAACCGCCGGCCTTTTCGATCTTCTCGACGGCCGGCTTGGAAGCGCCGGCGACTTCGAGCGAAATCTTCGCCTTCAGTTCGCCATCGGCGAGAACGCGGACGCCGTCCTTCTCGCGACGGATGACGCCGGCGGCCTTCAGGGCAGCCGCATCGACGGTCTTCGAAGCGTCGAGCTTCTTGGCATCGATTGCCGTCTGGATACGGCCGAGCGAGACGACAACGAACTCCGAAGCGAAGATGTTGTTGAAGCCGCGCTTCGGCAGACGGCGGTAGATGGGCATCTGGCCGCCTTCGAAGCCGTTGATCGCAACGCCCGAACGGGCCTTCTGACCCTTCACGCCGCGACCGGCGGTCTTGCCGGAGCCGGAGCCGATACCACGGCCAAGGCGCTTGCGGTTCTTGGTCGCGCCTTCATTGTCCTTGATTTCATTCAGTTTCATATCTGGATCCCCCTCACTTCTCGTCGACGACGCGAACGAGGTGCTGGACGGCCCGGATCATGCCGCGAACGGCCGGAGTGTCTTCCAGCGTGCGAACCCGGTGCATCTTGTTGAGGCCCAGACCGACAAGCGTCTGACGCTGTACGGCCGGACGGCGGATGGGGCTACCAATCTGCTCGACGGTAACCGTCTTCTTGGCAACTTCTTTCTTAGCCATCTGTCAGCTCCCTTATTCTTCGGAAGCAGCGCCGGCGGCAACGCGACGGGACTGGAGCGTGGCGTATTTCATGCCGCGCTGTGCCGCGATGTCCTTCGGGTGCATCTGGTTCTTGAGCGCGTCGAAGGTGGCACGAACCATGTTGTAGGGGTTCGACGAACCGGTCGACTTCGCAACGACGTCGTGAACGCCGAGCGTCTCAAAGACGGCGCGCATCGGACCACCGGCGATAATACCGGTACCGGCCTTGGCCGAGCGCAGCAGCACCTTGCCGGCGCCGTGACGACCGTTGACGTCGTGATGCAGCGTGCGACCGCCGCGCAGCGGTACGAAGATCAGGTCGCGCTTGGCGGCTTCCGTTGCCTTGCGGATGGCTTCCGGCACTTCGCGTGCCTTGCCATGGCCGAAGCCAACACGGCCCTTCTGGTCCCCGACGACGACGAGAGCGGCGAAACCGAAACGACGACCGCCCTTCACCACCTTGGCGACGCGGTTGATTGCGACGAGCTTATCGACAAATTCGCTGTCGCGCTCTTCGCGGTTCTGGCGATCTTCGCGAGAACCTCTTCTTTCTTGTGCCATTGTCCTCTTCCTTTTTCTTTTCCGGGTGCAATCGGCAGATTGACGAAAGTCGCCTCGTACGAGCCGAAGCGACCGGGGGTAATGCGAGGCAGAATCCGCCCAGGCATCTCTGCCCGGGCGGTGAACATTAGAAGTTCAGGCCGCCTTCGCGGGCTGCCTCGGCCAGCGCCTTGACGCGGCCGTGGTAGATGAAGGCGCCGCGATCAAAGACGACGTCCTTGACGCCTGCCTTGGAAGCGCGCTCGGCGAGGAGCTTGCCGACGGCTGCGGCTGCTGCCGTGTCGGCGCCGGTCTTCAGCGCAGACTTGAGATCTGCCTCGAGGGTCGAGGCAGCGGCAATCGTCTTGCCGGCAACGTCATCGATGATCTGCGCATAGATGTTCTTCGACGAGCGATGAACCGACAGGCGCGGGCGGCCATTGGCGACCGCCTTGATTTGACGGCGCACGCGGCTGGCGCGACGCACAAGAGTATCTTTCCTGCTAGCCATTTCGCGTGATCCTTACTTCTTCTTGCCTTCTTTGCGGACAATCCGCTCTCCGGCATACTTGACGCCCTTGCCCTTGTAGGGCTCGGGGCCGCGGTATTCGCGGATTTCCGCGGCAACCTGGCCGACCTGCTGTTTGTTGATGCCGGAAACGACGATTTCCGTCGGCTTCGGCACAGCGATCGTGATGCCTTCCGGCGTCTGGTAGACGACGTCATGGCTGAAACCGAGCGCCAGCTGCAGGTTCTTGCCCTGCATCGAAGCACGGTAGCCGACGCCGTTGATCTCGAGCTTGCGCTCGTAGCCGTCCTTGACGCCCTTGAAGATGTTCTCGACCATCGTGCGGGACATGCCCCACTTAGCACGAGCATCCTTGCTTTCATTGAGCGGCTGAACCACAACCGCATTGTTTTCGAGCTTTACCGAAACTTCGTCGTTTGCGACGAAGAACAGTTCGCCCTTCGGACCCTTCGCCGTTACCTTCTGGCCATCAACGCTAGCCGTGACGCCTGCCGGAACCTGAACGGGTTTCTTACCGATACGAGACATTTTTATACCTGTCTGTTCGTCATGGAGATCCTGCCCGGTCTTAGAAGACCGAGCAAAGAAGCTCGCCACCAACATTCTGTTCGCGTGCCTGGTGATCGGCCATCACGCCCTTCGGGGTCGAAAGGATGGTGATGCCGAGGCCGTTCGCGACCTGCGGAATGGACTTGACCGAGACATAGACCCGGCGGCCCGGCTTGGAGACGCGCGCGATCTCACGGATCACGGAAGCGCCTTCGTAGTATTTCAGTTCGATGTTCAGCTCGGCCTTGCCGTTGCCGAATTCGACTTCAGAGTATCCGCGGATATAGCCTTCGGCCTGAAGGACATCCAGAACGCGTGCGCGCAGCTTGGAAGCCGGCGTCGAAACGCTGGACTTGCGGCGAGCAGCACCGTTGCGGATACGGGTGAGCATATCGCCCAAAGGATCAGTCATTGCCATGTACCCGTCTCCTTACCAGCTCGACTTGACGATGCCCGGCACCTTGCCGAGATTGCCGAGTTCGCGAAGCGCGATACGCGACATGCGAAGCTTGCGATAGTAGGCGCGCGGACGGCCGGTGACTTCGCAACGGTTGCGGATGCGGGTCTTCGAACCATCGCGCGGCAGTTCTGCCAGCTTGAGGGTGGCCTTGAACCGCTCTTCGATCGGCAAAGACTGGTTCATGATGATTGCCTTGAGGGCCGCACGCTTAGCGGCTTGTCCGGCAACCAGTTTGCGGCGGCGCTTGTTCTTTTCAACTGCGCTCGTTTTCGCCATAACAGTTATCCTTCTTTACGCTTGTCGTTACGGATTACTGACGGAACGGGAAGTTGAACTCTGCAAGCAGAGCGCGCGCTTCGTCGTCGTTAGATGCCGTCGTGCAAACGATGATGTCCATGCCCCACATCTGATCAACCTTGTCGTAGTTGATCTCAGGGAACACAATGTGCTCCTTGATGCCCATGGCGAAGTTGCCACGACCATCGAAGGACTTCGGGTTGAGGCCGCGGAAGTCGCGAACACGCGGCAAAGCGATGTTCACGAGACGATCCAGGAACTCATACATCCGAACGCCGCGCAGGGTAACCTTGGCACCAATCGGCATGCCTTCGCGAAGCTTGAAGCCAGCGATGGAGTTGCGAGCGCGGGTGATCACCGGCTTCTGGCCGGCAATCGCTGCGAGGTCGGCAGCAGCAACGGACGGCTTCTTGGAATCGCCGGTCGCTTCGCCAACACCCATGTTGATGACGATCTTGTCGAGGCGCGGGATCTGCATTTCGTTGGCGTAGGAGAACTTCTCCTGCATCGCCTTGCGGATGCGCTCTACATATTCCTTCTTGAGCCGCGGCTCATAAGCGGTCTTAGCCATCGATCACTTCTCCCGAACGCTTGGCCACGCGGACCTTCTTTTCACCGTCGATCTTGAAGCCAACGCGGGTCGGCTTGCCGTCCTTCGGATCGGCGATCGCGATGTTCGAAAGGTGGATCGGGGCTTCCTTGCTGATAATGCCGGCTTCCTGGTTCTGGGTCTGGCGCTGGTGGCGCTTCACCACGTTGACGCCGCGCACCACGGCCCGGTCTTCCTTCGGCATGACCTGGATGACCTCGCCGGTGCGGCCCTTGTCCTTACCGGTGAGTACGACGACCTTGTCGCCCTTGCGAATCTTCTGCATCTCTCAACGCTCCCTTAGAGGACTTCCGGAGCCAGCGAGATGATCTTCATGTGGTTCTTGGCGCGCAGTTCGCGCGGAACCGGTCCGAAGATACGGGTGCCGATCGGCTCTTTCTTGTTGTCGATAAGTACGGCTGCGTTGGTGTCGAAACGGATGACGCTGCCATCCGGACGGCGGATGTCCTTCGCGGTGCGAACGACAACGGCCTTCATGACATCACCCTTCTTCACGCGGCCGCGCGGAATGGCTTCCTTGATCGAAACGACAATGATGTCGCCGATCGACGCGTACTTGCGCTTGGAGCCGCCCAGCACCTTGATGCACATGACACGACGTGCGCCGGAATTATCCGCCACGTCGAGGTTTGTTTGCATCTGAATCATGTCAGGTCGCCTTCTTGTTGTTACCAGGCCGGTTGGGTCGAGACCCCCTCGCCCGGCTTATTGTGCTCATCTCAAAGCAAAAGAACGCCCGGACTCGAGCGTTCCTCAGCTTTAATTGCGTGCTTCATACAGATATTTGCCCAAGACGCAAGGGTCCGGCGGGCAAAACCTGCACAAATCAAGCCTGGGCGGCAACCACCGTCCAGCGCTTGTCCTTGGAGATCGGTGCGCATTCCTCGATGGAAACGACATCACCGACCTTGAACTGGTTGTTCTCGTCGTGAGCCTTGTACTTCTTGGAACGACGCACGGTCTTCTGGAGGATCGGGTGCGCAAAGCGGCGCTCGACCTTGACGACGACGGTCTTGTCGTTCTTGTCGCTGACGACGGTGCCCTGCAGAATGCGTTTCGGCATTTATTCTGGTCCTTAGGCCTTGGCTTCTGCCGCCTTCTGGCGGGCAATGGTTTTGATGCGTGCGATGTCCTTGCGGACTTCGTCGATACGCGAAGACTTTTCGAGCTGGCCGGTAGCCTTCTGGAAGCGCAGGTTGAACTGCTCCTTCTTCAGCTTGGCGAGCTCTTCCTTGAGTTGGTCGGCGCTCAGAGCGCGAACATCTGCGGCTTTCATGAGCTTCACTCCTTACTCTGCGATACGCTGCACGAAGCGCGTCTTGACAGAGAGCTTGGCAGCGCCAAGACGAAGTGCCTCACGAGCAAGTTCTTCGTTGACACCATCGATCTCGAACATCATACGGCCGGGCTTGACCTTGCATGCCCAGTATTCGACCGAGCCCTTACCCTTACCCATGCGGACTTCGGTGGGCTTGGCTGTGACCGGAACGTCCGGGAACACGCGGATCCAGACGCGGCCGGCGCGCTTCATGTGCCGGGTGATCGCACGGCGAGCCGCCTCGATCTCGCGCGCATTGACGCGGTTCGGTTCCTGAGCCTTCAGGCCGAATTCGCCGAAGGCGAGATCAGAACCGCCCTTGGCAACGCCCTTGATGCGGCCCTTGAATTGCTTGCGATACTTCGTACGCTTTGGCTGCAACATTTTTTTACTTCTCCGATATTGGCTGCCACGCGCGTATGTTACGCGTTGTCACGACGACGGTCGCGACCGCCACCGCCCTGGTTATCACTCTCGGTCGCGCGGCGCTCGGAAGCCATCGGATCGTGCTCGAGGATTTCACCCTTGAAGATCCAGACCTTGACGCCGCAGATGCCGAAGGCGGTTTCAGCTTCGGCCGTGCCGTAGTCGATGTCCGCCCGCAGCGTGTGCAGCGGAACGCGGCCTTCGCGGTACCATTCGGTACGGGCGATTTCCGCGCCACCGAGGCGGCCGGCGCAGGTGATCTTGATGCCTTCGGCGCCAAGACGCATCGCCGACTGAACAGCGCGCTTCATCGCACGGCGGAAAGCCACGCGGCGCTCGAGCTGCTGGGCGATCGACTGGGCAACGAGCGTTGCGTCGACTTCGGGCTTGCGCACTTCAACGATGTTGAGGTGCGTTTCCGAGTTGGTCATTTCGGAAAGCTTCTTGCGGAGCTTTTCGATGTCGGCGCCCTTCTTGCCGATGATCAGACCCGGACGGGCCGAGTGGATCGTCACCCGGCACTTCTTGTGCGGACGCTCGATCACGACCTTGGCGATACCGGCAGCCTTCAGCTCTTCCATCAGGTAGGCGCGGATCTTCAGGTCTTCGTGCAGCAGCTGGCCGTATTCGGCGTTGTCCGCGAACCAACGGCTGTCCCAGGTCCGGTTGATGCCGAGACGGAAACCGATCGGATTAATCTTCTGGCCCATTATGCGGCCTCCCCTTTGGCTTCCACTTCACGAACAACGATCGTCAAGTGCGAGAACGGCTTTTCGACGCGCGATGCACGGCCGCGACCACGGGCGTGGAAGCGCTTCATGACGATCGACTTGCCAACGTAAGCTTCCGCGACGATGAGCGAATCAACGTCGAGATCGTGGTTGTTCTCGGCATTTGCGATCGCAGATTCAAGCGTCTTCTTGACGGTGCCTGCAATGCGCTTGCGGGAGAACTCGAGTTCGGCCAGAGCGCGGTCGACCTTCTTGCCGCGGATCAGCGCAGCAACGAGGTTGAGCTTCTGGGGGCTGACGCGGATCGTGCGCGCAATGGCCTGCGCCTCATTATCCTTCAGCCGGCGTTCGGCTTTTGCCTTGCCCATTGTTACTTCCTCTTCGCCTTCTTGTCCGCGCCATGACCATAATAGGTCCGGGTCGGAGCGAATTCACCGAACTTGTGACCGACCATTTCCTCGGACACGGAGACGGGAACATGCTTGTTGCCGTTGTAGACGCCGAAGGTCAGACCAACGAATTGCGGAAGGATCGTGGAGCGGCGGCTCCACATCTTGATCACTTCGTTGCGACCGCCTTCGCGGACCTTCTCAGCCTTCTTGAGAAGATAGCCGTCAACAAACGGACCTTTCCAAACTGAACGAGCCACTTGAGACTTCCTCTCTTACTTCTTGCGCTGATGGCGCGAGCGCATGATGAACTTGTCGGTCGACTTGTTGGAGCGCGTGCGCTTGCCCTTCGTCGGCTTGCCCCACGGGGTTACCGGGTGGCGGCCACCGGAGGTGCGGCCTTCACCACCGCCGTGCGGATGGTCAACCGGGTTCATGACGACGCCGCGTACGTGCGGACGCTTGCCGCGCCAACGCGAACGGCCAGCCTTACCGTCATTGATGTTGCCGTGATCGGGGTTCGATACAGCACCGATCGATGCAAGGCAAGAGCCGTGCACGAGGCGCTGCTCGCCCGAGTTCAGGCGAAGGATCGCCATGCCCTGGTCGCGACCGACGAGCTGCGCATAGGTCCCGGCGGAGCGAGCGATCTGGCCGCCCTTGCCCGGCTTCATTTCCACGTTGTGGATGATGGAGCCGACCGGGATGAACTGCAGCGGCATGGTGTTGCCGGGCTTGACGTCGACAGCCTTGTCCGAAGCGATGACCTTGTCGCCGGCGGCAAGACGCTGCGGCGCCAGGATATAGGCCTGTTCGCCGTCGGCGTAGCTGACGAGCGCGATGAAGGCGGTGCGGTTCGGGTCATATTCCAGACGCTCGACCGTGCCCTCGACGTCGAACTTGCGACGCTTGAAGTCGACCAGACGGTAGGTCCGCTTGTGACCACCGCCCTGGAAGCGAACGGTGATGCGGCCCAGGTTGTTGCGACCGCCCTTGGAGGACAGGCCCTCGGTCAGCGTCTTGACCGGCTTGCCCTTGTAGAGGCCGGCCCGGTCCACGATGACCAGCTGGCGCTGGCTCGGCGTCGTCGGATTGAAACTTTTCAATGCCATTTTCTTGTTCCCTTTTGGGTTTTTACCCTAATGGGCCTATCCGTTAGAGACCGGTCGAGACGTCGATGGACTGACCTTCGGCGAGCGTGATGATCGCCTTCTTGACGTCCTTCTGCTTTCCGGCGAAGCCGCGGAAGCGCTTCAGCTTACCCTTGCGGACGAGCGTGTTCACGGCCGTGACCTTGACGCCGAACAGGGCTTCGACTGCAGCCTTGATCTCAGGCTTCGAAGCGCCCTTGGCGACGTTGAAGACGACCTGGTTCTGTTCGGAAACCAGCGTCGACTTTTCGGTGATCGAGGGAGACACGATCACGTCGTAGTGGCGAAGATCCGTCATTTGAACCGCTCCTCCAGAGCTTCCACGGCTGCCTTGGAAAGCACGAGCTTGCCACGGCGCAGAATGTCGTAAACGTTGATGCCCTGAACCGGCAGAACGTCCACGTTCGGGATGTTCTGGGCTGCGAGCTTGAAGTTGCTCTCGATTTCGGCGCCGCCGATGATCAGAGCGTTGGTGAGGCCGAGCGAGGCGAATGCGCCGGCGAGCGCCTTCGTCTTTGCTTCATTGGCGACGAGATCGTCGAGGACGATGATCTCTTCAGCCTTCAGCTTGGCCGACAGCGCGTGGCGCAGACCGAGCGCGCGGATCTTCTTCGGAAGATCGTGCGCATGGCTGCGGACGACCGGACCATGGGCCTTGCCACCGCCGCGGAACTGCGGAGCACGAGCGGAGTGGTGGCGGGCGCGGCCCGTACCCTTCTGCTTGTACATCTTGGCGCCGGTGCGGGCGACTTCAGCGCGGCCCTTGGCCTTGTGCGTGCCCTGCTGGCGCTTGGCGAGCTGCCAGCGGATGACGCGGGCGATGATGTCTTCACGGGGTTCGAGGCCGAAAATGGCGTCAGAAAGGGAAACCTTTCCCGCGTCCTTGCCCTCGAGGGTTTTGACGGTGAGATCCATTATTCGGCTCCCTTACTTCGATTCTGCGGCGCGCACAGCGGCCGGGCGCGGTGCGCCTTCCGGAGTGCCCGACTTGATTGCGTCGCGGACGACGATCCATGCGCCCTTGGAGCCGGGAACGGCGCCCTTGACCAGGATCAGACCGCGATCTTCGTCGGTCGATACGACTTCGAGGTTCTGCGTGGTGACGCGGGTCTGGCCCATGTGACCAGCCATGCGCTTGCCCTTCCAGACGCGGCCCGGATCCTGGTTGGAACCGGTCGAACCATGCGAGCGGTGCGATACCGATACACCGTGCGTGGCGCGCAGACCGCCGAAGTTATGGCGCTTGATGGCGCCGGCAAAACCCTTACCGATCGTCGTGCCGGTGACGTCAACCAGCTGGCCGGCGACGAAATGGCTGGCCGTCAGTTCGGCGCCAATGTCGATCAGGTTGTCAGCGGTAACGCGGAACTCGACGAGCTTCGCCTTCGGCTCGACGCTCGCAGCGGCGAAATGGCCGCGCAGAGCCTTCGTCGTGTTCTTCACCTTGGAACGGCCGGCACCCAGCTGAACTGCGGTGTAGCCATTCTTTTCTTCCGTGCGCTGGGCCACTACCTGGCAGTTCTCCAGCCGCAAAACTGTTACCGGGATATGCTCACCGGCGTCGTTGTAGACGCGGGTCATTCCCACTTTCTGTGCAATCACACCTGAACGCATCGGTTCACGCCTCTTGTTAAGGGTTCCCGTCCGGTGCATCCGCACCTTCCGGTTTCCTGTTCCTGGAAGCCGTTGGAGAAACTCCACGTACCTTCCTTGTTATTTCGGCTTGCGCCGGGATTCTTAGAGCTTGATCTCGACGTCGACGCCGGCGGCCAGATCGAGCTTCATCAGCGCATCAACCGTCTGCGGGGTCGGATCAACGATATCGAGAAGGCGCTTGTGGGTGCGCATCTCGAACTGTTCGCGGCTCTTCTTGTCGACGTGCGGCGACCGGTTGACCGTGAATTTTTCAATCCGGGTCGGAAGCGGCACGGGCCCGCGCACACTCGCACCGGTGCGCTTGGCCGTCGACACGATTTCGCGCGTGGAGGCATCGAGGATCCGGTGATCAAACGCCTTGAGGCGGATGCGGATATTCTGGCCGTTCATTCGACTTGTCCTTGCTCGTGTTTCCCGTGTGCCTTTCGACGGCACACACTCAAACTTCTGAATTCGTTTCGCTTAGCCGCTTCTTTCAAAAATCGCAGGGACATGGGCGACCATGTCCCTGCCGAAACGGCTCAAGCCGTTTTGTTGTTACTCGACGATCGAGGCGACGATGCCGGCGCCGACGGTGCGGCCGCCTTCACGGATAGCGAAGCGCAGCTTCTCTTCCATGGCGATCGGCACGATCAGTTCGAC
>NZ_AUTC01000198.1 GCF_001461695.1 Sinorhizobium fredii USDA 205 | reverse complement strand
TACGGAGTTCTGTTCCCGCAGGCGAGCGTGCGCCAGACAGCGCTTCGAACGCGGCCCACGGCGAATTTGGGCGAAGCGATCTATACGCCGGAGTGTGCGTTGACCCGCCGGTTGGATGGCAGCTACACGCTTGCGAGCAGCGGCAGGGCGATGCTCGACATCACCCCACAAGGCATTCGCTACGCCCGCTGGTTCATGCCGATGTTCATGAAGCGTCTGAAAGCGGTGCAGTTCGGCATCGGCAAATCCTTCCTCCAGGGTCCGGAGGCATTCGGAAGCTTGAACAAGAGTAAACCGTCGGCCTTCGAGCGGATGCGCGTTCTTGACCCACCGCCGAGCCGCCGCACCATCGCGGCTATTTTGAAACGTGTCACGGAGCAGTTTCCTGCGTTGGCGGGGGTCGAAGTCGCCGACAGCTGGGGAGCGTACGTGGATTTCACGCCGGACGCGGTGCCGGTCATCTCGCCGGCCGACGGTGTGAGAGGTCTCTATTTGGCCGCGGGCTGCTCCGGCCATGGCTTCGGCCTTGGCCCGGGCATCGGCCGCCTGGCGGCCGACCTGGTTGCCAATGATACACCCTGTGTCGACCCCACTCCCTTCCGTCTGTCGCGCCTCCTTGATGGTTCGAAAGTCAAAGTCGGCGCAATCTGATCGTGAGGCCAGATCCGGAGAAAGCCGTGGGGGATACGCGCCGAGGGAAGCTAGCGGAATGGATTACGACGTAATCGTCATCGGCGGCGGGCTGGTAGGCGTATCGATAGCCTGGGGTCTGTCGAAATGCGGACAAAGGGTTGCAATCGTCGACGAAGGCGATCTGGCAAACAGGGCCGCCCGGGCGAATTTTGGTCTCGTATGGAGCTCAAGCAAGGGCCTCGGCAACGCCGCCTATTCGCGATGGTCGCGAACCTCGACCGCGAACTGGCACCAGCTGGCAGCCGAACTCAAGGGCGAAACCGGCATCGACACTGGCTTTGTCCAGTCGGGCGGCTTCTCAATTCGGCTCACGCCAACGGAGCTGGAACGCGGGATAGCATCGATGGCGAAGCTCGCCGGCCAACCAGGAATGGACGCGGAAGGAACGCCGCCGCTCGAATATGAGATACTCGATCAGGCCGAGACGCGCCGCCGCTTGCCCCTCGTCGGCGAGACGGTAGCAGGCGCAATTTTCAGCCCGCTGGATGGACACGCAAACCCTCTGCGGCTGTTCGCGGGCTTTCACAAGGCGCTGCAGCAGCGTGGCGTTCATTATCTGCCGCATCGGAAGACCACTGCGATCCGCCATCGCGCCGGCGCATTCGAACTGGCTGGAGACGGGTGGAGGCTCGGTGCCGGCAAGATCGTCCTTGCGGCCGGCATCGGTAATACCGCGCTCGCCCCGATGGTTGGGCTGAACGTTCCGCTCTCGCCCAGCCGCGGCCAGATCATCGTCACCGAGCGGCTGAAGCCCTTCCTCAGCCATGCCACCGGCTATCTGCGGCAGACGGACGAGGGCTCTGTGCTGATCGGCGAGAGCAAGGAGGCGACGATCGATCACCAGCGGCCGAGGGGACCGATAACCGCAGTTCTGGCTGAACGCGCCCTACGCACGTTCCCACTGCTCAGGGAGGCCAAGGCGGTGCGGATCTGGGCCGCATTCCGTGTGGTGACTCCGGACGGCTACCCCATTTACGAGCAGTCAGAGAGGTTTCCAGGTGCGTTCGCATTCGCCTGCCATTCCGGCGTGACGCTGGCGGCGAACCACGCGCTGGTTCTGCCGCGGCAAATTTCGGCCGGGGCGCTTTCTGAGGATCTTTCAGTATTTCATTCCCGGAGGTTCCATGTTCCGGCGGCTGTCTGACAGAAAAGAGAGTTCGGTCTCATTCACATTCAACGGCGTGCCGACCATGGCCAGCCAAGGCGATAGCGTTGCCGCTGCACTGTTGGCTGCGGGACATTGCAGCACGCGGCGCACCCCGGTGTCCGGCGCCGCCCGTGGTCCTTACTGCATGATGGGTGTCTGCTTCGAGTGCCTTGTCAAAATCGATGGCCGGCCGAACCGGCAGGGTTGCATGACCACCGTGGTGACGGGAATGCGGGTCGAAACACAGGACGGCGCGGCCATGCCGGGGCAGGAAGAATGATTCAAAACGTTCAGTCTGCCGCCGATCTCGCGCCTGCCTATGACCTCGTCGTCGTTGGTGCCGGGCCCGCCGGCCTCTCGGCAGCCATCGAAGCCTCGACCCACGGCCTCGCCGTATTGCTGGCCGACGAAAATGAATCGCCCGGCGGCCAGATCTATCGGTCGGTCGACCGTGCTTCGGATGCCGATCTCACGCGCATGGGGCCGGACTACGCTGCCGGTCGGCGGCTCATCGAGCGGTTCCGGAGCGCAGACTTGAGCTATGCCCGCCGGGCGACGGTGTGGAGCGTCGGGCCTGCTGACGAGGAAACGGGCGACGGCGCGCATGCGCTCGAGGTCGGGATCTCGCTCGGCGGCATTGCTCGGCCGATCGCCGCCGATCGAGTGATTCTCGCAACCGGCGCGCTCGAGCGTCCGTTCCCATTCCCGGGTTGGACCATGCCCGGCGTCATGGCGGCGGGAGCGGCGCAGATCCTGGTGAAGTCGTCAGGCCTCGTGCCCTCGGGACGGACCATCCTCGCCGGGACCGGGCCGCTGCTGTACTTGCTTGCAAGCCAACTTCTGCGGGCAGGCGTGTCCGTGACAGCGGTCGTCGATACTACGCCAGTCGAGAACTGTCGCTTGGCCCTGCCTCACCTGCTTAGCTTTGCCACGTCGCCCTACGCCCTCAAGGGCCTGAAGCTCCTCTTGGACGTCCACCGTCGAACCCGTGTCATCCGCGGGGTGACTGCGATCGAGGCGTTCGGTTCCGGACAATTCAGCGCCTTGCGGGTTCGTCGCGGCAAAAAGTCCCTGCACATTCAGGGCGACTTGCTCCTTCTGCACCAGGGGATCGCACCGAACCTTAATCTCACGCTGGCAGCCGGGTGCGACTACGTCTGGGACGAGCGCCTCGCTGCCTTCCGCCCGACCGTCGACGTTTGCGGCGCAAGTTCGGTTCCTGGAGTTTCGATCGCCGGTGATGCGGCGGGAATTGTCGGAGCAGTTGCCTCGGCTCTCCAAGGAGAGCTCGCGGGCCTGACTGCGGCGCTCGACCTAAATCGCCTTGGCCAGGGTGCCTATCAACAGCGCCGGAACCAACTCTCGCGAGAGCTCGCTCTTGCCCTCAGGGGCAGGACTTTCATCGAGCATCGGTTCCGGCCCGGGAAAACGTTTCGCGTGCCCGAGGACGACGGCACCATCGCCTGCCGCTGCGAGGAAATCACAGTCGGCAAGCTGCGTGAAGTTGCGGCGCTCGGCGTGCCGGGCCCTAACCAGATGAAGGCGTTCACACGATGCGGAATGGGACCATGTCAAGGCCGGCTGTGCGGTCTGACCGCGGTCGAACTGCTGGCGCAATACCGTGACGTCTCGCCCGGCGAGGTCGGTTACTATCGGCTACGCCCGCCCATTAAACCGGTGACACTGGGCGAGCTGGCCGCTTTGCCGCACACGGAGATAGCCATCGTCGCTGTCGCCGGATTCGTGGAACGCGCCGCCGATGGCGCGCAAGGCAAATAATCTCGCGTGCCGCTGGCGATTTTTGGGCTCCTCCGTGGCTCATCTTCCCGGCGTCGGCAAGAACCTGATGCAGGCGGATCGCAAATTGCATCCGCTAGGCACGACAAACCAAGCCATACATGGGAGCCACCGATGAAACATGCCCACAAGTTCTATATCGACGGTGAGTGGGTCGAGCCCACGGTATCCAGGGCTCGCGAGGTAATTGATCCATCAACCGAGCAGCCGATAGGAACCATTGCGATCGGGAGTGCCGCCGACGCCCAAAAGGCGATTGCAGCCGCGCGCAGCGCCTTTGCCTCCTTCTCGCAGACGAGGAAGGAAGAGCGCCTCGAACTGCTGAAGCGCATTCTATCGATCCTGAAGCGCCGCAATGACGAGCTCGGCGACATCATCTCGCGGGAAATGGGCGCGCCGCTCGCGATGGCCCGGGCCGAGCAGGCCGGCGTCGGCGCTGTACATTTCGAGCAGACGATCAAGGCACTCGAGACGTTCGCCTTCGAATACATGCAGGGCTCGACCCGCATCGTGCATGAACCGGTCGGCGTCGTCGCGATGATCACGCCCTGGAACTGGCCGATCAACCAGATCGCCTGCAAAGTCGCTCCGGCGCTCGCCACCGGCTGCACCATGGTACTGAAGCCTTCGGAGATCGCTCCCTTCAACGCGGTGATCTTTGCCGAGATCATGGACGAGGCCGGCGTGCCGAAGGGGGTCTTCAACCTGGTCCAGGGCGACGGCCCGACGGTCGGCACGATACTCGCCAGCCATCCGGACGTGGACATGGTGTCCTTCACCGGATCGACGCGCGCCGGAATTGCCGTGGCGCAAGCGGCGGCTCCGACCGTCAAGCGGGTGCATCAGGAGCTCGGCGGCAAGTCGCCGAACATCATCCTGCGCAGCGCCGACTTCCATGCTGCAGTAAGCGCCGGGGTACGACGGTGCTTCGGCAATTCCGGGCAAACCTGCACTGCGCCAACGCGGATGCTGGTGCCCGCCGAGCGAATGGACGAAGCGAGCTCAATCGCCGCGAGGGAAGCGGCTGCGCTCGTTGTCGGTCCCCCTTCGGATCCGCGCACCGACCTCGGACCCGTCGCAAGCGCCGCCCAGTTCGACAAGATCCAGGCGCTGATCGAGCGCGGCATCGCAGAAGGAGCGGAGCTCGTCGAGGGTGGCCCTGACCGCCCTGCGCATCTCAATGCGGGCTATTACGTGCGCCCGACCGTTTTCGCCCGCGTTACCAATCGGATGACGATTGCGCGGGAGGAAATCTTCGGCCCGGTGCTGTCGATCATCGGCTATGACAGCGAGGATGAAGCGATCGCGATCGCCAATGACACGCCTTATGGCCTTGCTTCCTACATCCAGGGCGATCCGAAGGAAGCGCGGGCGGTCGCAGGCAGGCTACGCAGCGGCACTGTTCGCCTCAACGGCTCCGCCTGGGACAGCGCCGCCCCTTTCGGCGGTTACAAGCAATCCGGCAACGGTCGGGAGTACGGGAAGTTCGGACTGCACGAGTTTACCGAAATCAAGGGCATAGTCGGGTTCCTGAGCGAGTGAATGCTTCAAATGTGGTGTGCACGTTTGACGACGCTATCTCCGGGATAATTTGGGCGGCCGTTCGGTGCCCGGTTCGGCGGCATCTGCCGGGGGCAAGTGCACGCTGAGACCGCGCTGCAGCGCGGGATTGTCCTCCGCGTCGAGGTGTCTGAAGTCGCCTCACCGGAATTCTCAGGTGCGCCTATAGTCGGGCGCACCTGAGTCTTGCTGTCACTCGTAAACACAAACGTAGATCTTGCGTACAGTCTCGATCGTACGCCAAACACCGACGAAACCAGGCTTCATGACGAAGCTATCACCAGCGCGATAGGTCTTCGTCTCGCCGCCCTTCTCCTCGATTTCCACGAGACCCGAAAGGATATGGCAGAGATGAGCCGTTCCGGTCACGGATGGCGCAGAACTCACGCTGTTCATTTGGAGGGAATTTTGTGAGCGGCCGAACCCTCCACCTATCGAAGGTCCTTCCGTCCCGGAGACGATTGCGCTGCTCCGGGATAGGATGAACAAGCAGGTCGGTAGGTAAGCCTTCTATCCTCCTGCGACCAGCGCGAGCGAGCGGAAAGGATCGACCCGTTGCTGAACTTCAACATGCGATAGTCCAATGCCCGCTAACCTAACCAAGTGCGGTCCTCGGGCAAGACCGAGGCCGGGGGCAATCCATGAGTAATGTGTGCACCGGGGAGTTCCTCACCATCGAACGCGCCAGGGCCCCACAAGGCTTCTCAAGGCGCATGCCGGTCTCGCGACAATCCGGCTCTTCAACTCGCTTAAGTTTTCGCCGGAGTCGCGAAAAGCGACGGTCATTTATCGACTGCGGGATTTCCATGGGCGACTGCCCATTGCTCGCGTCGCGCCATGAGCGGCGAAAATCGCGTTGCGGCCGGACAGTTGCGCGGCGCCACCCGTCTGTGGTCGGGGGCGGCGCCCGACACGGCCGGCTTGGCGGCACTTATGCCAGCGCGATCACCGCCTCGATTTCAACTTGTGCCCCTTTTGGCAGCGCGCTGACCTCATAGCACGCGCGGGCAGGGAATGGCTTTTGAAAGAATGTCGCATATGCGTTGTTGATGTCCGCGAAACGGGAAAGGTCCGCCAGCAATACGGTCGTCTTGACGGTCCTCCCGATTCCCGATCCCGCCGCTTCGGCGATCGCGGCGATGTTTTTCAAACACTGCGTTGCCTGTTCGACAGGATCGTTCGAAACGAACTCTCCGGTTGCCGGATCGATCGGCAGCTGCCCCGAGACGAAAAGCAGATTGCCCACTTTAATCGCCTGCGAGAAGGGGCCGATGGCGCCCGGTGCCTCAGATGTTGTTACCGCCTCGATCATTGCTGCCTCCAAGCTGTTTCTGGTTGAACATTGATTTATCGGTAGCGGCTGATCGCGAGATCGTCCGCGTCGATTTCCGGCTTCCGCCCGCTGACCAGATCGCTGATCAGCCGCGCCGAGCCGCAGCTCATCGTCCAGCCGAGCGTCCCGTGGCCGGTGTTCAGGAACAGGCCGGCGATTTTCGTTGGGCCGATCACCGGCGTTCCGTCGGGGGTCATGGGTCGCAGCCCCGACCAGAAGGAAGCCCTGCGCAGGTCCCCACCCGGGAACAGGTCTGTTACCGAATGGTCGAGGGTGCGACGCCGCGCGTGGCCGAGGTCATTCGTATAGCCGGAGATTTCCGCCATGCCGCCGACGCGGATCCGGTCGCCCAGCCTGGTGATCGCGATCTTGTAGGTCTCGTCCATCACCGTCGATTCCGGTGCCCGCGACGGATCGGTGATCGGGATCGTCAGCGAATAGCCTTTGACCGGATAGACCGGCAGCTTGATGCCAAGCGGCTTGAGGAGCAGCGGTGAGTAACTGCCGAGTGCGACGACGACGGCGTCCGCGGTGATCGTTTCACGATCGGTCAGCACGCCGCACACGTGGCCATTCTCGACATCCAGTCCCTTGATTTGCGTGCCATAGGCGAAGCGGACGCCAAGCTCCGCTGCCTTTGCGGCGAGTGCGTTGGTGAACTTGAAGCAGTCACCCGTCTCGTCCTTTGGCGTCAGCAGTCCTCCGACGATTTTGTCGCGGACATGCTTTAGTGCGGGCTCTACCCGGATGCAGCCGTCACGGCCGAGCACCTTGTACGGCACGCCGTCGGCGGCGAGCGCCTTGACGTCCTTGCCGGAGGCGTCGAGCTGCTTCTGCGTCCTGAAGAGCTGCAGGGTGCCCTGCATGCGCTCGTCATAGGCAATGCCGGTCTCCGCCCGCACTTCCGCCAGCGAGGTCCGGCTGTACCCCGCGAGACGCAGCATCCGGCCCTTGTTGATCGCGTAGCGGTCAGCGGTGCAGTTTCTCAGCATCTGCACCATCCAGGCGAGCATGGGGCGATCGAGCTTCGGGCGCAGGATCAGCGGCGCGTGCTCCATGAAGAGCCATTTCAGCGCCTTCATCGGGATGCCCGGCGCGGCCCAGGGCGAGCAGTAACCGAACGAGACTTCACCTGCATTGGCGAAGCTGGTTTCAAGAGCCGGCCCCCGTTGGCGGTCGACCACGATGACCTCGTGTCCGGCCTTGGCAAGCTGGTAGGCGCTGGTCACGCCGATCACGCCGGCGCCGAGAACGATGACTTTCATGGTTTCCTCGATGAGTTTGCTCAGCGGTACCGGCGCTCGTAGCGGCGGCCGAGGGAGGTTAGGATCTCGTAGGAGATCGTGCCGGCGGCTTTGGCGACATCCTCAAGCGACTGATGGGGCCCGAGAACCTCAACAAGACTGCCGAGGGAAAGCGTGCCCTCGGGAAGGGTGGTGATATCCACCGTAATGCTGTCCATCGAGACGCGCCCGACGATCGGCAGGCGAACGCCATCGTAGAAAACGGCGCCGCGATCGCTGAGGCTGCGGAGAAGACCGTCGGCATAGCCGGCGGCGATTATAGCGAGCCTGGTCTCTGCGGAGGTCACGTGTGCGCCGCCGTATCCCACACGTGTTCCGGCAGGAACCGTCCTTGTCTGGATGACGGCGACGTCGAGCCATACGACCGGCTCCATGGGGTTGGGTGTGCCGGCAGTGGGCGCGCCACCGTAGAGGGCAATACCGGGACGAGCCAGGACCCCATGATAGTCGCCGCCCAAAAAGACGCCGCCCGAATTGGCAAAGCAGACATCGAGCTCTGCATACTCGGCGGCGATAAGGCGCATCTCAGCGAGCTGATCGGCATTCTGCCTGTTGTCCGCCTCGTCGGAGCAGGCGAGATGGCTCATGATGAAGAGGATTTCGATGCTCCCGCAGCCCTTGAGTTCGGCTGCCAGCGCGCTTCTTTCCTCCAGTGGGACCCCCAAACGTGACATGCCGGTGTCGAACTGCAGGACGGCGGGAAGAACGCGTCCGAGCTTCTGCCCTGCCGACGACCACCGTCGGAATTGCTCGAGTGAGTTAAGCACCGGAATGACGCCGGCGTCGGCGCAGGTGACCTCCGCTCCAGACTGCAATCCATTCAGCACCAATATTTGCGTGTCGTTCGGCAGCAGCGGTCTGAGTTTGATCGCCTCCAAGAGGTGCGCGACGAAGAAATGCCGGCAGCCCTGCGCATGGAGCGCCTTGGAGACCTGCTCAGCACCGAGCCCGTACGCGTCGGCCTTGACGACGGCGGCGGCCGTTGCAGGTGCGACCGCCGCCGAAAGCTTGCGGTAGTTTCGCTGTAAGGCGGCGAGATCAATGGTCAGGTGGCCTGAAGCACCCGCACTAGCGTCTGCGTCCCAACTTTGAATTTGCAAAGCATGACCGTCCATGTGCAACCCTCTCCTTGCACGGGAACATATTGAAATATTCGTTGAATATCTTGCATACTTCTGCTTTATTATTTCAATTTATAACGCTTTACCGAATAATCTATGAAGAAATGGAAGATTGTGTATGACCGCAATTGATGCGATCGACCGCAATATCCTGCGCCTGCTGCGGCTGAACGCGCGTATGAGCAATGCTCGCCTGGCGGAGGAAGTTGGCCTCTCGCCTTCTGCATGTCTGCGTCGCATAAGATTGCTCGAGGAAGCCGGGGTCATCCGCGGCTACACAGCCTTGGTCGACAGCGGGAGTTCCGAGGACACCATCGCGGTCATTATCAACATCACGCTCGAACGGCAGACCGAGGAACACCTCGACCGTTTCGAAGCTGCAGTGCGCAAGCACCCCGAGATCCGCGAATGCTTTCTGATGACCGGCGGCTCGGACTATCTGCTCAGGGTGGAAATGGGGGGCGCGGGCGAGTTCGAGAGGATCCATAAGGAGATTCTCTCGACACTGCCCGGCGTCCTGAGAATTCATTCAAGCTTCTCAATTCGTAACGTCTTGGCCACCCGGACTAAGGGGCAACGGTGAAGTCGAGTCAATCGAACCGACGTGTACTGGCGCCGGTGCACCATCGATAGTCCCATCTGCGAATTTGGCCTGAAAAAGCACGGCTGCCGTCGGGACCGGTGCGACGGCAGCCAAATTTTGCCCTGGGGGAGGAAGGGCGATGCGGTGGACACGTCGAATATGAGAGGCTTCGTGGTCCCCACCATCGATCTATATCCTAACAGCCGAGCGGGCGGATGGGCTGCCGCATTCCGAAGTTCACAAGCATGTTCATCGGTTAATTAATAGCTATTCAGCTAAATTAGCTTACGCTTTTCTTATGTGCATCCAAGCATCTACGTCCCGGCACCTCAGAGTGGGGCGGCGGAAGGAGCCGGGATGTCCTAGCTCTGTGTGTCAGCCCCTGCCATGGAGAGTGCCCGTGAAAGGGGCCGGATCGACATCAGAGTTGCAGAAGAACGGGCGCCAATGTCGAGCTTTGAAATTTTCGCCTCTTCTCGTGCCTCCCAGTTTGAATTTGGAGGCATTTCCGTGGAGGCTTTCCATACATTCGCTCGGGCCCATATTGCTACGCCAATTCGTTCGCCATTCTGTGCGGCGCGCATGCGCCATCGACGGCGGTCACTGAGTTTGCGACCGGCAGCGCCTTTGGGACGCAACTCGTCGGCGGAAGTTTGCCGTTCTCGATCCCTTCGGATGGACGCCGGGGGCTGGCTTCTACGGAGCCTGAGGCGATAAGATGGGCTTCAACGGTCATCAAGAGAACCAGCGAGCACGGTAATGCGGGTGATAGCTGCTAGTTGTCACCTTTAAAGGCGGCGATATTTCAGCGCGAATAGAGCAAGCGCATCGCTTCGAAGTTGAGTGTTCGCCCCCCGGTGTCGCCACGCTCCACCGGCGCCCGCCCCGCCGCGTAATCCGGCGAGACGTATGGACGAGAACGATGCGCTAAAAGCCCCATCACTCGCATTGACGGGCCGACATCAATCCGAATCGCCCTCGGATTTCTTCTCGAACCGCAATATGTGAGCCGAGGCTTCCTCAGCCAGGTCATTCATTGATCCGGGTTCTGTCTGCCCGCACGCTGGGGATGTTGGACGACGGTGGCCGTCGGCTCAACCCCGGGTCACCGGCCACGACGGCGGTGGAATGAGCAAAACGCTCGGTAGATTGGTCTGTTTGTGCCGTTCCGACTGAGCGATCCGCATCTCATCATTGCGGAGAAGAATGCTTCACCGGAGGATCCAATGACAATCTATAACATTGCTCTTATCGGGTTTGGTGGCGTCAATCGCGCTTTGGCCGAACTCATTGCGACGAAGAACCCGCTCTGGGAACGAGACCTCGGCTTCCGGCTGAACATTGTTGCTGTTAGCGACCTCTATCTCGGTTCCGTTATTTCGCCGAACGGGCTTGATGCCAAAACCCTCGTTGAAGCGAACTTCGCAAAAGGCGGGTTTGGACAGCTCTCTGGCGGCAGTGCGGAAGCCGATAACGAAACAATCATCAAGACGGCGCCTGCTGACATAGTCGTGGAAGCAACATTTACAAACCCGAAGGACGGCGAGCCCGCTGTTTCGCACTGCCGCTGGGCCCTGCAGTCCGGCAAGCATGTCGTCACCACGAACAAAGGGCCGGTCGCGATCGCTGCCCAGGAACTGAAGGCTCTTGCAAAGGCGAACGGCGTTCATTTCGAGTATGAGGGCTCCGTAATGAGTGGCACCCCTGTCATCCGCATGGCAGAAAAGACGCTTGCCGGCGCGGAGGTGAAGGGCTTCGAGGGGATCTTGAACGGCACCTCGAACTTTGTCCTCGGCCGTATGGAAGGCGGCCTTGACTTCGCCACTGCGGTCAAGGAGGCTCAGATACTCGGCTATGCGGAAGCCGATCCGACCGCCGATGTCGAAGGTTTTGACGTTCGCCTCAAGGTGGTGATCCTGGCAAACGAGCTGCTGGGGGCAAGCCTCAAGCCCGAAGAGGTCACGTGCAAGGGGATCTCCAAGCTTTCTCCTTCCGATATCGAAAACGCGGCAGCAGCAAATAGCCGTTGGAAGTTGGTCGGATCGGCGGTTCGGAATGAAGACGGGACGGTAACTGGCAGTGTTTCTCCGAAGCAACTTCCCTTCGAGCATCCGCTCGCTGGTGTAAACGGCGCGACCAATGCCGTATCGCTTAACACCGAACTACTCGGCTTTGTCACCATCACCGGCCCTGGCGCCGGCCGGATTGAGACCGCTTATGCGCTGCTGTCCGATATTGTCGCCATCCACAACGCCCAGGCAGCCACCGCTACGAGGGAGGCCGCCTGATGCAGAGCCTCGCCCTCAGCAAGAAGACGTCCGTGGCCGAGATCATTATCTGCAATCCCTTCGACGGCAGCTTTGTCGGAACAATCTCTGAGACCAGTGCCGACAGTGTGAACCTGCTGCTTGAGCGCGCCAATCGTGGTGCGCAGATCGCACGGTCCCTACCCCGTCATAGACGCTCCGCAATTCTGGAAAAGGCGGCAGCGACTGTTGAAGCCCACAAAGAGGATTTTGCACTCCTTATCGTGCGGGAAGCGGGGAAAACAATCACCCAAGCCCGCAAGGAAGCTACGCGATGTGTCAATACTTTGAAGCTCTCGGCGGACGAAGCCAAGCGGAATGCCGGCGAGGTGATCCCCTTTGATTCCTATGCCGGCTCGGAATCCCGTCAAGGCTGGTACACACGGGAGCCGCTCGGCATCATCACTGCGATCACGCCTTACAATGACCCGCTCAATCTCGTGGCCCACAAGCTCGGCCCAGCGATCGCCGGTGGCAATGCGATACTCCTGAAACCCTCAGAGCTTACGCCTCTTTCGGCCATCAAGCTGGTGGAAGTGTTGCTCGAAAGCGGTTTGCCCGAGGAAGTCATCACGATAGCTATCGGCGGAGCAGACCTGGGCAAGGCGCTCGTTTCGGCCAAGGACGTTCGGATGATCTCCTTCACAGGTGGTTTTACGACCGGCGAGGCCATCGCGAAGAGTGCCGGCATCAAGAAGCTCGCGATGGACCTCGGCGGAAATGCACCGGTTATCGTCATGGAAAACAGCGATTTTGACGCGGCTGTTGAAGGGTGCGTGTCGGGTGCCTACTGGGCGGCGGGCCAGAACTGCATCGGCACGCAGCGGATTCTCGTCCAGCGACCGATCTACGAACGGTTCAAGACCGAATTTGTGGCTCAGACTGCCGAGCTCAAGACCGGCAATCCGATGGAAGCGGATACTGACGTGGGACCGATGATTTCCGAAAAGGCGGTCAGCCGGGCTGCTGCCATGGTCGAGCGCGCAATCGCGGCCGGCGCGACGCTTCTTTGCGGGCACAAGCCCTCCGGCACTCTCTACCCCCCAACAGTGCTGGAAAACGTGCCAGCATCCTGCGGCCTGTGGAATGAGGAGGTCTTTGCGCCGATTGTCATTCTGCGGCCGTTCGATGAACTGGATGAGGCAATCCAGCTGGCAAACAGCCCGGAGTACAGCCTCCACGCTGGTATCTTCACCAACGATCTGGAGGAAGCTCTTGATGCCGCCAATGAAATCGACGCCGGGGGTGTCATGATCAATGACTCGTCCGACTATCGGTTCGACGCAATGCCCTTTGGCGCGGCTTCAAATACGGCAGCATGGGACGTGAGGGCGTTCGGTTTGCCTATGAAGACATGACCCAGCCGAAGGTCGTCTGCATCAATCGGCTGAAGCGGTAGCAGGCGCCGCTTCCTTCAGTTCAGCTCATCAATGCGTCTAGGTGAGCCCACCCGCTCAAAAGGCAATCACTGATGCAATGCACCACGCCGGAATTCTGGACTAGGGGGAATAGAGAATGGGAACTGAACGCATAGAGGCCGACTTGATCGGGTCTCTTCCGATCCCTCGTGATGCTCTGTACGGCGTCCACACTCGTCGAGCCGAGCTCAACTTCGACGTTTCGGGCCTTCGGCTGAAAGACTTTCCCGAACTTATCCAATCTATGGCTATGGTCAAGAAAGCAGCCGCGCTCGCGAACGCTGAGCTTGGTCTTCTGCCGGTGGAAAAAGCAGCGGCGATCTCCAAGGCCTGCGATGATCTCATCGAGTTGAAGGGTGTCGATGAGAACTTCCCGATCGATATGATGCAGGGCGGCGCTGGCACGTCCACGAATATGAATGTTAATGAGGTGGTAACTAACCTGGCGCTCTTGAAGCTCGGGGCCAATGTGGGCGACTACGCAAAGCTGCATCCCAATGATGATGTGAACCTTTCCCAGTCCACCAACGATGTCTATCCCACCGCGCTCCGTCTGACCATTCTTCGCGCTTGTGACGGGCTGATAGCGTCCCAGGTCGGCTTGCGCGACGCATTCCGTGCAAAGGCGAGTGAGTATGCGACTGCGCTGAAGGTCGGCCGCACTCAGTTGCAGGATGCTGTTCCGATGACAGTAGGGCAGGAATTTGAAGCGTTCGCGGAGCTCATCGACGAAGATATCATCCAACTGCAGTCGGCCTCCAAGCTGTTGAAAGAAGTCAATCTCGGTGGATCTGCGATCGGCACCTCAATCAACGTCCCTCCCGGTTTTTCCGGCGCAGCTTGCGTGCACCTGACGCAGATTTCGGGGACCCACGTCATTCCGGCCCGAAACCTGATTGAGGCCACATCTGATGCGGGCGGGTTCGTTTCGTTCTCTGGTGTTCTGAAACGAATTGCAGTGAAGCTGACTAAGATTTGCAATGATTTGCGCCTCTTGAGCAGTGGACCTCGCGGGGGCCTGGGTGAAATCCGACTGCCGCCTGTGCAAGCGGGATCCTCAATCATGCCCGGCAAAGTCAATCCCGTCATTCCAGAAATGATGAACCAGATCGGGTTCCAGGTTATCGGAAATGATCTCACGGTAACGCTCGCGGCCAGCGCCGGGCAGTTGCAACTGAATGCAATGGAGCCAGTGATGGTTCTCAACATCCTTCAATCCATGCGGATGCTGACGCGGGGGATGGATATTTTCAAGCAGCGATGCATCGACGGAATTGAAGTCGACGTCGACCGCTGCAAGGCCCTCCTCGACCAGTCTCTCGTACTCGCGACGCCGTTGGCAATGTCTTTCCAAGAAGGCGCTGGCCGAAAAGCGGGAGTTGCGGCAGATCGTCGAAGAGGAAGGAATTTTGGCGCCTGGCCAAATTGACGAGCTCTTTGAAGGCAGCACGGAGTTCGCAAATACGTCGCTGAGTTCATCGGCCTAATAAGGTAGGAAAATGGCTGTTTTTACCGAGCTTTCTGACGAAGATCGCCAATCGATCACTGCAGCCTATGGTTTTACGTCGCTCTCGTCAGTGATTGGGATTGCTGACGGCGACACCGAGACGACCTACCTGTTTCGCGCCAAGGAAGGCGAATTCATCGTTACGCTTTTCGAGAACGGAGCCCAGCCTTTAGATGTCGAAAGGGCTTTTGAATCCATGGAGGCGCTCTATCGAAGGGGCGTCCCCTGCCCCAAACCGCTGCGCACCGTCGAAGGCCACCCCACGTACCGGGCCGCAGGTCGATTGGTTGCCATAGTCAGCTTCGTACCGGGCTCCTCATCCACCATTGCAGGCGCGGCAAAATGCCGGAACCTGGGTCGTGTGATGGCTCAAATCCACACTGTCTTGGAACGAAAGGTAAAGCGCACATCAACGGATCTTCCAACTGGGGCAGTTCATGGCGCGTTGGCCCAAGAGAATGTCTTTTTTCTTGGAGATGAAGTAAGCGGGGTCATTAATTTCAGGCTGCGGCACGATGATGTGCTGGTGTCGGAGGTCGCTGATGTGCTTGTCGGTTGGGCCGGCGAAACCAACGGAGAACTGAACAAGGAGCGGGCGCGCGCGCTGCTGCAGGGTTACGAAGAAGTTCGAAATCTGACTGGCGCGGAAAAGGAGGCATTGCCAGGTTTCATAATGGCTTCGACATCGAAGCGATTTGCGAGCCAGAAGGAAAGAGCCTTCCTACCGGAAATCGCCGTGGTAGCTTATCGATCGCTAACGCCCGACATTACAGGCTAATCGACCGGCACCAACCCCATGAAATATCTTCTCGATCGAACCGACGAACAGATACTTGTCGAATTGAAGGCAAACGCCCGAATCTCGCACGCGGAGTTGTCGGCGAAGGTGAATCTTTCGCGTAACGCCGTGCGAGTGCGGATCGAACGACTTGAGCGGGAAGGCTTCATCAAAGGATATACGATCGTCACCGGCGATGGAGGGAATAGCCAGCACGTTACGACCGCACTGATCTTCGTCTATCGGCACGATCGCATGAGAGGTGGCGACGTCATTCAGGCGCTGCGGAAAATCCCAGAAGTCGTGACTTGCGACGTCATGACTGGTGACTTCGATCTCCTCGTTAGGGTTGAGTCTCCCGAGGCTGACCGCATCCGGCAGATTTGGCAGCTGATAGCCGAGATGCCCGGGGTGCGCGATACGCTGACTGCGTTTGCTCTCTCCTCTGTCATCCGAAAATAGAGTGCCGCAAAACAGAGGCACATCTTGTTTGGACTTTACCGCAAAAGGAGACGCGTTCAGATCAGCGATCGCTCGACACCGAGCGCAGACGCGTTTGTTAACGCCCTCCTTAAGGCGACATTCAGGCGATGTAAATTGTTGCCTTCAGGTGAAATGAGGCATGCTTCTGACGCAGGCCCGCCCCGGCGGCATGGCACTATCAAGAGGTTCAAATGATGATAACCGAACGAGGAACCCAGTTCTATATTGGCGGGGAGTGGCAAGAACACGCGGACGCAACAAGTCTGCCCGTCGTTGATCCCGCCTCGGAACGGGTTATCGGCCATATCGCCGCCGGAGAGGCAAACCACGCCGATCTCGCGGTCGCGGCAGCGCGCAAGGCCTTCCCGGCCTTCTCTCAATCATCTGTACCCGAGAGGCTTGAGCTCCTCGGCAGGGTGCATTCGCTCCTGAAGGAGAGAGCGGAGCTGTTCGCCGAAGCGCTCGTGATGGAGATGGGGGCGGCGATCAGCTTTGCGCGGGCCTCGCAGGTTCCTTTCGCCGCCGAACACATTCGTGTCCAGATGGAGGTGCTCGAGAACTACCGGTTCGTGACGGTCGATGGGCGCACCGCGACCGCCAAGGAAGCGATCGGCGTTTGTGCCCTGATCACGCCTTGGAACTGGCCACTCTACCAGATCACCGCCAAGCTTGCCCCAGCGATCGCGGCTGGCTGCACCGTCGTCCTCAAACCCAGCGAGCTGTCCCCCTACAGCGCCTTGCTCTTCGCCGAACTGATGCACGACGCCGGCACTCCGCCAGGCGTGTTCAACCTGGTCAATGGCACTGGAGAGAGTGTCGGCGCAGCCCTCTCCAGCCATCCAGATGTCGACATGATCTCGATTACCGGCTCGACGCGTGCGGGGGTGCTCGTCGCGCAGGCGGCTGCCCCGACTGTCAAGCGGGTGGTCCAGGAACTTGGCGGCAAATCACCCAACATCCTGCTCGATGATGCTGATTTCGCCGAGGCGGTGCCAAAGGGCGTTCTTGCCGGAATGCGAAATGTCGGACAGTCATGCAGCGCCCCGACGCGCATGCTTGTACCCGCCCATCGGCTCGCCGAAGTCGAAGCTCTGGCCGGCAAAACCGCGCGCGCCATCCGCGTCGGCGACCCGCGCGATTCCGAGACCGCCATGGGGCCGATCGCCAATCGCGCCCAGTATGAGCGGGTGCAGGCGATGATCCGAGCGGGAATCGACGAAGGCGCAAAGCTCCTGTGCGGCGGCCTGGGACGTCCAGCAGGTCTCGATCGAGGCTTCTTCACACAGCCGACGATCTTTTCCGAGGTTCGGCCGGACATGCGCATCGCTCGCGAGGAAATCTTCGGACCCGTGCTGGTAATCATTCCTTATCGCGACGAAGAAGAGGCAATCGCGATCGCCAACGACACCGTTTATGGACTGGGAGCCCATGTCCAATCCTCGGATCCGGATCGGGCACGGCGGGTTGCCTCCCGGATCCGCGCCGGGCAGGTTCATATCAACTATCCGGCGTGGGACGGGACGGCCGCATTTGGTGGCTACAAGCGCTCAGGCAATGGACGCGAATATGGCATGCACGGGCTCGAGGAGTATCTCGAGACGAAGGCCATCCTCGGTTACTGAGAAGCTGACCCCGCGCGAGCGGCTTGCCATGGCGGCGGCTTCAGCGCCTGTCGAAGCATCGTCAGGAAGGCGGTAGTCCGGGCGCTTCGCCCGTGCCGCGAGCCGAGCATCGCGACGATGTCGGCCGGTGGGAGCTGCCAGTTGGGCAGAACCTCCCGCAGCCGTCCATCAGCGAGATCTTCTGCTACGTTCCACTCGGAACGGATCATGATGCCCTGACCGGCAAGCGCCCACTCGCGGATGACGGCACCATCGTTGCTCGACATAACCGGATTGACGCGCACCGTCGCAATCTCCTGCCGCGGCCCCTTGAAACGCCACAGCGTCACGTCCTCCTCGTTCTCCCGAACGGCAAGACAACGATGTTGAGCAAGATCGGCGGGCGCTGAAATGGGCGGTGCCGAGTCGAGGTACCTCGGACTTGCGCAGAGTATTCGAGGGTTGGGCGCTAATGTCGTAACAACCTGGTCCAGATGCCCCGGCGCCCCAATGTGAACAACGACATCATAGCTTTCGACGAGCAGAGCCGCCGGATGGTCGGACAGCTGCAGGGTAGCGGTCGCGCCGCCGTGCTCTCGTGCGAACGCTTCCACGACCGGGGCTACATAGAGCCGTCCAAACCCGTGTGGTGCGGCGACCCTGAGGTGTCCGCGAACCGCACCCCTGCGATCAGCTAGGGCTTCGGAAAGCGAATCGATGGCCTCGCTGACAATAACGCTGTGAGAAGCGACCAACGAGCCCTCTTCCGTGAGGCGCAGCCGCCGTCCGGACCGGTCGATCAGCCGCACCCCGACTTTCTCCTCCAGCGCGCGCAGGCGCTGTGTCACCGCCGGAGGCGTCACGTTCAGCTTTCTCGCGCTTTCCGCGAGAGATTTCGAGCCTGTCAGCACCGAAAAGAAGGCAAGATCGTCGGACGTCAACATTAATGAGGACCTGAATTGAACATTCACTTGTCATTAATTGTCATCTTTATGATTTGACCGCAAGGTGAAAACCCGAATTGGAGATCAGATCATGGTCCTAGCGACGATCGACCCGACCACCCGGCTGGCCGCCTCGACCAGCCTTGAGGACCTGGAAACACCCTGTTTGGTCCTGGACGCCGACCGAATGGACAGGAATGTTCAGCGGCTCAGGAGCCGACTTGACGCCATGGGAGTGTCACTCCGGCCCCATTTGAAGACCGCTAAGTCGATCGAAGTCGCACGGCGGGTGATGAGCTCGCTGGAGGGGCCGGCGACCGTCTCTACCCTGAAGGAGGCTGAACAGTTCGCGGCGGCAGGCGTCCGGGACTTAATCTATGCGGTCGGCATCGCCCCAGCGAAGCTCGCGCGTGTCGCGGAACTGCGGGCGAGCGGCGTCGATCTCGTAGTCACTCTGGATACTGTTCAGCAGGCACAAGCGGTAGCCGAGGCGTCTCGGCAGAGCGGAACGCGCATCCCGGCCATGATCGAGATCGATTGCGACGGCCACCGCTCCGGTGTGCGACCCACTGATCTGGCGCAGCTGGTGGAAATAGGGCAGGCGCTGACGGCAGGTGCCGAGCTGCGTGGCGTACTCACCCATGCCGGCGACAGCTACAAGGGCGGAGGCGTCGAGGCGCTGCGGCTCTACGCGGACACGGAACGATTGGCCGTCATGGAGGCCGCGCGCATTCTGCGGAAGGCGGGGCTGCCGTGCCCGGTCGTCAGCGTCGGCTCGACACCAACGGCCCATCACGCGACGGACCTCGCTGGAGTGACGGAAGTCCGCGCGGGCGTGTTCGTCTTCTTCGATCTGGTGATGGCTGGGCTCGGTGTTTGCCAAATCGACGACATCGCGCTCAGCGTGCTCGCGACCGTCATCGGACACCAGCGCGAGAAAGGCTGGATCATAACCGATGGCGGATGGATGTCGCTGTCGCGGGACCGTGGCACTGGCAAGCAGGCCGTCGACCAGGGCTATGGTCTGGTATGTGACGTGGATGGCACGCCCTATCAAGACGTCATCGTTGCCGACGCGAACCAGGAACATGGAATTATAGGGGTGCGCCCGGATCGAATGCACGACTCCCGGACCTGGCGGTCGGAGACCGGGTGCGGATCCTGCCAAACCACGCCTGCGCGACCGCTGCGCAGCACGAAACCTATCACGTGGTCCGCGGCCGCTCGCACGCTGTCGAGACCTGCTGGACCCGCTTCGGAGGCTGGTGATGCCCAAATCCCTGACTGTGAATACCGATCGAGTACCAAGCCCGGCGGGCCACTACTCACAAGCGAAGCTCGTCGGTCAGCACCTCTACATTTCGGGCCAGCTACCGATCCGCACGGGTGAAGAGGCCCTGGCGGACAACAGCTTCGAGACCCAAGCGGCACAGGCCCTCGACAACTTGCTGGCGATTCTGGAAGCCGCAGGCGGAACCCCGGCCGATCTCGTCAGGGTGACCGCCTACATCGTCGGCGTGGCCAATTGGCCTCGCTTCAACCAGGTTTATGCGGCGCGACTAGGGGATTCCCGCCCGGCTCGCACCGTCGTTCCGGTGCCGGAACTTCACTATGGCTATCTCGTCGAAGTCGATGCGATAGCCGTCATTGCCTCAGATGCTCCTGCCGGAGGGGCAGGAAACAGTGCCGTATAGATCGGCCGCCACAATCAGTTCAGGTCAGCCCCCATGTCTCCAATTGTCAAACGCATACAGAACGATCAAGAGCTTCCCGCCAAGGCCGATGTTGTCGTTATCGGCGGCGGCATTGTTGGTGCAACGGCGGCTTTCTTTCTGGCGGAGCGGGGACTGTCCGTAGCTCTGGTCGAAAAGGGCCATGTCGGCTGCGAGCAGTCGAGCCGCAACTGGGGCTGGTGCCGCCAACAGAACCGGGATGAGCGCGAGTTGCCGCTCTCGGGCATCGCTTTGCAAGCTTGGGATGAGTTTGCGGCGAAGATCGGTGAGGACGTCGGCTTCCGCCG
>NZ_AUTC01000197.1 GCF_001461695.1 Sinorhizobium fredii USDA 205 | reverse complement strand
TGTTCGGCGAGATAGCCGGAGAGCGCCGCGACGATGCCGCGGGTGGATTTGCAGGTTACCGTCAAAACATAAGTGTGCATCATTCGTCCTTGCTGTCGCGTCTTTAGGCTTTAGGCCCGCTGCATGGCTTCTTTATAGAGGAGCCGATTAAAGGATATATCTTGCAGCGTTTCAAAGTGCTGCAGCGACCTTTTTGCGCCTGAAAATGTCGCCCGGCGCTTTGGCTGTTATCTCGCGCGGTACGTCTGCTGCTGCGCGTCGATCCTGGCGAGGAATTCCTCCAGCTCGCCCGCCTCGATGCCGACCAGATGCGCCTTTTCCGGATAGGCGCCGGAGCGGACGTCCTCGGCATATTCGCGGAAGGCGGAAATCCGCTCCTGTTGCAGCCGCTCGTATTCAGCCGCAAAGTCGCGGTAGATCTTGGCATGGCGCGGATAGTGGCCGCGATTCTGACCGAGCACGTCTTCGGCAAAGAGATATTGCGCGTCGCATCCGCTGCCGGCGCCCATGGAGAGCATCAGCAGCGAAGTTCGCTGCGATATCGCCGCCGCGACTTCTCCCGGCACGACCTCGATCTCCGCCGCGAAGGCGCCCGCCTCTTCGAGTGCTCTGACCTGACGCCAGATTTCGAGCGCGCTGTCGGCCGTCTTGCCGACGGCGCGGTATCCGCCGGTCCAGGTGGCCTTCGACGGGATCAGTCCGACATGGCCGCAGACCGGGATGCCCTCCTCGCGCAGTCGGCGCACAGTCGAAAGGCCAGCCGCGCAATAGACGGAGTCACCGCCGGCGCGCATCGCCTGGAATGCGCCCCGGAGGTAGTCCTCGGCGGTGATAAAGTCGCCATATTCGAGCCCGGGAAAGGCAAAGACCGTCGGCGCCGCTTCGCGGAACTCAGGCCCGAGCAGCGCCGGCGGAACGGAGACGAGGTCGATGCCGGCCTTCTCGGCGGCTTCCGCCTCCTCCAGCGTCACGACGCGCAGCATGGTCAGCTGCCTCTTGCCCTTGATCGACAACAGATCCGCAACGGTCGGGCGACGGTGTTTCATGGAAATCTCCGGGTGAATGCTTGAACAGGGGCGAACTGCGGCGGCCTTCAGGCGGCCAGCAGCTTCTTGAGCTTGGTTTCGGGCGAGGAAAGCGCCGTTGGATCAGGTCGACTGCCGGCAGCGATCAGCATTTCGGCGAGGCGGATGTCGCGGGCGACTGCGTTGCCAGGCCCGATGCCGCTTGCGGCCACTAGCCGGCCCTCGCCGTCGAGGTGGAAAAGGATGAAAGCGCCATCGCCCAGATCGCGCCGGACGGTCGTCGCAGCACCATCAGCAAGGCCGGCAATCTGCAGGGTGAGCTCATATTGATCCGACCAGAACCACGGCACGCTTGCCACAAGCTCGGCCGCCCCCATCAGATTGGCCGCTACGAGTGTTCCCTGGTCCTGCGCGTTGCGCCAGGCCTCGAGCCGCACACGCCGGCCGCGATAGTGCGACAGCGGAAAGGAGCAGCAGTCGCCAGCCGCATAGATATCGGGATCTGAGGTCCGGAGCGTCTCGTCGACGGCGATGCCGTTTTCGACCAGAATCCCGGCGGCTTCCGCAAGCTGGGTATTCGGGACAGCGCCGATGCCGACAACAATGAGATCGGCGAGCCTGCTGGCGCCATCGGCGAAGTGGACGCGTGCGCCAATATCATCCGCCTCGAGCGCCGCGATGCGCGCCCCGCAGATAATCTCGACGCCTTCCTGCCGGTGCCGCTCGGTAACGATTGTTGCGATGTCCTCCGGTACGCCGCGTGAAAGGACGCGCGGCAATCCCTCGATCAGCACGACCTCGGCGCCGAGCTTGCGGGCGGTCGCAGCGAGTTCGAGGCCGACGAAGCCGCCGCCGACAATGGCAAGCTTTCGGCCGGGCGCAAGGGCGCTGCGGATCCCCAGCGCGTCGGCGTGGGTCCGGAGCATCCGGACGCGTTCAGCGTTCTCGGGCGCGTCCGGAAGGGGGCGCGGCCGGGCGCCGGTCGCAAGAAGCAGCCGATCGTAGTCGATCGAGCGACCGTCCGCGAGCCGCACGGCCTTGCGCCGACGATCGATCGCCTCCACCGTGACGCTCGTCAGCACGGCAATCCGTGCCTCCTCATAGCGATCGGGGCCAGCCACATATTTCGGCGGCTCGGCGCCGGCGAGCCCGTCCTTCGAAAGCGGCGGCCGCTCGTAGGGGAGATGCGGCTCGGCGCCGATCAGGCTGATTTCGCCCTCGAAACCCTTTTCCCTCAGCGCAAAGGCAGCCCTTGCGCCGCATTCGCCGGCGCCGACGATAACGATATGGCTCATGTTCTCCTCCCCTCGCGCCTGTGGCTCAGGACGCGTCCTCAGGAAATCGCGATGAAGACGCTGCCCGCCTCGACCTTGATCGGATAGGTCTTCAGGTTGACGCAGACGGGTGCACCCTTGGCTTGCCCGGTCTTGTAGTTGAAGCGGCCGTTGTGCTTCGGACATTCGATGATGTCGTCCATCACCAGCCCGTCGGCGAGGTGGATATGCTCGTGCGTGCAGAGCCCGTCAGTCGCGAAATATTCGTCATCGGGACTGCGGTAGACCGCGAAGGTACGGCCTTCGTGGTCGAAGCGGATGACGTCTTCCTCGTCGATATCGTCGGCCGCGCAGACCTCGACCCAGTTCGAGCTCATGGTTTCCTCCATTCAATGCTGTGTTGATTGCCGGCTGTTCGTTCGCCCTTACTCGGCGGCGACCGGCTCGCTGTGGAACTCTTCGCGATAGGGCCTCGCCGTCGGCGGCAGGTCGCGCTTCAAGAAATAATCCTCGTTGCGCAATTGACGAAGGAAGGCCGGGATCATCTCGCGATAGCCATTGAGGATCGACGGATTGGCCGCCGGCAGGTCGTGCTTGATCATCGCGTGCAGCTTCGGCAGCGCGTGATAGGGCACCATCGGGAACATGTGGTGCTCGACGTGGTAGTTCATATTCCAGTAGATGAAGCGGCTCACCGGGTTCATGAGAACAGTGCGGCTGTTCAGCCGGTGGTCGATGACGTTGTCGGCAAGGCCTCCGTGCTGCAGCAGTCCGGTCAACACGTGATGCCAGGCGCCGTAAAGCCGCGGCAGGCCGATCAGCATCAGGGGCAGGATCGAGCCCAGGTAGACCGACAGACCGATGGTCGTCACATAGATGGCGAGCCAGATGCGGGCGACGAGGATCGCCTTCGGTCGCTCCATTTCCGGAATGAAAGTCTTCTCCGCCGGGCTGATGACGCCGAAGGCGTTTCGCACCATGTCGATGAGCGCATGCCAGAAATCGATGATGCCGAAGAAGTTGAGGACGAGGCGGAGAAGATCCGGGGGCCGCATGACGGCGATCTCCGGGTCGCGGCCGACGATGACCGTATCCGTGTGATGGCGGGTGTGGCTCCAGCGCCACGTCACCGGATTGCGCATGATCATGAAGCAGGCGATCTGATAGACGGCGTCGTTCATCCACATCGTCTTGAAGGCCGTGCCGTGGCCGCATTCATGCCAGCGGCTGTCGGAGGCCGAGCCGTAGAGAACGCCATAGGCGAGGAAAAACGGCACCGCGAACCAGGTGCCCCAGAAAAAGATGCCAAGACCGCCGAAAAGGACCATGCTGCCGAGCCAAATCGCCGTATCGCGGATCGCCGGGCCATCATCGCGCTTCATCAGTTCCTTCATCTGCTTGCGCGGAATTTCTGTGTGGTACCATTCGGCCGCGGCAAGGCCATTGGCCACCGCCATCTCGGCGTCGCGGCCAAGAAGGCTGTAGTCTCGTTTCGTCGGAACTGTCGTCATGCCTGCCTCCCGAAGCGCGCTCCCGTCTGCGCCTTCAACTGATGCGAGGAGAATAAGTTGACTTTTGTCAGCTCTCAATGCATCCATGATATATTCTCTCAAAACATATCAGGATGACGCCCTCATAAATGAGGTAATGCTGTCAGGGAGGCGCTGAGATGAGCAGCAGGCCGACAATTGCGGATCTGGCGCGGGCCGCGGGGGTGAGCGTGGCGACGGTGGACCGGGTGCTGAACGGCCGCCACCCGGTGCGCGAGGAGACGGCGCGGCGCGTCTATGACGCGGCAAAGGCGATCGGCTACCACGCGGTCGGGCTGCTGCAGCAGCGCGTTTTCGAGGATCTGCCGCAGTATCGTCTCGGCTTTCTCTTGCAGAAACCGCAGCAAGCTTTCTATCAAGCGGTCGCGAAGGAAATGGAGAATGCGGCCCTGGCGTTGACCAATGCCCGGGTCATCCCGCAGATCGACTTCGTTGCCAATTCGACGCCGGCGGGGATTACCGAAAAACTCAAGACAATGGCGGCACGCAACCAGGCGATCGCCTTCGTCGCCCCCGACTACCCGGCCGTGACCGCCACGGTCGAGGAACTGAGAGAGCGCGGCATCCCGACTTTCTCGCTGCTTTCCGATTTCGCCTCCGGCGTACGCGAAGGCTATATCGGCCTGAACAATCAAAAGGTCGGGCGAACCGCCGCCTGGATGATCGCCCGGGCGGCCAAGCGGCCGGGCAAGGTTGCGGCATTCATCGGCAGCCACCGCTTTCTCGGCCATGAACTGCGCGAGATCGCCTTTCGCTCCTATTTTCGCGAGAAGGCGCCCGAATTCGAGGTGCTGGATACGATGGTGAACCTCGACACAGCCGAAATCACCCATGAGGCGACGCTCGACCTCCTGAAGCGGCACCCTGACCTTCTCGGCTTCTACGTCTGCGGCGGCGGCATGGAGGGGGCGATTTCGGCGATCCGGGAGGAAGGCCTCGTGGGAAAACTGCTCGTCGTCGTCAACGAGCTGACACCGGAGTCGCGCGCAGCCCTTGCCGACGAAGCGGTGATCATGGCGGTCGCCACGCCCGTCCACACCCTGGCGCGAGAAACGATCAATCTGATGATCGGCGCCATCGACCGGGGCACCGCCGGCGTCCCCGGACAGACCATCCTGCCCTTCGATATCTACACGCCGGAGAATATCTAGCGCCTACGAACGCGGTTTGATCCTCAGATCGATCTTTGCCGACTAAGTGATCTCAGGTGACTGTTTTTCCGTCCGGTAAAGAGCTATGACATCACAACCAATAGGCGAGTCAAACGCCAAACTCGGAAAACGTTCACGGTGGATCCGCGCGCAGAGTCACGGCGGAGTGTTAGAAGGGGCACGCATGGCAACCTTGAATTTCTTCTTCCCTGGCGGAAAGTATCCGGGGAGCTACACGCCGGCGATACCGGAGTCGTCGGCTTCAATCCGCAATTCGGTGACCTGGTCGATCTCACGACCGCCACGCTTATAAGCAAATCGGCCACGCAGATCCGTTTTCAGCTGGACAACGGCCTCAAGCTGACAATCACAGGATCTGGCTTCACCTTCAACGCGGCGGGCGAAGCGACCGGCGGAACGATCACGAAGTTCGACCTGTTCCAGAACGATGGCACCACGCTCGTTCAATCGCGAACCGGGCTCAATCTGTCGTTGGTTCTCTTTGAAGATGCGACCGACGCTTACGACCCCTGGGGTCTGGAGCAATGGCTATTGAGCCGCAGCGACACCATCAACGGCTCCGCTGGCATTGACGACATATACGGCTTCGGCGGCAATGACGTCCTCAAGGGAAACGGCGGCGACGACTATATGGAAGGTGGGGAAGGCAAGGACACCTATGACGGCGGCAGCGGATTCGATGAGGTGAGCTTTCAGGGTGCCTACTCGAACGCCGATGCTTGCAGAGGAATCGTGCTCGACGCAACGGCTAAGACGGTTACCGATCCCTTTGGGAATAGCGAAACCTTCGCGAACATCGAAGCTTTCAGAGGAACGCAGTTTGCCGACAGCATGAAGGGTTCGTCCAGCGGCGAGGCGTTCATCGGCCTCGGGGGGCGCGACACGATCGATGGAGGCGGTGGATTCGATTTCGTGGGCTAATCAACGCGACGCGAATTTCGGCGGCCCGGCTGGGGTAACCGTCAATCTCGCCACCGGGGTCGCCGTCGACGGATTTCGCAAGCAGGACAAGCTCATCAGCATCGAGGGCGTTCGTGGGACGAACTTTGCCGACAGTCTGACTGGTAGTTCGGTCGCCAATATCCTCAGGGGAGAAGGAGGCAACGATTTCCTGGCCGGCGCCCTTGGTAAAGACACTTTGCTCGGCGGCAGCGGAAGGGACACGTTCTTTTTCAACACGACGCTGAGTGCCTCCAATATCGATGTGATAGAGGATTACAGCGTCGTCGATGATGCGATCCGGCTGGAGAACGCGATCTTCACCGCAATCACCGGAACCGGAACCCTGACCGCGGCGCAATTCGTCAAGAATACCAGTGGAACGGCGGCTGACGCCAGCGACCGGATCATCTACGAGACGGACACCGGAATGCTGTTCTACGATAGTAACGGCAACGCTTCCGGAGGACGGATCCATTTTGCCACCATTGACCCGAATCTTGCGCTGACGGCAGCGGATTTCTTCGTTGTGTGAACTCGTCGAGGCGGCGCTTCTGCAGCCGCCCCGTACCACGCCGGAGAATGTGGATGACCCGGCACGTCATCCGCGACTTTCTCCTTCATTACGTGAGTATCGCGCGAGCAGCGCGGGAACATCGCCCTGCCGCTTACGTTTTAAGTCACGCTATGTGCAGACGAAGCATCCGAGGGAGGTCGCGTGGGCAGATCCGCGAACGAGAAACGAAACGGCGCTCCCCTCATCCACGGTGCAGACGATCTACCGTCGGTAACAGTCGACGATTACAACGTGGGACTTCGTGCCGGCGATGGTTTCCTGGGCGACAGGGCCAATAAGTTTGCCTTTCAGGAGAAGCTCGACGCCTGGCGCAAGCGCGTGCGCAAGGGGGGCGAAGATCCGCTTGGGAAGACGCCGACGGGCGACCTGTCGAAAAAGCAGATCGACGCCTTCCTGATCGGCGAAGACAAGGAAGCGGCCGCCCTGGTGATGGGAGCGATCGACGAATTTGCTGGGGAACTCGCCAGCGTTCTCGACAAATTTCTGCAGCAGAAGAGTTGGAAGAATACCGAACGCGTGGTGATCGGAGGTGGCTTCCGAGGCAGCGCCGCAGGTGAACTCGCAATCGCCCGGGCGATGGTGCTGCTAAAGGCCGAGGGTCTCAAGATAGAACTCGCTCCCATCGTCCATCATCCGGACGACGCCGGGCTTATCGGCGCGGCCCACCTCATGCCCGCCTGGATGCTGAAGGGTCACAAGGCAATCCTTGCCATCGATATCGGCGGCACGAATGTCCGCGTGGGCATCGTCGAGCTGCGTTTGAAGGACGAGAGCAACCTCTCGAAGGCCAAGGTCTGGAAGTCGGATATCTGGCGGCATGCGGACGACAGGCCCAATCGGAGCGCGACGATCGAGCGGCTCATTGCGATGATCGAGAAGCTTGCCGCCAAGGCCGACAAGGCGGGTCTCGCGCCGGCACCGGTGATCGGAGTGGCTTGCCCCGGAGTCATCAATGCCGATGGATCGATCCTGCGCGGCGGCCAGAACTTGCCGGGCGGCAACTGGGAGAGCGAGCACTTCAACCTGCCGGTCGCCCTCAAGAAAGCTATTCCGCAAATCGGCGAGGAGGAAACATTCGTGATCATGCACAACGACGCAGTCGTCCAGGGAATCTCGCAAATCCCCTTCATGCAAGACGTATCCGGCTGGGGCATTCTGACGATCGGCACTGGCCTCGGCAACGCCCACTTCAGCAACAAACCCGAAAATCGCAGTGCCCCTTGAACCGCGCTGCAGTTGCCTTTCTGGGAGGGACTCCTAGCTACCGAAATGGCAACTTTCTTGAAAGGATCGCACCGGATGAACCGGAATGGCCTCTATCTCATCATCGCTGTTCTTGCCGTGGTTGCGATCGGACTGGGCATCTATGTCTACCGCGAGGAAAACAAGCCCGGCGTCGAGATCAAGATTGGCGAACAGGGTATTTCGGTAGAAGAGAATTGAAGATGCTCGTCGCCGTTTGAACCATTTAGGAGCAAGCGGTCGCTTGCTGCGCAGCCCTCGCTCTTGGAAGTCGATTTCTCGGTAGAACAGCTCCCAACATCACCCTGTCTGTGGCACTCTCCCGCCCGTACTCTTTGCGCTTTTCATCTCACACGTTGGTGCCATATGTTCGACCTCATCATTCGAAGTGCAAACCTCCCGGACGGCCGCAGCGGCATCGACATCGGGATCCGAGGCGACAGAATCGCCGAGGCAAGCGCGAAGATCGAAGCATCGGCGCAGGAGGAGATCGATGCGACCGGCCGGCTCGTCTTGCCGCCCTTCGTCGATCCGCATTTTCATATGGACGCAACGCTGTCGCTTGGGCTGCCGCGGATGAATCGCTCCGGCACTCTGCTTGAAGGCATCGCGCTTTGGGGCGAACTGAGGCCAACGCTGACGCGCGAGGCGCTCGTCGAGCGGGCGCTGCGCTATTGCGATCTCGCGGTCTCACAGGGACTTCTTGCGATCCGCAGCCATGTCGACACCAGCGACCCCAGGCTCGTGACAGTCGAGGCGCTGCTCGAGGTCCGCGACCGGGTCGCGCCCTATCTCGACCTGCAGCTCGTCGCCTTCCCGCAGGATGGCTACTACCGCTCGCCGGGCGCCGTCGACGCCTTGAATCGGGCGCTCGACATGGGCGTCGACATCGTCGGCGGCATTCCGCATTTCGAGCGCACGATGGGCGACGGGGCGGCATCGGTGGAAGCGCTTTGCCGGATCGCCGCCGAACGCGGATTGCCGGTCGACATGCATTGCGACGAGACCGACGATCCGATGTCGCGCCATATCGAGACGCTTGCGGCGCAGACGATCCGCTTCGGGCTTCAGGGCAGGGTCGCGGGATCGCATCTCACCTCGATGCATTCGATGGACAACTACTACGTCTCCAAGCTCATTCCGTTGATGGCGGAGGCGGAGATCAACGTTATCCCCAATCCGCTGATCAACATCATTCTGCAGGGCCGGCACGACACCTACCCGAAACGTCGCGGCCTGACGCGGGTGCGCGAGCTGATGGAGGCGGGCCTCAACGTCTCCTTCGGCCATGACTGCGTGATGGATCCCTGGTACTCGATGGGCTCGGGCGACATGCTCGAAGTCGGCCACATGGCGATCCACGTCGCCCAGATGGCCGGCATCGAGGACAAGAGGAAGGTCTTCGACGCGCTGACCGTCAATTCGGCCAAGACGATGGGCCTTGCGGGCTATGGGCTGGAGAAGGGCTGCAACGCCGACCTCGTCATCCTCCAGGCGCGCGATCCGCTGGAAGCCTTGCGGTTGAAGCCGAACCGACTTGCCGTGATCCGCCGCGGCAAGGTCATTGCCCGCACGCCGCCGCGTGTGAGCGAATTGTTCATCGACGGACGGCCCTCAAGCGTGGACGGCTCTGAATACGCGCCGAGTTTCGGAGGCTGACCTCCCCCTGCCATTTGTGCTGGTCGTCGCAAGGCTGCGGGCAGCGGACGACAGCATTCGAGGATCGCGGTCTATTGCGTGGCCGTCCGCCTGGGTGAACCTGCCACCAGCCGCGCATAGGCAATCGCCGAAAGCGTGTTGACGTGGTTCGCCTTGCCGGTTCCGGCGATGTCGAAGGCCGTACCGTGATCGACCGAAACGCGGTCGATCGGCAGTCCCAGCGAGACGTTCACGGCGGTGTCGAAAGCGACCAGCTTGATCGGGATATGCCCCTGATCGTGATACTGCGCCACCACCAGATCGAAGGCACCGTTATAGGCGCGCGAGAAAACCGTATCGGCCGAGATCGGGCCGGTGACGTCGATGCCCTTGGCCTTGGCCAGTTCGACGGCGGGCGCCAGGAAGCGTGTGTCCTCGTCGCCGAAAAGGCCGTTCTCGCCGCAATGCGGATTGAGGCCGGCAACGGCGATGCGCGGCTTCGCGCCGAGCCGCATGAAATGGTTGTGGCCGGCCTCGATCGTCGCCAGCACCCGCTCGAGCGTCGCCCGCTCGATGGCCCCGCGCAGCGACACATGCGTCGACACATGGATCGTGTTGAGCCGTTCGGAGGCCAGCAGCATGAACGAGCTCTTCGAGCCGGTCAGGTGGGCGAGAAGACCCGTATGGCCGTCGAAATGATGGCCGGCGAGGTTCATCGCCTCCTTGTTGATCGGCGCGGTGACGATGCAATCGGCTTCGCCCGCCACCGCCATCTCGACGGCGCGGCGGATGTAGCGCACCGAGGCCTCGCCGGCTGTGGCACTCACCTTGCCGATCTCCGGCAAGGTCGCGTCGATCGGCACCTCCTCGACGAGAACGGCACCGTCAGTCGGGCGGGTCGCGAAGTTGACGGCGGTCGATGTCGCACGCTTGGCCCGCTCCAGCGCTTCGATATTGCCGACGACGGTGAAGCTCGCGAGCTCCTCGCGCGGCAGCGTTTCGAGCGCCTTGACGATCACCTCCGGCCCGACGCCGGCCGGGTCGCCGAGCGTGATTGCGACGCGGGTGTCCTTGCCCATGGTTTCCTCCCTGGGGCCTGCCTAGAAGGCGGCCTCGTAGATTGCGAGAATGTCGGCGCGCGAAAGGTCGCGCGGGTTGTTGTCGAGCAGCCGCCGGATGGCGAAGGCGTCGTCGGCCATCGTGCCGAGGTCGTTGGCAAGCACGCCGAGCTGACGCAGACTCATTTCGATGCCAAGCGAGGCGCAGAATTCGTGTGCCGCGTCAAAGACGGAATTGATCTCCCGTGAGGCCGGCAGGCCCAGCGCCTCGAGTACCGCCTTCGTCTTTTCAGGCACGGCCGGTGTATTAAAAGCCAGTACATGCGGGAAGATCAGCGCATTGGCGGCGCCATGGGCGACATGCCAGCGCGTGCCGAGCGGATAGGCAAGCGCATGGCCGCCAGCCGTGTTCACCGGCCCGAGGCAATAGCCGCCGTAGAGCGAGGCAAGTGACAGGCCGGCACGCGCCTCGGCATCGTTGCCGTCCCGGACGGCCCGCGCCAGATAGCGGCCGACAAGGCGCGCGCCTTCGATCGCATAAATGTCGATGGCGGGATGGGCCTTGCGGTTCGTGAAGGCCTCGACGCAATGGGCGAGCGCATCTACGCCGGTGGCCGCCGTCACCTTCGGCGGCACGGTGAAGGTGAGCGCGGGATCGATGACGGCAATGTCGGCGAGCATATAAATACTCTCGACGGCGAGCTTGGCCTTGGTCTCCGGGTCGGTGACGAGGGCGCGGATGCCCGCTTCGCTGCCGGTTCCGGACGTGGTCGGCACTTGGGCAAGCGCGACTTCACGCGGCTCGGCGACCTTGCCGGCACCGACGACATCGGTCAGCCGTTGTGAGGAGCCGGACAGAACGGCCGCAAGCTTGGCGAGATCCATGGCGCTGCCGCCACCGAAGCCGACGATCAGATCGGCCTTGGCGGCTTCCGCGGCCGAAAGCACGCGGTCGAGGTCGCCGGTATCGGGCTCGGCCTTGACTTCGCCATAGACGGTCACCTCGCCGGCGAGCCCAAGGACGTCGGTCCGCGCCGCATTGAACGCGTCGGAGATGACCAGGACGCGGCGATACCCCTTAGTCTTTGCCCAGGCCCCCAGCCTTGTCGCCACGCCGGTGCCGAACTCGATCAGACCCGGCCTCACCATGAAAATGGGCCTATCCAGATTGCTCATCCGACCGATCCTCCCTGAACCCCGCGCCGCAACATGCGCGCGAAGATGTAAAGTTGTTATACTTTATATCGTCAAATGGCAAGAGCGGCAATGGCGCTTTTCTCCGTGAGATGTAGTTCGCTGCTTCACTGTGGCCGCCGATGTCGCCGGATAGGATACGCTTATCGTTTTGTAAATAATTGTAATTCTTGCTCGAGCGCCGCGACGGCCACCAACGCTTCCAGCGGTTGCCAGCCGCAACCCGGCGGACGCTACGCCACCCGCTCCACTTGTCAATTCGGGGCCGCGACCGGTCCACCGAGCCGCCAGTTCACTCTACATTTTCGAGATAGGGCGGATCCAACCGGACATATTTGATCGCCCGCCGGAAATAAGTGTAGGCGACGTGCAGCCGGCCTTCGGCGTCTTCGACAATGGACGGATAGGAGAATTCGCGATTGAGCGAGTCCTTCGAGTTGTTGCTCAGGCAATAACCGTCGCCCGTATCGAGGTCGATGCGGCGCGGGAAAGTCCGGCCGCCATCCGTCGAAAACGCCAGGCTGAGCGGCGCACGGGGCACGCCCCAGACCGCCGGACGGGCAGAGGCGACCGCTTCGGTGGATCCGTTGTCCTCCCCGCCATCGCTCTCGATCTCATCATAAAGCGAATGGCGGCGCGCATCCGACATCGACGCATTGCTGTGGTTGTAAACCATTGCAATGGCACCATTTTTCATGCGGATCGCCTGGATCGACGAATTGTTGTTCGGCAGCTCCACGGCTTTCGGCGCCGTCCAATTCAGCCCCGCATCGCTGGATTGGCTTCTGAGCACATTGGTCGCGAAGCGGTTGCGATAGAAGGCGACCAGCGTGCCGTCCTCGGCCGGGACGATGTTCATGTGGACCGCGCCGATGCTGTCCGGCACCTCCGCCATCGTCCAGCTCTTGCCCTGATCACGCGAGACCAGAACGGCGGCGCGATCGACGGCGCCGGTCCAGCGCCGGCCGGCTTCGCCGATACAGCGGAAGACCGGCAGCAGCCAGTCGCCGGCGGCATTGACGATGATCGGCTGGCGCACGAAGGTGCCGGGGATGTCGCAGAGCACCTCGGTCGGACCGAAGGACTTGCCCCCATCGGTGGAAATCCGGCGCTTGACCACCGCGCCATCCTGGTTTCCCGAGGTCTGCGAGGTAAAGAGCAGCCAGACACGGCCATCGGGCGCCGTAAAGATCAACGGATTCTGCTCGGACTTCGCCGGGTCGTCCGACATCTTCTCCGGCTCGCTCCAGCGGCGAGCCCCAGGCTCCAGCCGCGACATGTAAACCGAGATGTCACCCATCCCTTCCATCGTCCCGCCGAACCAGACGCATGTCAGCGTGCCTTCCGGCAGGAAAGCGAGATTGGCGGCGTGGTTCTGCACGCAGGGCGACGGCAGATAGGCGTCGTGACGGCCGGGTTGGCTGGAACTCGGGACGACTTCTCCCGTCATCCGAGACGGTACTTGCTGGGGCTCCAGTGCAGAATAGGCCATCCGATCCTCCTCAATCTAATGCCGCGAATTTCGCCGCGAGATCGGCGCGCTCATTCTCGTTCAGTGGCACGAGCGGGGCGCGCGTCCGGAACCAGGCATCCTCGGCGCGCTTCAAGGCGACCATCGCCTTGATGGTCGGGATCTGCACGTAGGAATTCGACAGCGTCCTGTAGGCGTTGATGCGGGCCTGCGCCGCTTCGACCTCGGCGGCCTTCGCGGCGTCCGAGACGTGATCGAAGACCAGCCGCAACGAATCCGCGACGAGATTGGAGGTTGCGGTAATGCAGCCGGCACCTCCGGCCTTCAGGAGCGGCAGAAGCAAAGGATCGGCGCCGGCAAGTACGGAAAAGCCCGGAAGCTCTGCCACCAGTGCCTGCATGTTGGCGAAGTCGCCGGCGGAATCCTTGATGCCGACGATCGTTTCGGGAAAGGCCGCTGCGAGCCGCTTGACAAGCGGGATCGACAGCGGAATCCCGGAGACTTGCGGGATATGGTAGAGGATCACCTTCAGGCGACTATCCGCAATCTTTTCAAGGATTTGCGAATAGGCTGCATAGACCCCCTCGTCGCTAACGCCCTTATAGTAGAAGGGCGGTAGCATTACGACCTTGGTCACCCCAAGCGAGAGCGCGTGTTTCGTCAGCGCCACGGTTTCCTGTATGGCGGCAACGCCGGTGCCGGGCATCAGCCGATCGGCGGCAATGCCGGCCGCAAGAGCGCTTTCCAGGATCGATCTGCGCTCATCCTGCGAAAAGGAATTGGCCTCGCCCGTCGTGCCGAGCAGGGCAATTCCATGGCACCCTTCGGAAAGCAGCCTGCCGCAATGATCGGCAAAGAGCGCGAGATCGGGATTTCCGTTTTCCTTGAGCGGCGTCGCGGCGGCGCAATAGACGCCGGTCACTGCATGTCTTCCGTTCATCTGTTCCTCCACCGGGATCCTCGCGATCAACTTACAAACTTGTCAGACGTGGTCACCGGACCACCGCAAGCCACGCTCCATGAGCGCTTCATCGCGGCTTTTTGTGTTCCTCATCCCCCTTGTTGTCAATAAGAAAATCGGCTCTTATATTTTCGTTATTCTGTAATTATTTGTTTTTTATATCTCTTTTTGACGATCAAAATTCAAGCTCGTGGAGCATCGCAATTTTTGTTGACATATTTACAATATAGTCCAGTGTAAGGCCAATCAGGGCGCCGCATATCCGGGGAGAGCGGAGGCGCTCGATTTCACGCACGGGAGGATGAAATGACCAGACGGAATGATCTCGGCTCCGCAATGACGGGCATCTCGCGGCGCGACGCCCTCAAGGTCGGCCTCGGCGCTTCGGTCGCCTTGACGATCGCCGGCATGAACGCGCGAATCGTTCTTGCGCAGGAAGGCCAGGTGCTAAAGGTCGCCAATCCGGCCTTCAACCAGGACTGGTCGCCGTTGCGCGGCGGCGGCGTTCCCTATCGCTGGAATTCGATCTGGTGGGCCTCACCGATGTTCTTCGACAGCGAAGGCAAGATCCATCCCTATGTCTTCACGAGTTGGGAATCGTCAGACGGCGACAAGGTCTGGACCTTCAAGATCGATCCGAAAGCCACCTTCTCCGACGGCAGCAAGATCACCGCCGAGGACGTCAAGGGTTCCTGGAACGTCGCGGCGATGCCGAACACCAAGAGCCAGCGCGCCGACCAGGTGCTGAGCAAGGTCGCGGGATTCGCGGACGTGAGCGGCGGCAGCGCCAAGGAAATTTCCGGCATCGCGACGCCCGACGAGGGCACCGTCGTCGTGACGCTCAGCGAAGCGGATCCGATCTTCTTCATGCGCCTTGCCAACCACATCGCGCCGATCACCAAGGCCGAGCAGTCGCGCGGCGAAGACGGCGAGGAGATCGGCGACTGGTACATGCCGGACAATGGCGCCGTCTATTCCGGTCCGTTCAAGCTGACGACGATCGACATCGACGCCGGCACCCTGACCTTCGAACCCAACGAGAATTTCTTCGGCCCGAAGCCGAAGCTCGCCCGCATCGAGATCAGCTCGATCGAGGACAACGTCACGGCGACGTCGCTGCTGAAATCCGGCGAGTTCAACGCCCATACGGAGCTCGTCACCTCGACGATCATCCAGGACCTCGGGCCGGACTTCGCCTCCGGTCCGATCATCCCGACCAGCCAGCATTTCTGGTTCAACACGGCGCGCAAGCCGATGGACGATCCGAAGGTGCGCGAGGCGCTGATCCGCGCCGTCGATCGCGACGGCCTGATGAAGGCCTCCTTCCCCGACGGACCGCACAAGAAGACGGACCAGATCCTGAACTCCGTGCCCGGCGCCGACAATTCTGGCTTCGAGCCCTACCCTTACGATCCGGAAGGCGCCAAGAAGCTGCTGGCCGAGTCGAGCTATGGCGGACCTGAGAAACTGCCGAAGCTGCTCTTCGTCGGGGTTTCCGGCCCGGCGATCGAAGCGGCTGCGCAGTTCATCGCCGAACAATGGCGCCAGAACCTCGGCATTTCCGCCGTCGACATGAAGCCGCAGCAGGACGCCTATGCCGGTCCCGACCAGAATGCGGTGCAGATTTTCCGCGACGACGTCGGCACCCGTGTGCCGGATGCGGTCTCCTATCTGCAGGGCTCGATCGCCTCGACCTCGTCCAACGCCCAGAACAAGCTCGGCGGCTACAAGAACGACAAGGTCGACAACCTGCTGAAGGAAGGCTCGACGAAGGCGGCCGACGATCCGCAGCGCGTGGCGCTCGCCCAGGACGCCCAGAAGGCCTTCCGCGACGACTGGGTCTTCATCCCCTGGTATGCTCAGGCGATGTCGCGCTGGGCCACCGCCGAGGTCAAGGGCATCGACAAGAATCTCGATTGGCAGGTGGCAAAGCCGTGGGAGATTTCGGTCGGCTGACATGGCCGGCTGCTACCGACGTATTGAGAGGAAGTCGCGCGAAGGCTCTCGGGGCCTTCGCGCTCGAATAAGCGCATGGGCCGCCAACCTTCGTGTTCCGTAGCGGTCCTCGCGCATAAATCGTCGGCGTACGACGCCATTTGGGCCGAGCCGGCGCAGGTAAGCATGTCATCCGGTGGCCGCCTACGGCGGTTGACCGGCACATGCGGGAGGAATGAGCGACATGCTGCGTTACGTCGCGACACGATTTGCCATCTGGATACCGTCGGTGCTGCTGGTGATGATGGCCGTCTATGCGCTTGCCTATTATGGCGCCGGCGATCCGATCAAGCTGATTTTCCTGCGCGCGCCGGGTGACGTCGCCTATAATCCCGAGCGGATCGAGGCGATCCGCGAGAGCGCCGGGCTCAACAGGCCGTTCATCGAACAGTTCGGCTATTACGTCTGGAACCTGATCCAGGGCGATTTCGGCAATTCGCTGACCTCCGGTCGCTCCGTCTGGGCGATGGTCAAGGCGGCAACACCGGTTTCCTTCAAGCTGGCGCTCTGCGCCATCGTGCTCACCGCACTCGTCGCCATCCCGCTCGGCCTGATCGCGGCCCTCAACCAGAACCGCCGTCTCGACTACATCATTCTCGGCTCGGCCCTCTTCCTCTGGGCAATCCCGGCCTATGTCGCCGGGCCCCTGCTGATGGTCGGCCTCATCGTTCTGCTGCCCGGCGTCAACGTTCCCTATGGCTGGGGCGGCGTCTTCGACATCCGCATCCTCCTGCCCTTGATCGTGCTTTCCTTCCAGCCGATCGCGCTCATCATCCGCCAGACGCGCGCCGCGGTCATCGAGGTGCTTTCCGAAGATTTCGTTCGCACCGCGCGAGCAAAGGGCGTGCCCGAGATCGTCGTGGCGCTCAAGCATATCCTGCGGCCGGTCCTGACGCCGATCGTCACCCAACTCGGCCTCATCATGATCACGATCGTCAACGGCGCGATCTTCGTGGAACTCGTCTTCGGTCTCCCGGGGCTTGGCCGCCTGACCGTCAAGGCGCTGACCAATTCCGACTATCCGGTGATCCTGGCGATCACCCTCATCGGCTCGTTCCTGGTGATGATCTCGAACCTGCTGGTCGACATCCTCTACCCGCTGCTCGACCCGCGCGCCGCCGATGCGAAGAGGAGCCGCTGACATGTCCGTCGTCCAAGCCCAGCCCGCCCCTCTCGCCGAAGAAGCGCCGGTCAGCCTGTGGCGCGATGCCTGGTACCGTCTGAAGCGGAACCGCCTGGCGATCTTCGGCCTCTGCGTCATTGCTCTGCTCGCCTTCGTCGCCCTGTTCGGCCCGTACCTCACACCCTACGACTTCCTCGGGCAGGATCTCGAGGCGCGAAACCAGGCGCCGTCGCTCGCCCACCTCTTCGGCACCGATGATCTCGGGCGCGATGTTTTCAGCCGGGTCGTATACGGCACACGGACTGCCTTTCTCGTCGCCGTCGTGGTGACGGCGATCGCGCTGGTCCTCGGCACGGTGCTCGGCGCGGTCGCCGGTTTCTTCGGCAATCCGTTCGACGGGGTGATCATGTGGCTGACCGACGTGACCATGTCGGTGCCCAACCTGCTTCTCGTCGTCGTCATCAATGCATCGCTGAAGACGCCGATCGCCCAATGGATGGAGGCGCGCTATCTCGAAACGCTCAATCCTTTCTATCGCGAGACTGTGTGGATCGATTTCCTGCTGGTCTTCGGCTCCATGGCCCTGATTTCCTGGCCGCCCTATGCGCGTCTGGTGCGCGCCCAGGTGCTCTCGATCCGCAGCCGGCCCTATATCACCGCCGCGCAGGCGCTTGGCCTTTCCAACCGCATCATCCTGATGCGCTATGTGATCCCCAACGCGCTCGGGCCGCTGATCGTCGCGGTCAGCGCCGGCCTCGGTACGGCGATGGTGCTCGAAAGCGCCTTCTCGTTCCTCGGTGTCGGCGTCAATCCGCCGACGCCGAGCTGGGGCAACATGATCTCGGACGGCCTGCGCGTCTGGCAGCACTATCCGCACCTGCTTGCCGCCCCGGCGGCCGTCCTCGGTCTCGCCTCCGTCGCCTTCTCCTTCCTCGGCGACGGTCTCAACGACGCTCTGAACCCGCGAGGCAGCAAATGATGAGTGCGAAAACGGAAAAGCGGCTGCTCGACGTCAAGGGTCTGACGGTCGAAATCGAGACGCGGCGCGGTCCCGCGGTCGTCGTCGACGGCATCGACCTTCATGTCGACAAGGGCGAGACGCTCGGCGTCGTCGGCGAATCCGGCTGCGGCAAGAGCCTGACCATGCTGAGCCTGATGCGGCTCCTGCCCAACAAGATCCGCGTCGCCAAGGGCAAGGCGCGTTTCGACGGCCGCGACCTGCAGACGATGTCGAACCGGGAACTCAGGAAAGTGCGCGGCGGCGACATCGGCTTCGTTTTCCAGGATCCGATGACCTCGCTCAACCCCGTGATGCGGATCGGCGACCAGCTTGCCGAGCCGCTGATCTACCTTCGCGGCATGAGCAGGAAGCAGGCGCGGGCACGCGCCGTCGAGCTGCTGCGCCTCGTCGGCATTCCGGGATCCGAGGAGCGCATCCAGGCCTATCCGCACGAACTCTCCGGCGGCATGCGCCAGCGCGTCATGATCGCCATCGGCCTTGCCTGCGAACCGAAGCTCTTGATCGCCGACGAGCCGACGACGGCGCTCGACGTGACGATCCAGGCGCAGATCGTCGACCTGGTGAAGGGGCTGCGCGAAAAGCTCGGCATGTCGGTGGTGTGGATCACCCATGACCTGGCGCTGATTGCCGGCCTCGTCGACCGCGTCGTCGTGCTTTACGCCGGCACCGTCGTCGAGGATGCACCGGTCGACGAACTCTATGCCAATCCGCAACACCCCTATACGCGCGGCCTGCTTGCCTCGATCCCGAAGCTCTCCGATGCGCCGGCCTCGCGGCTGAACTCGATCGGCGGCACGCCGCCCGAACCGGGCCGCAGGCCCGAGGGCTGTCCCTTCGCGCCGCGCTGTCCGCTGGCGATGGATATCTGTCGCACGCATGTGCCGAAGCTCGAACCCATCTCAGCCGCGGGCAGCCACCGAGCTGCCTGCTTTGCCGTCGAAAAAGCCCGGGAGGCTGCCTGATGGGTGCCCAACCTCTTCTGAAGATCGAAAACCTGGTCAAGCACTTCCACGTCCGGCTCGGCGCCTTCGGCGAACGGGCCGCGACCGTGCACGCGCTCGACGACGTCAGCCTCGATATTCTCGAGGGCGAGACTTTGAGCCTCGTCGGCGAATCCGGCTGCGGCAAGTCCACCACCGGCTTCACCATTTTGAACCTGCACCGGGCGACCTCCGGCAAGGTTGTCTACAAGGGCCAGGACCTGACCGCTCTCGACGAGAAGCGGATGCGGCCGTTCCGGCGCGATCTGCAGATCGTCTTCCAGGACCCCTATTCGACGCTCAACCCGCGCATGACGGTCGGCGAGGCGATCGGCGAGCCGATCTTCTTCCACAAGCTCGCCACCAAGGCCGAACTCGAGAAAAAGGTCACGGCACTGCTCACCGATGTCGGCTTGCCGCCGCGCTTTGCCTCGCGCTATCCGCACGAGCTTTCCGGCGGCCAGCGCCAGCGCGTGGTGATCGCCCGGGCGCTCGCCTGCCAGCCGAAATTCATCGTCTGCGACGAGGCGATCTCGGCGCTTGACGTGTCGATCCAGGCGCAGATCATCAACCTGCTGCTTGACCTGCAGGAGAAATACGGGCTCACCTATCTGTTCATCGCCCATGATCTTGCCGTCGTACGGCACATCTCGACCCGGGTCGGCGTCATGTATCTCGGCCGCCTGGCGGAGCTTGCCAGCCGCGACGCGCTCTTCGAGACGCCGCTCCACCCCTATACGAAGGCGCTGCTTTCGGCCGTGCCGGAGACCGATCCGGCGCACGAGCGCAGCCGCAAGCGGCAGATCCTCGAAGGCGACGTGCCGAGCCCGCTTGCCCCGCCCGCCGGCTGTCGCTTTCATACCCGCTGCCCGATCGCCATGGAGGTCTGCCGCCGGGTGGTTCCGAAGTGGAAGGAGGCGCGTCCGGGGCACCTCGTCGCCTGCCACGCGGTGAACGGCGAATAGAGCCATGACCATTCGCGTCGCCATCGTTGCCGATGACCTGACGGGCGCCCTCGATACCGGAACGCCCTTCGTCGACGCGGGCCTGACAGTGGCCGTGGCGCTCGACGTCGACGCGGTCAAGGCGACAATTGCGACCGGCGCGGAGGTCGTCGTCGTCAATACGGTGTCGCGTGCCCTCGATGCCGTTCACGCTGCAGATCGCGTCCGACAGGCGACCGCCGCGCTTTGCCGCGCCTCGCCGGAATTCGTGCTCAAGAAAATCGACTCGCGGCTCAAGGGCAATGTCGCAGCCGAAAGCAAGGCGCTGGCCCTTGCCATCGGCCGCCACCACTTGCTGGTCGCGCCTGCCGTGCCCGACCAGCAACGTCATACCCGTGACTCCCATGTGGTCGGTTTTGGTGTCCCCGAACCATTGCCGATTGCACCCCACTTCTCGGATAGCGGCATAGAGGTTCAGATTGCCAATGCCGCCTCGGATGACGACCTCGACGGCGTTGTCGAAAGCTTGGACTGGTCGAAAACCGTCGCGGTCGGGGCGCGCGGCCTCGGCCGTGCACTTGCAAGGCGGCTTGCCCGACCTTCAGCGCCGACACACTTCGAGACCTCACCAAGGACACTCTTTGCCTTCGGCTCGCGCGATCCGATCACCGAGGCGCAGATGACGGTTCTGCTCGACAGCGGCCTTATCGCCAGTTACCGCGATGCGCCGGCCGGTGACGTACCGGGCGATGGCGAGTCGGCGCGGCTGCCGATGCTTCTGAGATGTACGGGCGCCCTGACCGATGCTCAGGAAACCGTGGCGCAACGCTTTGGCGAGGGCGTTTCCCGCATCGTTGCCACCACGCTGCCCGACGTGCTGATGATGGGCGGCGGCGACACGGCCTATGCTATCCTGCGTTCGCTGGGGTCTCGCGTCCTGTTGCCGAACGGCGAGACCGAGGCGGGTATCCCCTGGTTCGAGACTACGCGCCCGGATGGCAGGCGGATGCGCTGCGCGGTGAAGTCGGGGGGCTTCGGCAATGCGCAATCTCTGCTAAAGGTTTTGCAGAATGAACAGGATGGATAAGAGAATGGCGGAGAATGGCGGCCTTGGCCAGGAGGCGGCAGCCGAAGCGAAAAGCGAACGCGGCAAATCGGTAAAGCTCGTCGATCGGGTCTTCAATCAGTTGCATGAGCGGATCCGCACCGGCAACTATGCGCCGGACTCGCGGCTTCCGGGCGAGCACGAGCTCGCGTCGATGCTCGGCGTTTCCCGCCCGGTCGTGCGGGATGCGCTCGGTCGGCTGCGCGAACAGGGTCTGATCTATTCGCGCCAGGGCGCCGGCACCTTCGTCAGTGCGCAGGTCTCCGCCGCCGCCCAGCTTGCCTATTCGCCCGTCAAGTCGATCGCCGACATCCAGCGTTGCTATGAATTTCGCCTGACGATCGAGCCCGCCGCCGCCTACTACGCCGCCCAGCGCCGCGACGAGGCGGCAATCGCCCGGATCGCGGCGGCGCTTGCCGAATTGCGCGAGGCCACCAGCCACCAGTTGCACCGCACCGACGCCGATTTCCTCTTTCACAAGGCGGTCGCGGAAGCGGCGAACAACCACTACTACACCGCCTCGCTCGAGGCGCTCAGAGCCCACATCGCCGTCGGCATGCACCTTCATGGCCTGTCGCTGATGGGTCCGCGGCCCGGCCTTGAGCAGGTCTACGAGGAGCACCGCCAGATTTACCGCGCTGTCCAGGAGGGCCGCGCCGAAGACGCCCGCGAACTGATGCGCAAGCACCTCGAAGGTTCGCGCGATCGGCTCTTCGAGGGCAAGGTTCTCGATCTTTCCTTCTAGAGCGTTTCATTGCTTGACTGAATCTGATGGGATTGAACTAACCCGCTGACGCGGGAGAGGTCGGGTTTGGAGGCGC
>NZ_AUTC01000196.1 GCF_001461695.1 Sinorhizobium fredii USDA 205 | reverse complement strand
CGAGCAATCCGGCCCCAGGCCATTACGAGAAAGAACTCACTCTTCGCCGGCAGCGACGGCGGCGGAAGGGCCTGGGCGACCATTGCGACGCTGCTGCAAACGGCGAAGATGAATAACGTCGACCCGCTTGGCTGGCTCACTCAGACCCTCGAACGTATCGCCAATGGCTGGCCAAGCAGCGAAATCGACGCGCTCATGCCGTGGAACTACACAGCCTAAACGGTCTCACCTTGTCGCTTACACAAGACCGGGCGAACTTCCACATGTACGGTGTCCGCGACCCAGGTGATCAAAGCGATACTTTCTTCGCAGATGTCGTCAACCGGCAGGCACTAGAGTTGATGCTCTCAAACGGTTCGATGACTAGCGACGTCGCGAATATGATCATCCGCGGCGACGTCTGGGTGGATGTCCAGATTTATGGCCAGGCTGATGTTGGCCGATGGATTGACGTCACCGTATCTTATTGATCTCCAGGCTACGAGCCGCCGGCCGGTTTTCAGAATTTGGTTGCCAGTCAACTGTGCTGGCGCGTGAACGTGACCAATACCGCCATGAGAGTGGTTGTGGTCCTCATGGAAGCGAACCCCTAGCTTAACAGAGCGCGTCCAAACACCCCCACTCTCGGCTTGGCCGTCGAATCAGTTGAGGTGAAATACGCCCGTCAAAAACTTCTTCACCGCGGCCCGTGCTGCCTCAGTCGCAGCCTTGTCGTAACCCCTTGTCTCACCGGGTTCCATACAAGCATCCGTGTAGGTGAAGGGTTTGCCGGTCGCGACGTTGACGATCTTGCCGTTTTCTTCACGACGCTGACAATTGCGAGACGTTTGTGCACCCCCAACAAAACCCGGCCGCGCATCGGGGACATCAAATCCGTGGTACGCGCCGCGATACTCGGTCATGACAGCGTCCTTCCCGCCGTCGTTGAGGCGCGTGACGTACTCACGGCAGGCAGCAGGCAGGGTCGTGTCGTCCGCCGCGCCATGAAACTCGCGGATCGGTGCATCGGCGACATCCAGTTCATCGACGAACTGAATGTTGCAGGCAGGATAGAACGAAATGTGTGCGGCGATCCGCGTTTTGCTTGGGCCATGGAGAGTTTGGAAGCGCCGCATGCTGGTGTAGAGCGCTGCGGAGCCACCGCGCGAGAAGCCCATAACGGCGATGCGTGACGGATCGATGCGCGGGTGGGCAGCCAGCACGTCGACGGCGCGATAGGTGTCGTAGAACTGTGCGAGAAAACTCAGCCGCGACGGATGTATTTCAACCTCACCTATGCCTCGCCCGCCGAAGCTATCAAGGCGGAACGTGGCAACTCCCATTCTGTTGAGAAATTCGGCCCATCGGGCCACTGCGCCGCTCTTGTTGGTGCCGTGGAGCAGAATGACAGCCGGCAGACGCTCATTCCAACTGGGAAAACGAAGCTGGCCCGTCAGCGTCACAGCAACGGCGTTCGCCGTGTCTCCCTGGAAGAACTGCTCGTCCGTCAAGGTGAGTGACGGCACTGCCAACATCTCGTCTGGCGGAAATTTCGGCCGGGCTTCCCCGGCGTGTCCGTGGGATGTGAACAGTGTCACGATGAACAGAATGAGGGCGGCTCCGATAAAGCGTGCCATGGTAAGCACCTCCCGCTTGGCGAGCAACTTAACACGGTCCGCCGCCAAACCATATGACTCTCCCTCCACTTGTGTCGGATTGATATACAAGTCGCCAGCAAGCCCTTTGCGACATCCGCCGCAAGAATGCTGCCAGCTTCCTAATCCGGCAGAAAGCGAGATTAGTCCGTCGTCGTCGGGCATGGAGGGAGGTTACGCTCCACCAATTCTGCCTCCACACCAGAAGCTTGACGCGCGGTGCGTAGGCATCGTCTGAGAAAGCCCAAGAGCTAATATCTGGCGGGCTGGTGCTCGCTACGTTGTACCCCAATGGTCGACGATGGTCGTAAACAGCAGCCGAAACCGCCACGCCGCCAGGCTTGGTGAGGCCTTCAATCCGCGCCGCGATATTGACCTCGTCGCGTAGAGATTTCCGGCGTCGATCATCACGTCGCCGAGGTTGATGCCGATTCGGAATTTGGTGACCGTCGGGCAAATCGAGCGACAATTGAGCAAGGCAGTCCTGGACTTCGATTGCCGTCTTGACCGCCTCCACAGGGCGGCCGAATTCGGCGAGTACGCAGTCGCCAGCCTCGCCCAAAAATTCGGCCTCCGTGATTTTCGACCAGTCCGGCGATGGTGCGACGACAGGCTTGAAAAGCGCTATGAGTGCGCTCCTCGTCGATCCCTATCAGACAGCTGTAGCCTGCCACGTCGGCCGAGAGGATCGTGGTGAGGCAACGTTCCATGCCCCAACTCCCCCTGTGCCAACGCGTAAATATACGCCAGCATACAAGTCATCCCAGTGCGCGACAGCCATGATATACTCGGCCGCGGCGAGTTTGCTGCGGCCCGCACCGCGTGCATTTCGGAGATGTTTATGGGTGTCCCGCCGGACTTCCAGGTTCTCATGGATCGGATGACCGTCGCATACCGGGCCGGGGACGCATCTGCGTGCGCCGACATGTTCACGATGGACGCTCAGCTGTACTCGCCGTATGCACCTCCTGCGGTCGGCCGGGGAGCGATCGAGGCGATACACCGCGAATGGACAGATGGCGGGGTGCCAGACAAGGAGTTGAAGGTTGTCCAGACTGGGGGGTCGAATGACTTCGCATGGACCCTGAGCAGCTATTCGGAGGACGGAGGCAAAGTCCGGGGAACGTCCTTGGCAGTCTGGCAGCGAGAAGTCGACGGGAACTGGCGAATTCGGCTGTGCAGCCTGAACAGCGACGACTAGGAAGTCGCCACATCAACGTCAGGGACCAGAGACCAACCCTATACCACCCGCTCTCATGGTAGGCTCGGCGGCGCGATGAACTGATAATACGCCCACACCAGGACCAGCGCGGCTATAACCGCGATCCAGATAAGAGCCTTCCGTTGCATTGGCCCGACAGTCCTCTGCTCCTGCTTTGGTTTCCGTCGTTCAAACTTGATGATGTTGTCGTCGCTCATGTCTTCCTCTGGGTCGGCGGTGGACCTCATAGCACATGACAATCTCGCCGGCGAACATCGGGATGCCTATCGGCCCGCCCCCCTCGCTGTCTGACGGTCGTTCAGGCGCAGGCTCAATTTCGTACTTGCCCGGCGACGTAGTAGGCTCAGTCGAATAATTCGGCTATTAGGTAGTAAATGCCGCCGGTCGCCATTTCTGCGAGCGGTACGAGCTGATCTGGCTATGATCTTGCCTGGAATTACCGGGAGGAGAAGAATGTCTATGCTCGCCTTGCATCACGTATCCATCGTCACCGCTGACCTGGGAAAATCACTGCCTTTTTATCGGGAGGTGTTTGGGCTCACCGAGATTCCGCGGCCGAACTTTCCGGTAGGCGGAGCTTGGCTCGCCTGTGGCAGCCTGCAAGTCCATCTCGTCGTCCATCCCGAAGGTACCTTCCGAAAAAATCCTCACATCGACCGCAATGATTGGCACTTCGCTTTCCGCACAGACGACTTCGAAGGCGCTGTCGCACGGCTGACGGCGCTGGGCTTCAGTGAAGACTTGCCGCAGGGCGAACCTAAGTGTCTGCTCGTCTTCCGCTCCGGCATGGCCGGCTTCCCGCAACTCTACCTTCACGACCCGGACTTGAATGTCGTGGAGATCAACGGAGCGCCCTAAGGGATCACCCCTGCAACCGCATCTGATCGCGGGTGATCCCACAGCCGAAGGCGGCCGTCGCGTCCTGTTCTCCTCGGGCGGCGATGCTCGGGCTAAGGCGGAAAGGACGCTGATCTCGAGGATCAAGAAGGCTGAGCCGTGTCGCTTCCTTGGCTTGTGCTCCCGCCGTATCGCGGAAGCGCGCGAGGTGGCGGGGGAATTCCTTGCGGAGTTCCGCGTTTTTTGGCCCGGCAGTGGGGAGAGACCGTATCGCACACCTAGCTCTTCGGCGACCTGGCTGGCCGTCACAGGCCTGCCCTGATATGCGAATGTCGAGACGTAGCTGCCGATAAAACTCTCCATCGCCACAAGCGCTGGGATCGCAGCCTTGGCCGCAAGCCCGATCTTTCTCGCTCCGTCACCCACAAGCGGGTGGGCCTGGCTCAAAACGCAATCTCGCCGCAGCGCTCGCGCGGTTGGGGCGCTTGGGTTGGTTTGGGCCGGCAGCAGCAGAAGCTGTGCCAGCCCTGATTATACTGCTCGACGACGGCGGTGTCCGCGAGGAGGCCGTGCGAAGCGCAGGGTCACCAATCTCGAGGCCTACGACCCGTTTGTTCGCGGGCGCGCGCTCGCGACGCAATCGCTGCGGGAAACGAGGGCGGCTCGCCCGCTCCTAGCCAAGGCAATCGAAATCGATCCAGGCTTTGCCGGGGCGAATGCCTGGATCGCGATGAGGTCTTGCCGGTCGGCAAGGGCGTTGATCACCTTGCCGACGACTTCGTCCTGCAGGGCGAAGATATCCGCGAGGTCGCGGTCCAGGCGTTCGGCCCAAAGACAGCTGGCGCTGGAGGCGTCGATGAGTTGCGCATTGATCCGACCCGTGCTGCCGCCCTTCTAACGCTTCCCTCGATGAGATAGCGAACCCCCAACTCCTTGGCGATCATGCGTAAATACATCGACCGATCCCTGTAGGCAAAACTCGAATGACGGGCGATTACCAGGAGACCATCGACTTTGGAAAGATCGGTGATGAGGTCTTCCGCGAGGCCGTCGGCGAAATACCCCTGCTCCGCATCGCTGCTCAGGGTGGCAAACGGCAGCACGGCAATCGAAGCTACCTGCGGCAGTGCCGGCACGGCATCCGGGCCGCCTGCCCATACAGATGAAACGGGTGTCGCAGTTTCCCAGGTCACCCGGAAAATCCGAACGGAACGGGCAATGTTCTTCAGCGCGCACCCAGCGGCTTTGTTCCTGAGCTTCTTTATCTTGCGGCTATTTCTCATGCGGCCACGTCCTTTGCTTCATCGCTGAAGCGACGTGCAGCGAACCTTAGAAAGCTGCCCCTCAGTGGCTCGTCCTTCGTCCGGAAGGGGATGCTCGTGTCGCCGATCTCGACGATCTCGTCAAATCCACCCAGCTTCTTACGGTTGGGATTGACCATGGCGCGACGCAGTTTGTGCAGAAGCAGCCACGCCGTCTTGTAGAAACCGATGCCGAGCTTGGCCTGTAGCTGAAACGCGGAGATGCCGTCTTTCGAAGGGGCTTTGACGGCAACCTTGCGCCAACTTGAGACCTGACTGATATCTCCGCTGCGTGACTTGTGCGAACCGGATCGCCGTTCTCGCGCGCGCCTTTGCCGCCACTTCCTCGCGATCGCGAGGAGGTTGAGAGGTCTCCAGCGAATCGAGCAGCTCGCGGGCGCATGCCGCGATCGAACTGACCGCGCGCTCGAACGCGGCCTCAGTGCGCGCCAACACATCGTTTCTGGCAACGGAGGTTCGATCCGCTGCCAGAAATGTTTCAACCAGTGGCCTGCTTATTTTGCCGGGGGCTTGTAGGAAGATGCGATTTTACCCGCCTTCTCTTGCGCAGCCTTGAATTCCGCGCCCGTGTAGGCTCGCACGGTTTTGACATTCGATACGGCTCCCGATGCGCTAACGACGAGAAGTGCGGGGATCAGGTCAGCACCATCGTCGAATTCCGTGATTGCCATCCAGTCGGTTTCGCCGGTCGTGAGGTAGAAAGAATGCAGTTTCCCGCCCGCTGCTTCCATGATGCCACGGGCCGCCTTTTCTCGGTCCGATGGATTGTCAATCATTCCCTTCGCTGACGTGGCCGTATAGCACCCTGTGGTTACGAACAGTGGCATAGGACATCCTCCCTCGATAATTGGCCAGATCGGGTGATCTGCCGAATACTCACTATCTCAAAAATCTTGGCTTTAGACGAGCGTCGGACCGCAGAGCGCTAGATTGGTCGCCGCCTATCTCGGCGCTGTCATGGGGCCTGCCCCCGCAGTCGGCGGCCAGCGACGGGGGTTGACCGTCGGCCGCTAAAGAGCACATCAGTTCCCCGGAATGACCGACGGTAGATGGGTGATTGGGGTCTCGGACGATAGCAGCAGATCGGGGTGTCCTAGATTTCGATTACGAGCCGAGGATCGAAGGCAGCCCCCTCTCCAGCATACCCGCGTGGGTTGGCGATCACCCTGCTCTCACCAACCCGGTAGTCGACTTTGTGATGTTACAACATCGTTCGTCTTCCGAAATTGCTCAGATCGACGGGAGAAGTGTGTCTTGAGGGAGCCAAATAGTCCGATATGACCGGAAGACCTGCCTTGATCAGCCTGATTCCGGCCGATACCCGTCGAAAAATCGCGCCCACCGCAATATCTTGCGGTAACACAACTCCCCGCCTGCGGGGAGAGATGTCCGGCAGGACAGTGAGGGGCAGAACTCCAGCGCCCAACCTCACCTCTCCCGCCCCGCTCCCGGGTAGCTCCGCTCGACCCACGCCACAAAAAGCTAGCGCCGCTTCCGAGAGCGCATCGAAGCGCCGCGTAACGATAAAACGCCCGCCAGGCACCGAGATATCGAAAGGCTGGATCAGCCGGCCGGCGGCGATATCGTCGCGCGCGTGTCGCGGTCGATCAGACCGACACCGCTGCCCCTGAGCGTCGCCTGCAACACCATCGAGCCATCGGCGAAGATTGCGCCGCGCTCCAGCTTGACCGGAGCCGCACCGGCGGCTGCGGTCCATTGTTCCCAAAGCTGCCAGTTTTCCTCGTGCAAGAGCGCGTGCTGCTGCAGGTCTTCGGGCCGATCGAACGGCCTCCCGGAGGCGGCCAGCGCCGGCGCGATCACCGGGATCATCTCGACCTTCGCCAAGGGCCGCACCTCGACCCGCGGCCAGGTACGGGCGGTGACGCTGTGGCGGATGGCGATGTCGGCGTCACCGCCGCGAAACTCGACCAGCCGGGTATCGGCGTCGATCACTAGGTCGATATCCGGGTGCTCTTCCTAAAATTGCTGGAGATGCGGCACCAGCCAGCAGCCGGCAAGGACGGCTCGGCGCTGACCTTCAGCGTCTGCGAAAGTCGGTCCCCCGAAAGCGCGTCGAGGCTTTCGCCGACCATGTCGAATGCCGGTGTCAGCACGCCGAGCAAGACGCGGCCGTCAGCCGAACGCCGCGGTGATGTCGTTCGAACAGCGGGCGGCGGTGCAGGAGCTATTGGCAATTCAGCCCAAGTCGTCGATCGAACAGTTCAAGGCCGCTGCTCCGACGAGGCATGTGCCGCGGTTCTTCGAGCAAGCTCTCGAGGGATTGCGGCAGGCGGGCTTCCCGGAGAAGTAATTCGAGGGCCGCCTTCAACAAAATTCCACGGCAGAACGCGACGGAACTGCTGAAGATCAATTTCGATCCGTCGCTTGCGGCACAAGCCCCTTATGCAAACCCTGAAGACCTCGCCCGGTACGTTGTGGGACTGCGATTGGCGGGCCCCCCAGAATAGCTGCCTCCTTGCGGGAGGAGACGAGACACCTCTCAAATCCCCACCTCCCACTCCGGGTAGCCGACTAGACTACCGCTTACGTTCCGCCCGACCTCATTGCGGCAGAATGTTTTGGTTCAAGTGGAAGAGATTGTCTGGATCGTAGTTGCGCTTGACCTTCTGAAGCCTTGCGTAGGTTTCAGCACCGAACGCGTCGCGAAGCAGAGTCTCACCTTCCCCAAATCCGGGAAAGTTCAGATACAGGCGGCCGGTGGAATAGGGCTGCATGTCCGCCCAGACGTCGCGAACCCACTCGATGTTGGTATCGTCATCCGTCGGATCGGACCAAATCGCATCGAGGCTCAGCATGAAGGGCATCGAGCGGTCGCCAAAGGCGGTGGCATCGGCGGCAACCCGTTGTACCGCACCGCCAAACTTCCAGATCGAGGCAAACGTCTTCTCGGACGGGCGTTTCGCCACGCGCTTGGTGATATCGGCGATAACGCCGTTGTCGAGACCTGAGAGGTATGTCGATTTCCAGTAGCAGCGGTCGCGGCCCGTGGGAAACAATCCGTCGTAGATGGACTGCAGCGCACGGTATGGCATGCGGCCGCTGAAATCGAGCAGCGGTTCACCAAAGCTGCGCAGGGGCTGCGTGACACGCTCACCCTCGTCAGCCGGACCGTCATAGACAGTGGCGAGCGTCAGCACACGCTTGCCACATGCGTATTCCGGATACGCCGGATCACTGGGTATGGTGGAAAATTCCGCGAGACCGCTGACTTCTTCCGGTGCCGAGGCCATGTAGTCACGCCATTGCGGAAGGATGTCGTTGGCGCGCTCTTCAGGATAGGCGGGAGCGCAGAACATCAGCTCCTCGGCGATCGGATGTAGGCGAAACTCAAAGTTCACGACGATGCCGAAGTTTCCACCGCCTCCCTTCAGTGCCCATAGCAGGTCAGCGTGCTCCGTCTCGCTCGCATGGATCAGGTTGCCGTCCGCGGTAACCACATCGGCGGCCACGAGATTGTCGCAGCTAAGGCCGTGCGTTCCCCGCAACCAGCCAATGCCACCCGACAATGTAAGCCCGGCCACACCCGTCATCGAAATCAGCCCGCCCGGCGTGGCGCGTCCAAAAGGCGTCGTTGCGGCATCGACGTCGCCCCAGGTGGCACCGCCTTCAACATACGCCCGGTCAAGTCCAGATGTAACGCGGACAGCATTCAGCGGGGACATGTCGATCATCAGCCCTCCATCACAGACGGCATAGCCGGCCACATTGTGTCCGCCACTGCGAACGGCAATGGCGAGCCCGTGGGTGCGAGCGCGGTTCACCGACGCAATGACGTCGGCGGCATTACGGCATTTGGCAATCAGCGCGGGCCGCCTGTCGATCATCCCGTTCCATACGACCCGCGCAGCGTCGTAAGCGGCGCTTCCCGGTTTGAGCAGTTCGCCGCGCAGCTCATTACGGAGTGCTTCATCCGTCATGTCGAGACCTCCTCTGGGTTTGCAGGAGTCTAGTAGCGTCGGACGTTTCGGACTAAGGTCGAAAATGCTGAAAGGCGGTCGTTTCTGCCATGCTCGAGCAAAACAGCCGCACCAACGTTGCCATCCTCGCGGTGCCGGAGGTCACGGCCTCGGCGTTGTTCGGCATGTTTGACCTATTTTCTTCACCTGGCCGGGACTGGTCCTACATCGTAAGTGGTGAAGCAGGCGAACAGCGCATGCAGCCCTACATCGTCGCTCGATCCCGTGATGGTTTCGAAGCCGCGAATGGCATCCGGGTGACGCCGGAGTATGATTTCAACGGATGCCCGCGCCCTGACATCGTCTGCATCCCGGATTTCTTCGTCAATCCGGGCGAAAGCGTTACCGGACAGTACGAACCGGAAGCGAGGTGGCTGAAGCGGTCGCACGAGGACGGCGCGATGTTGGCCAGCGCCTGTTCAGGCGCGGTGTTGCTCGGCGAAGCCGGGCTGCTCGTCAATTGTGATGCTACAATTCACTGGGGCTATGTCGCGACGCTCACCAACAACTATCCGGGCGTCCGGGTGAGAGTGGATCGGTCTCTCGTGCTGAGCGGCGAAGCGCAGCGCATCGTCATGGCGGGCGGCGGATCGAGCTGGCAGGACCTCGCACTTTATCTGATCGCGCGGTTTGTCGGCCTGAAGGAAGCAATGGAAGTTGCCAAGGTCTACATGCTGCAATGGCATGACATGGGACAGCAGCCATTCGCATCGCTCGTGAGCCTACGGCAGACAACCGATGAGGCGATCAACAGATGCCAGCGCTGGCTGGCGATGAACTACAAGACTCACGCTCCGGTCTCCGCGATGGTCGCACTTTCCGGCCTTCCGGAACGCTCCTTCATCCGGCGCTTCACCAAGGCCGCAGGCATGACGCCCCTTGACTATGTGCATGCGCTGCGCCTCGAGGAAGCCAAGCAGATGCTGGAGACCACCGATCTGCCGATCGAGGCGGTCGCCAACGAAGTTGGCTACGAGGATGCGAGCTTCTTCGGCCGTCTGTTCCGTCGTGAGACCAGCCTGACACCCGGACACTATCGCCTGCGATTCGGCTCCTTGCGCAGAACGCTGAAGGACAAGAACGGACAAGCTGATTGTTGAATCACCGGGCGCGCAACTGATGGGAGTGGTCGGCGGCGAGGCGGCGAGTTCCTTCAATATCCAGAGAAACACATCGGAGCTCACTTCTTCGGGATACCCACAGAATAGCGCACCCAGTGCGAGGCTGGCCGCCCGCATGGCCGTGGCCCCAGTAACAGGCCGCCACTCAATACCAGAGCGACGGAACTGAAGACTTCGTAAACGGGAGGCAGCGGTCGCATCGCAGGCTTGTACCAACTTCCTGGCGGCCATCGCGTCCTCCACAATGCCTAGTTTCCCTTCGCTCCCGCGACGAGCCCCAAGCCCGTAGGTGTATTTCGGCGTCGGGAGCTTCCTGGCCAGCAGCACGGCTACCCACGCGACGACCATCCAAGGACATCCGATAGGTCGTGCACGGCGTCTGCCAGCAGCGCCTGGAATTTACATAAAAGCCCGAGAGCGCCTCGATTGCTGCGAACGCGGTGTTGGGGCCGATGCCGAGAGAGCACAGTTCCGAACCGTGCTGGCGCGTAAAGGTGACCAAGACCGCCATGAGAGTGGTTGTGGTCCCGATGGGATGAGTGATGCTCACGTTCAGGGTGGAGGATGTCCGGCGAAGGCTTCCCCGGCCAGCAGTTGCCTGATCCGCATGACCTCAGTCTCAACTCACAATTGGCGTTTGTGATGGAACGAACCACCTTCCCGCTAGTTCCAAGCTCCTACCGAATGCTCCAAAAGCCCACCAAAGTGCCATGAGCGCCCCGCAAAACGAAAGCCTCAGTCGAGGCTGGCAGGCGACGAGAACGGCCGATCGGCGTCCACCACGAAGACGGCCAACTGGTCGAGAGCGACTGTGCCGGCGCTGAACACCTCCATTGGCGTGTCGGCCCCGTGTCCGACCATGGTCGTGCCGGCTTCGGCATAGCTCACCCCGTGGGGCGTTCTCTGGCCGACCTTGCCTGCCAGCACATAGAAGGCCTCCGATCCCGGATGTGTATGGATCGCCGTCTTGACGCCGGGCGCGCCGCCGCCGCGGTTGACGCGCAGCAAATACTCGCTTGCGCTGATCGGCGCGACGGGGCCGATCTCGACGACCTTGGTTCCGCCGGGCGTAGCGCCATCCTTCGGTCCAAGCGTGAACAGCCAGACCTTGCCTGCGATGTCCGCCGCCAGCGAGGTCGGACCCGCAGCGCCTTGGGCCTGCTCAAGCGTTGGGAAATTTTCCAACCGCCAGTACAGCGGCCCGGAAGGCAGTTCCTTCACCTTTTTCTCAACCACCGGCTCGACGACGAACTTGCCATCTGCCGGCACCGAGGCCGACGTCATCAGCCCGAAAGCACACAGTGAGAAAATAAGCACACCGATACGGCGCGCACTGATTAATCGCGGCTTCATTGTTGCTCCTCCCATCGATGCAACGTGTCCACGATTGCGGTTGGGCGGCGGTTGGGATGATCCGCATGTGTCAGCCTTCGATCGGGCGGGCCGGGAACCGCAACCACCGCCCCTGCCTACCGCCAATCTCACGCCAAACTATGATCCACTTGGCAGCTTGGCGCAAGCGAGTGACTGATGGTCGATAAACCTGCGCGCGCATCACCAACATCGAGGAGTTCCTCGACCCCGATTGGCGCAGCCGAAAATCCGGCGCACGCCGATCGCAGACTGGGATGCGAACGCTAACTATCCTATAATTGTAAAGACGCTGTTCTGCACGGGAAACCCCTCATGCAGCGGAAGCTCGCCGCAATTCTGGCCGCCGACGTCGTTGGTTACAGTCGCCTTATGGAGATCGATGAGGCGGACACGGTAGTGCGGCTAGGAAGCACCCGCGAGAACCTGATCGACCCGAAAATTTCCGCCCACAATGGCCGGGTGGTCAAGCTCATAGGCGACGGCGAACTGATCGAGTTTCCCAGTGTGGTCGACGCCGTAAGATGCGCCGTCGAAATCCAGCAAGCGATGGCCGAGTGCAATGAGGAGCTACCCGCTGACAAACGGCTCGAGTTTCGCATCGGAGTCAACCTCGGTGACGTCATCGTCGAAGGCCAGGATATCTATGGCGACGGCGTGAATGTCGCGGCAAGGCTCGAAGAATTGGCCGATCCAGGAGGCGTGCTGATCTCAGGAACGGCATTCGATCACGTCGAGAGGAAGCTGGACTACGGCTTCGATTTTGTCGGTGAGCGGCAAGTCAAGAACATCGAAAAGCCGGTCCGCCTCTATCGAATTCGCCTTGGCAACCATGATCGAACCACGGCCGCCAACGCACGAGCGCGGCGTCATCGGCCACGGCTCTGGATTCCCGCCGCGGCGGCCGCTCTGGCGCTGGCAGCCGGAAGCGTAGTTTTCTGGAACGGCTTCCGCGCGCCGCCGCGCGAGTTGGCATCAAGGACCCGGATGGAGTTCCCCTTGCCCGACAGGCCGTCCATTGCGGTCCTACCATTCACCAACCTGTCCGGGGAAGCGGGGCAGCAGCATTTTGCGGACGGTATGACGGACAGCTTGATCACCGATCTGTCAAAGAGTGCCGATCTGTTCGTCGTCGCCCGGAACTCGACGTTCGCGTATCAAGGCAAGACAGTGGCGGTCAGCCAGGTCGCCGAAGAGCTGGGTGTGCGATACGTTCTGGAGGGTAGCGTTCAGCGTGCGGGAGACCGGCTCCGCGTCAATGCCCAGCTGGTTGACGCGCTCACGGGAGGCCATGTGTGGGCCGACCGCTTTGATGGCAATGTTGCCGATGTTTTCGGCGTTCAGGATGCGTTCGTCACCAAGATTGTCGAGGCGCTGAAAGTCAATCTCACGGGAAATGAGAGGATGGAGATCGCCCGCGGCAGGACGGACAGCCTGCGGGCGAAAGAGGCATTCGACGAGGGATGGGGTCTCTATCTTCGTTTCAATGCCAAAGACAATGCAGCTGCCGTCGCGCCGCTCAAGAGAGCAATTCAGCTCGATCCCGACTACGGACGCGCCTACGCCGCGCTCGCTCTGGTCTACTTCAGGATCGAAGACTACGCCTGGCACGAGGAGGTCCTCTTCAGAGACGATGATTATGTTTGGAACCAGCAATATGGAGCACCTCCGAAGGTGGCCATGTACCGAGCGCTCGAGCACCTGGAAAACGCCACGCGATACCCTACGGCTCTCGGATATACGGCCCAAGCGCTGGCCCATCTGCGTTTCGGTCGGGCAGACGATGCGCGCCGCGAAGCCGGCCGGGCGATTGAACTCGATCCTAACGATCCTGAAGCGCAAATCGTCATGGCTTGGGCGCTGACGACTTCAGGCAAACCAAGCGAGGCCATGTCTTTCGTCGAGAAAGCGCTTCGCCTTAACCCGAACTTCCCAAGCCATTATGTCCTTGCCCATGGGGTTGCGCTGTTTGCCGCAAACGATCTGGAACAGGCGGAGGAAGTCTTCGACCAGGGAGCCAAGATGAACCCGAACGCCACCGCGCTCATGCCGCCGTTCGCATCCGTACTTGCTGGACTCGGTCGCCGGGACGAGGCAAGGCGCAAGCTGCTGAATTGGCGGCCGGAAACAAATCAGGCCGCTCTCGAAGACCTGGCGCGCGATTATAAGTTCCCCATTCGATGGGCACCTGAACACAAAGCGGTGCGGGAGCGCTTGCTCGACGGCGTCCGAGCTGCCGCCCTGCCGCTGGACATGACCGTTTCGAGCCTCACAGCCGAACTCAAGCTGGGCGATCCCGCTAGCCGGCGGATCGCCGCCAAGCGTTTGGGTTGGTTTGGACCGGCAGCAGCGGAAGCCGTGCCAGCTCTGGTTATGCTGCTCGAAGACGTCGAAGTCCGCGAGGAGGCCGTCCAATCCTTGAGAAAGATCGGGCCGGGGGCCAAAGCTGCGGTTCCCGCGCTGGTGGCAATGGAGCACGAGAGTTTCATCGGCAGCCACGCCAAGGACGCGTTGAAGGAAATAAGGGGCTACTGACGGCAGTGTGTATTTAGCAGGTCAGCAGGCTCTAGCCCTGTTCGTGGACCCTCATTCTGGCAGACCCGCCTTGATGTAGCCATCGATGAAGTGCTGACGGTCTGCATCGTTGCGGAACGGCTGCGTCTTGCCCCACTGCCGTGCCGAAAAATTCGGAAAGGAACTCCCTCCCCGCCTCGCGCGCCTCCGCGGTCCGCCCCAGTTGCGCGAGCGCGGCGGCGAGATTGCGTTTTGAGCCAGGTCCACCCGCCTGAGGATGGCGGAGCGTTTCGGCAGCATCCTGATACCGACCGGCGGCATACTGGGCCCAGCCGAGGAACGAGTAGTGGTCGCCTGGAGGATAGGGGTCGAGGCGAAAACTATTCTCCGCGCACTCGACGGCCTCAGTTGCACGCCCCTCGAACACCCGGAGATCGGCAAGATGGGCCCACCCCGCAGCGTGATTGGGATTGAGGCGAAGCCCCTGCTCGAACTCGGCCACTCCCGTTTCGAACTCGCCCTCATAGGCACGCAGGTAGCCCAGCACGATATGCGCGTCGGCGTTTTCCGGATCGATCTCGACGGCTTTCTCGGCGGCAGCACGTGCGGCAGCGCGATGCTCGTCGATAGGCTCGCCATAATATAGCGCATCGAAATGGTGGCTCATCGCAAGCCAGGCATGCGCACCGGCAAAGCCCGGATCGATCTCGATGGCCCGAGCCAGGAGCGGACGGGCCGCCCTTGTTTCCCGGAGCGATTGCGTCGCGAGCGCGCGCCCGCGAACGAACAGGTCGTAGGCCTCGAGATTGGTGACCCTGCGCTTCGGAAGAGGTTTCACCGACGGCAGGGCGTGGGCAAGGGCGTTGATCACCTTGCCGACGACTTCGTCCTGCAGGGCGAAGATATCGGCGAGGTCGCGATCCAAGCGTTCGGCCCAAAGACAGCTGGCACTGGAGGCGTCGATGAGCTGAGCATTGATCCGCACCCGTGCCGCCGCCCTCCGCACGCTTCCCTCGATGAGATAGCGAACCCCCAACTCCTTGGCGATCGTGCGTAAATCCATCGAGCGATCCCTGTAGGCAAAACTCGAATGACGGGCGATAACCAGCAGGCCATCGACCTTGGAGAGATCGGTTATGAGGTCTTCCGCGAGGCCGTCGGCGAAGTAATCCTGCTCCGCATCGCTGCTCAGGGTGGCAAACGGCAGCACGGCAATCGAAGCCACCTGCGGCAGCGTAGGCACGACGTCCGGCGGGTCGAACCCCCGCTGTCCAGCTGAAGCCGGGCTTGGAGCCCAGCTCACACGGAAGACCCGTATGGGACGGGCAATGTTCTTCAGCGCGCACTCGCCCTGAGCGACGAACCGTACCGGGAGCTTCCTATCGACGTGTTCGTGAACGCTGTGGGTTATCAGCACGCCGCCTGGTTCGGCCATGGCCTCCAGCCGCGCCGCGACATTTACGCCGTCTCCGAACACGTCTTCCTGGTCCGCCAGGACATCCCCGAGGTTGATACCCATGCGGAAAGCCAGTCGGCGACCTTGGGCAACGTCCTTGTTCCGCTCGGCTGTCGCTCGCTGGACATCAACGGCGCAGCGCACCGCCTCGATGGGGCTTGCGAATTCCACCAGGAAGCCGTCCCCTGCCGTCTTGAAGATGCGCCCTCGGTGTGTTTCGACCGCTGGCCGGACGACATCTCGCAGCAACCCCTGCAACCGCTCGTGGGTGTCCTCCTCGTCGCGTTCCATCAAGCGGCTGTAGCCTGCGACATCAGCCGCAAGAATGACCGCCAGCTTCCTTTGGGGTCCGGCAGAAACCAGTGTGGATTCGTCGTCGTCCGGCATTATGGGACCATCAAGTGTCGAGTGGGAGCGGGCGCAAATGTGGGAAACGGCCTTCGGCCAGATATGTCTCCTCTTCCGGAGTTGACAGCCTGCCGAGCACTGCGTTGCGGTGAGGGTGGTGGCCGAAGGCCGCAATCACTTTGCGCACTTCAACAGGCTGTTCGGCAGCGAATGCGTATCCCGGCCGCAGATGCGCCGGTGCCTCGGCGAGTACCTCCTGCCCTAGCGTGATCGCCCGGTCGAGCCGCTCAAGGTGATCGGGTCCCTCGCAGTGCATCAGCGGCAAGTTGTAGATAGTCTTGTACCAGGGCGTTTCCAATGCGTCGTAATGGCCGTTCAAATAGCCTTCGAGCGCCAGGGCAAGTGCTTTGCCGTCCTGCGAAAAGGCCCGCGGCGTACCGCGCCACAGCGAGCGCGGGAATTGGTCAAGCACAATGATCAGAGCCAGCCGACCGTGCGGATCGTCCGCCCAATTGTCGAGCTCGCCGAGCGTAGCTTTTTCGGTCGCTTCGGCGAACTGGGCCCTGATCTGGTCGTCCGCCCCTCCACGCATTCGCCACTTCCAATATTCGCCGTGGGCTCGCGCATCGAAATCCGGCCTGAGCCTCTCCGGGAAAAAGAAGTCCAGAATGCCCTCCCATTCGGGATGTCTACAGAGTTTGTCATCGCAGCACCCGCATTGTTCAGCGCTGTGTCGTTGGCTCGTTTATATTTCGTTCGGCATTCGAGTATTCACGTCAAACTGCGTGTGCGACGTAGGCGTAGTAGACAGACGAGCCGAAAAACACCCCTTGGGCGCTTGCGTCGAGGACTTCGCCGACCCACGCCGTTGTTTCGGCTTCGCTCAGAATTCCGGCCTTCGGTGCCAACTTCGCGAAGGACTCAACGGCGCTCTTCCAATAGTCGGCGGTGCCGACTTCGGTGACGATCGCCGGCATGACAGCGTCCACGGCAAATCCGGCATCCTTGAGCAACCGCGGCATCTGGCGAAGGATGCGCGGGTTGGTCACCAGCGATGCGATGATCGCGTCATCCATTCGCCTCGATCTCTCCGCGTCGGCGAGCTCAAACGTCAACGATGCGAAGTCTCCGTCGAAGATGGCGGCGACTCCGTCGGGACGCAGCACCCTGCGCATCTCCGCGAGGACTTTGGCGGGATCATCGAGATGGCTGAACAGCGTGTGGGCAATGACGGCGTCAAACGAGGCGGCCCCGAGTCCAAGCGCATGCGAGTCGCCGCATTCGAACCGCACGCGCCCGCTCAGCTTCTCGGAGTCGGCGAAACGGCGGGCCGCTTGGACGAGATAGTCGCTGCGGTCGATACCGAGAACCGTTCCTTCAAATCCGGGACGAGCCGCGATGGCCCGAGCCGCGATACCCGTGCCGCAGCCGAGGTCGAGGACCGCCGACCTGCGGTCAATCTCCATGCGATCGAGATAGTCGGAGAGCGGCTTGGCGAAATAGGGATGATGTCCGCGCACTTCCAGCCGGCCGATCATGACGTCGAGGGTATCCTCGTCGAGTTTGTCTGTAATCCGGAATGGGTCAAGAGCTGCGGGCATCCTCAAAGGTCTCCGCGCGGAACTCGGTGACCGATTCTAACCACAGGCTCTTGCGGAGTGCCTGCCTCGCCCACGTCCCAATAGATGCCAGCCATCACTGCGAGGCCTTCGCGGATGAGGGCCGCGGGGAGGTGTTCGTTCGGCGCATGCTGGGAGCATCCCGGATAGGAGTGCGGAACCCAGATTGTCGGAAGTCCTAATATCTCCGAGAAGATGTCGTTTGGCAGCGAGCCGCCGAGGTTCGGCAGGACGGCTGGTTTCCTCCCTGTGGTCCGGGCGATGGAGTCGACGGTCCAGATTACCCAAGGATGATCGGGATCGAGGCGCGTGGCGTAAAAGGTCTCCTCGCTGGACTTGGCTATCTGGACCGCCGTAAAGCCATGCCCATCAAGATGCCGACGCAGCGCCGGAAGGACATCGTCAACGTCGATCCCGACGACGAAGCGCAACTGGCATCGAGCCCAAGCGCGAGGAGGAATGGCGTTGACGGGCGTTTTCGGGTTTCCCGCTTCGTAGGCAAGGACCGTGAACGACGGCCATCCGAACACCTTCTCCGCAGGCGACAGGCCCGGCTCGCCCCACCCGGGGTCAATCCTGGCGTCTCCGCCATCTTCCAACTCGCAGTCGGCGAGCGACCGCTTCACGTTCTCCGGAAGCGCCTCCGGCAGCCATTCCGGCACCAGGATTTTCCCAGTGGCGGAGACGAGGGTCGATATCGCATGGGCGAGCTGGATCGCCGGATCGGACAGCAGGCCGCCCCAATTGCCCGAATGATGCCCGCCCTTGCGCGCGTCGATCCAGATGTCGAAGCTCATCGTCCCACGCGACCCGAGGAAGACGGTCGGGCGTGCGGCCGAGAGCCTGGGACCGTCGGATGCGATCAGAACGTCCGAGCGGAAGAGTTCCCTGTTGCTTTCGGCTAGTTCCCGCAGGCCAGGGGAGACCTTCTCCTCTCCCATCTCGATCAGGTATTTGGCGTTGAAGCCAAGCTCGCCACGCGTCTCCAGAACGGCGCGCAGCGCCGCGATGTTGATCGAATGCTGGCCCTTGTTGTCGGCCGTGCCGCGGCCGAACCACTTTCCGTCGCGCTCCACGAGTTTCCAGGGCGAGAGCCCCTCGTACCAGTCCTTGTCGAGACCGCGCACGACATCGCCATGGCCGTAGCCCAGCACCGTGGGCTTCCCCTCGCCCTCGATGCGCTCAGCATAAAGGAAGGGCCATCCATCTTGCGAAAGCTCGCGGCAGGCAAATCCAAGCGCTTTGAATGCGGGTCTGATTTCGGTGTCGAGATATTGGGCCAGAACCGAAGCACGCTCAGGGTTTTGGCTCTCCGTCGGCATGCCGACCCGCCGCGCAAGATCGGCACGGAAATCACCGGAATCGAAGTAGGCTTCTGCCCTTGCTATGGCGGCGTCACGTGTCATGGCGTCGAAGCCCCTTCCACCTTTTGAAACTCCAATCGGTAGATGACTTCCTCGCCCGTCACGGGGTCTATGGCCGATGCGTCGCTGATCAGCAACCTGTCGCCGCTGATCGAAAATGGTCGGATTAGGTCGGATAGCCCCCAAGCCGGATTCCAGCTTGCGTCAACGTGATGGATAACCCTGCCGTTTTCGACGGTATAGGAACCGCTATAGGCCAGCATGGAATCGAAAAGGGCGACCTTTTCATCGTCCGTGAGCCTGGGACCCTTCGGTACGGGCCGCCCACGACGGACGACCAATGCCATGACGCGGCCGTCCGCCTGGTAAGAGAGAAATCCCGTCGGCTCTGGACCCATGGCGTCGGTTACCTCGCCGGAGGCAACGACTTTCCGTGTCCATGAGAGCATTCGCCAGGTTCCGAGCAATGCGGATGCATTTGGCATGCTGCCCCCTCCAAACGGCCCCGCAGGATCACCCACAATACCATGGGCGTGGGCGTACGCACCACCGAGAAGAGTATACCGTGCCTTTTTCTTGCTGCGGGCGTAGCCTCTGGTCTGGCCCCAGGAACGAGCATGGGGATAGCAGCGCGCTTTCCCGCATTCGGTCGTTGAGATTGGGGATGCTGCTGGCATGCGGACACAGAAACGAACAATGCCTTTCTCCTTAGGGTTGATCGAACTTCCATGTTACCGTCGCATCCTCGCTGCGCGGTCCGTTGGCCATCCTTGTATCAATGCCTATCCAGGAGAAGGCAGATGGCGGCGGAACACACCGCCAGCAGGTCCGCCTGAACGTTGATCCGAGGCCGTCGCGCTTCGATTCCTATGATGCCGTTTTGTTGGGAGGATGTGTCATGGCGGGGATACTTGACGCGGTTGTCGTAGGAGCGGGCTCGGCCGGGCTTGGGATCAGTTATCTCCTCAAGCAGCAAGGTCGCGATCATCAGGTGCTTGAACGGGGCCGCATCGGAGAAACGTGGCGGACCCAACGCTGGGACTCCTTCCGCCTGAACTCGCCGAACGTCCGCTCGTTGCTGCCTGGTGATGCCCCTGAAGTGCCTGACCCCTGGGGTGCCAGCACACAGCATCAGTTCGTCTCCTATCTCGAGAGCTATGTCGAGCGGCACCATTTGCCGGTCATAACCGAGACTCCGGCAGAGAAGCTGACCAGAGATGACGGCCTCTTTCTCGTGGCGACACCGCGCGCTTTACTTCGGGCCCGCAACGTCGTGATAGCGAGCGGTAGCTTGAACTGTCCGAAGCGACCGCCTGTGTCAGCGGAGCTGCCGATAACACTCCGCCAACTCGATTCCTCGACCTATCGCAATGCCGCCGAACTGGCACAAGGTGCTGTTTTGGTGGTCGGCAGCGGTCAATCGGGTGGCCAGATTGCCGAGGACCTGGCACTCGCGGGTCGCTCGGTCTTTCTGGCGACGAGCCGAGTCGGCCGTCTGGTCCGCCACTACCGCGCCTGCGACATCTTCAATTGGATGACCCTGTCCGGCTATCTCGACATGCCGCGAAGCGAAATCATCCCGCCCTCCGGGAAGCTGCCGCCGCGAGGCTTGCTTGGTGCCACGCACACCATCAGCCTGCAATCGCTGAGCGCCCAGGGCGTCGTGTTGCTCGGGCGCTTCTTGGGCATGAGGAATGGTAGCCTGGTATTCGGCGACGACCTTGATGAGCACATACGCTTTGCCGACGAGAGTTCAGCGAACGTCAAGCGCTTTATTGACGATTACATCCGGCGCGCCGGGCTGAACGCGCCGCCAGCCGACGACGACCCAGCCGAGCTGATCGCACCGCGCCTGCCCTATCCACCGATCCGCTCAATCGAATTGGCGACGAGCGGCATAAGATCGGTGATCTGGTGCACAGGCTTCAGAGGCGATTTCCGGTGGATCAAAATCCCGGACACCATCGGTGACGACGGCCAGCCTATTCACGAGGACGGGATCGGATTCGTTCCTGGACTGTATTTTTCCGGCCTCGATTTTGCCTCGACACGGAAATCGGGAATCATAGCGGGGGTTGCTGAGGAAGCAGCGCGTCTGGGGAACCATATCGCCAGGAGATCGGCGAGTTACTTCAATTAGCTGACACTTGCATAGGCAGCGCGTTACAGCACCTTGTGAAAGGCGGCCCTCACGCCGTGATCTAGTTTCAGCACTCCGGCGCGACCGGCCGAACCTCTCTCAAGTAGCGCTCGATGGGTGCGAGCCCCTCTATGCCAGGCATGTTTCTTACGGCCTCGTCCGGCCCGCACCACGGGTAAGGCAGGCCGGTGATCCAGCTCATGATCCTGTCGAGCTCTTTTGCCGGAAGGATTTGCATCTCATCGATGGAGATGATCAGCTTTTCGACGAGGCACCGAGCGTCGGACGAGAAGTACCAGTCATAGCGGCCGCTCCCAACCCGAATGACACCGTTGTTCTTGGCTGACATGCCGACCAGCCAATGGCAGGGAAAGTGACGCCGATTGGCCGCCGTTGGCCCCGCCAGGCAGAAGCTGTAGACATTCTCGAAGTCGTTCGCGAAGCGACGGCAGAGGATTTCTTCGATCGCGGCCAGTCCGTTGGCCGAACTTGGAAAGGAAATGGCCTCGGTCTTCACGACCATTTCGAGCTGTACATCTTCAGCGAAGACGCGGCGCATCAGGAACGGACGGTTCCCGTCCTTGGCACAAAAATAGGTGCTGACGGCTTCATAGGGGCTCGGCATGGGTCTCTCTCCCTGCTCCAAATCTAGTCCCATTACCTGCTTCCCGCCAGAGTCCCCGGGTTCGTCAGTTGCGCCAAATTCGGTGGCTACAAGGCTTGATCATCTTCGCCATCGCGCAAGGCGAAGCCCCAGATCGTCGGGCATGCGCCTTGTCGTGTCGATTGCAACGGGCGTATGTTTCCTCGTAAGGCCGGATTGGCCGCAAACATCTCAGGCCACAAAAATTAGTTGTGTTGCGCTTTGCAACCAGTTGAGGAGCCTACCGCTCGAATGGCCGAAGAACGCATCCAGCGCCGTCTTGCAGCAATCGTCGTCGCGGACGTCGTTGGCTACTCGCGATTGATGGAGGAGGACGAGGTTGCGACGCTGGCAGTGCTGAAGGAGCGCCGGGCGGCAATTCTCCAGCCTATCGTGCGCGCGCATGGCGGCCGCATTGTCAAAGTGATGGGAGACGGGGTTCTCCTGGAGTTTCCAAGTGCGGTCAATGCCATGTCCGGAGCGATCGAGTTGCAGCGGAAGATGGCGGATGCAAACGCTGCCTTGCCGGAGGCGCGCCGTATCGTCTTGCGCATCGGGATCAATCTCGGCGATGTCGTCATAGACGGCAGTGACGTCTATGGCGACGGCGTCAACATTGCCGCAAGGATACAAAGCCTCGCCGAGCCGGGTGCCATCTACGTGTCGGCGGGCATCCGCGATCAAGTCAAGCGGAAGCTCGCGCTCGGCTTCGGTGATCTCGGGCCGAAATCCCTGAAAAACATCGCCGAAGAGGTTCATGTCTATCGCGTACTCTACGAGCCCGCCGCCACGAAGGATCACGCAGGAAAGGCGCAGCTGCCGCTGCCTGCCAGGCCGTCCATCGCCGTGTTGCCGTTCACCAATCTGAGCGGGGAAGCCGAATACGACGTTTTCGCAGACGGATTGACCGAA
>NZ_AUTC01000195.1 GCF_001461695.1 Sinorhizobium fredii USDA 205 | reverse complement strand
GGGAATCCCCTAATTGCAGGGCGTTGAGAGGTTTTTCAGCGCCGACGCTTTAGGGTTTTCGGACAACCAGCACGAGTTGCAGAGGCCGGCATCATTGCCGGCTTTTTGCTGTTTGGCGGAATCCGCTGAATCTTAATAAACGAAGTAAATTTCTATACTTAATCCAATATTAACCGAGCTGTGCGAGTTTTGGTTGCAACAGAAGTTGCGTGGCCTGTCCGGTGGAACTACCGGCGCCGAAAGACTATTCGCGGAGCATGTCATGAGGAAGTCCTTGATTGCGGTTGTGGCTGCATGGCTGGGCGGCACGCCCGCGTTGGCCGCCGACCTTTACGTTGAAGATCCGGTCGACCCGGCGCCTGTCGTCGTCGGCGGCCTGTACCTGCGCGGTCACCTCGGCATGAGCAACCAGCGGCTCGGCAGCATGGAACATGAGTTGTTCGACGTCGTCGCGCTTCATGAATTCGTCGATGAGGGCAGCTTCGACAGCGCGCCGCTGGCAGGCGTGGGTATCGGCTACCAGTTCAATGAATGGCTGCGCATGGACGGCATCGTCGAATACCGCGGCAAGGCCGATTTCTCCGCTCTCGACCGCTATGACGGCGACGGTGACGGCGTATTTGACAACACCAACGACTATGACGGCGCCAAGTCGGAGTGGCTGTTGATGGCCAACGCCTATGTCGACATCGGCGACTGGTACGGCGTCAAGCCCTATGTCGGCGCCGGTATCGGCGCTTCGCGCAACACGATATCGGGTTTCCGCGACATCAACGTGCCGATGGCCGGCGTCGCCTATGCCGACGAAGACCCGACCTGGAACTTTGCCTGGGCCCTGCATGCCGGCGTCGCCTATCAGGCGACCGAGCGTCTGGCGATCGATTTCGGCTACAGCTACGTCGACCTAGGGGACGCGAAGACCGGCAACATCCGCACCTTCGACGGGACCACCGTCAACGCGCCGATGCATTTCAAGGACATCACGTCGCACGACTTCAAGCTCGGGATGCGCTACGCTCTGCAATGATGATGCGTTCGGCGAAGCGCATTTCCAAAGGGCCGCTTCTGCGGCCCTTTCTTTTATGTGCGGACATGCAATCGGTTAACAAACATGCTTAACCGCCGGTTAACTTGTCCCTGCCAATAGTTAACGAGATCCGCCACGAGGGCTTTCGGGTGGCGTTGACGACCGGCGAGGGCTTGCGACATGAATTGGCGGAACGGGATTTGCGGCATCGTTGTCGGCGCTGGCCTGTTTCTGCCCGGCTTCGCCGCGGCGAACGACGAAGACCTTCTAGAAGCGCCGGAGATCACCATTTCCCCTGAGGCGAATGACGGCGGCAGCCTCTATCTGCGCGGCGACATCGGCTATTCGGGCTGGCTCGACGAGGGCGATCCTTTCTACCGGAATTTTGACAGCGGCACGGGCAGCTACAGCAATGTCCCGTTCGACAGCGCCCGTTTCGACAAGCCGGTCTCCGGTACTGTCGGTCTCGGCTATCGCTTCAGCGACGTCTTCCGCGCCGATCTGACGGCCGAATATTTCGAGGGCCGTCTCGACGGTTCGTCTCTCTCGGCAAGCCCCTGCACAGGCGAGGGGGCCGGTACGTCCTGCTCGCTCTCCCACAGCGCCAATTTTTCCGCTCTCGGGCTGATGGCGAACGGCTATGTCGATCTGGCAACGCTCGCCGGATTCACGCCCTATGTCGGCGCCGGCATCGGCGCCACGCATATCGATTGGAACACGGTGCATGAGAGCTCGGCCTGCGTCGCCGGCGGCGGTGCCTGCTCTGGTGCGACGGGTGGCACCTCCTACGTTGGGCGCGACAGCTGGCGTTTCACCTATGCCGTGATGGCAGGCGTCTCCTACGATATTAGCGATCGGCTGAAGTTCGATATCGGCTATCGCTATTCGCACATTGCCGATGGCGACATGTTCGGCTCCGGCTCGGGAGGCGCCAAGGGCCATGATGACGGTCTCTCCCGTCATGAAATCCGCGCAGGCCTGCGCTTCGCGATCTGGTGAGCCTCCGTCTTTAGCCCTGTACGATATGCTTGAAGCGCCAAAAATCGTGTCATACGCGACACAAGTCGCTTGACTTCCTCTCCGACCCACAATATTTCCGACGGCGGGACACCCCTCCCCAACGAGGGGCTTCTATCTGAGAGGATAGCATATGACGAAGCCTGCCAAGCCGGCCGTGCGCCCGGCAAATACCCATTTTTCTTCTGGTCCTTGCGCCAAGCGTCCCGGCTGGACGCTCGAAGCTCTCTCTGATGCCGCGCTCGGTCGTTCGCACCGCGCCAAGATCGGTAAGACGAAGCTCAAGCAAGCGATCGACCTTACCCGTGAAATTCTCGAAGTGCCGGCCGACTACCGTATCGGTATCGTGCCCGCTTCCGATACCGGCGCCGTCGAAATGGCGCTGTGGTCGCTGCTCGGCGCCCGTGGCGTCGACATGCTGGCCTGGGAAAGTTTTGGTGCCGGCTGGGTGACCGACGTGGTCAAGCAGCTGAAGCTCGCCGACATCCGCCGCTTCGAGGCCGACTACGGCGAACTGCCGGATCTCTCCAAGGTCGATTTCGACCGGGACGTCGTCTTCACCTGGAACGGCACGACCTCGGGCGTGCGTGTGCCGAACGCCGATTTCATTCCGGCCGACCGCAAGGGGCTGACGATCTGCGACGCGACCTCGGCCGCCTTCGCCCAGGAACTCGACTTCGCCAAGCTCGACGTCGTCACCTTCTCCTGGCAGAAGGTCCTGGGCGGCGAGGGTGCACACGGCGTTCTCATTCTTTCGCCGCGCGCGGTTGAGCGGCTCATGACCTATGCACCCGCCTGGCCGCTGCCGAAGATCTTCCGCCTGACCAGCGGCGGCAAGCTGATCGAGGGCATCTTTTCCGGCGAGACGATCAACACGCCGTCGATGCTCTGCGTCGAAGACTATATCGATGCGCTTCTCTGGGCGAAGTCGGTTGGCGGTCTCAAGGGGCTGATTGCCCGGGCAGACGCCAATGCCGGCGCGATCCATCGGTTCGTCGACGCAAATGCGTGGATTGCCAACCTCGCGATCAAGACCGAGACCCGCTCCAACACCTCGGTCTGCCTCAAGATCGTCGACAAGGACGTGTCGGCGCTCGATGCCGACGCCCAGGCCGCGTTTGCGAAGGGCGTCGTCGCCCTGCTCGAAAAGGAAGGTGTCGCCTTCGATATCGGGCACTATCGCGATGCGCCCTCCGGCCTTCGTATCTGGGCCGGCGCGACGATCGAGACAGCCGATATGGAAGCGCTGATGCCGTGGCTCTCCTGGGCCTTCGAGACCCAGAAGGCGACGCTTTCGCAGGCCGCCGCCTGATCCGATGCGATTGCTTCGCTCTCCTGAGGGCGAAGCCACTCCCAATTCCGTTCAGACCTGATTTGAAGGAGGCCTCCATGGCACCTCGCGTTCTCGTATCCGACGAACTGTCGGAAACCGCCGTCCAGATCTTCCGCGACCGCGGCGTCGAAGTGGATTTCCAGCCGAAGCTCGGCAAGGACAAGGAAAAGCTCGCCGAGATCATCGGCAATTACGACGGTCTCGCCATCCGTTCCGCCACCAAGGTGACGGAAAAGCTGATCGCCGAAGCCACCAATCTCAAGGTCGTCGGCCGCGCCGGCATCGGTGTCGACAATGTCGACATCCCGGCTGCCTCGCGCCGCGGCATCATCGTCATGAACACGCCATTCGGCAACTCGATCACCACGGCCGAGCATGCGATCGCGCTGATGTTCGCGGTCGCTCGCCAGCTTCCCGCCGCCGACAATTCCACCCAGGCCGGCAAGTGGGAAAAGTCGAAGTTCATGGGCGTGGAGATCACCGGAAAGGTGCTCGGCGTCATCGGTGCCGGCAATATCGGCTCGATCGTCTGCGCCCGTGCGATCGGCCTGAAGATGCACGTCCTCGCCTATGATCCGTTCCTGTCGAAGGAGCGGGCGGAGGAGATGGGCGTCGTCAAGGTCGAGTTGGACGAACTGCTTGCGCAGGCGGACTTCATCACCCTGCACGTGCCGTTGACCGACAAGACGCGCAACATCCTGAGCGCCGAAGCTATTGCCAAGACCAAGCCGGGCGTTCGCATCGTCAACTGCGCGCGCGGCGGACTCGTCGACGAGAAGGCGCTGGCCGATGCGCTGAAGTCCGGCCATGTGGCTGGTGCGGGCTTCGACGTCTTTGAGGTGGAGCCGGCCACGGAGAGCCCGCTCTTTGGCCTGCCCAATGTCGTCTGCACGCCGCATCTCGGCGCCTCGACCACCGAGGCGCAGGAGAACGTGGCGCTGCAGGTTGCCGAGCAGATGGCGGACTACCTCGTCAAGGGTGCCGTCAGCAACGCCATCAACATGCCGTCGATCACCGCCGAGGAGGCGCCGATCCTCAAGCCGGTGATCCGGCTTGCCGACGTGCTGGGTGCCTTTGTCGGGCAGGTGACGGAAAGCGCCATCAAGGAGATCGAGATCCTCTATGACGGCTCGACGGCGACGATGAACACCAAGGCGCTGACCAGCGCCGTTCTCGCCGGCCTGATCCGTACGCAGGTGGCCGATGTCAACATGGTTTCCGCACCGATCATGATCAAGGAAAAGGGTATCATCCTTTCCGAGGTCAAGCGCGACAAGACCGGCGTCTTCGACGGCTACATCAAGCTGACGGTGACAACGGCGAACCAGACCCGCTCGGTTGCCGGTACGGTCTTCTCCGACGGCAAGCCGCGCTTCATCCAGATCAAGGGCATCAACCTCGATGCGGATGTCGGCAGCCACATGGTCTACCTCACCAACACCGACGTTCCCGGCATGATCGGCTTCATCGGCACGACCCTCGGCGACGCCGGAGTCAACATCGCCAACTTCCAGCTCGGCCGCGAAAAGCAGGGCGGCGACGCGATCGCCTTGCTCTATGTCGATGGTCCGGTTTCCGAAGCGGTGCTCGACAAGTTGCGTGCGAACCCGGCGGTCCGTCAGGCAAAGCCGCTGGTGTTCAACGTCGATTGAGCAGACAGTCTCAGCGTCGAAATAGATACACAAACGCGCCGGACCCTCCGGCGCGTTTTTTCTTTGAGTGCTAACGGTGCCGGCGTGTCGGGTGCCGTTACCGTGGCGGTTTCGGCCGGCCGTGCTCGGCGATCGCGATGCCGCCAAGGACGAGCAGCAATGCCACCAGATGGAATGCGTGGAACGTCTCGCCGACGAGCAGGACTGAGAGCAAAGTTCCGTAAACCGGGATCGCATTGATGAACAGGCCGGCGCGATTGGCGCCGATCATTTCGACACCGCGCACATAGAGAACCTGAGACATCAGCGACGGGAAGATCGCCGCATAAAGTACGATCGCCCAGCCGGTCGCGTCCGGCACGATGGCGCTATCTTTCGAGGCTTCCCAGACGAGCAGCGGAATGGAGCTTAGGAGCGCCCCGAAGGCCGGCGCGGCGATGAAGCTCTGCCAGTGCATCGCCGGCTTCCAGCGCAAGGTGACCGTGTAGCCCGCATAGACTATGCAGGCGAGGATCATCAGCCCATCGCCGAAATTGAACTGCAGCCGCAGCAGGCTCGTGAAGTCGCCGTGCGCGGCCGTGGTGAGCACGCCGATCAGCGTCACGGTGAAGCCGGCGATCTGGGCGATCGAGGCCTTCGTCCGGAAGAAGACGAAATTGAACAGGAAGATCAGCATCGGAATGCCGGCCTGCAGGATCACGGCATTGATGGCGCTCGTGTATTTCACCGCCGAGTAGAGAAAGGCGTTGAACATCGTGAAGCCGACGGCGCCATAGGCCAGCAACTGCAGCCAGTGGGCGCGGATCTTGTCCCAGTCGCGGCGGATCTGCGGCGTCATCAGCGCCAGAATGACGCTGACCGCGACGAGCCAGCGCAGCGTCGTCAGCATCATCGGGCTGACGTGCCCGACCGCCATCTTGCCGGCGACCGAATTGCCACCCCAGAAAAGCGCGGTGATGGCGAGATAGAAATAGGCTCTGGAATTCACGGTGCTACGATCCGCAAGGGGAGGTGGAGTGGAGTGCCGAACCGGCGGGAGAGATTGCAGGTATAGGCACTAAGGCCATAGCTTGTCATGCAAAAAGGGCGCCGCCGCGGGCATAACGGGGTCGCTTTCCGAAAGACAACACAGTATAGATGCGCGGGTTTGAGAACAGCGCAACGTCCTCGTGCGCGCGTGAACAGGAAGAGAATTATGACGAACGTCGTGGTGGTCGGCTCCCAGTGGGGTGACGAAGGCAAAGGCAAGATCGTGGATTGGCTCTCGGAGCGTGCCGACATCGTCGTGCGCTTCCAGGGTGGTCACAATGCCGGCCATACGCTGGTGATCGACGGCGTCAGCTACAAGCTGTCGCTGCTGCCGTCCGGCGTCGTCCGCCCCGGCAAGCTCGCCGTCATCGGCAATGGCGTCGTCATCGATCCGCACGCGTTGATCGCGGAGATCGACAAGCTTGGCAACCAGGGCGTCAAGATCGGCCCCGACAACCTGCGCATCGCCGACAATGCCACGCTCATCCTGTCGCTGCATCGCGAACTCGACGGCTTCCGCGAGGACGCCGCCTCGAACAGCGGCACCAAGATCGGCACGACGCGCCGCGGCATCGGCCCGGCCTATGAGGACAAGGTCGGCCGCCGCGCCATCCGCGTCATGGATCTCGGCGACCTCGACACGCTGCCGGCCAAGGTCGACCGGCTGCTGACGCACCATAATGCGCTGCGTCGCGGCCTGGGCGAAGCGGAGATCAGCCACCAGGCGATCATGGACGAACTCTCCTCCGTCGCCGCGCGTGTGCTGCCGTTCATGGACACGGTCTGGCTATTGCTCGACAAGGAGCGCCGCAAGGGCGCGCGCATTCTGTTCGAAGGCGCGCAAGGCACGCTGCTCGACATCGACCACGGCACCTATCCCTTCGTCACCTCGTCGAACACGGTTGCCGGGCAAGCGGCTGCCGGTTCCGGCATGGGGCCGGGCGCGCTCGGCTATATTCTCGGGATCACCAAGGCCTACACGACGCGCGTCGGCGAAGGCCCGTTTCCGACGGAACTCAACGACGAGGTCGGCCAGTTCCTCGGCGAGCGCGGTCACGAATTCGGAACAGTCACCGGCCGCAAGCGCCGTTGCGGTTGGTTCGATGCCGCCCTGGTGCGCCAGTCGGTCGCCGCCAACGGCATCACCGGCATCGCGCTCACCAAGCTCGACGTGCTCGATGGCCTCGAGGAGCTGAAGATCTGCGTCGGCTATACTCTGGATGGACAGCAGATCGATCATCTTCCCGCAAGTCAGGCACAGCAAGCTTCGGTAAAGCCAGTCTACATTACACTTGAAGGCTGGAAGGAATCGACAGTCGGAGCGCGCAGCTGGGCCGATCTTCCGGCACAGGCGATCAAGTACGTTCGCCAGGTCGAGGAACTGATCGGCGCGCCGGTCGCGCTTCTTTCGACGAGCCCGGAGCGCGACGACACGATACTTGTGACCGACCCTTTTGAGGACTAGTGTCGGCGCAAGGGAGCCGCGCCGCATTGCGGCCCGCATGACTAGGATTTGAGAAAGCATCTGATGGCGGATTTTGTTGCAGTTATTCGCAGGACCGTTGACGGCCTGTCGGAAAACACACCCGAAATGCGGGGCAGGGTCTACGAGAAGGCGCGCAGTGCGGTGCGCCGCCAGCTGGAGAACATGACGCCGCGGCCATCGGACGACATGATCAACCGGCAGCTGAACAAGCTGGAACTGGCGATCACCGAGGTCGAAAGCGAACACGCCGAGGCCTTGCCGGCAATCGAGGAGACCGAAGCACCCGAGACTGCCGAAGTGCTCGAGAAAACCGAAGTGCTCGAGCCGGATGCAGTCGAAGGACCCGCCGAACCGGAGTCTGCGGCTCCGGTCTCGCCGGAGCCGGAGCCAGCCTCGGCCGAAGCTGCCGAGGTTGAGCAGGGCGCAGCAGCCGAGGAACACTTCGAGGAAGCGGCTCCGGAAGCCCAGCAAGCCGTCGAAGAACCGGCCCCGGCCGCCGAAATCGCTCCGGCTGCCGAGCACGAGGTGCCGGAACAGCTGGAAGCAGAGCCTCCCCTTGAGACCGCATCGGACGAGCACCATCAGAAGCCGCCTGCGGTCGTCGAAGAACCGGAGACCATCCCAGCCGAGCCGCAGTGGGGCGCATCGGCCGAGCAGCCAGCCCCAGAGGAAGTCGAAAGCTGGCAGCAAGCCCGCGCCGAAGCGGTAACCGCCCCCGAGCAGCAGGCGGTAGAAGCGGAAGAATACGAGCGCGGTGAGCCCGCCGCTGAGCCCGAGGCCGTGGAACCGGTGAGCCCGGAAGTGCAGGGGACCCCGGAAGAGCCGGTGAGCGAGGAGGCTCCACCCGTCGAGGAGACAGCACCGGCGAAACAGGATTCTTCCGAATGGGCGCTTCCGGAATGGGAGGATGCCCCGCCAGCCGCACCGCCGAGCGATCCTTCGCCGGCGCCCGAGGCGCCACGTGACGAAGCGGTGCCCGAGCCCGAGCGGCTTGGCCTGCATCCGGTCGAGCCCGAGACAAGCCCGCCCGCCCGTCGGACGGGCGAGGAGGAGACGGCGCAGGCCTGGTCCTTCGACGACAGCGACCCGTTCGCTGCGCCAACCGAGGCCAAGAAGGACAAGCCGGCCGAGCCGGACGTCTCCGAATGGACCTGGCCCGTCGAAAAGGCGCCGGTCGCATCGAGCGAAGAGGAACGCGCCGGCACGGCGTGGAATCATATCGATGATCTGCTCGGCTTGGATGAAGCCGGCCGGCGGGAGAACGGGACGGCCGCCGTCGCCAAGGACGAGGACCATGGCAGCGATGTGGCGCCGGCGGCGGTGTCCCCGCGGCCTGCGTCCTACCGTGTTGGCCCCAAGCCGTCCCGCTTCAACGCGAAGAGCCTGGCAATCGGCGCGCTGATCCTGATCCTCCTCGGCGGTGGCGGCTTTGCCTATTGGGTAAACCGGGAAGCGGGCAATGCCTGGCTTTCGGCCATGCTCGCGAAGATCATCCCCGCCGGCCCCGAGACGCAAACGCCACCCACGGGTGAAGGCCAGCCTGCGGGCCAGCCGGGCGAACAGTCCGGCACTCAGGAGGGCACGGCGCTGCCGGAGGACACATCGAGCAAGTTTACGCAGCGATTGCTTTCCGATGGCTCCGAACGCGACGAGGGACCCGCGGGCGCGAACGGCACCGAAATGGCGCAGGAAGGCAAGTCCGTCGCACCTCAGACGGAGGCCGGGCAACCGCAGAGCGCCGCGGCGGGATCCCAGCAGGCCGCCGCCGCCCAGACTGCCCAGCCCGCCACCAACCAGGACGCCGGAGCGCCGCAAACAGAGGTCTCCATCGCCGACGGGGAGAAGATGTTCCTCTATGAGGAGCGCCTCGGCCAGTCTTCGCCCACGGCGGTCCCGGGTGCCGTCGCCTGGTCCATCAAGGAGGAATCGCCGGGTGGCGACGCCAAGCCCGAGCCGGCGATCCAAGCCCAGATCACCGTGCCCGACCGTGGATTTACGGCGCTGATGACGATCAAGCGCAATGTCGATCCATCACTGCCGGCCAGCCACGTGATCGAATTCGTGTTCTCGCTGCCCGAAAACTTCGAGGGCGGCGCCATCGAGGGCGTGCAGCGCGTGTCGATGAAGCGCACGGAGCAGGATCGCGGCGACCCGCTTATTGCCGTACCGGCGAAGATCACCGACGACTTTCATATGATCGCGCTCAACGACTTCGCGGAAGCCGTCGGCAGCAATACCGAGCTCTTGCGCAGCCGCAGCTGGATCGACATCCCGATCACCTATCGCAACGGACGCCGCGCCTTGCTGACCCTGGAGAAGGGGGCAAGCGGCACAGAGGCCTTCGGCAAGGCCATGCAGGCCTGGAGTTCAATCGGCGGCGCGGCGGCGGCGAGCGGCCAGTAAGAAAAGATTGAGACGAACAAAAACCCCGGCTGGACGTCATCCAGCCGGGGTTTTGTTTCGTTCTGAGGGGAGGGGCCGATCAGGTGCCCCGATCAGGCGCCCTCGACGACCCGTAGCGCGTTGGCGCGCTCGAGAGCCGCCTTGCGAACCGCTTCCTGCACTTTCTCGAAGGCGCGTACCTCGATCTGGCGGACGCGCTCGCGGCTGATGTCGAACTCGGTCGAGAGCTCTTCCAGCGTCACCGGTTCTTCGGTCAGCCGGCGCGCCTCGAAGATGCGGCGCTCGCGGTCGTTCAAGACCTTCATGGCGCTGGCGAGCAGGGCGCGACGGCTGTCGAGCTCGTCCTGCTCGATCAGGATTTCCTCCTGGTTGTCGTGCTCGTCGACGAGCCAGTCCTGCCATTGTCCGGAGTCGCCCTCGCTGGCCTTGATCGGCGCGTTGAGCGACGCGTCGCCGGACAGGCGGCGGTTCATTGAAACGACCTCGTCCTCGCTGACCTTCAGGGTCGTGGCGATTTCCTTCACCTGCTCCGGCTTCAGGTCGCCTTCGTCAAGCGCCTGAATCCGGCCCTTCAGCCGCCGGAGGTTGAAGAACAGCCGCTTCTGGTTGGCTGTGGTTCCCATTTTCACCAGCGACCACGAGCGCAGGATATATTCCTGGATGGCCGCCTTGATCCACCACATGGCGTAGGTCGCCAGGCGGAAGCCGCGATCGGGCTCGAATTTCTTGACGGCCTGCATCAGGCCGACATTACCTTCCGAGACGACTTCGCCGATCGGCAGGCCGTAGCCGCGATATCCCATTGCGATCTTGGCGACGAGGCGCAGATGGCTCGTCACCAGCTTGTGAGCGGCGCTGCGGTCGTCATGCTCCTGATACCGCTTGGCGAGCATGTACTCTTCCTGCGGCTCGAGCATCGGAAATTTGCGGATTTCGTCGAGGTAACGGTTGAGACCGCCCTCTCCAGCGGCAATGGACGGCAATGTGCTGCGGGCCATGAAGCACCCCCTTTGTGCATCTTCGGCCTCCGGGACGGCAGGCCGGGCGTGGGTCTTCGTCCAGACCCCACGAGGCTAGAAGATAAGTACGGCGAAAGCATGATTCAAGGAGTCCGGTTTCACGCTATCGTGAGACCGGAGGAAAGGATGTTTCCTATTGAGGCGCCCTTAAGATCGGGATTCTTCGCAACAATTTCAAGAGCCTGTCAGGCTCCGGACCGAAGCGCGGCGACCAATTCTTCCATGTCCGCCGGCATCGGTGCTTCGAAATGCATCGTGTCCCCGCTGGAAGGGTGCTCGAACTGCAGCATGAAGGCATGCAGTGCCTGCCGGGAGAAGCGATTGACCACGCTCCTGGCGGTTTCCGGCAGCAGATTCGCCTTGGTGCGGAAGGCGGCGCCATAATCCGGATCGCCGATCAGCGGATGGCCGATATGGGCCATATGGACGCGGATCTGGTGCGTCCGCCCGGTCTCCAGGTGGCATTCGACGGTTGCAGCAAGACAGGTGCCGTCCGGCTTTTCGTGATAGCGCTCGACCACTTCGTAATGGGTGATCGCCTCGCGCGCGTCATCGCTTTCCCCGCGCTTGACGGCCCGTTTCGTCCGGTCGCCGGCCCGACCGAGTGCGGCGTTGATCGTGCCCTTCAATTGCCGCGGACGGCCCCAGACGACGGCCTGGTAGGCACGCTCCAAGGGCCCGGTGCGGCCGTGATCGGCGAACTGGTCGGAGAGATGCCGATGGGCGGTGTCGTTCTTCGCGACGACCATGACGCCGCTCGTTTCCTTGTCCAGCCGGTGGACGATGCCGGGCCGCCTGACGCCGCCGATGCCGGAGAGGCTGTCGCCGCAATGGTGAATGAGGGCGTTGACGAGCGTCCCCGTCCAGTTGCCGGCACCCGGATGGACGACGAGACCGGCAGGTTTCACCAGTACGATCAGGTCATCGTCCTCGTAGAGGACGTCGATCGGGATGTCCTCGCCCTTGGGCTCCGGGTCCTCGGGGGCGGGCAGGGCGATCTCGAAGCGGTCGCCGGGGTGAACCTTCCGCTTGGGTTCAAGGACCGTGATGCCATTGATCGAAACGGCTCCCTGCTCGATCAGGGCCTTGATGCGGTTGCGGGAGAATTCGCCCGAAAGCGCCTCCGTCAGAAAGGCATCCAGCCGCCCGGCGGCATTCTCGTCGGCCGTCAGGACTTTCCTATTGCCGGTCGCTTGTTTAAAGGGATCGTTCATTCCGTTAAATTCCGATAGAAAGCCAGCCATGACTGCGATCGAGACCGATGAACAGGAAGACAAGCCGCTTGACCCGGCGATGGAGAGCGTCCGCCGCAAGATGGTGCGCCTGCAGCTCGTTTCGGCCGGCGTGATGCTGATCATGCTTATGGCCGTCCTCGGGGCGATTGTCTACAAGCTGACGCGGAGCGACGGCGCTGAGGAGGCGGCGCAGCCGGCGCTAAGCGTGCCGGGCGATGCACCGCTCACCGCGATTGCGGCGCTGCCGGCCGGCTTTTCCGTGACCAATGTGGCGCTTTCCGGTTCGCAGCTGCTGTTCTATGGCAGCCTGCCGGATGCCGAACCCCGTGCGATCGTCTTCGACATCAGGGCAGGGCGCATCGTCGCGGACGTCACCGTCAGGACGCAGTGACGAAATGGCTGCGGTCGCCCCGCCGATCCGCATCGCGGACCCGTCGGACCCGCGCATCGCCGCGTTCGTGTCGATCAAGGAGCGGGATCTCACCGGCCGGCAGGGCCGCTTCATCGCCGAAGGCACGGTCGTGCTGCGGATGCTGGCGGCGGCGCACCGCGCCGGGCGCGGCATCGCCGCCGAGGCGATCCTGCTGCTCGAGAACCGGGTCGCGGGCCTCGCAGAGCTGCTGGCGCAGTTCCCGGCCGATGTGCCGGTCTTCGTGGCCGACGCCCGGGTCTTCGACGCGATCGCCGGCTTCAACATGCATCGCGGCGTTCTGGCGCTCGGGCGATCCGATGCGATGCCCGGTCGCGATGCCCTGATCGCCGCCCTTCCCGCCTCGAGCCTGGTGCTTGCCGCCTGCGGCCTATCGAACCACGACAATATGGGGTCGTTGTTTCGCAATGCCGCCGCCTTCGGCGTCGACGCAGTGCTGGTGGATGCGGCGAGCTGCGACCCGATGTACCGCAAGTCGATCCGGGTTTCCGTCGGCTCAGCGCTGACGCTGCCTTTCGCGCGCGAGGGTTCGGCTGCCGAACTGATCCACCGGCTCCGGGCCGCAGGTTTCGCGATATGGGGACTTTCGCCGCGCGGCGAGACCGAAGTCACCGAAATTCCGCCGGCACCGCGCACGGCACTGCTGGTCGGGACGGAGGGTGAGGGGCTGCCGCAGGCCGTCCTTTCTGCCGTCCGCACCGCGCGAATCCGGCAGCGCCCGGGTCTCGACAGTCTCAATGTGGCGATGGCGGCTGGCATCGCGCTGCATCAGGTCGCAAGCATCAACGGCCGGATCTGACGGGGGTACTCGGCCCCTCTTTCCGCTGCCGCGACCTTCGCCCCGCGTGCGGGGAGAAGGTGGCCGGCAGGCCGGATGAGGGACCTGTTGACTCAGGTCAGAGGCGGCTGACGACTCCAACAAAACGCCGCCCGGTCGTCATTCAGGCGGCAGCATTTCCTTGGCTCTTTGGGCCAGGCTCTTGTGGGCTCCCGGCATCGCGGGCTCCTCGCGGGCGAGAAGTCCGTGAATCGGTGAGGACGAGCCTTCGCGCACCGCCGTCAGCGCCACCATGCCGGCGGCAATCTCCGCCACTTCCTCGCGGAGCGCCTCGTCATGGGCGGGGGATTTCGAATTGACGAGACGTTCCGAGAGCGCCGTCGCGCGGTTGCGCATATCATCCGAAAGGTTGGCCGCGTCGGGGGCAGGAAACGCCCCATCCGCGTCGCCCTGGGCAGCCATAGGTGCGATATCATGCTGTTCTGCTCGCTTCGGCAGCTTCGTGCCGGCCAGGCGGAGTGCCTTCGTCGATTCGCGCATTTCCTGGTTCGCCGCCTTTACCCGCGTTTTCAGCCGCTCGATCTCTTCCGCCCGCCGCTCAAGCGCGCTGTCGCGGTCGGCGTTCGCAGCCGTCTCCCGGGCGAGCCTGGCTTCGAGCTGGCGGATGCGGTTTTCTTCCCGGTCCAGCCGCAGCTCCATTTCGCGGGCACGGGCGTTTTCGGCCTTGAGATCGGCGCGCAGGGCCTCGCGTTCGTCGCGCAGCCCGGCGGTCCGGCTTTTCAGGTCTTCGATCTGGGTCTCGCGCGTCGCCAGGTCGATGCGCAGATGATCGAGCTCGGCCGCCTGTTTGTCGATCCGGCTGTTCAAGGCGCGGATCGCCTCGCCCTTGGCGCCGTTGTCACGGTGCTGGTTGTCGTGTGACGCCCTCATGTCGGCGATCCGAAGCTCGAGCTTGCGGATGGTCGATCGCATCTCGGCAGCCTCGACATTCATGTCGGCAAGCTGCGCGTGGAGATCGGTGTTTTCGCCAGCCAAACGCCGGGCCTCGTTGAGCGTCCTTTCTTTCTCCAGCGTCAGTTCCACGCCCTTGTCGCGCTCGCGGCGGAGCGTCTGCGATATCTTTGCGTTCTCGGCGGCATAGGTGGCGCGCGCCGCGTCCCTCTGGGCGCGAACCTCCTGGGGGCTGAGCGGCATCGTCGCTTTCAGCCGGTCCTCGGCAAAGCGGACGATGCGCCTTTGGATGGCCGGTGCGACCAGAAGGCCGATGATCGCCGCCGTCAGGAAACCGAGGGCAAAGAGGAGCGCATATTCAATCACGTGCTGGCCGTTTCAAGTCTGGACCGGATCCGATGCATCCATGCGGTTGGGCTGTTGTTTCCTTCTCCTGCAGTAAACACGACGGCTCGAAAGCTGCAACACTTACTGCAGGAATGTACGCCCTTGGCTCGCTCCAGAGGTTCGTGTGCGGCCTTTTGGTGTCAGAACGGGTTCCAGGTCGGCTGCTGGGTCAGCTTCAGATAGCCGACATTGAGGCCGAGCCTGGCGCCGATGCCGGTGCGGATCGGCACGACGACGACGTGATCGTCGGTCAATACCGTCATGCCGACGCCGGCGACGACATAGGCGGAGCCGGAGACGCCGCCGAAGCGCTTGTAGAGGGCCGGGACGCTCGGCAGGTTATAGACGAGCATCATCGCCCGGCTGCCCTGGCCGCCCCAGTCGAGCCCGAGCGACGGGCCCTGCCAGAAGACACTGTGCTGACCCACATTCTTGGTGTGGAGTTCGCCCTCGCCATAGGTCAGGCCGGCGATGAAGGCACCGGAACCTTCCTGGCCGAGGATATAGCCGTTCGGCAGGCCGTAGCGCTCGAAAGCGCGCTCCACGACTTTCGCAAGCCCGCCCGAGGTCTCGCCGAAGAAGCCGTGGCCGGCGTTGACGATCTCCTGCATCGTGTACTGGCTGCCATTCGCAGATTGAGCATAGGCGGCGGACATCAGGACGCTGCCGAGGAGCAGCATCGTGGTCAGAATGGCGTGAACAGCCATTGCGGTTGCCTTCATGATCGGCTGCATCGTTTCCTCCGTCAGGCGCGAATGCGGCTCGCGGGCCGGCCGTCATGACCAGCTCATGCATTGGGTGCGCGGGCCAGCGCGGGTCTCGAACGAGTGCACCCGATCCGCTTTCCGTGATTCCACTCGAAATCCGGGGGTGCCCCGACAATTTGAACCGATCCTCTTAACAATCGGTTTACCAAATGTGATGTCATTATGGCCTATTGATCGGCGCGGGCCGCGTGGCTATGCCGGGCTCGGGCGAAGGCCTCCTCGGACGTGGCAAGATGCGCCCACGTGTCGATATCCGGATGGAACCGAACAGGAAAGAATGATGGCAAAGAATCCGAACATGACGTTGACGGGACCCGATCTTGCGGCGCTGCTCTGCAGTCGGGTGTGCCACGACATCATTTCGCCGGTCGGCGCCATCAACAACGGGCTCGAACTCCTCGACGAGGGCGGCGCCGACGCCGATGCGATGGACCTGATCCGCACCAGCGCGCTCAACGCCTCGGTGCGGCTGAAGTTCGCGCGGCTTGCCTTCGGCGCCTCCGGCTCGGTCGGCGCATCGATCGACACCGGCGAAGCGGAGAAGGCCGCCAAGGACTTCGCCGCGGCGGAGAAGAAGACGGAGGTCAACTGGAGCGGGCCGCGGGCGATCATCGCCAAGAACCGGGTCAAGCTGCTCCTGAACCTGTTCCTGATCGCCTATGGAGCGATCCCGCGCGGCGGCTCGATCGACATTACCCTGGAGAACCCGGAGCTCGACGCGGTCTTTACCCTTGTCGCCAAGGGGCGGATGATGCGCGTCCCGCCGAAGCTGACCGAGCTCCTTTCCGGTACTCCGGAGGAAGCGGTGGACGCCCACTCCATTCAGCCCTATTACACGGTCCTGCTCGCCGAGGAGGCCGGCATGGCGATCGAGGTCGCCTCGACCGGCGAGGCGATCGTCTTCACCGCGCGAATCGAAGCCTGATCAACTGCATGATTCCTTAAATCGGAATCGATTTGAGGACAAAAATCATGCAGTTCAAAATGCTACAGCGACCTTAGCGCGTCCGATTGGACGCCCGGCGCTGTAGGCGCTGCCGTTCACCCGCTATGGCATGAAGCGAGGTCTCCATCCGTCGATACGGTGGGGGCCTTTCGCTTTTTTCGGTGCCGGCAGGTGGCGCCAACTTTCGCTCGACACTACCGAGCGAGAAAATGAAAATCGGTCGTCAACCCTGCCGGTAACGGTTTCTTTGCCAAATCTCTCTACCTTTGCTTCATGGACGCGTTTTCGCATCCGATGAGGCGTGAAGGAGTAGGACATGCGGCGCTTGATGATTGCCGATGGCTCGGATGTTGTGAGGAAGGTCGGGAAACGCATTCTGTCGGGCATGGGCTTCCTGGTGCTGGAAGCGCCGAGCAGCCTCGAGGCGCTCGTCCGCTGCGAAGCCGAACTGCCGAACATCCTGATCGTCGATTCCGGCCTCGACGGCGCCCTCGAGCTCATCGCCAATATCCGCCGGCTGCCCGAGGGCGCGTCGGTGCGCATCTACTACTGCGTCGTCGAGGCGGATCTGAGGAAGATGATGGCCGGCAAGCGGGCCGGAGCGGACGACTTCCTGCTGAAGCCCTTCGACCGCAAGATCCTGACGAGCGTCTTCGCCAATCAATCGATGGCCGCCTGAGCCATCAGAGAACGCAAAGCTGAGCATGGCAGCCGCGGCGTGTGCCGCGGCTTTTTGCATTCGCGCAGATCGAAGAGGCGAGGGCGCTCTCAAGCAAGAGCAAATTGCGCGTCGCAAATGCAAAACCCCGCCGGTGCGGCGGGTTTGCGGGTAAGTCTGTCGATATGGGGCGGGGAAATCAGGCGGTTTCGAGATAGTCGTTGCCGTCGGGCTCGCGCAGCACATAGCCGCGGCCCCAGACCGTCTCGATGTAGTTGGCGCCGCCGGCGGCGTTGGCGAGCTTCTTGCGCAGCTTGCAGATGAAGACGTCGATGATCTTCAGTTCCGGCTCGTCCATGCCGCCATAGAGATGGTTGAGGAACATTTCCTTGGTGAGCGTCGTGCCCTTGCGCAGCGACAGGAGTTCGAGCATCTGATATTCCTTGCCGGTCAGGTGCACGCGCTGCCCGCCGACTTCGACCGTCTTGGCGTCGAGGTTGACGATCAGCTCGCCGGTCGAGATGATCGACTGGGCGTGGCCCTTGGAGCGGCGCACGATCGCATGGATGCGTGCCACCAATTCATCCTTGTGGAAGGGCTTGGTCATGTAGTCGTCGGCGCCGAAGCCCAGGCCGCGAACCTTGTCTTCGATGCCGGCCATGCCCGAGAGAATGAGGATCGGGGTCTTGACCTTCGACAGGCGCAGCGTTCTCAGCACCTCGTAACCCGACATGTCCGGCAGGTTCAGGTCGAGCAGAATGATGTCGTAGTCGTAAAGCTTGCCGAGATCGACGCCTTCTTCCCCGAGATCGGTGGTGTAGACGTTGAAACTCTCGGACTTGAGCATCAGCTCAATGCTTTGCGCCGTCGCGCTGTCGTCTTCGATCAGTAGAACCCGCATAGTCTTCCCCTTTTCCGCCGCCCAAGGTCGTCGTGGCCCCCTTACGCGATACGGATCCAGTCGTTGCCTGATTTGGAGGCTGCCATCAAATGGTTAACAAATTCTGATTCACTCTGGCAAGGTGTATCGAAAATGTTAAATATTTTTAGCAGTCTCCTGATTTCAAAGGTGAATCTGAAATGACATTCCTCATGCGATAGATGAGGAACTGCCGCTATCTGACTCTTTAGACTCGCAAATGCCGAAGCCGCCACATTTCGTACCTCAGCATTTACGGAGCCTTAAATCATCGCACCTATGATTAACGATGCCCGTAAACGAAAGGTTACCAGCGGTAGGTATTTGTTAAGACCGCAGTCGTTTTTTGTTTCCGGCCCTATAGTGCCGTGCGTCTGCAGACGCACAAAGGTGCTGTAGCAGTTTGGATTGCTGCATTCGTTAAAGGAAACATGCAGCAATGGGCCGGCATTCGGGCGGAGGAATCAGTAACCGGGGTCTCGCTATCCACGGGAGTATTGCGTATGAAAGCACGTGAGAGCCTTACCCGCCTGAAGGAATTTCAGGTCCGGGAGAAGCAGCGTCAGTTGAGCCAGCTTCAGATGATGATGTCCGAGTTCGAGCGGATGACCAAGGACCTCGAAAGCCAGATCGTCTTCGAGGAAAGGAAGTCGGGGATTTCCGATCCCTCGCATTTTGCCTATCCAACCTTCGCCAAGGCGGCGCGCCAGCGTGCCGATAACCTGCAAGTGTCGATCCGCGAACTGAAGGTGCAGCAGGATGCGGCGGAGCTGGCGCTTGCCGAGGTTCAGGCCGAGTATGCCAAGGCCGCGGCCCTGGAAGAGCGGGATTCGTCCACCCGGCTTCGCGCCTGAGGGGAGACCGGCCGCTTAGGTTTGACAGGAGCCTCGACCGCAAACTGCGGCGAGGGATTTCCTCTTAGAGCATAACGAACGGCCCGCTTCTCCTTCGGGAGGCGGGCCGTCGTGCTCCGGCGATCAGGCCTGGATCGCGTCCCGCCACTCCGGATGACGCATCGCCTGGGCGCGCATGAAGGGGCAGAGCGGAATGATCTTCCAGCCGCCTTTGCGCGCTTCTTCGACCGCGTGTCTCGCAAGCGCCTGGCCGACACCCTTGCCGCGCAATTCGTCCGGTACGAAAGTGTGGTCGACGATCACGAGATGCGGCGACGATCGCGAATAGGTCATTTCGCCGGTGTGGCCATCGACGGTCGCCGTATAGCGGCCCTTGGCGCCGGTTTTTTCCTCGTCAATCTGCATGGCTCTGGCTTCGCCTTCGTCGAGTTGCTTGATGCTACTGCATGTTTCCTTAAATCGTGTTCGATTTAAGGATAAAAACATGCAGCGATTCAAAGCGCTACAGCGACCTTTGTGCGTCTGAAAAGACGCACAACGCTGTAGGGGACAATTCGGCGAAGCAAAGTGGATTTCAAGCGCGGCGCATCTCTCAAACGAAACCGGCGGCTGGGACAAGTCCCCAGCCGCCGGTTCGATCTATGGCCCTGTCGCGAATGGATCAGTGGCGATATTGCTGAATACGGGTGGTGCGCAGGCCGGCGAGACCGTGGTCGTTGATGGAGGACTGCCAGGAGAGGAATTCCTCGACGGTAAGGGTGTAACGCTCGCAGGCCTCTTCAAGGCTCAAGAGGCCGCCACGCACGGCAGCGACGACCTCGGCCTTCCGGCGAATTACCCAGCGCCGGGTGTTGGCCGGCGGTAGATCCGCAATCGTCAGAGGACTGCCATCGGGGCCGATGACATATTTTACGCGTGGACGCATCATTTCGGTCATGGGACTCTCTACACAAACTCAAGACCATATGGAGGCGACCTTAGCTTGCCACATTTAACATTTGCCTAAGCGGCCGGTAACAATTTGCTCATAATTTGAGCGGCCCCGGCGCCCCGGAAATGCCGGCGAAGGCAGGCGGGGATGCGGCTTGATCGGCGGCCGCGCGGCCCGTCACGCCGGTGCACTTGCCCCGCGATGCACAAGTTTCTATATGTCGCCCCACAGAAAGCCGAAGGAAGGCCGCCGGCGCAGCGATGACCGGCGCCCGCGGCCTCTACAGCGCCGCGCGTCCATCAGGCGCGCAAAGGTCGCTGTAAGACTTTGAATTGCTGCATGTCTTTCTCCTTAGATCGGCAACGATCTAAGGAAGCATGCAGGAGGTAAAACAGGACGCCGGCAGCGATAGCCGCGCCCGGATGCCGGATTGGATCCCGTGAACAGTCTCGATTTTGACCGCAAGCCCGAAGATACGCGCGTCGTCGTCGCCATGTCAGGCGGCGTCGATTCCTCCGTCGTGGCCGGGCTGCTCAAACGCGAGGGTTACGACGTTCTCGGCATCACCCTGCAGCTCTACGACCACGGCGCGGCGGTGCACCGGGCCGGCTCCTGCTGCGCCGGCCAGGATATCGACGATGCGCGGCGCGTCTGCGAGACGCTCGGTATTCCGCACTATGTGCTCGACTACGAGGCGCGTTTCCGCGAGACGGTGATCAATCCCTTCGCCGAAAGCTACATTGCCGGCGAAACGCCAATCCCCTGCGTTGCCTGCAACCAGACCGTCAAGTTCGCCGATCTCCTGGCGACCGCCAAGGAGCTCGGCGCCGACGCGCTGGCGACCGGCCATTACATCCGTTCCCGACCGAGCCCGAAGCCGCGCTATCAGGGCCAGCGCGCCCTCTACCGGCCGACCGACGCGGAGCGCGACCAGAGCTATTTCCTCTTCGCGACCACGCAGGAGCAGATCGACTATCTGCGCTTTCCGCTCGGCAGCCTTTCCAAGCCCGAGACGCGGGCGCTGGCCGAGGAAATGGGCCTCGTCGTCGCCAAGAAGGCCGACAGCCAGGACATCTGTTTCGTGCCGCAGGGCAAGTACAGCGACATCGTCTCGAAGCTGAAGCCGAACGCGGCGCTCGGCGGCCAGATCGTCCATCTCGACGGGCGCGTGCTCGGCAGCCATGAGGGCATCCTGCACTACACGATCGGCCAGCGGCGCGGCATCGGCGTGGCGACCGGTGAGCCGCTCTATGTCGTCTATCTCGACGCCCGCTCGCGCCGCGTCATCGTCGGCCCGAAGGAGGCGCTCGAGACGCGCCGCGTCTATCTGCGCGACGTCAACTGGCTGGGCGACGAGGAAATCGACGCGGCGGCAAGCGGCGGCTTCGCATGCTTCGCCAAGGTCCGCTCCACCCGCCAACCGGCGCCGGCCGTCATGAAGCGCGATGCGGACGGCGTCTATGTCGAGCTCGTCGACGGCGAGGCGGGTGTTGCGCCCGGCCAGGCCTGCGCGCTCTATTCCGGCACCGGCGAGGACGCCCGCGTCTATGGCGGCGGTTTCATCCGCAAATCGGAACGCGAGCCGGCGGCCGAGGCGGCCCTTCAGGCGCTTCTGCAGGCGCCCGCGGCCGCCTGAGCGGCCCTGATCCGGCACGCCGGGAAAACTTCACACTTTCCCGAAGACATTGCTTGACACTAGCCGGAACAGCACCTTATAAGCCGCCCGTCCAGCCGAGACGGGCTTCGCCAAGAAGCTGCCACGGCACCGGCGGCGGAGTAGCTCAGTAGGTTAGAGCAGAGGAATCATAATCCTTGTGTCGGGGGTTCGAATCCCTCCTCCGCTACCATTGGTTGCGCATAGCGTTTTTTTTTCCGTTACATCCAGGTTGGCTAGTCGGCTTTGCGCCATGTGCGGTCCCCGTTTTCCCTGCGGACGTTGGGCTGCCAAGTGCTTGGGCAGCCCTTACTGGCTAGCCGAGACGCTTCTCGAACACAGCTTTGGCACCTGCCACTGACGACAGGGCATTTGGCCACCCGGCGTAGAAGGTGTGTGATAACCTTCGCGGCCGCTTCCTGAGTCATCCCGTTGTCTTCCTTGGCAATGGACGCTGCCAGCGTGCCATTTGCCCATAGACGGGGAAGCCAGGCAGACCCATGTCCGAGGCATTGAGGATGCGGTTGCACGCGAAAAGATGTCAGTCATTTCAACAACGTCGGCACAAAACCCATCTTGGAGCCTCCCTGATCAATAGCCGAACTGGCTTCAAGGGGATCGATCCTATTACGAAGTATCAGACGACCTTCTGACATGGCTGGTTTTCTATGAGATGGAGCTATAACGGCATCGGTCAAAAACCTCATGCAGCGCAACTCCATCCACTCCATCATGCGCTCCGATGGCGATGATCCGGGTCCGTGGTTCTCGGCCATTCCATTCATCCCCAACTGCGATATCCACTCGCTTTCCGACAACCTGGAGGATGACCCGGCGGCCCGGCTCTTCGGCGGCATGAACCACGCCTTTGCATCGGTAAACGCTGGCCGGTAGTTTACGCGCCATTTCCCGCAGCCTTTCCAAGGAAAGAGGCCCGTCCGTTTCGTAGCTCCACGTCCTGAAGGCCTGCGCATGATCGTGCCGATGGCCATGAACGTGATGCCCACAATCGGTGTCATCACAGTCAGCAGGATGATTGGAATGGTCATTTGGAGGTGTGCCATCGAGTCGGGAGGGATCAAACCGGCCGACCGACAACAGGATTTCCAGAGGCACATTTCCGCCGGATGCCTCGACGAGCCGATAACGGTGGAACCGGTCGTCGAGCCATGACTTGATCCGCCCGATCTCCTCCCGCGTGACAAGATCGACCTTATTGAGGACGAGCATGTCTGCGAAGGCCACCTGGCGGAGCTTCAGTTCCATCATCTCCGGTGCAGCGAATATCTGCTCCGCGTCCAAGACGCACATGATGCTGTCCAACCTGATGCGGTCCCGCATGCCTTCGTCCATGAAAGTCAGTGCGATGCCAGACGGGTCGGCCACTCCGCTGGCCTCAAGCAGGATGTATTCGGGCCGCTCGGGACGCGCTATCACCTGCATCACCGCAGCGACCAGATCCTCGCGGACGTTGCAGCAGACACAGCCATTGGCGAGGTTGATGATGTCGCCGCCGTTTTCGACTCCGACAACGAGTTCGGCGTCAATGTTGATCGAGCCAAAGTCGTTGACCAATACAGCGACCCGAAGGCCGTGACCGCCCGTAAGAATGCGATTCAGCAGCGTCGTCTTGCCCGCGCCGAGAAAACCGGTGAGGACGGTCAACGGCACCGCTTGCGCAGCAGATTGCTGCGTGGGGGCGCAAAACAACCCCGTTTCAGAATTGCCGGGTGGGCGGGCTATATCGTGAGCCACTACTTGCTCCCTTCAATAGCATCGATGACGGCCTGGATCTGGGCAGCCTTTTCCGAGAGCTTGGCCTGGGCCTTCTTTGCCTTCACGAGAGCTATTTCGCGGACATCGATGGTGTAGTCCCTTGGGTAATCCTTCTTCGGTTCGCGATACACGTCCGGTGGGTAATATCTCTTAGGGTCGATGTCCCCATTGAGGATTTCCGACTCCAATTGGTCAGCGAGCGGGTTACGGGGATTT
>NZ_AUTC01000194.1 GCF_001461695.1 Sinorhizobium fredii USDA 205 | reverse complement strand
AAACAAATAAATTTGCCAATGATGAGCCAGGCCGTCCGTCACCGGACGGCCTCTGCTGTGCCCTCGCGGCCGTCGAATGACGCTTCGAACAAGTTGGTGACAAAGTCTTCGAGGCCAGTCGAGGTGCTTTTCTGGCGGCGTAGTACACCACGGCTCTTGCAATGCAGAAAATACCATCCATATACCATCCATGTGGATGGTGGATGATATGAAAGACAATGTCTCCAAATTGCGCGACAAGGGCGGTGAATCGGAGAAGATCACCATCAATCTCGGTTACGTCGATCTCGGTCGCATCGACCTCCTGGTGCAGGAAGGATTCTATTCCAATCGCACCGACTTCATCCGCACAGCGATCCGCAACCAGCTTGCAGCCGAGGCCGAAGCCGTCAAGCAGTCGATCGTCCGGCACACGCTGGAGCTGGGTTTGCGCGACTACAGCAGAGCCGAACTGGAATCGCTGAAGGCGGCCGGCGAAAGAATTCACATCAAGGTGGTCGGGCTTGCCCGCATCGCGCCCGACGTCACACCGGAACTTGCTCTGGCAACAATTGAATCCATCACCGTGCTCGGCGCGCTCCAAGCCAGCACAGAGCTGAAATCAGCGCTGGCCGAACGTATCCGATAGGACTGCGGCCCGACCAACAAGGACAAGTCCATGAATGACGATTTTGCCACGGCCATGCGCCGTGCCGTACGGTCCACGCGCGCCCTGAACCTCGCCGAGGCGACACGCGTGATCCAGGATGCACTGGCCGGCCGATCGGCCCCCGATACGCGCACTTCGACAAATCCGGACATCACACCACCGCCGCCAAATCAGCGTTCCACCCCCTTTCCGGTCGATCCGGATGCGGAGATCATCGAGCTATCGGCAAAGCCTGAGGCCGAAGAGCCCGCCGAAAGGGTTGGCGATGGCGCCGCGTCGAGAAGGTTGCGGAAGTCATTGGGAGAAACGGTACGGATCTTGCGCGAGAGTCGGTTGGCGTCCGGCGTTTTCGGATCGCTACACGACGTGGGCCTGCCGGGCACCGCGAAACACGTCCGCCAGCCCGTCATCCCGGAGGGGGCACAGTTCCTGGCGCGAGCATTCACCTGCCCCGCGGGCTCGCGAAGCTACAGGCTCTACGTTCCCGCGTCCGCACCCGATCGGCCGCGCGGCCTTGTCGTCATGCTTCATGGCTGCACGCAGGATCCCGAAGACTTTGCTGCAGGAACCGGCATGAACGCGGTCGCCGAGACTCACGGTCTGGCGGTTGCCTATCCCCGTCAAAGCGGGGCTGACAATGCGTCGTCCTGCTGGAATTGGTTCAGGCCCGCCGACCAGATGCGCGACGGGGGAGAACCCTCGATCATTGCCGGGATCACCAAGGAGATCATGGCGGAATTCGGCCTCGATCGCGATCGAGTCTTCGTGGCAGGCCTATCGGCAGGGGGCGCAATGGCGGCGGTCATGGGCGAGACCTATCCCGATCTCTATTCAGCCGCGGGGATCCATTCCGGCCTGCCCTACGGATCGGCCAACGATGTCATGTCGGCTTTCTCCGCGATGCGCGGCGATGGCGGTCTTGCACCCCGTCCGAAGCGGCTCGCCAATGGGCACCGGCTCCGGACGATCGTCTTCCAAGGAGGCGCGGATCGGACCGTCCATCCCTCCAATGCCGATCGGATCGTCGCGGCGGCAGCGCCGACTGGCGTGGGATGCGCCGTCCGGAAGGAGTCCGGTCGATCCGCCAGCGGGCGGACCTATGCGAGAACCATTGTCGCGGACCCTGCGGGAAGGCCCGCAGTCGAATACTGGCTGGTGGACGGTGCCGGCCATGCCTGGTCCGGCGGCCATTCCGCTGGAACGTATACGGACCCTCATGGTCCGGATGCCTCTTGTCAAATGGTGCGGTTCTTCCTCGATGGACAGGAATGAAGGCAACCGGCCGTCGGACGAAGGCACCCGTACGGGTGCGCTGTGCGCATGGGCGCGCAATATAATAGACGGTGCCGAACTTGATCTTCCTGGCGTTTTGGCTGGCCGCCGACCCAGCCGTTGGTGGTGCGCCTCGTGTGATTGAAAATGCCGTCGCCGCTACGGACTAGGCACTCGAGCTTGCCGGGGATCGCGGGCTTCGCCGGGACTGACTTTCATGTGGAGCGGAATCACCGCGACGCAATCACCGCCCGGTCGCATGAACCGTGGAGCCATATGATCCGGACAATCCTCGATCAGGCCGCCGTCGCAAGGGCTCAACAGTCACGGCAACCCTGGTCTTGGCCGCAAAGCCCATCGAGCGATCTTTGGATCATTCGACCGCGATTCACCACATCACACTGCGCGTCCTCGTTTCGAGTCTTGTTATGTCCTCGGAGATTTCGTCGATCATCCGGCGAAGTTCATCGGCCGAGCCGTCGTCTTCTCCGTCCCACTGAAAGCACTCGATGACGCTCAACCTCAGATCAAGATTTTCGCGAGCGCGGCGCAGGCGGTCGAGGGTTCTGAAATCATCCATGTCGTTTTCGTCTCATAATCGTCTGAGTGTCCATTGTTAACGCAGGGCGAGGCTGGGCGTTCCGTTCATCGGACGCAGAGACTCACCCTTGCTGAGGACGCCAACGCAAGAGATGGCTTTCCAGCGCATAGTCGAGGCGATTGAGGAAGAAGCCGACGGAGCCCAGGATCAGAACGCCGAGCATCACGAGCGCCATGTCAAAGCGCTCCCTCCCGGTAATAATGAGACCACCCACTCCAGGGCCGACCGCCAGCAAATATCCCGCTGCGACAGTCGCCAGCCAGGAATAGATCAGCCCCAAATGCACGCCCATTGCGATCGAGGCATGGCCGAGGGCAGGAAAATGCGCAGGATTCTTTGTCGCCCGCTGAAGCGCAGCGCGCGGCCCACCTCGGCGCCGATAGTCCCGGCGCGGTTTTCTGTGCCGCGCCCACGCCGCCCTTCCCTTTACATAACTCAGCCATATTTACGCCTTCACTGCCGGAAAGGCTTTCCTTTCAAGAGGACCTGGGCATGCCCATCATAATCGGCATCCTGATCACGTTCCTTGTCATTGCCCTAGTGCTGTACCTCGTGCAAAAGCTTCCGATTGACTCGACGATGAAGCAGATGGCTCAGATCGTCGTTGTAGTCGTCGGCGTAGTCTCGTTGCTCAGCTCTCTGGACGTATTCTGAAGTGCGCGGAGCGTGCCGCAATTCGTGTCAGCCGACGCCACCGGCCGGCACTTGGAAATCGGAATGGAACACTTGGGTCTCCGCCGTTGCGCGCGAATTAGGCGAAGGCGTCAGCAGGACTGCGCGTCCGCCTTGGTTGAATTGCATAAGGCTCGATTGTCGAACTCCTGAGCCGCTCCCTAGGACAGCTCATTCTTGCCCGTCGCCTCCTGCCATTCCGTGTCATTGCCACTCCTGCCCTGAGTTTCGCTGCGCGGCCGTTTATTGATTGCGCCGCCTTCATTATCCCATTCTTCAAGCGAATCCCTCATCCGCGCCGCGGAAGCAGGATCCGGAGTGTTCACGTCGAAACCCGCCAAGGATGCTTCGCTGATGATGGCATCCATGAGGTCTCTATCTGAAATATCCAGATCAGGGAAAACGCGCCGCACTGCGCCAAGGGCTTCCGCGGTCGCAAATGGCCGGGCTTCTTTCTGACACGCGCCCAGAAACGCGCTGATCGCCGCGCGCACCTCAGGCGATATCTCACGGGAGTGCTTTCTCATCATCACCTCCCAGTGCATGAGGGCTCTGAATCTAAACGCTGCCTGCGTCTCAATGTTCCTGGCTCCTCCGCCGTCTGTAATCTTGGCGACCTTCAGACATAGGATCAGTTCGGCGGAGCAGCGGATGAGAGGCCTTCGGGCCGTCAAAACGGCGAATCAACGGAGTCAATTGCATTCAATTGAGACCTCATTCGACTGTCAGCCGAAAACAAAGACTCCGCGGACCTTGTCTAAAACCCAATCGGGGCCCACATATAAGCAACTCGTTGATTTGGCTGGGGCTAGCGCGATTTGGCTTCGCGTCAGAGGATCCGCCATTCACCACGGATTTGATGCGAATGCCTTGGCCGCTTGGGCGCGTCGTGTTGCTTCGTTCGAACCTGGCATGGACACTCGAGCGCTGACCACGGATCATGTTAGGATGGGGGCCGCCTCATGTGCTCCTGCGGAGCGCCGCCATGACCAGCCTCACGACGCAGACGCCTCCCATGTGCCGGGCAACGTCTCGGTGCCTTCATCCATATGCCCGCGGGGCATGCAAGGCGGCAGGCCCTGCGGCCCGCGTCGCGAAACAGAGGCTCGATGATGATGACGCTGTTATTTCCGAATCCGATCCGCAGCCTCGATGAAAAGCGAAACGCCGTCCGTTTCATCGGCCATGACGGTATGTTCGAGGTGCGGTTCTTCGTCGAGGCCGAGGCGCTCGTGATAGCGGATGCCGAATTGCGCAGGTCGGAAGTCTCGGAATCGAAGCTCCTTTCCGCTTTCGACGCGTTGCGCCCGTCCATCTACGATGTCGCACGCAAGGCCTATTCCAGTGGCCGCCGCGATTCCTACACGCTGACCGCCGCCGATTTCCGCTAGCGGTGGATCCAGATGCTGATCCGCTATGGTTATGAGATCACGCTGAACTGCCAGCAACCGACCGCGTTGGTATGCCTGCTGTCGGTCCACGAGGATCGCGCGGCCGATATCCGGGTTCCTGAAACGACATTCACCGCGCCCGACGTGCCGACATCGACCTATCGCGATCTCTTCGGAAACCGATGCCGGCGGCTTGTTGCACCGGCGGGCGACCTGACGATATGGGGCGATGCCACGATCGAGGACGACGGCAAGCCGGACGAAGTGATGCCAGCCGCCCAGGAACTCCCGGTGCCGGAGTTGCCGGATGATTGCCTCGCCTACCTCATGGGCAGCCGCTATTGCGAAACCGACCGTCTCAGCCAGAGCGCTTGGGACATCTTCGGCGCGGTCGAACCCGGTTGGGGGCGCGTGCAAGCGATCTGCGGTTTCGTCCACGACCAAATCCGCTTCGATTACATGCAGGCCCGGTCGACACGGACGGCCTTCGAAGTCTTTCATGAGCGCGTCGGTGTCTGCCGCGACTTCGCCCATCTTGCCATCACACTGTGCCGCTGCCTCAACATTCCCGCACGCTATATCAACGGTCATCTCAGCGACATCGGCGCCCCGGTCGTCGATCCGATGGATTTCAGTGCCTGGATCGAGGTCTTTTTGGACGATGGATGGCACACGTTCGATCCGCGCAACAATACGCCGCGAGTCGGCAGGATCGTGGTTGCGCGCGGCCGGGACGCGGCCGATGTCCCCCTCATCAATTCGTTCGGGCCGCACGTCCTGAAGTCGTTCCGGGTGTGGACTTATGAGGTGCCGGCCTTGCAATAACCGCCTGGAACACTTGCCGCTCAAAACGCAGGGCAGATCGGCCTACTTAGCCATTCGTGCGATTCCGCATTGTCCTGTTGCTCAGCACGCTCTTGGCGCTCAGCCTCGCAAACACAGCGTGGTCGTCGTCGTTCCTCGCCTTATGGGAGTTGGGCTGACGTCTGCCGACCCGCATTTCTCCAGTCTGAATCGGCGCCTACCCGCCCTCGCTTCACGACCGACGAGGTGGAACGATGCTTGCGCGCTAAACGGGCGGCCAAAACCACATGATCAGAGGCACGCCCAGCAAGACCACAATGAACGAGAGCGGCAGCCCCAATTTCCAATAGTCGCCGAAGTGGTATCCGCCGGGACCCAACACCAAGGTGTTGCACTGGTGTCCAACAGGGGTGAGGAAATCGCAGGCCGCCCCCACAGCGACTGCCATCAGAAACGCATCCGGATTGTAGCCAAGGCGCTGAGCAAGCGTTACCGCGATCGGGGCAATCACGAGTACGGTGGCTGCATTGTTCAGAAACGGCGTCGCCGCCATTGCTGCCACCATGATCATTGCAAGGGCGCCGTAGGGAGGCAAGGTGTTGGAAATCTGAGCGAGGCGGCCGGCGATAAGGTCGGCACCACCGGTCGTACGGATCGACTCGCTCACGGGAATGAGAGCCCCGAGCATTATCAAGATGGGCCAATCGACAGCCTCGTAAGCTTCCCGAAGCGAAAGTGAACCGAGCATTACCGTCAGGACAGCAGCAGCAAAGAAGGCTGTGGCAACGGGCAGCAGGCCTAATGCCGTTAGCACCATGGCACCAGCCAGGACCACCAGCGGAATCAGGCCCTTTCGCGGATTCCCCAAGCGGATCTCACGCCCGGCCAACGGAAGAAGACCGAGTTCCATCAGCCTGGTCGGGAGAAGCACCAGATCGCCCTTCAAGACGAGAACGTCGCCTGGTCTTAGCGCGATGTCGCGCAAACGCTCGGTGAAGCGCTTGCTGCTCCGGCTCACCGCGAGAAGATTGATATTGAAGCGATCATGTAGCGCCAAGCGCTTGGCGGTTTGCCCGATCAGAACCGATCTCGGGCCGATCACCACCTCAATTCCGGCAATCTCCTCGTCGACTCCTTTTGCTTCCGTGGGGCGATCGTGCCCCTCCAGTTCCAGACGCGCGCGACTGATGCCTCGCTCCAGCGCTTGAGGGTCTCCTTCCAACAGAACGATATCGCCCTGACGAAGGACGACGTCCGGCCGTGGCATCAGGCGCTCGACCCGGTTGCGAACAAGGCCGGTGACCAGGACCTCCTCGTCCAACAAGGTCGACAAATGACTGATCGACTTGCCGAGAACCGTCGACTTCGCAGTAATGCGTGCCTCTGTCATGTAGTCCTTGATGTCAAGCGCCTTCTCCATTGTCGGGACCGCCTCGCGCCCCCGGGGAAGCAGTCGGTAGCCAAAAGCCAAAAAGACTACCCCCGCTGCGGCAAGCCCCATGCCGACAGGCGTGAAATCGAACATGTTGAACGGTCGGCCCGTCAGTTCCTCGCGCATCCGGGAAACGACAATATTCGGCGATGTCCCAATGAGGGTGATGAGCCCGCCAAGCAATGAACCGAACGCCATCGGCATGAGAAAGGACGAAGGGGAAGCTTTCGACCGGCGCGCCATCTGGAATGCGACTGGGATCATCATCGCCAGTGCGCCGATGTTCTTGATGAAGATGGAGAGAACCGAGACGGTCGTCACGAGAATAATAACCTGAGCCTGCACAGAGGTCACGCTGGGCGCCACGCGATGGAGGAATGCCCCTATGACACCACTGCGCTCAATCGCGGCGCTTACGACAAGCGCGCTGGCTACAATGATGACAATGTCGTCCCCGAAGCCGGAGAACGCTGCCTTGTGCGGCACGATGCCGGTGAACACTGCGGCAAGCAGCGCGAGAACCGCAATGAGGTCGTAGCGAAGCCGTCCCCATACGAAAGCGACCATCAGGCCGATCAGAATGGCGAAGGCGAAAGCCTGAGCTTGCGTCATGGATAAAGTCCCGACTTCCAAATGCCAGGCCCATTTTACTCGCATGAAGAGCTGATGTCGGGATGACCTACCAGTTTCCGCTCAACGCGCTGCACCCCGAACGTCCGTCCCGGATGCTTTCCAGCTTCGTAGGGCGGATGCGCCCATGATCAGACGACTACAGGATGCCTCCGAACAGGATCGAATAGACAATCACGGCAATCGCCAGAGTGAAGGCAAGCGATACGAACAGTCGCGTGAAATCGTAGGTATAGAAGCGGGCGGGAATGAGATTTCTCATAGCGACCTCCTAATTTTCGTTCTGGTTGGGCCCAAAGCGCGGCGTCCGCTGCGCTTCAGGATAGTGAGCGACTGCAACTCGTGCTGACCTTGCCGAGGACGTCCGCTGGAACTTGGATATCGGCCATAATGCCTGCTACGAGTTCGTCGCGCTTTGCACGGTTGTCGTAGCCCTTAAATGTTGCGAGGTCGGTGCTGCTGGCAGTGGCCATTCGCCCTGCCGCAGTTGAACAAATGCCCGCAAGCGCATCCACTCTGGCCGTCTCTACCGCCAGGGTGCTGGCAGTGGTGGTGGTAATCCATCCAGCGTTGAAACCGATGGTCGGCGCGGCGATAAGCCCAACGACTAAACCAATCGCGTAGGGCTTTGTCCGTTCAAGAATTTGATCGAGTGTCATGATTTCATTCCCTCTAATCAGGTTGATTATCGGGATCGTTGCGGGCCCGCGCTCGGACCAGGAGCCAATGGCAATCCAGATTTCTTACAATGCGCCTCAAACTAATTAATGTAAACAAACAATCAGATACTTATGATAAAAATATATAAGACAATTAATCGTGCGAAATTTTCATTTCCATAATAAAAACTTTCGCCACGTCATCGGATCTATATATATAAATATGAAAAAATTTTCTGAGGCGACAAAGACTTCTCATCAAGAAAATCTTCGTAAAATCACATTCAGCGCATACAGACTGAGAATCGAATTGAGCTAGCCTGGCTTTTTGTTCTCAGAGGAAGTATACCAGCCAAACTCATCAGGGCGTGACGTCATCTGGTCGCTTCATCATGATCGACGTCTTTTGCGTATTCGTCTGACCCTTGCGGCCCCGGCGGTGGATCGTCCGGATCTTTCTTGGTCGCCCACCGAGATGAAAATGGGACGAAATCGGGCTCCAAATGGAGGAAGCGAATTCTGCCAAATGCTCCTCCGCGCATCAAAGCTTTGCGTCGCTCATATCTGCCATCCTGCTGTCAAAGAACTCCAGAAGTGCGTCATTGAATGCTCGGGTCGACTCGATGTTTACGATATGCCGGCCCGGCAATGACAGATGCCGGCCACGCTGCACACGCACGGCAATGTCTTCCAGGTCGGCTGGCGGGCACACCGGGTCGTCATCGCCGGAAACGGCAAGCAGGGGATTGGCAATCCGTTCGATATCCTCCCGCAGGTCGGCTCCGGCCAGAGCCGCGCAGCAGCCGACATACCCATCGATCGACGTGGCGACAAAACTGTCGAGAACCTTGCCGACAGTGCCGGGTTCGACTGCGTTGAAGCTCGGAGTGAACCAGCGTTCGGCGGTGGCGGCGGTCAGTGTCGCAAGTCCGCTCTCCCGCACGGCGTCGCTGCGCGCGATCCAGCTTTCGGCCGTACCGATCTTGGCGGATGTTGCGCAGAGGGCGATATTGCCAAGGCGGTGTCCGGCATGAATACCCAGCCATTGCCCCGTCAGACCGCCGATAGACAGACCGCAGAAATGCGCGCGCCGTATTTGCAGCGCATCGAGCAGCGCAAGCACGTCGTTGCCGAAGTCGGCCAGTCCATATGGCGGCGGTGGCACCGACGACAGGCCGTGCCCACGACGATCGTACCTTAGCATGCGGAAATGCTGCCAAAGTCCGGCCACCTGCGCGTCCCACATGTGCAGGTCGGTGCCGAGCGAATTGCAGAAGATAAGCCAGGGCTTGCTTTGGCTATCATGCGTGTCGCCGTCGATACGGTAGTGGAGGCGATGACTGGCAAGATCGAGATAAGGCATAAGTCAGACACTCGCGGTAGATCGTCGGCAGAAGGGTGCTCGGCAGCGGCGAGCCGGATGACCGCGCCGCTGCCGATGCTTCCTCTCCCTATGCCGCGGCAAGCTGCACGGCGACGGCGCGGCGCGCGTTGGTTATTGCGAACACCAGCATCGCCAGAGCCGAGATCGCCGCCGGGATGGAGAAGATCAGGAAGTTCTGCTGGAGCGGGAATTCCATCGCCAAGAGCACGCCGCCCAGGGTGGGGCCGACGATGGCGCCGATGCGGCCGACGCCGGAAGCCCAGCCGAGCCCCGTGGAGCGGACGGACAGGTTATAAAGCTGGGCGACGCTGGCATAGAGCAGTATCTGCGTGCCGATGGTGGTGGCGCCAGCAACGAACACCATCAGGAACAAGAGCCCGGCGGGCGGGTTGAAGCCGATCAGCGCGATCGACAGGGCAGCGGCAACGAAGAAGCCGACCACTACCTTCGGCAGACCGAACCGGTCGCCGAGCCAGCCGCCGGCGATCGCTCCGACCATGCCGCCAAAATTGAGGGAGAAGAGGCTCAGGAGGCTGGCTCTCTCGGCATAGCCGGCTTCCTGCAGGACTTTCGGCAGCCAGGACGACAGCAGGTAGACGAGCAGCAGGCAGCAGAAGAAGGCCACCCACAGCATGAGGGTGCGCAAGGTGCGCTGGTGGCGAAACAACTCTGCCACGGATGCGGAAGCGCCCTTGGCTTCGGTAAAGACCAGCGTGTCGTCGTTGCCAAGGCGCGCGGAGGGATCAATCTTCGCGTAGAGCCGCTTGGCCTTCTCCTGCTCGCCCTGACGGATGAGGAAGCCCAGCGATTCCGGCAGCTTCCACAGGATGACCGGCAGTATCAGCAGCGGCAGCGCGGCAACGAAGAACATCGGCTTCCAGCCGAACTGCGGGATGAGGCCGATGCCGAGGCCCGCCGCGACCATGCCGCCGACCGAATAACCGGAGAACATCAGAGCCACCATGGTGCCGCGAAGGCGCTTCGGCGCGTATTCGTTCATCAACGCCACCGCATTCGGCATGAGCCCGCCGCATCCGAGACCGGCGACGAAGCGGAAGATCTTGAACTCGCCCGGCGAACTGGCGAAGCCGGTCAGCAGCGTGGACACCGTGAAGAGCACGAAGCTGATGGCAATGCCCTTCTTGCGGCCGATCCTGTCAGCAAGCGGTCCGAAAAAGAGGGCACCGAACATCATGCCGAACAACGCCCAGGCCTGCAGGGCGCCGGCCTGCGGCTTGCTCAGGCCCCACTCGGCGATCAGCGTCGGCAACACGGTGCCGGCGACGAACACGTCATAGCCGTCGACGATCAGCAGCAGGGCGCAGAGCCCCACAACCAACCACTGGAAACCCCCGAACGGATTGTTGTCTATTGCCTCATTCACATCGATGGTGCGCATGATCACTCCTCCCCGAGTCCGTTACGCATTCAAGTCTCAAGCTTCAGCCGGTGTCGCCCCCGGCCACAGGCAGCACGCTGCCGGTGATGTAGGACGCTTCGTCGGAGGCTAGGAACAGGATCGGCGCCGCCTGCTCCTCAATGGTGCCGTACCGCTTCAGGAAACTGGTTTCCTTCACCTGACGGACGACGTCGGCCATCCAGCCCTTTTCGTCGGCGGTATCGCCGACGGCATTGCGTGGGATCCGGCGCGGCGGCGCTTCCGTGCCCCCCGGCGCGGTTGCCACCACGCGAATGTTGCGCTCTGCCAGTTCCATCGCCAGCGACTGGGTGATGGCATTCACGCCGCCTTTGGCCGCCGAATAGGGCACGCGGTGAATGCCGCGCGTTGCATTCGACGACACGTTGACGATCGTGCCGCCGCCGCGGGCGAACAGATGCGGCAGGACGGCGTGACAGCAGTAAAGCGTCGGCATCAGCGAGCGGCGAATTTCGGCATCGATCTGCGACGGCTCGAATTCCGCGTAGGGTCGCATGCGGATCGCACCGCCGACATTGTTGATCAGGATGTCGATGCCGCCGAACCGTTCCTCGGCAAAACGCATTGCGGCAGCCGCGCCTTCATAGGTTTCCAGATCCGCATTGAAAGCAGCGGTTTCGGCATCCCTGGCCTCGGCTGCAACCTCGGCGATGAAGTCGGCGCGGTCGACGAAGACGACCCGTCCTCCCTCTTCCGCGGCGCGGATCGCCACGGTGCGGCCGATGCCCTGCGCAGCACCGGTTACAACCAGCACTTTGCCGGCGAAGCGGTCCGCGAAGCGGGGCGCGCTCATGCGGCCTCCTTCGCCGCGGCATTGGGCGTGAACTTCTCGTAGTGGAAGCTGTTCGGCTTCACGTCGTTGTCGTCGAAATGCCTGCGCACGGCATCGACCATCGGCGGCGGACCGCACAAGTAGACGTCGACGTCGCCCCCGTTCAGCACCTCGGCCGGCATATGCTGGGTGACCCAGCCCTTGCGCGGATGGCTCGAGACCTCCTCGGCCACAACCGTCGTGAAGCTGAAGTTGGGCAGGCGCGCAGAATAGGCCTCTATCTCATCGACGAGAACCAGATCGAGATCACGCGTCACGCCATAGATCAGATGGATCTTCTGCTGAGAATTCTCGCGAGCGAGCACCTCCAGCATCGACAGGAACGGCGCGAGCCCCGTGCCGCCGGCAAGAAACAGCAGCGGCCTCTGGACGTCGCGGAGGTAGAAACTCCCCAGCGGCCCCGTCAGATCGAGCTTCGTGCCGACCTCGGCACGCTCCAGCCAGCCGCTCATCAGCCCGCCGGGTATTTTCTTGATGAGGAAGGCGACGCGCCCTCCGACGGGCGCCGAGCTGAACGAATAGGAACGGCTCTGCCCGCTGCCCGGCACCTCGATATTGACGTACTGGCCGGGCAGGAAGGCAGGTGCGGCATCCACGTCCAGCTCCAGCAGGATGGCCGCGTCGTTGTATGAGCTGACGCGCGCCACTGTCGCTGAGATCTTCTGCTGTCCGGTCTTGCACGCGAGCGACGTCGTCGGCACGGCGATCACGCAGTCGGAGGACGGCCTCATCTGGCAGGTCAACACGAGCCCGCTTTCGGCCTCGTCCACCGTCAGCGCATCGTCGATGAAGTCGTCGCCAAGATCGTAGCTGCCGCTCTCGGCGCGACACTTGCAGGTGCCGCACACGCCGTCGGAACAGTCCATCGGCAGGTTGATCTTGCTGCGGAAGGCGGCATCGAGAACCTTCTCGCCATCCTTGCATTCGATGAAGCGGGTCACCCCGTCCTCGAAGTTCAATGCAATCCTGTAGCAGGCCATGGAACCCTCCTAATGTCCCTGTACCGGTCGGCGACGCCCCTCAGATGTGATAGACGTCGATGACCTGTCGGATGTAGTCGTTCTTCAGCACGATCTTCTTGTTCGAGATCAGCAGCCCGTCCTCGCTCTTGCGCAGCGTGACGAACATGGTGCCGAAGAAATGGTCGGTGACCTTGTAGCGATGGTTCAGCGTGTGGAAGTTGTAGCGCACGTCGACCTCGTCGCCCCGGGCCGCCAGCACTTCGACATTCGTGACATTGTGGCTGGTGCGCGGTTCCGGCGTGGAGGCGCCGGAACGCTCGGTCTTGATGCGGAACACGCGGTCTTCCAGGCCATCGCGGTCTGGGTAGTAGATCAGCGAGATCTGCGACTGCGGGTCTTCGGTAAGCTGATCGTCGTCATCCCAGGCCGGCATCCAATAGGTCACGTCGGACGCGTAGCAGGTCAGCCATTCGTCCCACACGCGATCGTCCAGAAGACGCGCCTCCCGATAGAGGAAGGCGCAGATGGCATCATAGGAAATGCTCATGCGACGGCTCCCTTCTTTTCGGCGGCCAGCGCCTCCTGCATCACCTTGGCCCAGTATTCGTGCTGGCGGACGAAAAGGCCCTCGTCCTCGCTGCGCTCGCCGGACAGAAGCGGCTTGATGCCCATGCGTTTTGCGTTCTCATCCGGACCGTCGATCCACAGAGGGGCGCCGCGCGACAGGTCGTTCCACAGCGCGGTGGTGCCGGCATAGCCAGCCTGACAGGCGCGGAACTCCTCCAGGTCGTCGGCCGTGCCCATGCCGGAGACGTTGAAGAAGTCCTCGTACTGGCGGATGCGCATCGCGCGGTCGGCGGCACTTTCCCCCTTGGGCGCGAAGCAGAAGATGCTGATCTCGGTCTTGTCGACGCTGATCGGCCGCGTCACGCGGATCTGCGTCGAGAACTGGTCCATCAGGAAGACGTTCGGGTAGATGCAGAGATTGCGGGTCTGGTTGACGATGAAATCCGCCTTGTCCTCGCCGACGCGTGCCTTGATCTCGCCGCGGTGGCTGTAGATCGGACGGACCTCCGGGTTCATCGTGTTCGTCCACAACAGGATATGACCGTTCTCGAAGCCGTAGACGCCCGCGACGGAACGGCTCCAGCTGTTGGCATCCACCGCTTTCGTGCCCTCTTCCTTGCGCCGCCCCATGGTGGCGGCGTAGTTCCAGTGCACGGAGCTGACGTGATAGCCGTCGCAGCCGTTCTCCATCTGCAATTTCCAGTTGCCGTCGTAGATGTAGGACGAATTGCCCCTCAGCACTTCGAGGCCGTTCGGAGCTTGATCGACAATCTGGTCGATGATGACCTTCGTCTCGCCGAGGAACTCCTCAAGCGTCTGCACGTCCTCCTTGAGGCTGCCGAACAGGAAGCCGCGATAGCTTTCGAACCGCGGCACGCGCTTCAGGTCGTGAGAGCCTTCCTTGCCGAACTGCGGCGGATACTGGGTGGATTTCTCGTCCTTGACCTTGAGCAGCTTGCCGGCGTTGGAGAAGGTCCAGCCGTGGAACGGACAGGTAAAGCTGCCCTTGTTGCCGTGCTTGCGCCGGCACAGCATGGCTCCTCGGTGAGCACAGGCGTTGATGACGGCGTGCAGTTCCCCGTTCTTGTCGCGGGTCACGACGACCGGCTGACGACCGATAGAGGTCGTGTAGTAGTCGTTGTTCTCCGGGATCTGGCTTTCATGGGCCAGATAGACCCAGTTGCTTTCGAAGATGTGCTTCATCTCCAGCTCGAACAGATCTCCGTTGGTGAAGATGTCGCGGCGGCAGCGGAATATGCCGGCTTCCATGTCGTCCTGAACGGCGGTGGCGAGCAGGTGATCGAGGTCCCGGGCTTTATCGATAATTGCAGACATGACCTACCTCCCGCAAAGTGCGCGCTACGGGCGCAATCTTTGCAACAATGTCGATGATCGATGGTGTTGGAGCCGGCGGTCCTGCCTCGGCCGCCAGCGTCGCCGCTTACGCGGCCGCGCGCTTGCGCTGCTCGTTGATCTGGTTGTCCACGCCGTTCACGAGGGCCGTGAGGTGAATGTCGAACTCGATCTCCGCAAAAGGACCGCTCAGGCCGTTGGCCTTTATGCTTGCCTCGTCGGTCCGTTCGATAAGGGCCGGCACCAGACCGTCGCGCGTCGCATAGGCGAAATCGTCGTTGACCAGAGGATCGCCGTCGATGTTGATCTGGGTCGTCAGCTTGCGATGGCCGTCGGCGCCGATGAAGAAATGGATATGCGCCGGGCGCTGGCCGTGGCGGCCAAGTGCAGAAAGCAGTTGCTCGGTCGGGCTGCCGGGCGGTACGCCGTAGCCATGCGGTACGATGCTCCGGAATTTATAACAGCCGTTCTCGTCGGTGACGATCGTGCGGCGCATGTTGAACGGCGCCTGCTTTCCGGTCGGGTCGAAGTGCGAATAGAAGCCGCGCGTATCACAGTGCCACACCTCCACCGTGGCGCCCGGCAGCGGCTTGCCATCGGCCCCATGGACGGTGCCATGCATGATGAGAGTGTGGCCGTTGGCGTCGGTGCCGTCGTCGAGACGGGCAAAGCCGTGCGATACCGGCGCGCCGGCCACGTACAGCGGACCCTCGATCGTGCGCGGGGTCGGGTTGTCGATGCCGAGCGCCTCATCAATCGCGTCGAGACGCTCATCGAGGAAGTGGTCAAGGCCGAGACCGGGCGAGATCAGACCAGCCTGGCCGCCGGCACCGATATCATTGAGCCAGGCGATGCCGGCCCAGTATTCGTCGGGAGTGATGTCGAGATCATCGATCGCTCTGAACAGGTCGGACACGATTCGATGGACGATCGCTTTGACGCGTGGATTGCCGCCGTCCTTGTCCAAGCCGCTGAGGACCTTCAGGAAGTCCTGAATGTCGGGCCTGTTGAAAATCTTGACGTTCATGTTGATTCCTCCACTTGGATTGTTTTGAAACTGCGTCGGCTCCCGTCCTCCCGGGAGCATCGCTGACGACGGCATTAGCTGTCGTCCTCGCGGATCGCGGAGGGATGCCGCAAAAGCGGCGTCACCTCGATGTCCATGAATTTGAACAGCGGAAGTCCCGACAGAACCTCGTGCAATTCCGCACTGTCCCTGACGTCAAAGACGCTGTAGTTCGCGTACTGACCGGCGATCCGCCAGATGTGTCGCCACTTGCCTGTACGCTGCAGTTCCTGCGCATAAGCCTTCTCGCGGGCCACGACATCGGCCGCCTCGGCAGCGGGCAGGTCGTGGGGAAGATTCACGTTCATTCGCACATGAAAAAGCATCGTCTCACCCCACCACACGCAAGGTCGAAGCGTGCTTGCCGTCCCTGCGGAAACGGTTGACCGCTTCCTCGGAGAGCATCACGCCGAGCCCGGGACCCTTCGGCAGTTGCAGCTCGAAGTCCTCGAAGCGCAGCGGCTCTTCCAGAAGCTCCTCGGTCAGCAGCAGCGGACCGAAGAACTCGGTGCCCCATTCCAGTTCCTTGACGCTTGCCATCAACTGAGAAGCGGCGATCGTGCCGATCGGCCCCTCCAGCATGGTGCCACCATAGATGCCGATGCCCGCGGCTTCCGCGATGGCGATCACCCGGGCGGCGGCAAACAGCCCTCCCGCCTGCTCGATCTTGATCGAGAAGACGTCGGCAGCCCGCGCAGTCGCCGCCTCGAGCGCGCTTTCCGGCCCAACCAGAACCTCGTCAGCCATGATGGCGATCGGGGAAACCCGCCGCAGACGGGCGAGCGATGCGATCCCCTCTACCGGTTGTTCGACCAGCACGCAGCCGGCGTCGGCCAGAGCTGCGATTGCGTTGCGCGCCTCCCGTTCCCGCCACGCCATGTTCACGTCGACGCGGATGGAGGCCAAGTTCGGCAGCGCCTTGCGGATGGCGCTCACATGGCGAATATCATCGTCAATCGACTTTACGCCGATCTTCAGCTTGAAGTCCTTGTGACGCCGCCGGTCGAGCATGGCTTGCGCCTCGTCGATGTCCTTGGCAGTGTCGCCGGAGGCGAGCGTCCAGGCGATCGGCAGGCTGTCGCGGCGCCGCCCACCGAGCAGTTCCGACATCGGCAGACCGAGGCGGCGCGCATGGCAATCGAGCAGGGCCGCCTCGACGGCGCACTTGGCAAAGTGGTTTCCCTTTACCGCCTTGGCGACGAGGTCCATTGCAGCCTGGACGCGCGTCGCGTCACGGCCGATCAGCAGTGGCGTGACATACGCGTCGATCGTCAACTTCATGCCTTCCGGACTTTCCGGCCCATAGGCAAGACCGCCGATCGTCGTCCCCTCTCCGAGCCCCTCGAAGCCGTCGGAGCAGCGGACGCGGACGATGGTCATGCTTTGCCGGTTCATGGTCACCATCGACAGCCGATGGGGCCGGATGGTAGGTAGATCGAGTATAATTGTTTCGATCGCACTGATGCGGATTTCCGTGGACACCCGGCTTTCCTCCCTTGAGGACTGGGAAATTAGCGCCCACTTTTGAATCAGTCCAAAACTATAAAAGTCGGATTTGATACCTGAGAGGTATAATCATGGAGCTGAGGCAGCTGCGCTACTTTCTTGCCGTCGCGCGCGAGCGGAACTTCTCGCGTGCCGCGGAAATCCTGCATATCGCACAGCCGCCCCTCAGCCGGCAGATCCAGCAATTGGAGGACGAGCTCGGCGTTCTGCTGATCGACCGGTCGAACCGTCCTCTCGATCTGACACAGGCCGGCCGCTTCTTCTACGAGCAGGCCGGACAGATCATCGCCCGGACCGAACACATGCGCGAGCAGACGCGCAAGATCGGCTTGTCCCGGCGGGAGCGTTATGTCATCGGCTGCGTCGGCTCGACCCTTTATGGCGGCATCCCGGACCTCGTCCGCCGAATGCGCGAGCGCTGGCCGGATCTTGACATCGAGATCCGAGAAATGATGTCGACCGAGCAGGTCACCGCTCTCAAGGAGAGGCGGATCGATCTCGGCTTCGGCAGGGTCCGCTTCAACGATAGGGAGATCGAGAGGCTGACGCTTCGAGAAGAACGACTGGTCGTCGCTTTTCCCAAGGGGCATCCGAAGTCGCTCTCCTCGGACCCGATTGCGCTTGCCGAACTGGAGGGGGAACCGCTGGTCGTCTATCCGTCCGCCCCACGTCCGAGCTTTGCCGACGAGGTCCTCAATATGTTGACGGAGCAAGGCATTTCTCCTGGCACAGTCGAAGAGGTCCGTGAAATCCAGACGGCATTGGGTATCGTGGCGGCAGGCGTGAGCTTGTGCGTCATCCCTGCAGCGTCGCAACGGCAAAGACCCGACGACGTGTGTTACCGCATCATAAAAGACGAGAACGCCACATCGCCGATCATCATGAGTTTCAGGCGCGACGATGCGAAGGGAAGGGTCGAAGAGATCAAGCAGCTCATTCGCGAGATGTACGCCGACAACCCGCCTTGGCTGCAACTATCCAACGTGCAACTCGACGGCGCCTGAGGTTTCCGTCGCATCTTCAGCCGCACTACAGGCGGGATAAAGTCGCCTCGCTTGCGACCTCTGAGGAACGTGAAAGGTCGATCCACAGCGGAAGCTCGGTTCTGGCGGAAGAATTCGGCTTTCCCTTCGCTTGAGACGATCGGCGCTTGCCCGAGCGACACGGCGGCAAGCCGATCTCGAATCCCTCGCCTTGAACGGGTTCGAACCTCCGGCCCCTCCAATCCCAACCGTTTGGAATGCTTCTGGGCAGAAGGATTTCAGCGCAGCGGCTAGGTTCCGCGCCTTCTGACCACCTTGCGTTCAGCCGTTGCAACAAAACCGGACGCTTTCAGCCTCAATCCACCGCTTTATCTCCTTTCGAGGATTTTTGTCGTGCAGTCGCGCCGGATGATCTCGATCACGGTCTCGGTGGTGCGGTCGAGATGGCTGCGCCCGTCGGCGAGCCGCGCCGTCGGGCTGATGTAGCTCTGCGGGCCGACGTGGGCTGCCGGGTCGAGCGAGTGCACCGTGATCTTCCCAGCGTCCAGGGCCTGGTTCCAGGCGCTGCGCCGCCACAGGCGCCAGCGCTGGGGAAAAAGTCCGACGCCAACCCGCTCGATCCAGTCGTTCGCGCTGGTGAGCCTGTACAGGTGGAGCGCATGCGTGAGGTCGTTGGTTCCATTGTGGAAACCGCCGAGCGTGATCAACCACAGCGGAGCGCGGAGCTGGATGAAGAGCTCCTCGACCGCGCCGGTGGCCGATTGGGCGCCACCGCTGTAGCAGAGCAGGACGACCGGGATGCCGCTGGCGGGCTCGTAGCCCGCGAGCCGGAGCTGGTCGGCGATCTGGGCGCCCACTGCCCGGTTGTACAGCGGGCGGTACCGGCGGTCGGCAGCCACCAAGGTCTGCATGACGTTGTGCAGGAACAAAGTGATGCCGACGTGCCGCCGGAGCCAGTCCCACACCGGGCGCCCCACGAGCGGCTCTGCCAAGGGCGAGTAAGGCTGGACCTGGCCCAGCACGCGCAGCTCCGGTGCTCCGGCTATGACCGCCTTGACGAGCTGGCCGCCGTCGCGCGTATCGGTGAAACGGCGCTTGCCGATTCCGTCCAGGTAGACCACGTAGGCGTCCGGCGGTCGCCCTGGATCGGCACCCCTGGCGTAGGGCACCTCCGGTGGTAGCGTGGCGGCCGGCGCGCGCCGGCCGATGGTGTAGACCATCAGCTCGTAGCGGGCGAGCAAGCCTTCGACGAGCAGGACCGGACCGAGCGCCAGGAGGGCGATGAGCAGGAGGAGCTCGCTCATACGATCGCCTCCGGCTGCCGCGAGCCGGCGATGATCCTCGCGATCAGCCGTCGGACCACCTCGACCGTGGCGGCGAGCCCGATCCCCGCGATGGCAATGCACCCAGCCGCAGGCCACCAGCCCAGTCCTGACGCCCCGGCGAGCGGGCCGGCCAGCCCTGCCCCGACACCGGTCACAAGCAGGATGTGCAGGAACGGCCCGAGGAGCGGGAACGCAAGGACGGCGGCCAGAAGCAGCGGGGCGACCACGGCGGGTGTCCAGGCCAGCCCGGTCGTGCCAGACAGCGGGGCCGCGTCAGGCGCCACGACCGGCTGCACCAGGTCGGCGACTGTCCACGCGGCGAGCGGCCACAGCGCGATCACCGTGCCCTCGACAACGGTGCCGGTCACCATCAGCCCGGCCACGAGCCGCGGGGACAACTTGGGCCTGCGCGCCACCAGGGGCAGCACCCGCCCGGCACTCTCGGAAAGCCCGGCGAGGACCAGCAGGACGACAACGGTCGTCGACATGGTTCAGCGCCCCCGTGCTCGATCGGTCGCGGTGCCTCCGCGTGCGTCGTCGAGGTACTGCTCGAGCTCGTCGGCGGCACGCCGGGCGCCGCCGGCCTTCTGCTGTGCGGCGCGCTGTGCGGCTGCCGCCTCGCGGAAGCGCGGCTCGTTTAGCAGACTCCGGGCGAGCGCGTGCACCGTCTCCGCAGTGGCGTCTTCCGTGCGGAGCGCGAGGCCGGCACCGAGTTCGACGACCCGCCGGGCCACCAGCGGCTGGTCCGCGCCCTGTGGCACGACGAGCGTCGGCACCCCGGCCCACATCGCCTCGTTGACACTGTTCATGCCGCCATGCGTCACGAAGAGCGCCGCCCGGTCCAGTACCTGGAGTTGCGGCACGGATGGGCGGACCAGCACGTTGGCCGGAAGCGGACCCAGGTCTGCCGGTTCCGTGTGCCCGGTCGAGACGACAACGGTGCCACCCAGCGGTGCCAGCGCGGTCGCGAAGGTCCGCAGCAGGGCGGGCCCCGCATCGAATACCGTGCCCAGCGACGCATACAGCACGGGATCCTCCAGCCGGATGGCGTCGAACCCCGGATCAGTCAGGCGGGAACCGACGCTCGCCCCCACGAACCGGTACGAAGAATCGAACCCGGCGGCTCCGGGCTGAAACGCGCTGGAAGTGAAGACCAGGTTCAGCGGCTCGCGCGCGTTCATCAGGTCGGTCAGGGGCAGCGCGCGGGTGTCGTAGCCACGGTGGAGCGCCCAGCGGGCGCGAACGAAGCCCCAGCCGAGACGAGGACGGGCCGCCGCGGCGGCCACCAACTCGCGGGAGATGCCGGTGGGGCTGGGCACCTGCCGGTTGAACGCGAACGTGGTGAACGTCGCCGCCGCCGGGACACCGAGTTCACGCGCGGCCACCGCGCCCCATGGACAGGCCGCCCCGTGGACGATCAGGTCGGGCCGGGTGCTGCGGAGGTCCGAGAGCACCCCGGGCAGCAGCCCCAGGGCGGTCCGCGCGAGCTCTTCCAGCATCGCGAGGGGGATTGGCGGATCCGGCAGGGGCAGGTCGCCCCCGGAGTAGAGGTGGACCTTCGCACCAGCGGCCTCAATCTGGACCGCGAACGCGGGGGAGGTGTGGTAGGTCACCGTGTGACCACGCCGGACGAGCTCTGCCACGACCGGGAGCGTTGGGTTGATGTACCCGTGCATGCCGATGTTGAGGAACGAGACGGTACTCATCGACGACCTCCGGGTGCCACCGCCACGGGATCGCGCCGGTATAGGCCGGGGCCGGTGAATACCAGCTCGTCGATGGACCGGTTCGCCGAGAGCACCGCAGCGTCGGTCAGCCGGCGGGAGTGGCTGAAGTCCCAGAGCGCGGGCCAGGCCACCACCAGCGCGATCGTTCCACCGGCACCCTCGTCTGGATCCGTATTGACGAACCGAACGGAAAGCATCAGCCTTACCCCTATGCCTCAATCGGTCGGCAGATTTTCCTTTGAAGCTTCATCTATAGTGAAAGCGGCTCGAAGGCATCCTATGCGAAGGTTCAGGATATTTTGTCCGGCGAATGGGCGCGACATCGGTTCGCGCGATGTAACCGGACACCGGCCCAGATTGCCCTTCGAGGTCGTTCGGCGGACAGCAAACAGCGCGCGTTCGGGTTGAGGCGCGCCTTCAGTTCGCCGGGAACCATGACCTGAGTTGCATCGTCGCGTTCCGCTCCAAGCCGCATCGATCGAGCCGTCAGTTGTTCGATCTAACTGCTGACCATCGCGACGCTGGCATGGGTCGCCAATGGTCGAGGCTGGCATTCGAGTCGTCGAGCACGATCAGGAACGGTTTGCCGTAGCAGAAGTCAGTTTTGCGCCAACTGCGGTCAAAGTGAGCGCGCCGGAGCGGATTTACGCACGTTGCAAAACACGATAGAAACAACCCGGAGGGGGAAACCATGTGGCAAGTCGCTATTGCGTTGCTGGTCTTGGCCGCAGATTCACCAGCTATATTGGACAGGTCGGATCAATAAACTTTTGCCGGGCGATGGCAGGATTCCTCTTGCTTGCCTGCCTTGCTGGTTGTGCTACGCAGCCCGTGGAGCTTGCAACGCTGCCCGTTACCGAGTCCCCAGCGTCGCAAAGCTTTCAGGCCGTTCGGTCCCACCCGAGTTCCGGAGCCTTCGACCTCCTCTACATTACCGACCGCGCACCTGTAACCGCTTCGGACGGCACGTTGTCTTATGGTGCCGAACGAGCCATATTCTTGAGCTTCGGATCGGTGTCGATCACCCCGACACACAAATCTCCCCCCAGCAAAAGTGGGTTGCGTGTCAGCGCGGTTTCCGAGACTGGCCGGTTTCCGGCGACACCTTACGGCGTTGAAGCGACCGCAAACGGGCTACGCCGCCCGCTGGCGGCAGTCGCGGCCCACGACCAGGCCGCCGCATCGCTGCAGGCCGAAGTCGCTCGTCGTCTCGCAGCAGCCGATCGTAAAGAAGTCCTGGTCTTTATTCACGGATACGGCAACAGCTTCGACGACGCCGCGCTCACCACGGGCGAGATTTGCAGGTCGCTGCAGAACCAGTTTGTCTGCGTTGTCCTGACTTGGCCTGCTGGAGGCTCCGGCGGCTTATTCTTTGGCTACAACATCGACCGCGAGTCGAGCGAGTTTTCAGTCGCGGACCTTAAGAAAGCCATTCGCATCGTCGCCGAAGCTCAGGGTGTCGAGCGGCTTCACCTCTTGGCGCATAGCCGCGGAACCGATGTGCTCGCGAGTGTGGTCCAGCAACTCAGCATCGAAGCCTATGTTAGCCGATCCTCAATGTGGCAGCGCTACAAGCTCGCCAATGTGGTGTTTTTCGCTCCCGATATTGATCTCGACGTGGCTTCTTCCAAGATGTTCGCGTGGGTATCGGATCCAAACCTTGCGTTCGGCAGCAAATCAAGGCCAAGCACGGTCCCGCCTCAAGGCCCTCTGCATCTCACGGTTTATTCGTCTCCGGGGGACAAAGCGTTGGGGGCGTCAACGCTGCTCTTCGGCAGCGCCCTGCGACTGGGGCAGCTCGCTGTCGACAGGCTTCCCAAGGACAGGAGCGAGGCGGCGTCCAGATGGGCAGGGTCCCAGATGGGAGGGTTGGTCGATTTCATTGAGTTTTCGGGTGGCGGCTTCATTGGCCATAGCTATTTCTTGTCCGATCCGGCTGTTAAGGCTGACTTCATTGCGCTTATCCGCGACAGAGCGAAGGCTGGCGATCCGCGCCGCCAAATCGTCGAAATCAAACGCCCTTTCTGGCGGGTATCGGATGTCCAGCAGGCCTTCCGATGATCGCTTTCGGCACTTCAAAGCGATCCTACGGAAACGCAGCTTCGGGCCGAAAGCCCACCCACCGGATCTTTGCTCTCTGCGCGGCGACCTAGTCTAGCCGCGATCCTGACGTTTGCGGCCGGCAAGAAGGCTTGGAGGAACTGATGGGGAGGACTGCGGCTTCTGGCAGTAAAAACACAAAAACCCTTGTGCGGGATGGCACAAGGGTTTCGCAGGGATCGTTGGTTGCGGGGGCAGGATTTGAACCTGCGGCCTTCAGGTTATGAGC
>NZ_AUTC01000193.1 GCF_001461695.1 Sinorhizobium fredii USDA 205 | reverse complement strand
TTGGCGCGGGATAAAATCCGTCACCACCAAAACTGCGTCAGAGCCAAAATTGGACGCCGATAAGGGGTGAATTTTGCACGCCGATTGACACACCAGGGTCGATCTTTCCGGTTTAGGTCACCGTCGCAGTCGGGTGGAATCCGGAAGCCCGTAGTCGGCATGCAGAGCGACTGCAATGCGGACTTTTCGGACGCTTGGGGACACCACGTTGAACGTCGTGAGGGGCCGACTGCCGACCGTCCGCTGCTAGGAGGTGCAACACGAAAACCAGACACATGGCCGCCCGATGCCAAGGTCTGAAATTGGCCCCGAAGACGAGCTTTAGCTCCGCTGCTCTCGACGGCGGTAGCGGGTGGTGACCGGTCGTCTGCTGCGGTTAGCCCGAATGGCCGAGATGCGGACTTTGAAGACGTTCAGATTGGCGGCTGGGAGGGACGAGTTCGACCCGTTGCGGACACCCGGCTCCAAGTACCGAATGACAAAAAGGCACGTCAAGGCGGACGTTGATTTCTGCCTTAAGTCGGTTCAAGCAGTCACACAGAAGCGTTGCGTCGTTGCCGAAGCAGGCGCGTTTCGATGGCGGCGAAGACAGAGCGGCGGCGACGATTTCCTCCGCCAGAAGCGCGATGCCCAACGTCGGTGTTGAGCCGGCGTTCTCATCGCATCGGATGCAAGGAGACGCGAAGGGCGAGCAGGCGGTCACATTACTCGGCGTCAGTTCAACTCGATACGTTCTCCCGTTGCCGCCGAGCGTTTTACCGCATCGACTACCCTCAAGGTTTCGAGCCCCTCACGCCCGCTGACAAGCGGCGGTTCGTCTCGTCGGATCACCTTGCAGAATTGCCTGATCTGCAGAACGAGGGGGTCCTCGTCGTCGACCTCGATACGCGTTTGGTCAAATGGTTCCCACCAACTCCGTTTACCAGGATTGCGCCAGACCTCGAGCGACGGAACAGCCAGCGACCCGTGCGTTCCTCCGATCATGTAACAGGATTGCTCGGTTTTGGGGTAAGCCGGATTCTCTCCGCTTGTCATCTCCCAGCTCCACGGTGCGACCACCGCGTCCGAGACTGTCGCAGTTCCCAAAACTCCATTCTTGAACTCGATCAGGATCACAGCCGTTTCCTCAACTGCGTTGCCGCGCACCGCGTTGGACTCGCGTGCCTGAACCGCAGCCACATCGCCGAAAAGGTAGCGCAGATTATCGACATCGTGGATGAGATTGAGGAAAATCGGCCCCGCACCGCGCTCGCGACGCCACGAGATGTCGAAGTAGTCGTCGGGCTTGAATAGCCAGAACATCGCATTGACAACAAGAACGCGGCCGAGCTTCCCGCTTTCGATGATTTCCTTTGCCTTATGCATCACCGGATTGTGTCGGCGGTGATGGCCGGTCAAAAGAGGAACACCTTTTGCCTCAGCCGCTGCGATCAGCTTTTCCCCGGATATAATGTCATCGGCGATAGGCTTCTCGATGAGTGCGGGAATGCCGGCTTCAACGGCTTCCAACCCGTTCTGGACGTGAGCCGGGTTGGGCGTAGCCACGATGATCCCATCAGGTCGGTCTGCGGCAATCATGTCCGCGAAGCTTGGAAACCACTTCACGCTGGCTTCCTTGGCAATGGTCTCGCCAACCGGCGTGGGATCGACCACGGCACTGAGTTGCGCCGAGGGCTCGGCCAGGACGTGCTGAATATGGCGCTTACCGATGAGGCCTGCCCCAAATACGGCCAGCTTAACCCGTTGGGTCATGGTCACCTCAGCCCTTGCCCGCCGCCTTGATCATTGTCGCCGCGCGCCGGATGCCAAGCTGGTATCCTTCTGTTCCAAGGCCGCAAATCACGCCGTCCGCGCGGTGCGAAACGAACGAATGGTGTCGGAAGCTTTCGCGCTTGTGCACATTGGAGATGTGGATCTCGATCACAGGCCCTTCAAATGTGTTCAGAGCGTCAAGGATGGCGAGTGAGGTATGGGTGAAGGCCGCTGGATTGATGACGATGCCCGCACCGTCCTCGCGCGCCTCATGAATCCAATCGATGATCTCGTATTCCCGGTTGCTCTGATGAAAGCGGATTTCATGGCCGAGTTCGGCTGCCAGTTCGCGGCAGTCCGCCTCTACGTCTGCGAGCGTTTCATGCCCGTAGATGTGCGGCTGGCGTTTGCCAAGCAGGTTGAGGTTTGGTCCATTGAGAACGTAGATCAGGCTCATAGCATAGTGTCCTTGTTGAGCACGTCGTCCTGGTCAGACGAACGCGATTGCTTGAACAGCAAAATCAGGGTCCGACTCGTAGAGATCTGCGCGCAAGCCGAGCCTTCCCGCTTCGAGAGCAGGCGCGGCGATCGCCCGCGCGGCGTCGAGAACGGCAGTGAGAAGCTTCTGCTTGGTCTCTGCAGTACGACCCGGTGCCATCCGCACGATGATTTGGATGAAATGATTATCGACATGCTCATCGCCCACGCAGGAGTATGTCGCCTCCCGCGCAAGCGTGCGCACGGCGGAAGGTTTCACAAGGCCGCCATCGCGAACGCAGCGATGCACGGTGAGCGTGAGCCGGTCCATGGCTACATGCTCGCCTGCGCCCCGGCTATAATCGATGATGATATGCGGCATTTGGGATCTCCCCATCAAGCCAACAGGCGGCACAAGTCCGTAAAGTGACGGGACATGCGCTCTGCGTCGGGTGCTATCCCGGTGAACAATTCGAAAGCCGCTGCTGCCTGGTAGACGGTCATGCCGCCGCCACGAAGGGTCCGGCAGCCTTTTCTTTCGGCGAGAGCAAGGAGCTCTGTGACGAGCGGCATATAGACGATGTCGGCGACCCAATGCCGTGGCAGAAGCCATTCCGGGTCAATCGGCAAACCAGGATGGCTCTTCATACCCGTCGGCGTCGCGTGGATAAGGCCGTCCGCGGAGCGCAGGGTGCTGCCGACATCCGTCGTGGCACGAGCGCAATCCCTTGAGAACCGATCGTTCAACTGCCCAGCCAAGGTTTCTGCCCGTTTCGAATCCTGGTCAAAGATCGATAATCGCTTAATACCGAGCTTGATTGCGGCATGCGCCACGGCGACACCGGCGCCGCCGGCGCCAAGCAGGACGGCATGCGACTTCGCGACGTCCGGAAGGCCGCGCTGGAAATTCTCGTAGAAACCGTACCAATCAGTGTTGTGGCCGATCCTCTCGCCGTCACGAAAGACCACGGTGTTGACCGCACCGAGCATCTCTGCATCCTCGGAAAGGCGGCTGAGGTGGGCGATCACAGACTGCTTGCACGGATGTGTAATGTTGCTCCCGGCAAAACCGCGCCGCTCTTCCTCGTCGAGGAGATCCGGTAGCGCCGAGGCAGGAAGGCCTCGCTCGGCCAGATCGAGAAGCTCGTAACGGTAATCGAAGCCCTGATGTCGAGCCTCCGTTTCGTGGAGCGCCGGGGACTTTGACATTTGGATGTCGGCCCCGATCAGTCCCACGAGGAATTTCTTGTCGTGCATTGGTATCGCTTTCGAACGTCAGTGGTGCGCAAGGATTTCGCCGAGGAAGGTTTTCGTGCGTTCGTGCTTGGGAGACTTGAAGAAGACTTCGGGTTCGGCCTCTTCGACGATTTCTCCGGAGGCCATGAAGATGACGCGATCAGCGACCTGACGGGCAAACCCCATTTCGTGCGTGACACAGATCATCGTCATGCCGTCACGGGCGAGCCCGATCATGGTGTCGAGCACCTCCTTCACCATTTCAGGATCGAGGGCAGAGGTCGGTTCGTCGAAGAGCATGACCTTCGGCTCCATGCAGAGCGCGCGAGCGATGGCAACGCGTTGTTGTTGTCCGCCGGATAGCTGCGCAGGATACTTTTCGGCCTGGTCAAGGATTCGAACGCGCTCGAGATATTTTCGAGCCAGTCGCTCTGCGTCAGTGTGGCTTGTGCCTCGAACACGCATCGGGGCGAGTGTACAGTTCTGAAGTACGGTCATGTGCGGGAATAGATTGAAGCTCTGAAAGACCATTCCCACTTCGCGCCGTATCGCATCGACGGATTTGGTGCTTCCGTCCAGTGCCTGACCCTCGACGACGATCTTGCCGTCCTCGATCGTTTCGAGGGCATTGATGCAGCGGATTAACGTTGATTTCCCGGAGCCTGACGGCCCGCAGAGCACGATTTTTTCGCCTTTGCGGACCGACAGACTGATGGATTTCAAGGCATGGAAAGCGCCGTACCACTTCTGCACGTCCTCAAGGGAAATCAGCGTCGGTTGATCGTTTGCGGAATTGAGCACGGAACTCTCCATTTGGGCTTTAATTGACGGTGAACGGGATGTTCGAAATGGATTCCGGGAACTGCGGCAGATCGATCGCCATCCACTTCTTCGTAATGGCGGCCAGCTCACCATTGGCCTTGATCTTGTCGATGAAGGCGTTGACGGCTTCGTTCCAGTCCTTCTCGCCGAGTCGGGTCCCGACGCCGTTGTAGGTCGTCAGAAAGTTAATCTTGCGCTCATAGGTGCCGGCACTCGCCGCATCCAGACGCTGACCATAGAACTGGTTGCCGCCAACCGCCCTTACCTGTCCGGAGATGAGAGCCTGGATGGTTGCGGCGTCGTCATCAAAGCGGCGAACCGTTGCGGTGGATCCGACGGCATCCGTTACTGCCTTATCCTGCGAACTGGACTTCGGAACGCCGATCTCCCATCCCGCAACGTCTTCAGGCTTGGTAACGGTGTCGGACTTCGCGGCATAAAGCGAAATCGTGTTAGCGGCGTAGGGCTTGCTGTATTGAATTGATTTCGCGCGTTCTTCCGTCATCGCCATCGTTGCGAACAGGATGTCGACTTTGCCGGTCGTAAGCGCCGGAATTCGGTTGGCAACGGCGAGCGGCTGGAATTCAACCTTCACGCCTAATTCCTCGGCAAAAAGGTTGGCGACGTCAGCGTCGAAGCCGTCCTGCACGCCGCTTGTGTTGACGAACCCCCATGGCGCATTGTCGCCCTGGATGCCGACCACAAGCGTGCCCTTTGCGTTGATTTCTTCCACACTTGCCGCAGAGGCGGTGGCAGCGCCAACGGTTGCGAAGGCAACGGTTGCCAGTGCAAGTCCGAGAAAATTCCTACGATTGTTATGCATGCTTATTCTCCTCCTCAAGAGTTTTGCTTCGAGCGAAGCGGTTAGCGGGCAGCTTTCGCCATCCGTTTTTCGAGGCCACTTCCGGCATAGGAGAGCGGCCAGCAAATGATGAAGTAGATTGCGCCGACGATCCCGAAGACGAGCAGCGGACGATAGGTCTGGTTTGAAATGATATAGCCGGCGCGAGTCAGTTCAATGAAGCCTACGATTGCTGCTAGCGACGTGCCCTTGATGAGCTGGACAAGGAAGCCGATCGTGGCCGGCATCGAAATTTTCAGGGCCTGCGGCAAGATGACATCTTTCATCCGCGAGACATAATGCAGACCGAGGGCGTTGGCGGCCTCCGTCTGGCCCTTCGGCACAGCCTCGATGGAGCCGCGCCAGATCTCGCCCAGGAAAGCACTGGCATGGAGCGTGAAGGCGATTGCGACCGCAATCCAGGCGTTGACCTCGAAGCCCAACAGCGCAACGCCGTAATAGACAACGAAGAGCTGCATCAGAAGGGGCGTGCCCTGGAAGACGCTGATATACCCTGCGGTGATCGTCCGGGCGACCTTCGTCTTCGAGGTGCGCAGCAGCGCGATCAGGATTCCGAATATCCCCCCACCGATGAAGCCCACGATCGCGAGCAGCACGGTCCACCTCAAACCCTGCATCAGAAAGAAGAATTCATTTTCGCCGATGGGACCCATGGCTGCCTCCTATCGCGTCGGGTAGTTGAAGTAGTGGCGAGAAATGAGGGCAAAGAGGCCCATCATCAGCGTCGAGATAACCAGGTAGGTAGCGGTCACCGTGAAATAGACTTCGAAGCTGCGGAAGGTGTCAGACTCAATGCGCTGAGCGGCCGAGGTCAGTTCGTAGGCGGCGATTGACGTGCAGACAGACGTTGTCAGTGTCAGCATGATGAACTGGCTTGTGAGCGAGGGATAAATCGCCCGCAGCGCCGGCTTGAGCACGATAAGCCGGAAAACGTCCGCCTTGTGCAGACCAAGTGCGAAACCTGCCTCGATCTGGCCGCGCGACACGCTTTCGACCCCCCCTCGGATGATCTCGATTGCGTACGCCCCACCATTGATGCCGAGGGCAATGATCGCCGTAACGGTCGGATTGAGGCGGATGCCCATGAGAGGAAGGGCAAAATATATGAAGAAGATCTGCACCAGGAATGGCGTATTACGCACGACCTCGACGAAGACGATAACGAGAGTGCGCGTGATCTCGCTCTTGGAAGTCCTTGCAACAACGCCCAGGATTCCGATGACGAGTGCGAGGAGCATCCCAGCCAACGCAAGGCCAAGCGTTCCAAGCGAACCCCACAGCAATTCCGGGGCGCGGTCGAGGACCGCACCGAAATCAAACGTATAAGTCATGTAAGACTTCCTCCCTCCGACCGGCGTACGCCGCGTCGGCGCCGGATCAATGATCCGGTTTCAAAATCCCCAGTGCGCTGTCATGCAGATGTTTTAGATGTGCCTCCGGGTCCACCGGCCCGACGAGTGGCACTTCAACCGAGATAGCAGCGCCGTATTCGGTTGCCGCCCAGAGGTCCTTCAATGGCAATTCGCCTTCTCCAGGAGCGAGCCTGCCGCTTCTCGCCTCGGCGATCATCGCGTCCGATGTTTTGGGAGCAGGCCCGCGGACGTCGCAAAGCTGGACGTGTTTTATCTTCCCTGCATTTGCGCGAAGCTCGTCGATCGAGGCTCCGTTTCGGAAGAAGTGAATCCCGTCAACAAGGACACCGGCGTTCTCTGCTCCGCAGGAATTCACGACCGCTACGCTGTCGCGAAAGGTTCTTACCGTCCGCCAGCCCATGTTTTCGATGTCGACTGACATGCCATATCGCGCCGCGAGGGCGCAAAACTCAGAAAGGTTTGTGGCAAGACGGCCGCCGTCTCGATCATCGCCGCAAACACTCAGCCGGCGGGCCCCTATGTTCGCAGCGGCTGCCACGGTCGCCTCATGGGAGGCCGCAACGAAGCTCTCGTCGATCACGAAGAACTCGATATCGAACACCTTGATGCCTTCGCCATCGGCAACTGTCTTGAACTCCTGGGCACTCTGGCTGCCCACCGGCAACTCGTAGAAAGGGGCTCCGGGAAAGGCGGGGTGCAGACGCAGACCTATCGACGCAAAACCCGCCCGAGCAGCTATCCCGGCGAATTCCTTGGGCGGCAGCGCGATGGATGAAAAATGCGCCACGCCCAGTTCAAGCCCCGGTCTTGGCGTCGCGACGGTCATCACAAGATCCCCTTTGTCGCGAGGTGATTGCGCAGATTGGTTCCCGTGCGGTGAATATGCTGACGCAACATATCGCACGAATAGTCCAGATCCCGCGCGACGGCTCCCTGAGCAATCTCACTGTGCTCTTGGCTGACGTTGCGGTCACCCGACGTGCGGGTCAGAAACACCCGGCGATAACGGTCGTTGAGATTAAGAAGCAGTCTGCAGAAATGGAGCAGGATCGGCTTCCCGCAGCCAGAGATGAGTGTCAGATGGAATTCGCGGTGGAGCTCTTCCCAGCGCTCCAGTGTCTCTGGCCGAGCCGCGTCGCGCTCGGTGCGGTTAAGGCGATGCAGCGCGCGCATGACGTTGCCCTCCCACTCCACATCGCCGAGCCGCATGGACTCGCGAAGCGCAAAGACTTCAAACTCTTCACGCAGGGTGGTGATCTCTTCCAGATTGGCCAAGGAAATTGATGAAACGCGGTAGCCGCGATTGTCCTCGAACTCCACTAGACCGTCCGATATCAGCCGCGCCAACCCTTCACGCAGCGGACTGAGGCTTACGTTGAACGTCTTGCGCGCCTTGTCGAGATTGATCTTGCTGCCGGCCTGAAGCTCGCCGGAGATGATCGCCTCACGAAGACGGGATGCAAGCTGGCTCCCAATTGTGTTTTTGCCGTCGTCAAGAAATCCAGAAGACGATGGGGCATCTTCTGTCGTCGGAGCAAATGCGCCGTCGTCATCCGGTACCATTGTTCCTCCCAAGGCTCCCCCCCGAACTAATTGTCGATGATCGATACAATAAACGATTATTCGTGTCAACTTGAGAGCGCTGAAATCTGCAAAAAGTCGAGCTTCAGCTAACTTTGTGCGATTAGTATGTAATGAAATCAACGTATTACTATGGCCATATCCCTGTTTCTCTTGGCTATTGGCGCCGCAAGAATGTACGGCGGCCTTGACAGATAATCGATTATTAGGATAGTCGGGGAAATCGGGAGGTAGCCCCACAATGGTGATCAAAACTGAAAGCGATCTGACGCCAGCCGTCCTCGCTGTGATGAATCGCACTGAAGACCCCCGCCTGCGAGAAATCCTCGTCGCGATGGTCAAGCATCTTCATGCCTTCGTGCGCGAGGTTCGACTGACGGAGGTCGAGTTTCGGGAGGCGACAGCCATGCTGAATGAGATCGGGAAGCTGCATACTGATCACCACAACGAGTTTGTGCTGATGGCCGGTTCTCTTGGCGTGTCTTCACTTGTCTGCCTGCTGAACAATGGCGACAGAGGACAGACTGAGACCTCCCAGTCGCTGTTGGGCCCATTCTGGCGCCTCAACTCTCCGCGAGTCGAAAATGGCGGGACGATTATCCGATCCGAGACGCCGGGCACTCCCTTGTTCGTGCATGCCAAGGTCGTTGACCGCGACGGTAAGCCAATTGCCGGCGCCGAAGTGGATGTGTGGCATGCATCTCCCGTCGGTCTTTATGAAAACCAGGACCCGGACCAGGCCGAGATGAACTTGCGCGGCAAATTCATGACCGACGAGCAAGGTCGGTTCTGGTTCAGGACCGTCAAGATGGTCGGGTATCCGATACCGGTCGATGGCGTGGTCGGACGCCTGCTCAAAGCTCAGAGACGCCATCCGCACCGACCAGCGCACCTGCACGCACTGATCTTCAAGCACGGATACAAGACGCTGATTTCCCAGGTCTTCGATCCCAGCGACCCGAACATCGATTCCGATGTTCAGTTCGGTGTCACGGCAGCGCTGACCGGCGACTTCATTCGTCATGAGGAGCCCCATCCGACCGAAGCGGATATTCCTGGTCCGTGGTTCTCGCTCGACTACACCTATGTCATGGAACCCGGCGAAGCCGTTTTGCCGCGTCCTCCGATCAAATAAATCACGATCAGCAGAGCAAACGATATGATTACCGAAGAAGAACGCCGGGCCGCGGCAGATGCGCTGCTCAAAGCTGAAATTGAGCGCAAGCCGATCATACAGCCTAGCGAGACCTACCCGAACCTCGAACTCGAGGACGCCTACCGAATTCAGGCTTTGTGGGCGGAGGCGAGGGTAGCCAAGGGCGCGCGGATCGTCGGCCATAAGATTGGCCTGACGTCACGCGCAATGCAGATGGCTTCGAAGATGACGGAGCCGGACTACGGCTGCATTCTTGACGATGCGCTTTACAACGACGGAGCGCAGATCAGGGCTGACTTGTTTATCAAGCCGCGCCTCGAGGTCGAGCTGGCCTTTGTTATGGGTGAGGATCTCGTCGGGCCCGGCACCAGGATCTATGATGTCATGCGTGCGACCGAGTTCGTTGTCCCGGCGCTCGAGATTATCGACTACCGGACCGAAGTCCCTCGAGCGATCACCGATACCATTGCGGACAACGCGGCTTTCGGCGCTCTCGTCGTTGGCGGCCGTATAATTCGCCCGATGGACATTGATATCCGTTGGGTCGGAGCGACTCTTTCCAAGAACGGCATCATCGAGGAGTCGGGCGTGTCGGCGGCGATCATGGGACATCCGGCAGCCGGCATCGCGTGGCTGGTCAACAAACTTCATGCTGTGGGCGGTGGCCTGAAGAAGGGACAAATAGTCCTGGCCGGCTCCTTCACGCGTCCTGTCGATATCGCGAAAGGTGATGTCATTCAGGCCGACTATGGCCCTGTTGGCTCCATCGGCGTGTCGTTCGTGTGAGGTGCTAGATGGAACATCCTGTCAATCGGTTCAAGCGGAAGCTCCTTGCTGGTCAAAGTCAGATCGGCCTGTGGTGTGGCCTGCCGGGAAACTACGCCGCGGAAATCGTCGCGCCTTCAGGTTTCGATTGGCTCCTGTTCGACACGGAACATTCTCCGGGTGACGTTCTGACCGTCCTGCCACAATTGCAAGCGGTCGCACCATACGACGTTTCCCCAGTCGTCCGCCCGGCCATCAACGACCCTGTTCTCATCAAACGTTTCCTTGATATTGGCGTTCAGACACTGCTCATTCCCTACGTTCAGAACGCGGAAGAGGCGAAAGCCGCAGTCGCGGCGGTGCGATATCCCCCGGATGGAATTCGTGGTGTTTCTGCCCTGACACGCGCCACTCGTTTCGGCCGAGTTGCGAACTATGCGCAAAATGCGGAACGGGAAATTTGCCTGTTGCTGCAAGTTGAGACGCGGGAAGCGCTTGGCAACCTCGAGTCGATTGCCTCGGTAGAGGGAGTGGATGGGGTATTCGTAGGACCGGCAGACCTAGCTGCGAGTTTCGGACACAGGGGCCAACCAAGCCACCCGGAAGTGGTCGATGCAATTGTAGACGCGATTGAACGCCTGAAAGCGTTGGGCAAGCCTGCGGGCATTCTTACCCCGGATGAGAAGTTCGCGGCACGGTGCATCTCACTGGGAACACTATTTACTGCCGTTGGTGTCGATGTCGCTGTTCTGGCAAGGGGAGCGGAAGCACTCGCGGCACGATTTGCATCTCAGGGAGCGTACCACGATGTCGCAACGTGATGAGCTCCTCACTGAAATCGCACCGACGGGAGTCATCAGAGCGGCGGTCAACATGTCGAATGCCGCACTTGTCCAACTCGATCCAGCGACAGGCGTTCTAACAGGGCCGAGCGCGCAGATCGCGATCGCACTTGCGGCAGAACTCGACTGCAGTTTGTCGCTGGTTCAATACGGATCGGCCGCTGACATTCTTGCGGCTGCCGAAGGCAATGAGTGGGATGTTGCGTTCATTGCTTCCGATCCGTCACGTGCCGATAGGTTCTCCTTCTCGCCCCCCTATACCACGGTGACCGCCAGCTTTCTGGTTTCAGACAGTAGCCCGCTAGGGAGCGTGGAGCATGTTGACGTCGAATGGGTGCGCATTGCCGCCGCCAGAACCGCTGCGTATACAAAGCAGCTCGAGCGACAGGTTAGAAATGCAATTGTCCTCCATACCGAAAATCCCGCCTCCGCCCTGGACATGCTTGTATCCTCCCGGTGCGATGCGGCTGCGGGCTTGACTGAGTCCCTGTCACGTTTCTGCGAAGAGAATCCAGGTTTCCGTGTTGTTGAGGGGACATTCTCGAAAGTGCCTCAGGCGATCGCTGTGCATCGGAGGTGCGTTCACGCTTCAACCTTCCTGTCGGACTTCATCCAGCAGCATTGCAGTGCGGGTAAGCCGAGCAATTGAAGCAGTTGGCGGGACATGCGAGGGAGCCAGGTCGAGGGGACGCGACACGTTAACCCCGAATAGTCAATTGGAATCCTCTTCCCTCTCAAGCGTTCCGACTCGGAAGTTCATGTTCCGTTGAGCCTTTGGGTACGATGTCGAGCAACTCTTATTCCCAAGGGTTGGCGGTGGCCGTGCCCTGGATCATGGGCGTGTGCTTCGTGGTGCTGGCGCAGCAAGTCCTTGCCGTAGTCGTTGCCATTCGGCGTCCTGACGACCGCGTGGATGTGCCCGCGCGTCGGCCACGCCCCGCCGCCACCGCGAGAATGGCCTAGATCGGCGCTTCTCCCCCACAACACCATGACCGCCAGGTAAACTGCGAGCGCCATCGCGACCGACTGGATAAGCATCATCAGGCGGCGACGCGGAAGCCGGTCGGCGGTTTTTTGCCGGGTGGTACGATCGCGTTAGGACTACCGTCTTTTCCGTGGCGATCGCATCGCGAAAGTCTCATTCCTGGACGATCGCTACTCCCGCAGCCGCCGTCAGCTTGTCCAGCCAGGAAGAGCTTCGACGCAAGCAACAAGGCGGCAGTTAAAATTCGTCCTAGTACGGGCCGGCACGAGTGGCCGAAAGGTCCCCGCTTAGCCGCCGTCCGACATCTGCGCATTGGACTTCCGCTCACCCCCCACCTGTGCCGCTGACGGCGACACCTGGGAGGACCGGATTGGGTGGAGAGCCGAAGTTCGGCCACGCCTCAGTTAAGTTCTGGATCGCGTCAGTGAGCGGCCCTTTGCGCTGGGACCCCACTCTTAGGCGGGGCGCTCGGCGGATCCACCATTCGCTTGAAGCCGCTGGGTCGATCAAACCGCGCCTACCGAGCCTCGCTCGACGTATCCTACATGGACGCTCACACGGGCAGCTATGTTTGCGCTAAGCGCGGCCGAGCAGTGCCGGCCGCGCTTCTGCTATCAGAGGAAGAGCGAATCATCGTACCGCGCCACGCCGGTCAGGACGATCTGGTCGCCGTCCCCGTCGAGGGTCAATACCAGCGATCCGAGCAGGCTCTTTTGGCTGACGACCTCTGCTTCGCCGAGATCGATTGCGTCGATGCCGGTTTTGAAATCACCGATTACCGTGCGGTCGCGATGACCATCATTTGTATCCGTAGCGAAGAGGAAGACGTCGGCACCCGCGCCGCCCAAGACATGATCGAGCGCACCTCCACCGGCTGTGATCATGTCGTTGCCGCGCCCACCGTCGATCCAATCACTGCCGCGGCCACCACGCAGCACGTCGTCGCCCACGCCCCCTACGATCCGGTCGAGCCCCGCGCTCCCTACGATCACGTCGTTACCGCCGCGACCGTCGAAGTACAGCGCACCCTTGGCGCCCTCCCATGCGGTGAGCAGGTCGTTGCCTTCGGTTCCGACATAGCTGCGCGGCGCCTGCTCCTTCTCGTCATCGGTCGAGAGCTTCCAGATATCGAGATCGAGCGCCGCAGACCCGCCCTCGGCGAAAAGCTCGACGCCGAGGCTTCCCGGATCTGGGAAGATCTGGTCGGTAATCGTGCGCAGGCCGTCATTGGCGAAGAGTTCGACCGAAGCCGCATCGACGAAGATATGGAGCTTGATGTCCGGGGCTCAAGCCAGTGAGATGATTGCGACGGCGGAAAAGATGCTGGAAAGCTCGCCCTCGGCCGCCTTTACCGACTTCTTCTGCCACGGCATGGGTCTCATCAGCCACGAGGCACCGTTCCTGATGACCAACCACCCGGTTGCCTATGAAGGCGTGGACGCGGATCGGCCTCTGGAGGCAGGCATGGTCATTTCCGTCGAGACCACGATGCTTCACCCGAGGCGAGGTTTCATCAAGCTCGAGGACACGCTCGCCGTCACGAGGGACGGATACGAGATGTTCGGCAACAGAGGGCGCGGCTGGAATCCAGGGGCGGTATAGGGGGCGGCGAGACCACTGGAGAAATGGAGCCCGGCGCACGATCGGGTGCCGGGCTCGTAGTCTATCAGTTGTGGTAGATCTCGGTGCCGAGAACCTTAAGGCACTCCCGCATGAAGGCGGCAAGAGCCGTCCAGCCCTTTGCCGATACCATCGTCCCGTCGACATAGGCCGCGGTGGGGGAGAGGTCGATATAGGTGCCGCCAGCCAGCGTGACTTCCGGCTCGCAGGCGCCGAGTGCGCCGACCTTCTTGCCGCGCACGACACCGTCGACCGCGATTAGAATTTGTACGCCGTGGCAGATCGTGAAGATTGGCTTCTGCTTTTCGTGGAAGTGCCGCACGATTGCCTGCACGCGTTTGTCGGTGCGAATGTATTCCGGACCACGGCCGCCGGCGCAGTAAACGGCGTGATACTCGTCGAGTTGAGTTTCTGCTTCCGCGAACGTCTTGTTGATGACGACATTGTGGCCGAGTTTCTCGGTGTAGGTCTGGTCGCCTTCGAAGTCGTGCAGGGAGGTCCGCAGGATGTCGCCGGCTTTCTTGTCCGGGCAGACGACATGGACCGTATGACCGACGGCCTCCATGGCCTGCTGGAAGACGAAGATTTCGTATTCTTCGGTGAAATCACCGGTAAGCATGAGAATCTTCTTGCCTGGCATAGTCTTCTCCTCCTCGTGGTTGAAAGCCGCGGACCGACTCCATCCGCCTGCATGGATCCGTTTTTCAGTCCGGCGAGCTCCGCCTTCGTGACATGCTAGCTTGCGACATGTACTCCAGACCCGCAGCCTCAGCCTGAACTCGAGATCTTCTTATCGAACTGCATGCGGTGGTTCAGCGGGCGTTGATGCCGCATCTTTCCCAGGCCGGTTGCGCGTGCGAATTCAAAGCGCTGTCAGGCATCCGGCGGAGTCAAATAACTACAGATTCAACTTGGATTTAATTTGCTTCGCGCGTCGAGATTCCCCAGATCGGTCGTTCCCTTTGTCTGTCACCGGTGGGCCTATCGGTCGATCTTTCACCTCCCTCGGAGTGCCCAACGTGTCGAGGGGAGCCGGCAGCGGACATACAGCTAACTTCGTAGTGGACACCGCGCGGGAGATGCATCGTCGGCCGAGGTTACAAAAGAATAGACCCGCCCCGCAAGGTCCGGAATGTCCGCACAGCGCTTGCTCGCGCCACGGCGTCCGCAAATTGGGCTCATCGAGCCGTTCGTATTGCCGGGACACCAATGGCAGCAATGGGTCGGAACGGGACCTGGACGTCTCCGATGGGGGGAAGCGGTCACTCGACCAATTACTTTTCGGAGACGAGAACGCGCCAACAGCGGTCATCCCCGCGCCCTGACATCGAGTGAGACCGGCTGGGCTTCGCGCCATTCGTGCCTTAACGACCGACACCCGTAGGGTCCGGGGTCTGTTCGAAACACTCGATCAGCATTTCGGTGAGGACACGTACCTTCCTTGCGGGATGCTGGCCTGGCGGTCGGATAACATAGACACCTGCCGGAGGTGGTGGATGGCGTGTCATGACCGGAACCAGCGCGCCGGAGGCCACATATTGATGGGTGACGCCATCGGGAATCCAAGCGATACCGAGCCCTGCTAATGCGGCGGCGGCGAGAGCTATGGCGTTGTCGGCCTTGAAGCGCCCCCGCGGATGTACCGTAATGATGTCATCGCCATCCATAAATTGCCAGGCTTCCGTTCCCTGCATGAGAGCCTGATGGGCGATGAGCTCCTCCGGCTTTTCAGGGGAACCATGCGCTTTGATGTAGTCCGGGCTTGCGACCAGTTTCCCGTAGATCGGCCCGACGCGTCTCGCGATCAGATTAGAGTCCTGAAGATAGCCAACCCGGATCGCACAATCAAAGCCCTCTGCAATGAGATCAACGAAGCGATCACTGTAGGAAGTATGGATGTGAAGCTGCGGGTGGCGTCGCGCCATGTCCGCGAGCACGGGAGCGAAGTGGGTCGGGCCGAAAGAAAGCGGCACAGCAACTCTCAAGCGGCCGCAAAGGTCACCGGCGGGTAGGATCGTTTCCCTCGCCACGTCGATCTCGGCACAGACTTTTGGCTGCATGGTCCCGAAACGTGATCCCGGCTTCTGTGAGAGCGGCGCCGCGGGTAGTTCGTGCAAGAAGCTGGACGCCAAGCTCCGCTTCAAGCCGGACGAGCCGCCGACTGACGATTGACTTGGAGACGCCGAGCCGCCGCGCGGCGGGCGAAACTCCCCCCGCATCAGCAACTTCCACGAATGTCCGCAGCTCTTCGATGTCCAATTCAGCGTTCCCCATTTCGCGACACAGCGTGGCACAATGGAGTGCTACCGTATCATGAATAGGAATGACAGTGTCCGTTTCGTAGGCAGCGCCGCTGTCAGCGCATGTCTCCCGTCAAACCAACCTCACACACAAAACAGCAGAGGATGTATTCATGACTTTTCGTAATGGCCTTGATTCGCTCCTTCGTCCCGAAGACTCGGTACTCGTCCTGATCGATCACCAGCCTTACCAGCTCGCGAACCTGAACAGCCACGATCCGCAGGCGGTGGTCAACAATTCGACCGCCCTGGCGAAGGCTGCCAAGGCCTTCGGTGTTCCCACCATCCTGACGAGCGTGATCGCCGATCGGGGCGGTCTCCTCTTTCCGCAAATCACCGATGTGTTCCCCGGCCAGGAGGTGATCGACCGGACGTTCATCAACACCTGGGAGGATCAAAAGGTCGTGGACGCGGTCAAGGCGACGGGCCGCAAGCAGCTGATCATCGCGGGCCTGTGGACCGAGATATGCGTCGCGATGCCGGTGATCCAGGCGCTCGGCGAAGGCTGGGATGTGACGGTCATCACCGACGCGTCGGGAGGGACTTCGGTCGAGGCCCACGAGGTCGCTATCCAGCGCATGATCGCGGCTGGCGCGAACATGATGACCTGGCTGGCGTTAGCGTCCGAATGGCAGCGCGACTGGGCCCGGACCGAGCACGCCGCAGAGTTGACAGACGTGCTCAAGCAACATGCCGCCGGCAGCGGCATTGCGTATCTATGGGAGCAGCAGCTGCTCAACACGCCAGTGCCGAACTCCGCGCGCTGTTTTGAGCGGGGATGACGAGAACCTTGAACCCAGAGCGGCCACACGTCCACGCGATCCGCAAGGACAGCAATGGGGACAGAAAACGGACGCACGAGAAATATATTCGATAGCAAATACGGTTCGCGCTAGAGTCTGTGGCCGACGCCCCATTGCGGTCACCGACGGATGCTGATCTGTTCTTCGAGACTTACCCTTTCGAAGTCGCTGATCAGGATGTCGACGCGGACACGCCAGGTACGCGGCAGCGGGATGGTCATATAGTCGATCCGCCAGGTTCCTTCATTGAGACGGACGGCCTGTCGCCTGAACGGCTCGATGCCGGAGTCGGGCTTGGAAAGGACAAGGGTCACCTCCTTCGCATCGAGCCGCTGGAACTCGCCGGTCAGGACGTTGATCGAGACTTCCACGTCGCCGGCGCGTCCGGGCGAGACCTGAACGAGAGCCATTGCCTTGTCTGCGTGGATGTGCACGGTCGCGGGCTGCGCCGCTGCGGCCGCCAGGGCGCGCGGCGGTGGCGTGAAGCGCCAGCAGGCAGCGACCGCGAATATCAGTAGCACGATCGCCGTTTCCGCGGCAATCGAGCGGACGAGCCGCTTGGTGGCGGGGCCATCGCCGGCCAAAACCGGCTTGGCCAAACGCCAACGATTGCCGGCGGCCAGCAGGAACAATGCGACGAGCAGGCCGAGTTTGAAGAGAAACACCCGGCCATAGGCCGTATCCAAAAGGGCGTGGAGCCTCTCCACCTGTACTATGGCCAGCACGACTCCCACTGCGATAAGCACAATGAGCACCAGGGGGATGACCGCAGAGAAGCGACGCAGTGCCGGAACGGCTGCCGGATCACCCCGCCGCAGGGCGAGGCGCAGAGGTGCCAGCGCTCCCAGCCAGAAGCTGATTGCCATCGCGTGAAGGAACACCGCCGTTCGCATCCGCCATTGTGGCGCAGCCGCAGCCGCATGGCCGCTCAGCGATAATGCCGCCGCCGCAAGGATGAGGGCTGCAAGCGACGGCATGCGCGAAAACGTCACCGCGTCCGCGACACGGAATAACGTTATTACATAACTTTCCATTTGACGAATGTAATAACGTAACATATTGAGGCAGGCGCCTAGCTTCGTCACGGAACAAGTATTTGGAGGTCTCAATGCGCACACTGCGCGTGCTGTTCACTACGGTTGCACTCAGCGTCGCCGCGACGCTTAACCCGGCCTATGCGGAGGTGCTCAAGGTTGCCGGCCCCTGGGAGATCGCTGGCACCGACCCCGCCCAGACCGGCTATGTATTCAGCCGATTGCAGGTCGCCGAAACTCTTGTGACCGCCAACCGTGAAGGCGAGATCGTGCCCGCGATTGCGCATCAGTGGAGCGTTAGCGGCGATGGTCTCATATGGCGCTTTACGCTTCGAGAGAATGCCCAGTTCCATGATGGCACGCCCGTGACGGCGGAAACGGCAGCGGCCAGTCTGAAGCGAGCACTTGCAGGTGTCGGCGTGCTTGCTCAGGCGCCGATTGCCGACATCGCCAGTGACCGTCGTGACGTGGTCATCAGGCTGACGAAACCATTCTCTGCTCTGCCCGCCTATCTCGTCCATTTCAGCACGATCGTGCTCGCGCCTTCTTCCTTCGATGCCGCGGGCAAAGTCACGCAGACCGTGGGATCCGGCCCCTACAGAGTAAAGAGCCTTACCGCTCCGGCGCGGCTGGAGTTGCAGGCCTCCGGTGGGTGGTGGGGCGGCAAGCCCGCGATTGATGAAGTCAGCTACCTCGCCGTTGGGCAAGGCGAGACGCGGGCGCTGATGGCGGAAAGCGGTGAAGCCGATCTGGTCTTTTCGATGCTGCCGGTCTCGGTGGATCGCTTGAAAGCGAATACGAAACTCGATGTGCAGATTGCCACCATCCCCCGCACGCGCATTCTCAAGGTCAATGCGGCCTCGCCCTTCTTCGACCAGGTCGAGGAGCGGCAGGCGATCAGCGCAGCGATCGACCGCGTTGGGATTACCAAAGTGATCCTGCGCAACGCCGATCTGGCTGCAACCCAGCTTTTCCCGCCTGCGATTAAGGGCTGGAATTCCCCCGACATCCAGCCGCTCGTGCGGGACGTGGACAAGGCGAAGGAACTCTTGGCCGCGGCGGGCTGGAAAGCCGGCAGTGACGGTATTCTGGAAAAGGATGGCAAGCGATTCAGCGTGACGCTGCTGACCTATTCCAGTTGGCCTGAACTGCCCCCCATCGCCACGGCGCTTCAGGCCCAGCTTCGGCACGTAGGAATCGAGGTGAAGGTGTCCGTGGGTAACAGCTCGGAAATTCCGGCGCGCCACCAGGACGGAACACTGGAGATGGGGCTGATCTCGCGACTCTATTCCATCGTGCCGGATCCGGTCGGAACGCTGCTCCAGGACTATGGCCCCGGTGGAAGCGACTGGGGCTCGATGGGTTGGGACAACAAGGAAATCCAAGGTGTCGTCCAACAACTTGCGGCGACGAGCGATGCGGCGGCCCGCGCTCCGCTTCAGGCCCGCGCCGTGGAGATTCTGCAGCGAGAACTGCCAAGCATTCCAGTCACGTGGTCGGAGCTCGCTATCGTCTCGAACAAGAGGATCACTGGCGTCGAGGTCGATCCCCTCGAAGTGAATTACGGCCTGTCGGCCATCCGCTGGGCAGAGTAATCGGGAGAGCGCAATGCGAAACTTCCTTGTTGCGCGCCTGCTCCAGGCGGGGCTGGTGGCCACCGTGGTCGGCGCCCTGTGCTTCGTCCTTATGCGCGTGCTGCCCGGTGACGCCGCCATGCGTATTGCTGCCGGACGCTACGGACCGGATGCGCGGATTGCCGAAGCGGCAGAAAAGATGAGGCTCGAGCTGGGCCTCGACCGCCCGCTCACGGCCCAGTTCCTGGAATGGATAGGCGACGTTCTGCGCCTTGACCTCGGACATTCGCTCGTCACAGGTTCACCCGTAGTTCATGAGCTGAAGGTGCAGCTCGGCGCTTCCATGTGGCTTGCCGCATCGGCGCTCGCGCTGTCGCTTCTCGTCGGCCCCGTCATCGGTCTCTTCTCGGGGCTCAAGCCGGGAGGCGCTATTGACCGTCTGGCCTTGGCAGGTGCGGTGATCTTCCGCGCCATTCCACCGTTCGTTCTCGGCCTGATTCTGATGCTGGTCTTTTCTAAGCAGCTCGGCTGGTTGCCTCCAGCCGGTTTTGGGTCGCCGCGCGAGATGCTGCTTCCCGCCCTGACGCTCGCTCTCGGGCTCGCCGCCATGTCAAGCCGGATCACGCGCAACTCGGTCGCTGCCGTTGCCAAGGCACCATATTTCGCCTTCGCCCGATACAAGGGACTGCCGGAAGCGGTTGTCGTCGGCCGACATGGACTTCGCAACGCTGCCATCCCGGTCGTTTCCTATCTCGGCCTGCAGGCAGTCTACCTGGTCGAAGGCGTCGTCGTCGTGGAATCCCTCTTTGCCTATCCGGGCATCGGCCACGCCCTGGTCCACGCGGTTGTCGAACGGGACATTCCCATGGTCCAGGGGACGGCGCTAGTGATGGGACTGATGTTCGTCGTCATCGCCGCCATTGTTGACCTTCTGACGCATTGGCTCGATCCGCGTGTGAGGAGAATGGCATGAGTTCGATCGGCGATCTGTCCTTTGCTCGGCCGAAAGGGCGACTGCCCGCAGGGCGCATGTTTGGCGCCGGGCTCCTCGTTCTGCTTGGTTGCTTTGCGATCATCGGGCCAATGCTCATTCCTGCTGATCCCGCGGCGCAGGATTTTAGCGCCAGTCTCGCGCCGATCGGTGGCGACTTTTTGCTCGGGGCGGATCACTACGGGCGCAGCCTCCTCGCCCGTCTCGCCCACGGCGCTCGCCTTTCGTTCGGCCTCGCTTTCCTGACCATGCTCGCCGCCGCTCTTCCCGGAGTGCTGCTCGGTCTTGCCGCCGCCTGGAGAGGTGGATGGACGGAGCGGTTTCTGGAACTTTCGGCAACGATCGTGCTGGCACTGCCCGGCCTGATGTTGGTGCTACTGCTGCTTGCTTTTGCGCCCGGCAATTATGCTCCGCTGTTTTTAGGTCTTTCGCTGACGCTGTGGGTCGAGTTCTATCGTGTGACGAAGGCGACAACGAAGTCCGTCCTCGCGCAGCCGCATATCGAGGCGGCGCGCATGCTGGGCTTCGGCTCGTGCTACATCCTCGTCAACTATATCTTGCCGGTGATCGCACCGATGATCGCAACGCTTTCGGCCTTTGCGATGGCGACGGCCATCATCGCAGTGTCGACATTGAGTGCGATCAGCGTCGGGCTGCAGCCTCCCACGCCGGAACTCGGCAGCATGATCGTGGAGCTCTTGCCATATTACGCGGAGGCGCCGGTGCATGTTCTGCTGCCGGCCATGCTGATCGTCCTGCTGGTGCTCGGCCTTCAACTTCTCGCGCAGGGAGACCATGGATGAACATTCAAGCAAACCCGGATCTCTCGATTGCCGCCCTGTCGATCGATTCGCCGGAGGGCCGCATCGTCTCCGACATCTCCCTTGCCTTAGGACGGGGGCGACCGGTAACGCTCCTCGGCGAGAGCGGATCCGGCAAGTCGCTCGTGGCACAGGCGATCATGGGCAACTTGCCGCCAGGGCTGCATGCGACGGGGCGCGTCGTCTTCAAGGGCACGGACCTTTTAACCGAGACGCCCGCGCAACGCCGCCGCCGCTGGGGCCGAAGCATTTGCCTGTTGCCGCAGGAGCCGTGGCTGGCGCTGGATCCGACAATGCGCGTCCTGCCGCAGGTGGCAGAGATACACCGCTTCGTCAAAGAGAAGGATGCCGCTCGTAGCAATGCACTTGCGAAGGAGAATCTCGCCGGGGTTTCCCTTGCCCATGCGGGAGCGCTTTACCCCTTCCAGATGTCAGGCGGCATGGGACAGCGTGCGGCGATCGCGATGGCGCACGCCGCCGACAGCGAGCTTCTGATCGCGGATGAACCGACGAAGGGCCTCGACACGGTGCTGCGGGACTCGGTGACGGCACGCCTGAAACGGGAGGTCGAAGCGGGACGGCTGCTGCTGACCATCACCCATGACGTCGCCGTCGCCAGGGCGCTCGGCGGCATGATCGGCGTCATGCTCGATGGTCGGATGGTGGAACACGCCCCCGCGGAAAAGCTACTCGAAGCGCCCGAGCACGCCTATACGAAGGCGCTTCTCGCCGCAGAGCCCGCAAAGTGGGAGCCGCAGGCGTCAGCGGCATCAGGCGAAGTCGTCCTTGCCGGACGCGGTCTGGCGAAGCGATATGATAGAAGGTCCCTGTTTTCGGATCTGGATATTTCTGTCGCCGCCGGCGAGATCGTGTCGATCTTCGGGCCGAGCGGCTGCGGCAAGACGACGCTCGGTAGTATCCTTCTTGGCCTGAGCCCGCCTGACGCCGGCGTGGTCGAGCGCAGGGCGGGAATGTCGCCGCTTCGCTTCCAGAAGCTCTACCAGGATCCACCAGCCGCGTTCGCGCCCCACCAGACGATTCGTAAGGGGCTCACCGATCTGGTGCGCCTGCATGCCAAGGAATGGACGGCAGTCGAGAGATTGCTGGACCGATTGCGCCTGCCGGAAACTTTGCTCGATCGTCTGCCCAGCCAGGTTTCGGGCGGGGAGCTACAGCGTTTTGCGTTGCTGCGCGCCCTGCTGCTCGATCCGGCCTTTCTCTTCGCGGACGAGGCGACGTCGCGGCTCGATCCCGTCAGCCAGAAAGAGGTGATCACGTTCCTGCAGGAGATCGTCAGGGAAACCGGCCCCGCTGTCCTGTTTGTCACCCATGACCGGGACATCGCCGAGAACATATCGGCACGAGCAATAAATCTCGACAACAAGGGGCCACTTGAAACCGCTCATTAGCGCCGGCTCACCGCCCGCATACCCGGCGGTCTGATCTCCCAGCGCGGCAGGTGTCGATGTTTGGCCAGCGATCGATGCTGCTTGATCGGGCCGCCATAGCTTTGTGAGCTTGCGGTGGCCCGACTGGGGTTCCTCAATATCGCCGCTCGACGGTTACAGCCGGGGAAAAGTACTGCCTTCGGCCATCGTCACGTCGTTCAGTCGAGGCTGGCCGGCGAAGAGAACGGCCGACTGGCGTCCACCACGAAGATGGCCAGCTCATCGAGATCGGTTGTGCCGGCGTTGAACACCTCCATCGGCGTGTCGGGCCCGTGTCCGATCATGGTCATGCCGGCTTCAGTATAGGTCACGCCGTGGGGCGTTTTCTGACCGAGCTTGCCGGCCAGCACATAGAATACCTCAGATCCCGGATGCGTATGAACTGATGACTTGGTGCCGGGCGCTCCACCGGCGCGATTGACGCGCAGCAAATACTCGCTTGCGCTGATCGGGGGAAGTGGGCCGATCTCAGCGACTTTGGTTCCGCCTGCTGTGGATCCACCCTTGGATCCGAGGGTGAACAGCCAGGCCTTGTCCGCAACTTCTGCCGCGAGCGAGGTCGGACCCGCGGCGTCCTGGGCCTGCTTCAGCGTTGGGAAATTCTCCAGCCGCCAGTGCAACGGCCCAGACGGCAGCTCTGTTACCTTCTTCTCGACCACCGGCTTGACGAAGAACTTGCTTTCTTCGGACAATGTGGCTGATGTCATCAGCCCGAAAGCAGATAGGGAAAACATAAGCGCGCTGATTTGGCGTACGCTGAGGGATCGCCGCTTCATGATGGGTCCTCCTATTTATGCTTCGTTGGTGGTCGCCCGAAGGCGGGTGCGATGCACGTTCTACAAGCAGGCGACCGTGGCGAGGCGCCGCTCTTCGGTCTCGCACTGTCAAGGCAGAGCGATGGCCGCAAGCAGCTCAAATTTCGTTGCTCGAATGTCGTGGAGAAGTGACGAGCGGCAATGACAGCCGTTGATGGCAAACACCTGACCCGCGCGCATATCCATGCGCTCCCCCTCGACTGCTGGGCGCGAGTATTTCCGACCAGTCATTCTACCACAGTTTTGGAAGCTGAGGGAGCATGTCCAAAACGGCTCCGTTCGCAATATTTCGGCAGATTTGAGAAATGATTCGGATGGCGGGAGGCGTCTGATCGAAACCATGCGCATGGCCGATTTTCTCTCTGCGCCAAGCCGGAAGCCCTGAAAGAGATCGCGACGCCGCTCCGCCTGCCCATGCGAGTAGCATGGAGCCGGGAGGGCGGTCCTCGCATACAATCCCGACGTTCCGAGGTGCTTGGTTGGATGGCATGGTTCCACCGAGGCTGTGTGGAAACGCCTGGTGCTGTGTGGT
>NZ_AUTC01000192.1 GCF_001461695.1 Sinorhizobium fredii USDA 205 | reverse complement strand
GTCGTCTTCCCGCCGAGCCCGGGGAGCTATGCGTCGGAAAGGATGGGGTGAGAGCCTTTTTTCGTTAGCTTGCGAGTACAGGCGATGGGGACGGCCATAGGGTACCATAGGGTGTCAGCGGTTGGGATGGGCTGCCCAGCCGGGGCCGAAGGGCAGCTTCCCATCACCCCATAGCGCCTCTTTTTCTTTCGCCTTGAAGAGACTTGGTAGTGTGTGGAAGGTTCTGCAAATTCTCTGAGAGGGGCGGTCATGGCAGGCTGGTGATGTCGAAGTCACCTGATTCCCTCACGAGGAACGCCACCATGACCAAGATTGATGGTAAGACCGCCAGCACCGCTGTCAAAGACATTCTGCTTGCGAACCCCGACGGGCTGCGCGAGGTGATCCGCGCCGTCATGTGAGGCAAGTTATCGAGGCCGAGATGGACGAGGCCTTGGGGGCGGTGAAAGGCGAGCGCACCCCGGAGCGGCTCGGCTACCGCTCCGGCTACTACGGCCGCACGCTGATCACGGGTCGGCAAGCTGGTCGCCCTCCTGACGGTCGCGGAGGTGCGGAGCTTCTCACGCGCGGCGGCGCGCATCCGGACGTCGCAGTCCGCGCTCAGTCACACCGTGCGACGGCTGGAGGAGAGGATGGGCGTTCGACTTCTCACGAGGACGACGCGCAATGTCGTTCCGACGGAGGCCGGAGAGCGGTTGATGGAGACGCTGCGTCCCGCCCTCAACGACATCCGGAGACGGATCGAATAGCTGAGCGCCATGCGCCAGAAGCCGGGAGGGACAATCCGCATCACATCCAGCCGGCGGGCCGCGGAAAACGGTGGATGAGCTCTTTCAGACGATGCGCATCAATCGTGCGTCCAGTCTCAACTCATTTATCGTCTAATTTAAAGTGTGCATGCGTCCAACTAAACAGGCAGATCGGATGACGCGCATAGGTTTATGATGTTCAAGTCGGCCTCTCCGTGGTCCTCGAAGAGTCGATGGCCATCTGCGGCGACGAGGCCCTCTTGGTGCAGCGTCCTCAATCGAACAGGTCGCAACGAGTGTTGAGTTAGAGCCTTTACTGGTTAAATTGAAGCATTCTGCCGGAGCAGGTTTTCGTCAGGGCAGAGGCGATCGCCTCTGAGCCTGGCGGCAAGATGCCCGGCCCTTCGGGTTGGCTGAAGCGGGCGGCCTGTTTGCTCGGCTGGCTTGGCCGTATGCTTGGGCTACGCCGCGCGTCAGCCGAGCAAACATTCCAACGGATGGGGTGAAACGAAAAGCCACCTGCTTTGACCAGACCCCGCTCGCCACCCGCGCGCGGGGTTTTCTTGATGTACCGCGGTGACGGGCAAATGATCAATGATCGGCTGCTCTCAGCCCAAACGCGTCCAGTATGCGTGCGCTGGCGCCTCGGCTAAGCCATGCCGGCCGGGTCTGTCGGGTTCTTGGTATTCTCTGGCTTTGGCGGCGCGACGGGCTTTTCCTGCCACGGTCCGGCCGAACCGGAATGCACCGGAGTTCTCTCCGGGTCTCGGCGGGGGCAGGGATAGCCGCGGCCTTCCTCATTGAAATGGCTTCGCGCCACTTCGTCGCGCCGGTATGTTTGCTTCTTCCACCTCCGGCATGCCTCGGATTGCCGACAGGCAGCCGGTCGCCTCGGAATGCCTCGTTAAACGAGCGAAATGAATCCGCCGCAACGCCTCGCTGCTGCTGTCGCGCTTGACCGGGGCTGCCAGCTCAACACCTGGAATTGCCTGAATCCTGATCAACAGGCGTTCTCGCTCCTCGACGCTAACGTCGGCGCGGATCGTAAACATGATGTCAGTCATTGTCTGAATTCCTGGTCGCTATGCTCCCGATCAGCTGCTCCAAGTTCAAACGACCATAGCCGAAATCGGGCGTAAAGTCTTGGCCGCTCATGGCGGCCACCTTGTCGGCGCTCGAAGCCAGAGCGGTTCGGATCACCGCGGGATCCCTCGCGCCGCCATTTGCAATATAGAGCGCCGCAGCCGCAGCGACGTGAGGGGACGCCATTGATGTTCCGGGCCATGCGTCATAACCCGTCTCGCGTATATCCGGCTTTCCCTGCCGCCAACGACCGTCCGGACCTCTTTCCGCCCGCCAACTCATTTGACCCGGATAGGTCGGCAGCGTTGACCAAATTGCCTCGCCCGGAGCCGCGATCGTTATGTGGTTGCCTCGGTTGGAAAAGGTCGTGATCCGGTCCTGCAGGTTTGTCGCGCCCACAGCGATGACGCCGGGTGTTGCTGCGGGGTAGGAGATTGGGCTGCCTTCGCGCCGCTCATTTCCCATCGCCGCAACGATGGTCGTTCCGTTCGCAAGCAATTCCTCGAATGCCGCACTCTCCGTCGGGTCGGGTGCGCCTGCGCCGCCGATCGACAGATTGATAATGTCGATACCCGTATCCGCGCAGTCGAGCAGTGCACGCAGATACATCACCGGGTCGACGAAATAGGCAAATTCCGCTGTCCCATCAGGATAAGTCAGAAGGTCAGGGCGGTCGTCGAATATCTTCCAGGCGTGGATCCTTGCTTGCGATATACCGTTGATCCCGAGATCGTTGTTGATGGTCGCCGCAATGGTGCCTGCCACATGGGTGCCGTGGCCGACGAGATCCTGAGCCGAGCTCGCTGCAGGAAGGTCCGGGTGCTGATAGATGTATCCGCCAATCTGGTCTTTGAGGTCGGGATGCTCGGCGTCAATACCGGTATCGAGCACCGCGACCTTGACCCTGCTCGCGTCATCGAAGCCGGTTAAACGGCGCGCTTCGTCCCATTTGATCTTACGGAGATTCCACATTGTATGAACAGGCGGCGGCGCCGCGGCAATTCGGCCGCGACCGGCCGGTGACGGTTTCTTCGACACCGAACCGGCGGATTTTCGCGGCGACCTTGCAACAAGGTAACGAAGCGGCACCCGGGACACGGATGCAACTGTCGGATCGCCGGCGAGAGCCAGCTGAAGCTGCCGCAAATCGACGTCATTGGCCAACTCGACCAGACTGGTGGCTCCGCCCGGTGTTCGTTCGTCGATGGCGGCGTTCATGTTCAGAGCGGGCGCCGACCAACCTTCGACGTCACTGTCCGGAACCCCAATCACCTCGGGGTTTGCGCCGGCGTTGCGGGTTGGCCGTACCAGCATCCGGCTGGCATAGTGGGGTGCCTCCCGCGACACAGGTGTAACGCGCTTCACCAGGCCGGCTCGCTCGTAGTAACACAAGGCCTGAAGCCCGCTGCTCAAGGGCGTGCGTGCGGCCGCAAAGGTGGCTTCGAAGCTTGGCTGACGCGGCTGCGGCTTCATGCGGACAAACAACATTGCTTCATGGTAGGTCGGGAGCCCGGCGTTCCTGAATAGCGGTCCCATCGGCGCAATCCTCCCAATGAGTGTCTCAGACAAATTTTTCTGCGATGTGGGTTTCCAGTTTTGCACCGTGCTCGGCGTCTGCCGCTATCTGATGCTTCCTACTTCGCAGTACCAGTTTCAGGTGCGAGCATTGAACTAGCTGCGCTTAGCCAGCACCCACTCACCAGTGGAACTGGATCGACGACCGCCCGTTCGCGGCATGGAATGCTGGGAAGTCGTTACTTTAGATAGCGTCGGTTAGTTTACGCAATTCAGGGTGGATTTCAACCGAGCTGCAAAACAGCTACTTCAGCGACCGGGGGCCCGAAAGCTTGTTGCCTTGGTTGGTGATGACAGAGTGGCGTACACTGACGGCAAGGCGGACCATTTGTGGCAGCTAATTCGGCGAGCGGACCAATGGGCTAAAGACGTCGGCTGGAAGGTGGGCCTGACCGACGCATAGTCCACTCGAATGGATCATTTGCTGATGTTGCCGTAGTGGCGACGAGCCGCTTGCCGCGGCCGCTTGGCCGCCTAGGTGACACCGCAACAGCGCGGTTTCGTGATCCGCATGGGTAGTCTATTTGCGCGTCTGAATGGGGCGTCCAAATCGAGGCGACTAGCCGCCCGCTGTGCTATCCTCGGCTCATTGAGCGAGGGGCAAGATGAATTTCCGACGTGGCCTCTTTCGATTGTGGCTGATCGTCTCTGCACTTTGGGTGCTGACACTGGTCGTCTACGTAGAAATTGAAGGACGGCGGCGAGACGTGCCAGATGGAGGCTCCATCTTCGTCAGGGGCTGGGTAGCGATCACAGATGGCTGGAAAGCCGAGAAAGAGGTAGCCGCCACGAGGGAAAAGGCGGCTGCATCTGGAAGCCCGAGCGTTGTCGTGCCAGACGAGATTGGGAGCCGACTTCGAACCGGCTGGAATGCCGAGAAAGCGGCTTTGCTTTTCGGCGGGATGCTGCTAGGCCCGCCACTTGTCCTGCTTGTGCTGGGGGTCTGGGTTATTCGTGGTTAGGGCGTTCTGCGAGCGCCAACAGGTCCTTTAAGTAGACTGTAGTCTGCCCCCCCCCCGGCGGAGCCAGATGTGGCGTCTAAAGCCGCGACAAAGAGCCGGATGTGCGATGAAAATCCGGATTTGCAGCGCACAAGCGCACAAGCACCATCAACTGCAGTTTTTCTTTGTAGGACAGAAAAACCCTGCCTTGTGTCGCGCTCCGCGTGGAGGTTTGTTCAGCCTAGGTGTTTTTTTCGGTTTCGTAGAAACCGCCGTGAAACCATCTGCCTTGGTACACACGGCATAGCTCGCTCCGCCCGGCGCAAAACTACGCTCTACTTACGGTGGAGGAGAAGCATGCAAGGGGCCGTTACGCGTCGTCCGGCGCGTCGTCCGCTTTAACAACATAGCGGCGTCTTGGGTCCTCCTCCTGAAGGGCCACCCATGCTTGGCGTAGCTGCTCCATTGCAGGCGTCCGCACACCGTTACCAGGCCAAAGAATGCGATATGCCATATGGACCATAGCTGTGGCAAAACGCTCGCGCCCAACGTTGTCGTCTAGCTCCTCCCATGCGTGTGCACTGCACATCCTGAGGATGTTGGTTTCTTCGGCCTGCATCGGTCAACTCCTTCCACTAATTTCTGGCTTAGCTCGAAATTGCCGCTCGGGCGGCATGTCCTCTAGCGTGCGGCATGAGCGATCTAAGGACAAGCACATTTGCGCGAACTGGCGTTCGCTAGAACGCCTCGCTGGGGCGATTGTGATACATTTCATTTCGTTTTCAGAAGTGCAAGAGTGAGATCCGTAGGCCTTAGCGCTCTAACCGCGTCACGGGTTGGTCGTACCAGCATCCGACTGGTGTAGTGGGGCGGCTTCCCGCGACACAGGTGTAACGCCCTTCACCAGGCCCGCTCGCTCGTAATACCACAAGGCCTGAAGGCCGCTGCTCAGCGGCGTGCGTGTGGCGGCAAACGTGGCTTCGAAGCTTGCCTCGCGCGGCTGGGGCCTCATGCGGACAAACAACAATGCTTCATGATAGGTCGATAGTTCGGCGTTCCTGAACAGCGGTCCCATCGGTCAAACCCTCCCGGCACCCCGGCATTTTTTCGACTTTCCGCGTTCTCCGCGTGCCGGACGGGCCTGCGGAGTTCTTACTTAAGATAGCGCCGATTGTTTGCGCAATGCAGGGTGGTTTTTAACAGGGCGCTGCAAGCCGGCACCCGGAAGCATTCCCAGCCCATTGTGGAGTGCTTAGAGCTCGAAGTTCTCCAGAGCCGCACGGATCGCGGACAGATCTGTCTTCGGCCGATTTGAAGCGAAGGGCGCGTATGCGCTTTAACATTGGGATTTCTCTTGCATAGTGTAATTTCGTTGTGTCTGCATGCGCCAGGTAAGTACAGCGTTCCCTCATCAAGCAACTAGTGACTTTGATCTAAGTACAAGTATCGTAGAGATATGTCTTTCCGACGCTGGAGGGTACTTCATGGAAAAATTCCTTGCGAAGGCCGCGCTTGTCGCGCTGATCTTGATCCCCGGTGTAGCCGATGCAGGTTCGGCCATGAAACTGGCAGGAGATGCTTTTGCTCCGCCTGCTTTTTATGTTTTCTGTTCACACGAAGCGTCGTTGTGCAGAACAGGCGGAGGAACGGAGAGGGTCGTCCTCGCCTCAGGCAGGCCAGTGAACTCAGCCGAGTCAATGTCGCGGTCAATACCCGCTTCAAGGAGCGTAGCGACCGTGGGAATGTCGGCAAGGACGACGACTGGCGCGTACCGGCCAGGTACGGAGATTGTGAGGACTTTACCATTGCCAAGAAGCGCGAACTGCTGAAGCGTGGCTGGCCGGCCTCTGCATTGCTGCTCACTGTTGCCCGTTCCCGCAGTGGCGGCCATACGGTCTTGACTGTACGGACCAGCAAAGGGGATCTGGTGCTCGACAATCAGACCAATGCGGTCAGAGACTGGTGGAGAACCCCCCTACGTCTATCTGGCACGCCAGTCGCAATCGGACAGCAGCCGCTGGGAACTGATTGAAGGGAGGGCTGGGTCGGGGTTCAAGCGGCGCTCAACTCTGCGGCGAACGTAAATGTTCGGGGGTCGCGGGCGTACAAGTAGCGGAGACAAGCAACATTGCTTCATGATAGGCTGGTAGCCCGGAGTTCCTGAACAACGGTCCCATCAGTCAAACCCTCCCACAGAGTGTTTTGAACTTAATTTCCTGCGATGCTGGGCGTTCAGGGTGTTTAGTCTAATATATAACGCAAGTCATACATCGGAGATACTATGCTGCAGAAAATGTGACGACAGCGCTTGCAATGGCCTTCCATCGGCTGCTTTTCTTCACCGAATCGCTGGAAACGCCGTTCCCATCCGACGCCGCCCACTACACCGCCTTCTCCGCGGCCCTGGAGGTCGAGCGCGCGCTGGCACGATCTCCCCGACTATTCCGCCTGTCAGGCGCTCGCCGACAGTGCGCGGGCGGCGGCAGTCGGCCTCATTCGCTACCAGTCGGTGCGCGATCCGGAAAAGGGCGCACATGTGGCGCTTTTGACGGCGCGTTGCTTCGCCCGGCCGCAGCCGCTTAAGCGCCAGATCTGGCGCATCCGCCTTTCCACCTCGGGCGTTCAGGCCCTGTGCGACTTCCCGAACCGTCGCATCGGTTTCGCCACGGAGGATTTTTCCGCCGATCCGCGTGTCGCGGTCTGATCTGGCGACGGTAGCGCATTTCGCCCAAGAGTTGGTCGATTGTGAACCGGGTCATGCAGGACAGGAAGCTGCGGCATTCAAGGGGATACGGGAACTGGCAGATCATGCAACGATATTCGGGCTTAGCTGATTCAGGACATTTTCGTGTCGCAGCGCGCGCCCTGCGGCGCTTGCAATCGACGATCAAAAATTGCAAAGCCATCGCCGAGTAACAAAATCTCGCTTCCGAAGAGCCGGGAGCATGTCCTGATCTCGGAGTGAAATAATGGAAACCAATGCAAGGGTCGTCGTCGGCGAGGGTGCCGGCCAGGTGGTGTTTTCGCAGAAGGAGCGGCTGACGCTGATCGCCGGCCCTTGCCAGATGGAGAGCCGCGAGCACGCCTTCATGATGGCCGGCAAGCTCGTCGAGCTCTGCAGGTCGCTCGGTCTCGGCCTTGTCTACAAATCCTCCTTCGACAAGGCGAACCGCACCTCGCTTTCCGGCAAGCGCGGCATTGGCCTTGAAAAGGCGATGGAGATCTTTGCCGATCTGAAGCGCGAATTCGGCTTTCCGGTGCTGACCGACATCCACACGGAAGAGCAGTGCGCCGAGGTTGCCGGGACCGTCGATATCCTGCAGATCCCGGCCTTCCTGTCGCGCCAGACGGACCTTCTCGTCGCCGCGGCGAAAACCGGGCGCGTCATCAACGTGAAGAAGGGCCAGTTTCTGGCGCCCTGGGACATGAAGAACGTGCTCGCCAAGTTCACGATCAGCGGCAACCCGAACGTCCTTCTTTGCGAGCGCGGCGCGTCCTTCGGCTACAACACGCTCGTCTCCGACATGCGCTCGCTGCCGATCATGGCGGCGCTCGGGGCACCCGTGGTCTTCGACGCCACCCATTCGGTGCAGCAGCCGGGCGGCCAGGGCGGCTCCTCGGGCGGACAGCGTGAGTTCGTCGAGACCCTGGCGCGAGCGGCCGTTGCCGTGGGGATCGCCGGCCTCTTCGTAGAGACGCATGAGGATCCGGACAACGCCCCCTCCGACGGCCAGAACATGGTGCCGCTCGAGGACATGCCGCGTCTCCTCGAAAAGCTGCTCGCCTTCGACGCGATCGCCAAGGCCTGAGGCCGGCTTCGTGAAGCATCGGTCCGCCATCAGGATCATTTACACGACGCGGCCCGCTAGCCCCTTAGGCAGCCTATTGTTGAGCGCAGTCGAAGATCATCCGGCGCTTCAAACGCGGCATTTGGGGCCACGCGATTTGTAACTCGGGTCTTGGAAGGAGGCACTCGCCAATGGAGCGAATTTCAATCGCCGCGCATTGGCCGCCCTTCTAATGCCACCACTAAAAATTGCGCGAAGTCTCCTCGGAAACGGCAATTTCGACTCTTTGGCCGGGGAGGCTCTCCGCCGGAGCGTTGCGGCAAGCTTTCGGATCAGCGCTTTGCACCGCGCCGGGTTTGCTTTGAATTGTTGCAGTGAGTGGCTGTAATGCATAACCACGCGGCTCGTCAAAAATTTGCCAGCAAGAGCGGATTGTGGAATATGCCCGGCGAAGGGCGGCGACGAACTCGCCGCCCGCAATCCGCATCACGGAAATCCGCACGAGGCCCCAGTGAAACTCATCGAACAGCACTTCAGAGTGACCGCGGCGCTCATGGTGCGGGAAATGTCGACGCGCTACGGCTCCAAGCCCGGCGGCTATCTCTGGGCCGTTTTCGACCCGGTCGCCCATGTTGCCATGATGACGCTGATCTTCCAGGTCGTCGCCCGAATGCCGGCCTTGGGCTTGAGCTTTCCGCTGTTCTTCGCGAGCGGCTATCTGCCTTTCACCTTCTACCAGCGCATGTCCTCTTTCATGGCCGGCACGATGAAGGCGAACAAGGCGCTGCTTTCCTATCCGGTCGTCTCGCCCTTCAATGCGATCGTGTCGCGCTTCATCCTGCAGTTGATGACCGATGCGCTGGTGAGCGTGCTGATCCTTTTCCTGATCATCGAGCTCGGCGGCGTCAGCCAGCCGATGGACTTCGCCGGCCTGGTCGAGGCCGCCGGTGCTGCCGCCGTACTGGGCTTGGGCATCGGCACGATCAACATCGCGATGTTTGCCCGCTTTCCACTCTATGAGCAGATCTTCGGCATCGTCAACCGCCCGCTCTTCATGATCTCCGGCGTCTTCTTCCTGCCGGAAAGCCTGCCGAACCCTTTCCGCGACTATCTTTTCTACAATCCGCTCGTGCACATCATCATGTGGTTCCGGAGTTCTATCTACCCTGAATATCGCGCCGACGGGCTAGACAAAGGCTACGTGCTCGAGTTCGCGTTGATCTTCTTCACGCTGGGGTTGCTCCTCCTGACGACCTCTATGCGGGAGATCCGGGAGGAACGGCTCTGAGGCGGGGGCCTCAGGCCGCCATCTGCTCAGCACGCATCCTGGCGAGCACATCGAGTGCTTGCTCGATCTCGATCGGCATCTTGGTGACGGGATCGAGATACTTCGCGTAGAGGATGTAGGCCGCGGCGAAGACCTCGTCGATCGACAGTGTCCGGCCGCGGCGCGGGTTTGGCTGGCGATCGTCCGTCAATCCCCAGCCGGAATAGAAGGGACAGCCAACCGTCGTCACCTTGATGCCGCGCAGTAGCGCCTCGAAACCCGAAAGCGATGTAATCGTATAGACGTGATCGACGGTTTCAAACGCATCGGCGAGGCTGATATCCTGCTCGAGGATCATCGCGATGTCGCGCACGAGCTCCGGGTTGGACTTCGCCTTGGCAGTGCCTTTCAGTACTTCCGGGTGCGGCTTGTAGATCACCTGCGCCTCCGGATTCTCTTGTCCGGCGAGCCGCACCAGATCGTTGTTCGTGACCTTGGTCGCACAGCCATAGGCGATCGACGCGTCGCGCTCCACCTGGCCTATGACGAGCACGCGCTTGCGCGTCTTCTCGCCGTAGACGGAGACGATATCGAGGGAATGGCCGGAATTGTATTTGCTGAGCCGGCTGGCGAGCAGTTGCTGCCGCGCGGCCCGTGCTCTGCTCATCAGCGCGTGATCGTTCTCGAAATCGTAGGTTCCGAGGATGTGCTCGAGATCGGTCGGCCCCTTGGCGTTGAAGTACATGTCCTGCGCATCGAATGCCAGCGAAAGCGGCGGCACCCGCAGGGCACCGAGCGCCACCGAACGGAGAAAGCCATCCTCGACATAGTGGAACGGGATGCCATGGCGGACACAGAACTCTTTAAGCTTCGGCGGTCCTTTGTATTGCCACGCCAGCACCCTGGTGCGTGGGTCGCGGAGAAGCTGTCGCTTCCAGTAGAGGTCGAATTCGAGGGGCCATTGCTTGATACGCACGAATCTCGGTTCATATTGCGGGAACCAGTCGCATATAAACGTTTTCCACTTGTTGAAGCCGAAGAGGAAGATCGGGGGGCTTTCCAAGCCCCGTGCGCGCCTGCTCTGACTGGCCCAACTCCAAGATAGACTCATGGTTTTCATTTGTGTGTCAGCATCTATCGCTGCAATCCTCGCTCACGTCTCTTGTGGCGGCTCTTCCTCACGCATAGCATTTGGAAGCGCGAATACCCCGCCTTTACGGCAGCCGGAACCAATATAGGCGGTCGGTCAACGAGTCAAAGTGATGGAGACATCGCTTTGGACACAAATTTGCTGCAAGCAGTGTAGTAAGGCTGATTCCACCTCCAATGACTCAGGTCGCGAACTGACATCGAAATAGTTTGGACCGGGATGCAGCATGATTTGTGCGGACATCGGGCTAGGCGCTTCGAGCCTGATCGTGTATGTGGCCAGTGGGGGGTATGGGCGGCTTTATCAGTTTGAAGAGCGGTTGAAAGTGGATACGATTACTGTCAGCGAGCAACTATTCCTCTATCGGTTCGGTTCAGCACAAATCCCTGCTGAACACCTGAGACGAAAAAAAGCGCCGATCTCGGTCGTTGTTGCGTCCGGCATATCTGATTCATCCCACGCAATTATTGGCGCAGCAAAGCACCTCGCTGCACATCGGGATGGCGATGTATATGTCTTGAGTACGCAATTGTTGAACGCAGACCTGGAAAGAATGGACGTACAGGTCTTGATGTCCCCGAGCATCGAAGCCACCCTCTATGTTCTTTCCTACGACGAAAGCAACGTACCTCTCCCACCAAGAACAATATCGTACCTATTTCAATTAAACCTGCGCAAAGTTTGCTCGCTCAACCGTAAGCATGAGATCTCTGCTTACAGGCGACCCGCGGCCGGGAGACGGCAAGTGCTCTTTGTTTCGGCAGGATCAATATATCCTTTGAGCCTCGGTTCGCATCAGCGGATGTTTAACAGCATCCAAGGTCTCATTGATGCAGGGTGTGATGTAACGGTGCTCTATCAGCAGCAGCGTCGCGAGAGGGAAATTGGGGCCGTGGCGGCACTGAGCCTTGTTGCCACCGAGACACGTGCTTTTAAGCCTCAATGGGGAAAATTGAAAGGGAAGACCGCACGACGGAGGAGGGTGTACGATATACTCGCAAAGTGGCTGAAGGTTTCTAATCCGAACAAGCTGACATTCGCCGAGAAATGCCAAAAAAGGTCGTCCTTTTGGCTTTATAAGGAGTTGAAGCAGCTAGGCGAGACGGGTGCGTTTGACGCAGTCTGGGTTAATTACGCATGGATGATGGGCAAGGTCGATGATGGAATTCGACGGCTATTTCATACTGTAATTTGCGACACCCATGATGTGCAGTTCTACAGAAATGACACAGCTCGGCCTCTTTTGGATAAAATCATACTGAACCAGAAATATGACAAGGATGACGAGATCAAACAGCTTAAGAAGGCTGATATCGTCCTGGCAATTTCCGACCGTGACGCAAAATTGCTGAAGGATACTCTTTCGGATAAACGTGTACTTACTTTGGTGCCTTCGTTTGATCAGCATCAGAAGCCCGTGAGGCCCAGAGACATTTATAAGCCTTTGACGTTCGGATTCATCGGAACTCGCATGGATGCCAATGTGCGGGCGCTAGAATACGTTATCCGACACTGGTGGCCAGAGCTTCACAAATATAGTCCCGAAAGCCGTCTTCTCGTCGCAGGCAGTATTTGTGAAGAGTCTTCAGTGCAGGCAGCATCCTGGTTGTACGACGAAATTGAATTACTGGGTTTTGTCGACGATCTCAGTGAATATTACAACAAAATCGACGCTTTGCTGTCGCCAGTATTGGTGCGTGGCGGCTTGAATTTTAAGAATGTCGAAGCAGCGATGGCCGGGAAGCACGTAATTACGAACAGCGACGGAGCTGAGGCTCTTGCTCCCGTGCCTGTTAAAGCGTTGACGAGCGCTCAGGATGTGATCAGCTTTCTTACCGAAATGGAAATGAATCCCCAGTTGGACTTGTATCTGCGTATGGAAGTTCAGCGCGCTGCTGCAAATCGCTTTTCGAATGCAGCCGAATTTGCATCGATCATCAGCGCAATAGCAACCAAGCGCGAAAGTATTCGAGCCTAACATGAAAGTACTGATTCAGTGCGGAGACTTGCTGGAGAACCAACACAGGATTCTTCCTTTAGCCGAATCCTTGAGGGCCGCGGGCGCAGACCCGATTATTTTGCATTACAAGCCCTCTGTGGGGGCCTTCTTCAAGGCCAGAGGTGTAAAAATTCTGCACCTCGATGCCTACCGGGCACGAATAAAGAAAGGGGAGGTTTCGAAGGCCGCTCTAGGTGATGCATTCTGGAATGACGAGGCCTATTCCATCTACGGCATCAAGCATGAGTTATTGCGCGCAGCCCCGGCGGACCGTCGCCGCGATTTGTACATGCTACGGCGGGACGGTCTGGCCTTGACGCGCCTCGTGGACGATCAGCAGATTGACTCGCTTATAGTCTGGAATGGCGTTACGGGCCACGTCGCCAACGCAATGAGAATTATTGGTAACCGCAGGAAGATTACGGGCGGGTACCTCGAGCGGGGCTATCTCCGCGACAGTGTCTTCTTTGATCGCGATGGAACAAACGGAGCGTCGTCGCTAGCATGCGGCACGGCAAACATATACGACTCAGCCGACGTATCGAGCTCCGTCAAGGCGCTCGGTGATTTTGTTAGCTCAACGCTGCTCAATTTTGCAGATACGCCGGCTTCTGGCCGGAAACAGATATTCGTGCCGCTGCAAGTGCAGCAGGACAGTAATATTCTGCTGTATTCACCGAGCATCAAGACGATGCGACAGCTTGTTTTGGATGCAATCAACTTAGCGCAGGCATTGGGGCAAGAATGGGATGTGATTGTCAGAGATCACCCGGAGGAAACCCAGTCTGGTCTCAACATCCCTTTTGGGGATCGAGTCTGGCGTGACAACTCGTCTACACTTGAGGAAAGAATAAGTTCCAGTCATATTGTCTTCACAGTGAACAGCACCGTGGGGCTGACGGCCGCCTTGGCCGGAAAGGTTGTAATTTGCAGCGGCGACGGGATTTATTGCGGAGAACCGTTCGTCATAAACAAAACCAATATGATGCGCGACCAGCTAGTGGATCGCGTCCGTTCGGCATTGCGAGATGGGCCAGATAGTGAAGAGTTGACGCGCTACATGTGCTTACTGCTGGATCGTCACCAGCTTTTCGATTCAGAACAGTTTCTCGGCGCAGGATATTCGACGCAGGCTCTCTCCCGGTTCGCCGGGCACAGTCCGTCGCCGAAAGCCGAAGCAAATCTGCTGAAGCGTATACAACAACAGGTGAGAGCGGCCCATGAGCGGTATCCAGAAGGGATTGCTGTAGATTTTCAGTTGAGTCGCACCGATACCTTGTCGCTCACATATCGCAAGAGTGCGGAACGCGTTACGGCGAATTGGGTGATGCAGGCCCTGGAGAAAAACTTTCCGGGAATAGCCTTTCGCCGGTCGTTGCCGGACGAACCCGTCAACCCTGCCTCGTCAGTTTGTGTCTGCTCTGCGAACATCGCGACATTCGGCAAGCTGCACAACGGCTACGCAGCCGTACTAGACCAATACGGAGAGCCACATCTCCGTTTTTACGATTGAACTCCGCAAGCCGGAGATTTGGCTGCGGCGGCACCAACAAGCCGGAGCCGCCGCTTCTGTCCTCAAAATCGCCAAAGCCTGCCGGTTCGGATCCTACTCTCCGTCTCACGCCGAACTTCTGAAAAGTATGCGTCGTCCAGGAGTTGGAAATTGTCTTTGTTCACTTCGAAAATCGGAGTGTCGACGAAGCCGATAAAGCGCTGTCGGGACTGAATCCTAGGCTTCTTTTCAGCATAAATCGTAGAGAACCCTGCGTCTCGCATCCACGAAGCAACGCAAGACTCACTCGGACCAGACCAGTTACTGTCTGCTTTATCGAGCACATCGTCGCGATAGAAGAGCGAAGATGGCACCAGGGGATCGTAATTACAAATGTGGGTCTCGACGCAAATAGCCCCGCGGCACACGGCCCTTAGCTTGTCAAAGGCGAGCAGGGGGTGTCTCAGATGGTAAAGTACTCCATAAAAGAAGATGACGTCGAAAGGCCCATCTGTTTTTGGAGAGAGTTCGTAAACAGTTGTCTTGCGACGCTGAACGCCGCTATTGAAAAATTCTTTCAGTTTTGGAAAAACACGGTTCTTTATTTCACCGTGTCCCGAGAAGCTTTTCGGAGGACCGGACCATCCCCAATCCTGAAGTGCCGGATCCTCGACGTCGATAGCAAGTACAGGCGACGCGCCGGCTTTCTCTGCGTTAAATGCAGTAACGCCATCAAGGGCGCCGACATCTAAAACACTACGTCCTTTGAGTTCGCTAGTCTTGAGACCGATATAAGAGAACTCATGATTGCGATCCACCCGGCCGGGTGTGCGAATGCGGTCGTTCAGCTGTACGATGTGATAATGCGGCAGTTCCTGCCGTAGAAAGGCACGGCAATCGTCGTCTGAACGGTCGTATCTCAATGACAAATTATTACCCTCCTCGCTGGATGATGCGCTACCTGCGCATTCGAAAGTCAACCTATGGAAGGTACAGGATGCACGCAAGGTCTTCATTCCGCGGAAGGCCGGGTGAAGAAACAGAGAGGCAACTCCGCGTTTGGATCACTAAGGATTATGGGATTAGGTACGATTGCGCCCGAAAGGATCGCGATGTATGAGACCAACCATCTTGGGATAAACAGTCGAAACCTTATGAAGTTTGGAACCAGCGGCCTGCGCGGCTTATCTATTGACTTAGAAGGGGCCGGGGCTGCAGTCTACGCGGATGCTTTCGGCCGATACCTGATCGAGAGCGGCAGGGCGAAATCGGGCGATTCCGTTCTGATTGGCCGCGATTTTCGTCAATCCAGCCCCGCGATCACCGCAATCTGCGTCGGCGCCCTCAGCGACCTAGGCTTCGGCATCGGCGATTGTGGCGCCGTGCCGACCCCGGCTTTGGCGCTCTACGGAGTCAAGAATAACTTGGCCAGCCTGATGGTCACCGGTTCGCATATTCCGGCGGACCGCAATGGGATCAAGTTCTATAGGCCGGATGGCGAGATCGATAAGGCGGACGAGGCCGCGATCACGCGAGTTGCAGCGGACCGGGGTCCGGCGCCCGTCGATAGGCGCGCTGCGGTCGAGGATCACGCGGATAGGTGTATCGATCTCTTCCTCCGCCGGAACATAAGGTTGCTCGCCGGCGGCGCGCTGGCAGGGTTGAAGATCGGTGTATACCAGCACAGCACGGTTGCTCGCGATCTGATCGTCGAGGTTCTTTCCCATTACGGGGCGGAGGTCGTGCCCCTCGGCCGATCGCAAGCGTTCATACCGGTCGATACAGAAGCGATCTCCAGCGAGACGACTGCGCTCTTGGCAGAGTGGGCGAGCTTCCATAATTTGGACGCTATCGTCTCTGCCGATGGCGACGGCGACCGGCCGCTCGTCGCCGACGAGAGAGGCGTTCCGTTGCGGGGCGACCTTCTCGGCTTGATGGCCGCCGAGTTCCTGCGGGCGGACGCCGTGGTCACGCCGGTCACATCCAATTCCGGCATCGAGTCGCTAGGCCTCTCGGTCACCCGAACCAGGGTCGGTTCGCCCTACGTCATCGCGGGCATGCAGGAAGCTCTCTCGGCGGGTAAGGAGCGCGTCGTAGGCTTCGAGGCCAATGGCGGCTTGTTGATGGCGGGCGTCTGCAGCTCGAATGGACATGCGATTGACGCCTTGCCGACGCGCGATTGCATGCTGCCGATTTTGGTCGCGCTCTCGCAGATCGCCTCCCTGAAAATGCCGCTCTCTCACATCGCTCGCTCGTACGACCTGCCGTTCGCCGCTTCCGGTAGGCTGGAGCATTTCCCGAGCGAAAGAAGCGTAGAACTGCTCCATCATTTGCGCGCTTCGGACGCCAACCTTGAGCGCTTCCTGCAGGGAATGGGCAAGGTCTCATCGAGAAGTGACATCGATGGTCTTCGCGTGGCATTGACGGATCGACGCGTCATTCACTTCCGTCGTTCTGGAAACGCGCCGGAAATACGCTGCTATGTCGAGGCCGCGACTGAAACGGCCGCAGCAGAGTTGCTCGAAGCCGGCCTCGACCAGTTGCGGCTTTGGGCGAACGCCGATGGAGAGCGAGGCGACGGACTACGAGGGCATGGACTTTGACGAGCAAGATTGTTCCGATAATCATGGCAGGTGGCCGAGGCACACGGCTCTGGCCGCTTTCCCGTGCCGCAGCGCCGAAACAGTTCATTCGTTTCCTCGGCAACCGAACGCTGTTTCAAGACACGCTGTCAAGGGTCTCCGATCCCACGGTTTACGAGCCTGCGATCGTCGTCACGAATGAAGAATTCCGCTTCCTGGTGGCGGAACAGGCCCGCGAGCTCGATAGTGATCTCACCAGCATCGTGCTCGAACCGATAGCGCGTAACACGGCCGCGGCAATCGCTGCTGCGGCTGTCGTCGCTGCGAAGATATTTGGCGAGGAGGCCATTGTCCAAGTCCACGCTTCTGATCACGAGATTGGCGTTGACGAGGCCTACCATAGTGCAAACCTGACCGCTCGCGCCGCGGCGGAAGATGGCAAGGTTGTCACCTTCGGAATTACGCCGACCGAACCCGCAACGGGTTATGGATATATCGAGGTCGGTGAGATCCTTCCAAGTGGCGCCCACGCGGTGAAGCGCTTCGTCGAGAAGCCCGCTGCGGCGGTTGCCGTCGAGATGCTTGCCGCTGGCGGCTACTGCTGGAATTCCGGCATGTTCATGTTTGCCGTTCCGGTGCTGCTTGCGGAGTTGGAAGCCTACGCCTCGGAGGTGCTGGAAGCTGCGACCTCAGCGGTGACTGCTGCGGTGAGAGATCTCGATTTCCTGCGTCTCGACCGTCAGGCCTTTGAGAAGAGCCCCAACATCTCCATCGACTACGCCATCATGGAGAAAACGTCGAAGGTCGCTGTGGTTCCCTCGGCCTTCAGATGGTCCGACCTCGGTAGCTGGGATTCTGTGTGGAAGTCCGGCTCGCAGGATGAGAAAGAAAACGTCGCTTCAGCCAACACGACCCTATTGGGGACAAGGAGCTCCTTGGTGATGTCTCATGGCCCACACCTCGTCGTAAGCGGCCTTGAGAACGTCATCGTCATAGCCAGCGAAGATGCAGTGTATGTCGGCCGAATGGAAGACAGCCAAGCGGTCGGTCAGGTGGTCAAACATCTTGAATCCGCGCCGGCGACCTCGAGTCTTACCGAGATCCATCCCACATGTTACCGCCCCTGGGGCGGATACACTTCTGTCTTGGTAGGGGATCGATTCCAGGTGAAGCGCATTTTCGTTTCGCCTGGAAAGAAACTGTCGCTCCAAAAACATCATCATCGCTCGGAGCACTGGATCGTCGTCAAAGGGACCGCAGAGGTCACGGTCGGCGAGACCGTAGAGATTCTCCGGGAGAACGAATCCATCTACATCCCGCTTGGCGAAGTTCACCGGCTCGCCAATCCGGGAAAGATCATGCTTGAGCTGATAGAAATCCAGACTGGCTCATATCTTGGTGAGGACGACATCGTCCGCATCGCCGATGAGTTCGGACGAAGCTGAACTGAAATCTGTGGCGCGGATAGAAGTGTCGCCAGGTGTTGTCTGCGATCGGGACCGCGGGGGATTTGATGCGCAGAGCGACTAATTGAGGCAAAGACCGTTCGATACGAATAGAGAGGGAAAGAATACATGGCTGTGAAGAGCGTGAGACCTGTGGATTTGACCTCGTCAACCTTCGACTCAATCAGGTTAACCCTGGCGACGGCGACCAACGGCATCAAGGCGCTCGCCGACTATGCAGCAACCGATGAAGCCTTTGCGCAGAGCCTGGTCGACGCTGTCGAGCTTATCGGCGAGGGTCGCGGCCGCGTCGTCGTTTCTGGCGTCGGCAAGAGCGGTCATATCGGTCGCAAGATCGCCGCCACAATGGCCTCCACCGGCACCTCTGCCTATTTCGTCCATCCGACCGAAGCCAGCCACGGCGATCTCGGCATGATCACCTCGGAAGACGTCCTGATCCTGCTCTCCTGGTCGGGCGAAACGGCGGAACTCGCCAACATGCTCACCTATGCCAAGCGCTTCAAGGTGCCGATCGTCTCGATCTCATCCAATCGCGCCAGCATCCTCGCGCGCAATTCCAACGTTGCTCTGGTGCTGCCGAAGGTGCCGGAAGCCTGCCCGCACGGGCTGGCGCCGACGACCTCGGCCATGCTGCAGCTTGTTGTAGGCGATGCCTTGGCGATCGCGCTTCTGGAGCGGCGCGGCTTCTCCGCCGAGGATTTCAAGACCTTCCATCCGGGCGGCAAGCTGGGTGCCCAATTGCGCCTGATCGATGAACTGGCGCATGTGGCGAAACAGGTGCCGCTGCTTGCCGTTGGCCGACCGATGAGCGAGGCCGTTATCGAAATGTCATCAAAGGGCTTCGGCGTCGTCGGCATCATTGATGAACGCGGCGCCTTGGTTGGCGTGATTACCGACGGCGACCTGCGCCGTCACATGGCCGGCGACCTGCTGAGTCAGCAGGTCGAAGAGGTGATGTCCCATAGTCCGCGCGTGGTGAAAGGCGACGTGCTCGCCAGCGCCGCCATGGAATTCATGCAGGAGCACAAGGTGACCGTGCTCTTCCTCGTCAACGAGGCGCGAGTGCCGGTTGGCATCGTGCACATTCACGACCTCCTGCGCGCAGGCGTCGCCTGAGCACAAAAGTGGACCGGCGACGGAGGCAGTCGCTGCTTGAGGTAAAGTGACGGGTACGATTAGTGTTAGGCTAAGCGCGATCCCGAATATTGTAATAGCTCATGACGCCAATCCCCCAAGCAAACAGCAGCCCGAGGATCACGAGCAGCGAATTAAGCAAGCGCGCCGGATATTGCGCCATCTCCGACAGCGTCGGCTCGATGAAGAGCGCGAGATAACGCTGCCGATTGTTGGCCTCGATCCGGGCCTTTTCCAGTGAGCTCAGCGCTGCTGTATAGGCCCGCTCCGCAAATTCGCGCTCGGTCTCCAATTCCTCGAATTGTGCGATGCGGCCGGCGACGTCGGGGGCGTTGGGGTCTTCCGCGGCAGTCTTTTCGCCCGTGCCGAGCCGCTGGCGTTCGACGGCAAGCTGTTGTTCGAGGCTTTCGATGCGCGTCTTCAGCACGCGGATGCGCGGCGTATCCTCGCCCATTTGGCTTTTTGCAGTCGCAAGATCGGCGTTAAGTTGTGTCAGCTGCTGCTCGAGCGAGCCGATGAGTTGGACGGCGAGCTTCGCCCCCTCCTCAGGGCTGATTTCCTGCGATTTGTCGCGATAGACCCGCAGACCCGCGCGTGCTTTTGACAGCCGCGCCTCGCCCGACAGCACCTCGTCCTGCGCGGCGCGCAGCACGTCGTTCCTCGCCGAAAGCGAAAGGCTGTTCACCAGGTTGTCGCTCTGGTCGACGATGAATTGGGCGATCTGCCGCGCCTGCTTCGGCTCGAAGGCCTTGACGGTCACCTGCATGATGCCGGAGGCGTGGTCGAAGTTGACGTTCACCATGTCTCGCCAATAATAGAGCTTGTCTTCGATCGGCAGGTCGGAGCCGATGCCGTAGAAATAATCGAGTCCGCGGGTCGAGTAGACATCCTCCAGCTTGAACTTGCGATCGGCATCCGCAGCCATTCGCTCGCTGAGGATGTAGTCCATGAGGATGTAGCTGTCCGAAACAGTGCTGCCACCGGAGGCCTGGGTAAACATGCCGAGGATATCGCTCGACATCCCGCCCTCGATGCTGCGTACGGCAAAGGAAGTCGTGCTGTGATACTGGTCGGCGGCGATGAAGGCCATGTAGAGAGAGGCGAGCGTCGCCGGCACTGCGACGAGCCCGAGGAAGGAGGCGCCGACGATGGCGTGGCGCCAGCGGAGTTTCTTCAACCACGATTTCTTGCCGGCCTTCTTGGCGGGTTCCAGCTTGTTGCGCCCCGGGAGCGGAATGACGGGTGCGCTCTCTTTGCCGAGCAGGCCTTCGAGCACGGCGAGGCCCTTGCTCTTGGCATCGCCCTTGGCGGCTGGGGAGGCGGTGGCTGGCTTATCGGCGGCCTGGGGGGGGGCCGGCTTACTTGCTGCCGCGTCTTTGCTTGCCGCCATTTAGTTTTCCTTCATGTTTATGTCGTGCGCGCGGATCGCGTCCTCGACATCGTCATAATAGGTCAGCTTGCCTTTTTCCAGCACGACTCCGCAATCGCAATAGGTGCGGATTGTACCGGTGCTGTGCGAAACCATGATCAAATCGGAATCCTGAAGCTTGGTCTCGAAGACAGCCTGACACTTTTTCTTAAAATTTGCGTCACCAACGGCGGTGATTTCGTCGACGAGATAATAATCGAAGTTGACGCCCATGCTCAAGCCGAAGGCAAGCCGCGCCTTCATGCCGGAGGAATAGGTGCCGACCGGCGCCTTGTAGAAGGGGCCGAGCTCGGCGAAATCCTCGACATAGGCGATCAGTTCTTCGGTATCGACGCCGTAGATGCGGGCGACGAAGCGCACGTTCTGTTCGCCGGTCAGCGAGGTCTGAAAGCTCCCCTGGAAGCCGAGCGGCCAGGAGATCTTGCCGCGGCGGACGATTCGCCCCTTGTCGAGCCTGATCGCGCCGGCGATCAGTCTGAGCAGCGTCGACTTGCCAGCGCCGTTGCGGCCGAGCAGCCCGACGCTCTTCCCGCGATTGAGCGTCAGCGATGCATCCTCGATGATCGGTTTCTTGATGCCCTTGGTGCGGGCGTATTTCGTCGCCTGCTCGAACCGGATCATTCGTTTCTCAGCGTTTTTCGGGAGAGGGTGAAGACCAGCATTCCGGCAAACAGTGTCAGAAATGCGATTCCGTATAGGTAATTCATGTCGAGGCCGATGGCGCGGTATTCCGGATAAAAGCCCTTTCTGAAACCCATAACGATGTGGACGAGCGGATTGATGAGCACAAGATCGTGGTAGGGCGCCGGGATCGAATCTGGCAGGAAGAACACGCCTGAGATCAGGAAGAGCGGCCGGTTGACGATACCGAAGACCTGCTCATAGAGCGGGTATTTTAGAAACAGCACGCAGTTGATCATCGCGATGCCGAGACCAAACAGGCAGGCCATGGCCACGGCTTCCAGAATTGTTGGCCAGTGAAGGCTTGTATCGACCCTCATGGTTGCGACGATCGTGCCGAGCACGATGAAAGCCACCAGCGTGGTTGTGCCGACCTGGAGAACGAAGCGGGCCACGACCGTGTCGATCGGCGCGACATTGGGATAGCTCAACAACGCTCTGTTGGCGCGCACCGCGCTGTTCAGATAGCTGGTCATCGCCTGATAGAACTGGAAGGCAATATAGCCGGTGGCGAAGAACAGCGCAAAACTGGTGCCGAGTGCCGGAGCTCGGGCGATCGCCCGGAAGATCATCGTCATCAGCAGGATATGGGCGGCCGGATCGAGCAGCGCCCAGACATAGCCGCCGGGCTTCGAGCCGAAGCGCGTCGCCATTTCGCGGACGAGAAGGGCGCCGACGACGCGGATATGGGTGGAGAGATAGCTCACATCGTCACTCGAACGGATAGAGTATGCGGCCGATTAGCCGCAGCCGCTGGTCGGAGAGGCCGCGGAAGAAGCCGATCGGGTCGGCCCGGAAATCTTCGACATCGCGGTCGTTGCCGGCGCGGCGGATGGCCGGCGCTATGATCGCCGTCAGCAGATGGCGCCAGCCGAGAACGCCGTAGGGACCCAACGGTCGCCAGGCCGGACGCGAAGGGAGTCTGGCATCGGGCTCTTGGAGTTGCCGCTTTATCGCGGCGACGGTCGCTTCGAATGAGGTTTGTTCTCCAGTGACGGGGTCAAAGTAGCGAGGATAGATGAGATAGGCGCCGGCGAAAAGGGCCTCTAAGCTGAGCTGCCTGCCGCGGCGCGTGTTCGGCTGCCGGTCATCCGTCAGGCCCCAGCCGGCATAGAAGGGCGAACCTGCCGTCGTCACTTTGATGCCGCGCAACAACGCCTCGAATCCTGCCAGTGAGGTGATCGTATAGACATGGTCGACCGTGCTCAGCGCCTCGGCGAGCGGCAAGCTCTCGGTGATCACCGCACAGAGATGCGCAACTTCGGCCGGATCGGACCGCGCTGAGCGGACACGGCTCAACACATCTGGGTGCGGCTTATAGAGAATCTGGGCCTCCGGCTGTTCTGCCGCGGCAAGCCGCACGAGGTCGTTGTTGGTCATCGGGACTGGGCAGCCGTATCGGATCGAGGCATCGTCCTCGACCTGGCCGACGACCAGCACGCGCTTGCGCGTCTTTGCACCGTAGACCTCTTCTGCCGTCCGTTTGGGCGCGCCATTGTATTTGCTGATGCCGCTGTCCAGGAGAAGTGCGATTCCCGCTCGAGCGCGCGCCATCAGCGCCGCGTCCGCCTCGAAGTCATAGGTCGAAAGCAGCACTTCGAGATCGGATGGCTGGCGGCAATCGAAATACGGCGTCCTGCTATCGAGTGCCAGCGACAGCGGCGGCGTGCGGCTGGCGCTCGGGCGCACAGAGCGAAGGAAGCCGTCCTCGACGAACCAGACAGGAATGTTTCGCACTGTCGCGATTTCGGCCAGCGCCGGCGGCAAGGCGGGGCCCCACACGAAGAGTTCGCATGGTCCATCGGCGAGAATGCGCGGCTTCCAGGTCCTCTCCACATCCCGCCTGCTCAGCTTTTTCGGCAGGAAATGAAAGCGTCGTTCAGGAAACGAGCGCTCCAGAAAGGCCCTCTTCCACTCAGTAATGTGAAAGGTAAATGTCGAAATCTGCCCTGCCGTTCCGACGCGAACGGCGCTGTCCGACTTTCTCTTGGCTTCTACCGAATTCGAGTTCATCTCTTGCACAAGCTGCGGGAGTATGAGGATCACGCTGGATGTACATGTTTCGCCACTTATCGGCCAGCCCCTAGCGGCATCCAAGTGCTGCGCCTCACCCCCATTTTCATCTGCCGTCGCGCGACGCCCGATCCAACTCAGCCAATCGCTTCTTGCAAATCAGCATGACAATTCGGTGCAGGTGCTCTGTCCGCTCGAGCAGCCAAGCAAGTGCTTCGTCCGTGATCTCGAAGTGCTTCGAGTAGCGCGCCTTCACATAGGCTTCGTTGAGGATGTTGTACCAAGCGGTAAAGCGATGCTGGTCGCGCGGCCATGCGTCAACGAGCCGTCGATCATGATCTTCGGCGAGCCCTCGAAGGAACTTCAAATTATGCGAAGGAGGGCTGTAGTTGGTGAGCGTGAGCAGAGCACAGGAATAGGCAGACTCCACAGCTTGGTGAAGCAAAAAGGTCGCCCGGTTCTGCCATCCATTCTCCGTGGCGTAAGTGGCAAGCTGCCGAAATTCCGTAGCACTCCCAATCTGTCTCTCAAAATGCTCGCTTGCCACTCGAAGCGCATCGGCAGCGGAGAGCCGTTTCGGCTCCGCCAGCGGCCGGT
>NZ_AUTC01000191.1 GCF_001461695.1 Sinorhizobium fredii USDA 205 | reverse complement strand
CATTCCCCCGGACAGAGGGGGGAGGGCGAAAGCCCGCCCCACGGCGGCGCACGGGACTGTCAAGTGGCGTGGCGCGGAAGGCGGGGCATTTTCACGGGTCCGGCTGAAAAGCCGGACTGGCGCGGAAGATGAACCGGCTTCACGGGCCGCTTGACCGGTCTGGGGGACGATGTCATGGGGCGGAAACAAATATGCGGCCAGTCGCGGGCCTCAATTGCGGATGCGCAGCGCATCCACCCGGACAAGCGATCGTAACCGGAATCGGCGAAGACAAGCCGCAGGCTGGCTTCGTGCCATCGGCATAGAGCGCGGCTGACCGGAACGGGCAGTGGCCTCAACGTCCGCGAAGGACAGCCGACACTTTTAAGGAAAATTTCGCTGCCGCCGACCCTACGCTGGAGCGCGGTTCCCGCCACCTGAAGTCGTCGCCCAGGCTCGTGATAGGAGATCCGGCGATGCAAGCCGAACTCATCCGGCTGGTCAGCCGATACCTTGCAGATGCAAACGAGGTCATCGAGGCATTCTGAAAGCGTTCGGGTGTCTCACCCGCACCAAGCTCTCTCATCTGCTGCGCGGGTCACCCTGCGGACAACTGACAGCGACGCCCCCACGCCCGCGAAAATCTCGCGACGGTGGCGCGATACCGGTCCTGACCGTCCATTTTTGCGAGGCGATCCGTGCCTGGTGCGAATCATCCCATCTATCTCTTGAGCGTACCATTGCCATCGTCCATTTCACCCGGCCGATCCTCCCAGCTGCCGGATCTATGATGAGGATTCCCTTTGGAGAGTCGTCTCGTTAGAGTATGACTGTCTGCACCGTCTTACCGTGCTTTGGCATGGCATCCTGCCATTCCCTGCCGCATGCGGCCAAGCAATGTCATTCTACAGTGCGATGGCCTTGGAGAATAAGACAGGTGAGCCCCAAGAATCAGATTGTGGCTGCAGACTTTCAACAAACTCGACTGATCGTCCTTTTTTGACACCAGTCCGTGAAGCGATAGCAATTTTGCCAAGCTGTTTTTCCGCTCATGGGCGGGAAGGGTGTGCGAGGGGTGGGGCTTTGGGGCACCCCTCGAAGCTGTCCCACGCCGCTTCGATGGCGGCAAGGGGCAGCAACCTCGCACGCGGTGAGGGGGGAGGGGTGGGCAAAGCGCCGCCGGTTCCGGCGACGCCTTGTTCGACACGGGTTCAAACCTTCAGTGCTGCCATCCTTTCGCCGAGAAGCCACAAGGCCTTGTTCAGCTTGATATCCTGATCGATGCCGTTGACGGCGCGGGACTTCACACGGCGCGGCCTGCCGAGATCGTCACGCCCGACGCCACGCAAACCGCCCTTGATCGAATTTTCCTGAACCACGTTCCAGACGGTCCAAAGATCGTCGGTGCGGTCATCATGGCGACGGGGAACAAGCAACTGCTCGGCCTTGATCGGGGTCTTGGTCTCACCGTCATTGTCTGCAAACCGCAGCACATGGGCGGCATCCGCGAGAATATTTTGTTCGTCGCGATTGAGCCGGAGGGTCGACCAGTCCTGCGGCGCGGCAAGCGTGCGTTCGGCCTCGCCCAGTACGCGATAGGTGCCTTCGATAACCTTGTGCTGCACGTCGCCGGAATGGCGAACCTTGATGGCATCGATGGTGCCGGTTTGCGTCACCAACGAATTGAGGCAGCGGACACGGAACAAACCGGCCATAAGCTCATAAGCTGACGTTCCATCGTTGGCATTCTTCAGTAGAATTTCGCAGACGGTGTCGCCGACATTGTAGACCTTGCCGTCATCGATGCGGCGCAGGCGAATGAGATGTTTGGTAAAATCCGCCTTGCCCTCGGTGCGGCTGCGCGACTGCTTAGCGCCGACAGGCATAAAGCCTTCCTTCATCAGGCCCCGCAAAACCTCGATGGTCGGAATAGGCTTGAAGCGTTCGGACCGGCTCTCATGGGCGGTCACGGCAAAGATCGACGGCGCAAACTGGCGCATTTCGGTCTCGGTCATGGCGCGGCCGGTATCGAAGCGGGCGGTCTGGGTGTAGATGCTCATGGTCTGTCTCCTGATTTCCCAATTCCCGCAGGGGAGCCCTGTCGGGCGAAGCCTCCCCGGTCTGTCCGGGGGAATGGCCTCTGACATTCCCCGGACAGAGGGGGGAGGGCGAAAGCCCGCCCCACGGCGGCAAACGGGACTGTCAAGTGGCGTGGCGCGGAAGGCGGGACATCTTCACGGGTCCGCCATCGGCGGACTGGCGCGGAAGATGAACCGGCTTCACGGGCCGCTTGACCGGCCTGGGGGGCGATGTCATGGGGGCGGAAACAAACAATGTGGCCCGGTTGGGCCTCAATTTCGGGTGTGAAGCTCCCGACCGGACAAGCGATCGTCACCGGGATCGGCGAAGACAAGCCGCAGGCTGGCTTCGTGCCATCGGCATAGAGCGCGGCCGACCGAAACGGGCGGTGGCCTGAAATAGTCGCGCCGCCCGCGCTCAGGCGCCCTTCTTCGCAACCAGATTGAAAAGCTGAGCGATGACGTCCGTGGTATAGACCTGTTCGCCGTCCCGCTCGTAGCTGGAGTTGGAAATCCGGGACTCGACATAGACGAGATCGCCCGGCCCGACATTCTCCTCGATCCATTCGGCCTGTTTCTTGTCGAGAATGGTGACCTGCACCCAATCGGTGGCGGATCTCTTTCCGCCTTCACCCTGCCACTCGCGGTTCGCCGCGATGTTTACTTTCAGCACATTTTTGAGTTCCACGAGATTTCCGACGTGGCCGAGCAGGGTGTGACGATTAACGCATCGCATCGATTTAAACCTTCCTTAACCGATCAGAACCGTTTAATTGTGCAGTTCGAACCAATGCCGCTCGGTTTGACCAGAGGTGTCATTCTTGATGTCGAAGAAGTAGGGCTCTGGCCTGAGCGGTCGGGATATGGAGATAGTTTGTATGCAGCCCTGCTGCCGATCAGAGTTATAAAGTCCGTGCGCCTTGCCCTGGCACATATTCACTGTCTTTACGCAGAGGTTCGCCTCTCTGGCGAATCCATTCCGGTCCAAGCTACTTCCCACGCGATATCCCTCCGGGCACGCGGCATAGCGTTCGAAGCTGGGGGAGCCTGTGCCCGCTTCGGGGCAAGTCGGCCAGTCGAAGCCTGGTTTCTTCATCGCGGAGATCAACCGCGTCATCGGCGGGTGACAGGCGGGCACCCCCCGCCAACTGGGATTGGACGACGACGCGCACAGCAAGACTTCGCAACCCCATTCGCTCGCCGTCGCGGGAGCAGCAAATACAGTGGCCGCCAGAAGAACTCGAACGACGATCTTGATCCGCTTGATTTTTACAGGCATGGGCACCTCTCAGCTGACACAATGGCCAATTAAATATATTTAATCTGATGGCGACGATCAAGCGTAAGAAAACCGACACTGACCTGGGGACGATGATCCTGCGAAACATGGCGACGATCATGGAGCGGGAGCAGGTAAGGCGTGGCCTGAACAAGAAGGAGCTCGCGCAACTGTGCGAGATTACCTCTCCTTATTATCTCCAGATTCTCGACGGCTCGGCCAACCCGTCACTGCAGGTGATCACCCGGATCAGCACCAACTTGAAGATCCCGCTGCAGGAGCTGCTGATGGGACAGAAATCCGAGGCCAAATCGGATTGATAAGCCTGACGGCGCATTGCAGTTTCATGAAACTATAATTAACTATTCCTCCATGGTTATCGCTCCGGATGTCGCTCGTTCGGACCATGACAGGAATGAACGTGGCCTTGAATCACCCTTTCATCGCAGCGCTGCTGCTGGCGACGACCTCTGCAAATGCGGGAGAAAATCCCATGTGGCGCTCCGGCCTGGTATGGACGTGCACGTTCTCGTCGATCATTCAGTGCGAGCGATCGACCGACTGCACCTCGCGTCCTGACGAGGGTACGATCCAACTGAACTACCGGGACAATCGTCTCGTGGACGATACGGGGACAATTCATCCCATCAAACGCCACTATGTCCAGGCGGTCGCAGGCAGTCCAATTGGCAGCGAGGTGAAAATCGAATTGGCGACGAACGAAGTGGTTTGGCTTTCGGCAGCCGACGGGGGAGGGACATTCTCCGACAACTGGATTGGCGCGATGCTGTCACCTAAGGCGGGCGTGATCGTGCAGGAGCTTCGGCCATTGATTTGTGCGCCAGAGAAATAGAGCACAGGCACTGGCCAGACGAGGTGTCGATCGTATCACGCAACGATCGGAAATGCGCTCCCTTGACCGCGAAGCGCCCATTTGCGGCTCCAAAGCCATCACTATAGCTACGCTATAACGATGGTGAGAACGCCTGGACAATCTGCGGCGACGACGGAAGCAACTGGTGATATCGCTTCTGGTTAACTCCGTGTTTACCATCATTTCAATGCGTTGCGATTTCGCGAAGGTTTGGACATGCCGGTTGCAGGAAAACGCCGCGACGAATAAGCTCCGTGCGCGGCACACGGTGCCCTTCAGCTCACGAGGATCTCATGGCGACTGGTACGGTAAAGTTTTTCAACCAGGATAAAGGTTTCGGCTTCATCACGCCTGACAACGGCGGGGCAGATGTCTTCGTCCATGTGTCGGCGTTGCAGGGTTCCGCGCTTCTTCGAGACGGACAAAAAGTCAGCTACGAACTGGGCCAGGACCGGAAGACCGGAAAATCCAAGGCGGAAAGCGTCAGATCAATTTGATCTGCAGCCGTCGCTGCAAGTGAGTGGTTTGTGTCGCCGGCTTCCCGGTAGCTTGATGCTCATAATCAGACGCAGCAGGCCGAGGCCTGTGCGAGGTGCGGTTCACGACCCTTGAGCGTGACTGCTCATGACAGCCCTTACGAACATTGGGGCCGGCGCCCGCGTCAAAACAAACGCGTAAGTGATAGCGAATCGTTCGTTCAGGGTACATTCTTCCATCCATTGTGGCTTGTGGGGACTGGTGATGGGAAGAATGCGCAATCTGGAACGACTTCGAACGGGTGGCTCCGGCAGTAAAATGACAGTGGGAGTTCCACCGCCGCGAACGCCGAGCGGACGCGTCTATCGCTACTCCCCAAAAGAAGATGCGCATCCGCGACATTTCCTCTTGGGCGAAGTGAATGCGAAGTTCACGATCGTCGATGCTGCACGATCCCGCATGAAGCTTGAGCCGCGGTCACCGCAAACCGTCTGCCCCTACAGTGGCTATGTCGGACTCGATGCGGAGTTCAATCATCCGGACGACATGAAGGCCGCCGTCGAGTTGGTCAAGCACGCAGCAATGTCAGATGTCGAGGAGATGCTCGCGAGCGCCTTCAAAGGCCTCAACAATCGAAGCTCAAGGAATAGTCTCGTTCGCATTGAGGCAAAGGTGTCGTCACGCCCCCGGCCGAAACCGCGATTTTCGCGACGCGATCTCCTGCGCGAAATGGAATGTGACCATTGCGGCCGCGATTACGGCGTTTACGCCATCGCTCTTTTCTGCCCCGACTGCGGCGCGCCGAACCTGCGCCTGCATTTTTCTCGCGAGTGCAAGCTCGTCGGGGAACAGGTGGAGCTGGCGGACACGCTTTCGAGCGACCGGCAAGAGCTGGCCTACCGGCTACTCGGCAACGCCCATGAAGATGTGCTGACCGCCTTCGAAGCAACCCTTAAGGTGGCCTACCACTACGCCCTGAGCCAAAGGCCGGAAATCAAAGCAAAGCCCGTCAAGAACGAGTTTCAGAACGTAGATTTCGGTAGGGACCGATTTTCCGCCTTCGACTTCGATCCCTATGACAACCTCTCTGCCGACGAGTTGGCCGTGCTGCGCCTCAATATCCAGAAACGGCACATTATCGGGCATAATCTCGGCGTGGTGGACGCAAAGTTCGCCAAACAGGCAACCGACGCCAAGATCGGCGAGACTGTCCACTTGATCGGACAGGATATCATCCAATTCGCATCAATTGGGCAGAAGGTCATCGATCGGCTCGATGAATGGATCGGCGGGACAACCTCACCGAAGCCTCTGAATCCACCAGCCCCTGTTCCAGATGGCCCAGCGGCGGACAAGAAGGACAACCAACAGATGAGCGACACCGAAATCGACATTGACGTTAGCTCGCTGGCAAAGAAAATCGGCACCTGGATTGCGACAACTTCGGAATTCGGTCTGCCGGACCCAATTGGCGGTAACGACATCGAGCAGGCGTTCGCGGGCGAAGAGGCACGCTTGGTCGAGGAGGCGCTTGCGGAGCTTGAGGCGGAGGGCCTCTTGACCTCGACGGCGCTTATGAATGCGAAATTTCCACGGGTGCGCCCCACGCTCGACCTGTTCGCGGTCTTCGACCCTGTCGTCGTAGGGTTCACTCCCTTCATCGATGCCGGAGAGCTGATCGACCTTATCCTCGATGGAACGATGGACAGTGTCCGGCTCTCTGACTTGCACGAAAAGACGGGCTGGGCTATCCGCCGGTTCAACCCGGCGGTCAGCTACGTGATCAGCCTGATCGAGGATGGGCGCGTCAGCGGGGAAACCGGAAGCCATCCTTATCCCGTCCGCTATTTTTCTGTCGCGGCACCTGATCGCGTCGAAATGCGCGCTTTCTTGAAGCGCACACGCGGCTCGTGAGCGCTCCGCCGGAAAACTGGCCCGCAGCGCTAACACCTGCATCAACGTCGTATTTGAGGGAAGCATGGAAGTATACTGTCGCGGGACAGCTCAGATCAGGCACAGTGAGACCGGCAAAATATACGAGATCGACAGCGACGAACTCGATTGGGATGCGGTCGGTGGTGACGAACGGCAGATGGGATCGGAGACCCACTATGAAGCGGTCGTCGATCACCCAGACCTGGGGGAGCTTCGTTGGGGATTATGGGAGTATCCCGTCGGCATCGAGAACTATCATGCAACGGATGTGGGGCCGCATGCGGTGATCGAGGACTTTGAGTACGGGCTCGGGCACGGCGAGCCGGAACCTGACGAATGGGTTGATTATTCTGTCCCCGACAACCCCTTCACGATCTTCATGAGTTCCTATCACCATACAGGCGACCTGCTTGCAGATCATGGGAGCAATAAAGGTGGTCACCTTGTCAACCGTCTGATCTTTTCGCATCAGGTCACCGCGATGGAAGCCTATCTCGCCGACAGACTGATAAATCAAGTCGAAGCTGATGCGGACGCCTTTCAGCGGCTGCTCGACGGGGATGAGGACCTGGCAAAGGAGAAGTTCACGCTCGTCGAAATCTCGAAGGAGCCGGCTCTGGTCCAAAGAAAGGTTCGCGAGCACCTTCGCTCGATCCAGTATCACAATCTGGCCAAGGTAGATGTTCTCTACAACATCGCGCTCGGCATTCGTATCCTGAACTTGGCCAGCGACAAGGCGAGCCTGTTCAAGGCGGTCAAGCTCCGCCATGACTGCGTTCACCGGAACGGCTTTGACAAGGATGGCAACGAACTGAAACACATCACCAGAAGTTTCGTTCAGGATACGGCCGATCTGATCAGGTCATTCGTACAAGCGATCGAGAAAGCGGTACTGGTGCGGTCGTAGCCGGAGCAAGATATCAGGCGAGCAGGGCGCGCAGGTTCGACACGATGACCTCGGTCATCGCATCCGGCGAGAGCCCGAGAACATTGGCCACGGCACTTGCGGCAAGTCGAGCGTCACCCGGTTCTGCGGGACGGCCTTCCGTCTGCGTAAAGGGCCCATCGGTTTCGGTGAGGATACGGTCCCGCGGCAAGCTTTCGATCAGATCGCGGCCACGGTCCATCCGGGTCATTTCGGCGTTGATCGAGAAATAGCAGCCGAGCGCAGCCGCGCGACGCGCGTCACTCTTGCTGCCGGTGAACCAATGCAGCACGACGCTTCCGCGCGCTCGGGGAAGATAGGCTTCGATCATGTCCAAGACCGCGGGCGCGCTCCTGACGCTGTGGACCGTGAGGATTTTGCCACCGGCGTCGGCGCAACGCTCAAGGACACGCTGGAACACATGTTTCTGGGCCTCGAACGATTTGTAGAAGCGAGAACCGGCGTCGAGGCCGACCTCGCCGACGTATCGCGTCTCGGGCAGATGACGTTCCCATAGCGACAGCTCGCTGGCCCGCTCGGCGACGAGCTGGGGATGCAGACCCAGCGCCGGGCGGACATAGCGTGTGTGTCGCGTGAGCTCCTGGTTACGCGCCCACGCTTTCGGTGTCGTCGTGACAGTCAGCGTGTAAATCCGCGCAGCTTCAGCTCTTGCGATGGCTGCTTCGTGATCGGGGTAGAGATCGAGGTGGCAATGGAAGTCCACGCCGCCGATCAACGATGGATCGCTCATCCTGGCCGAGTCCTCACGCCGTTGAGGAGCGAACCCACTTCCTCGAGCCCGCGGCGGTAGACATCCGCGAGAGCGGCCTGGCGCTGGGGAGACTCGTCAAAAAGCGGCCCGGGCTTGTGGATTAGGATCGGCGCCAACCCCGGCCGCGCGCGAAGACGCTCGATGGCGAGCTGGAAAGAACGAACCTGCACACCTTCCGATTGGCGCGTGTCGAGCGCGTGAGCGGCGAGATCGGGCACTGTGTAGATGGTCGGGTCCCTATCAGGGCGGAGGCCTTTGAGCAGTGAGGCGCGCCGGATCAGACAAGGCAGGCAATAGCCGCAATGTTGCGGGCTGAGCCCCTGAAATCTGCCTTTGGTCGGCGACGCGCAGGACAGCGACGCCGGGGTGAGCCGACGAAGAAGTGCGGGATTTGCGCACTCCTCGGCCATCTCGCCTTTTGTCCGATCCCAGTAAGGATTTTCAATCCGGCCCGATATGCCGAGCGCACCCAGCGCATCGTTCCAGCGGGCAATGTAGAAGGGATGCGTCGTCCGGGTGCTCAACGCGCCGAGCCGGAGCGGGTCAAGCGGCACATTGACGGCGATCAGGCCATTCTCGGGCACCTTCAGCGTGAAGGTCCTTTCAAGCCCGGTACCTGCGAAAACACCGAGAGCGAAGAAGAGGAAGGATCTTCCCCGCGTGGTGTTCTCCCCAGCCGACCCGCGGATGAAGCCGTCGGGAAACGCCATCCACAGGCGCAGGCGCTCGAAGGATCGGCCGCGATAATGCGCCTTGAGCACGTCGAAGATCGTCGCCTGCGCGTCGCTGGTCGCGCCTTCACCGGCATGGCTGATGAGGAGGGGGGTGCGCCCGGCCTCAAGGGCGTCGATCGCGCCAATCAGGCTATCCAGACCGCCCGAGAATAGAGCCAGATCATCGAATTGAGGGCCGATGAGGCGTGCCGGCGCTGTCGGAGCGACCCTCGCGAAGCGCGCCGGCCGGGCTCGAAATCCTAAAGACCAATGGTCGCCGGTGAGGAAATTCAGCAGCCGTTCAAAGGTTAGGGCGGCGGTCCGCCAGCGGTCGGGATCCGAGACGGGGACGACCAAGCGCAGCTCCCGAGTCCAGCCGTCTTGCGATTCACTGTCGCGCGAGACGCGGGTGTCGGCGGCATGAACATGCGCCGCCAATACCAGGACATCGACGCCCATCTCCGACGGAAAGACCCCGAGGCGCGAGAGATCGGCCAAGGCGCGCCCAATTCCATGGCCGAGCGAACGCTCGCTGGCGACCAAATCCAGACGGGTCTCGATCTCGCCGTCACCGAGTGGCATTCGATTGCGGTCGCGCGGGCCATAGTGGCCAGTGATGAGGTGTCGTCTCATGCGCCTTCCGCCTCCACATCGCCCATGATCTGTAGGATCCCGAACGCCTGCTCGTAGATGCGCCCGACAAAGGCCAGCACACGGTCCGGAGTCAGTGCGGCAGCAGCAGCGCGTGCTGTCGTGAGCGCATCCGCAACGCCGCGCCTGATGAAATCGTTGAGCTGAGCCTGGACGCGCGCTGCTTCCCGACTGTCGGTCGGCAGCGTCACCGTCTTGGCACCGATGTCATTGCACAGCCGTGCTTCGATCGCGTTCGTCGCGTAGAGCTCGAACACAGTTTGCATCTGGTCGGCAGTGAGACCATCGAAGTCTGTGATGCCTGCGCCGGCGAGGTCGGCGATCGTCTCGATGAATGCTTCGCGAGCGATGCCCTCATCGATCGAGCCGCCGTCGGGGCAGACGTAGTCTGCGAGCCCGAGAAAGATCTCCTCAATCGGTCGGCCTGCCAACCCCTCGAGGTTCAGCGCGCGCAGTGCCTCGGTGGCGCCGCGGGCGACCGCGTCGGACAAGAAACCAAGAAGCCGGCTTCCGGCGCCGCGCGCCGAGCCCATCCTCGCCGCGGCCGTCCGAGCGCCGCCAGCAGATGAACCCACATAATGGGAGACGGCGCGACCAAGGCTCCGGCGGTCGTCGCCTCCGGAACCGGCAAAGCGCGAGAAATTGTTGCGTGCGGCCGAAAACCGCGTCGGATCGGCGATGGGTGGAACGGGAGGTCGGAACGGGGGCGCCGGCAGAGCATCGGGCGGAGCGCCGTCAGCGGGGACACCACCATCTGGTGGCGCTCCCCCATCGGGTAGCGCGCCGTTGGGGGCAGCCGGCGCCGCACCATCATCGTCGAGCCAACTTGGGACGAGGGGCGTGCCGCCGCTCTGGCCGCCGAACGCGCTCGAGGTGCCCATCAGCGCGCTCCCTGGCGGGTGCGCAGCACGCCGTTGGCGGCGGCCCTCAGCATGGGTCCGCCCTCCTTGCCCCATGTTTGTAGCAGGCGATCGAAGCGCTGGACGGCTTCGCCGTCCTTGATCACGCCTTCCCAGCCTCCGCAGACCCATGGGCCGAGCCGGTCGCGAGGCAGCGCGTCCAGAAAATCGACGAGTTGACCTTGGAGGGTCGGATGGGCCTTGATCAGTACCGCCAGACCTGCAGCGCCAGCAGGCTCCGTGTCGAATGCGTCAGCGCCAACGATGCGACCGCGCACCGCTTCGAAGACTTTCGCTGCTTCCGGCGGCGCGAGCCGCTTGAGATCGGCCTCGAGGCCTTGGACGGCGAACTTACCTCCGAAGAGTTGCTCGACGACAGCCGCCAGGTGCCCGAGAACGGACGCTGCGCCAAAATAATCCTTCCGATCCTTCGCCACGAAAAGGTATGGACGCAGATCCTCGTCACCAATCATCGTGGGCAGCATCGCCCAAGCCTTGATCGCGGGCGACGAGAGCCATTCGCCGAGTTGCGCACTCTCCGTCGTCGTCACCACTTCGAGTTTGGGCGTTGGCTTCGCACCGTCGCCTTCCTTACCGGGTGATTTCGGCGGCTTCGCCTTTGGCTTATCGTCCGCCTTCGCCGTCGCAGCGGCTTCGAGGGCGGCCAGATCGGTGCATTTGCCATCCGGCGCCACCGCCGCAGCGGCCGCGATCTGATCGAATAGCCGGGGAATGAAGCGTTCGGCGAGCATCAGCTTTGCCAAGACCGGGAGTTTCACATCATCGCCGAACCCGCGTGCCTCGGCCGTGCGCTGGCGCAGGACCAGGGTATTGAGGAAGCGTTTGATCTGGCGCGGATTGCCTTTGGTACCGCTGGCCAGGATCGGTCCGATCTGATCACTGAGCGCCAGGGCGTTGTTTGCCCGAGAGGCCTTCGTGCCGAGGGCGGTCCTGACGGATGCAGAGTCTAGAGCGCCCGAGGTCCAGGGGCGTTTCAGACGCTCTCGCGCGACACCAATCAAACTGTTGAACGCCGGATCGTCTTCGCCAAGTTCGGCGCCCACGAGCAGCAGGGTCACATAGATGCGAGTTTCGGTGTCCCCCAGAGCCGGAATCCGGAAGGGGACCTGAATCAGCTTCTCAAGGTAATTGCGCGCATAGGTTTGGGGTCCTGTCGTGTCCGGCAGGTCCGGGAAATGCTTGCGCACGGCGTATTCGATCATGGCTTCGTCGGCGGCGACGACAAACGCGGTCCGCGACGTGAAGACGAAGAGCCGGACCGCCTCGAGAGTTTCGATGGAGGTGTCCGGGAGACAGCGGTCGAGGTCGTCGATCAGGACGACGAGCTGTTCGATACCTGCCTTCTCCAGGAGGTCGTCGAAGGCTTTCCGAAAAGCATTTATCTCTTCGGGAACGTTCGCACTCTCGCCGTCCTTTTCTTTCAGGAGACCCTTCACGCCATCAATCGCTGACTGAACATTGTCCTTGGTGGCGAGCTTCGCGGGATCAGCGAGGAAGCCCTCCAAAGTGCCCACGATCGCGGTGATCTGATCAGGAGTGGGGATCCCCGTGAAGGCGGTGAACGCGAGGCCGCCCGCCTTTTTGGCAACTTTGAGCCAGTCGATGCGCCGGAAGACGTCCTTTACGGCTTCTCCCGT
>NZ_AUTC01000190.1 GCF_001461695.1 Sinorhizobium fredii USDA 205 | reverse complement strand
ACCAAGAAAGAAGCGGCCGCATTCTTACGTTTAAGTGCCAAACGACAGCCCACGATCGCGGTGATCTGATCGGGAGTGGGGATCCCCGTGAAGGAGGTGAAGGCGAGGCCGCCCGCCTTTTTGGCAACTTTGAGCCAGTCGATGCGTCGGAAGACGTCCTCTACGGCTTCTCCCGCCCTCGTCAGCGCGGGCCGCTTCTCGATCAACCCCGTGACGATGCCCTCGATCACCGCAATCTTGGCGTCTTCGAAGCCCTGGAAGCGCCATCCGTTGAATTTGAGGCAGAGGACCTTGGATTCCTTTTCGAAGCCGGCCTCGATCATCTCGAGGACACTGGATTTGCCGGCACCCCAATCGCCATGCACGCCGATCGTTACCGGTTGATCTGGCCGGTCCCGCAGGAGCTTTATGATCGTCGTCGCGATCGCCTCGTTGTTGAGGAGATCGACCTTGGTTTCGTTATCGGTCAGGATCATCGGCTGCCCCCGTGTTGATCGAAAAGTTCCCGCGACGGGATGAAGGGGCGACCCGTTTCAGCAGCCCTGCGCACTTTGCGTTCGAGGACCGCCTTCAGCGGGATCTGACGATCGAGTGCGTCGTAGATGTCGCGGCCATCCATGCAGATGAGCCGCTTGCCCGAACCGAACGCCGCCAGGCCCTCGGTCGTGAAACCGTTGTAGCTCACGAATAGACCGCGGGCCCACGCGGCCTTCTGGTCGAGCTTACCGTGGAAGACATGGAGGTCGGCGACACCCGTCGGCTGTGAATGCCATTTTGCCTCGAGGAGGTAGGTTTCCTCGCCGAGCAGGAAACTGCCG